>CAZBUD010000030.1:21485-49717 GCA_964495015.1 uncultured Enterobacteriaceae bacterium | reverse complement strand
CCGGATAGCCGTTGTACATTTGGCCTTGGTACATGATATGGGCCAGGGCATCCCCCTGGGTGGCGCACTGGAGCGGCATGGTCACAGCGTCAGCGGTATACTGAATATTTGGCAAATGATCCTGTGCACCGACAGTGATGTCAGCTCCGTCTTGGAGCATGAAGTGGATAGGGTTAAAGCGTCCAAAAGAACCGGTCTGGGGGCCTTTATCGTCAAAGGGGATCGCCAGAGAAATCACTTTGCCTTGTTTGACGAGCTTAGAGGCTTCAATAATCTTTTGTGGAGTAACGTAATTGAGCGTCCCAAGTTGATCGTCGTCGCCCCACCTACCCCAGTTTTTGTACTTCTCAGCAAGAGCCTTTACATCATCCATTGAGTAGTGTTTTTCCATGACCGTTCTCCTCCTGACTTTTGTGTTTCATATCCCTCAGTGGCCCGTCAACAGGTTGCCGTATTTATGTACCAAGGCGAAGACCTAGCACTATATTTCGGCCTTTCAGGAACTCTGAAATGGGGAGGGGCTTCTTGCCTTGAAGCTGAACAGTGTGAACATTGAGACAGCCTTTCCCGGTTGCACCGGTTGCAATAGAGAGGTGGGCTGCTGCGATACCTATTACCGAACCAGAGGCGGCAGGGGCAGATGAAGCGAAAACGTTTTCCTTATCAACACGAGCGCCAAGGATTTTAAACCGCTTACCCTCGAGGTAAGTATAAGCAGACGGCCAGGGATGGAACGCCCGGATGCGTTGTTCTATGCTCACCGCATCCTGCGTCCAATCGATCTGCCCATCTTCCTTTTTGAGCATAGGCGCGTAGGTAACCGCTTCTTCGTTTTGGGGAGACGCAGAAAGTTTCCCTTGCTTAAAGAGCGCCAGTGCCTCTACAAGCGTCTGCGCCCCAAGAATAGCGAGCTTATCGTGCAGACTCCCGCCAGTTTCATTATCTGCTAACTCGACCTGTGTCTGGAGCAGAATATCACCTGCGTCCATTTGCTCACTAATTTTCATGACTGTGACACCGGAGTGTGTTTCTCCTTGGGCGATCGCCCACTGAACAGGAGCAGCGCCCCGATACTTGGGGAGGAGGGAAGCGTGCACATTGATGCAACCGTATGGCGGCAGATCGAGAATCGGACGTGGGAGAATCCTCCCGTAGGCAGCGACAACAATGAGGTCGGGTTGCCAGTCTCGGAGGTGAGCAAGCGTCTCGGCGCTGCGTATCTTTTGCGGCTGAAAAACGGGCACCTGATGTGCAGACGCACATTTCTTGACGGGCGGGGCATGGAGGACCATACGACGGCCAGACGGCTTACCGGGTTGCGCGACGACGCCAACAACCTCATCCTCGCTATCGAGGAGAGCCTGGAGCGAGGGAACGGCAAAATCTGGCGTGCCCATGAAAACGAGCCGGAGAGGTCGGGACAAGTCAGAAGGCGGAACAGACATTGTCATCACAGGAGTACTGCAGACTCTGGCAAGGATCGAGAATCCTGCGTCAAAACAGGACAAAGCAAAAGACGCGCGCCTCAGATCCCCAGAGATTCTTTACGGCGTTCGAGTGGTCGGCCTTCTCGGATCAGTTTTTTTACCCGGCGCGCGTAGAGTTCACGTTTGAGCCGACTAATCCGGTCAATGAACAACTTTCCAGTGAGGTGATCGAGTTCGTGTTGGAGGCACACGGCAAGTAATTCCTCGGCCTGGAACGTAATCTCTTCCTGATCCAGCGTCCAGGCTGTGACCTCAACTTTGGCAGCGCGTTTGATTTCGGCGGTATAATCCACCACGCTCAGACAGCCTTCTTCCCATACAATAGAACCCTCGCTCGTGGTGATTCTCGGGTTGATGAGTTTGAGCAGCTCTTTCCCCTTTTCGTCAGGATGCGCATCAATGACAATGATGCGGTCTTGTGAACCGACCTGGGTCGCGGCCAACCCGATACCTGGGGCTGCATACATGGTTTGGACCATATCCTCGACCAACTCAGCCAGGCTGCCGTCCATATTGGCCACTTCTGTTGCCGCTTTCTTGAGGCGTGGGTCCGGATAGGTCAAAATCTCTCGAATCATGCTGCCCCTCTATACCACGCTGTACGGATCTACATCAATGATTGTTCGCACCCCTCTGGGGGGGTTGGCCTGATCAAAGGCGTCACGTGCTTTTTCAACCAGGGAATGCAACATCGGACGATTGGGACCCTTGACCAGCAATTGCCAACGCGCACGTCCCTTGATGCGTTCGATGGGAGCAGGAGCAGGACCCAATATCGCTAGGCCTGATGGACCTGCCGAGACGAATTCAGCAGACTGTAGTATGTCTTTGAGCTGCTGGGCGAACAGCGTGGCACTCGACTCGACCCGCTGTCCGTCTCGTCCTTCAAAGCGCATATTGATCATCCGCGTGAAAGGCGGATAGCCCAGACGTTTGCGATAACGCAATTCCTGAGCGGCGAATCGAGTGAAGTCATGTTGGGCAGCACACCGAATACTGTAATGCCTCGGCGCATACGTCTGGATGATGACTTTCCCGATGTCCTCACCCCGTCCCGCTCTTCCAGCCACTTGCGTCAGCAGTTGAAAAGTGCGTTCTGCTGCCCGAAAGTCCGGTCGATTGAGCGTGACGTCAGCGAGGATCACCCCGACGAGGGTAACTCCGGGAACGTCATGGCCCTTGGCGACCATTTGGGTTCCAATCAATACATCGAACTCATGCCCACGCCAGGCGCGCAAAATTCGATCAAGCGTTCCCCGGCGCTTTGCAGTGTCCCGATCAAGCCGCGCAATCCGGACTTCTGGCAGAAAATTCTTGAGTGCGTCTTCAACCTTTTCTGTTCCGATCCCGCTCCCAACCAGGCTAGGCTCGTGGCAAGCAGGGCACTCGTCAGTGCTACGTCTGGTAAATCCACAATAATGGCAGCACAGCGCTCTCCGCTGTAGGTGAAAGGTCAGGGTCACGCTGCAATGCGGACACGAGAGAGCCTCACCGCACAGGCGGCACTGTAGATAATTCGCATATCCACGCCGATTGAGAAACAGGACGCTTTGTTTTCCAGCCTGATGGTTGGCAATGAGCGCGTTTTTTAAGCGTCTTGAAAAGATGGGAGCCGCATTCCCAGATCGGGCCTCGTTTCGGAGATCGATAATCTCAACTTTTGGTAAGGGACGTGATGCAACACGCTCAGGAAGAGTCAAGGCAGTGTATTGTTGTGTTTGACTGTGTGTATAGGTCTCAAGGGAGGGCGTCGCAGAACCCAAAATTACAGGACAGGATGAGATTTTACTTCGCATAATTGCAATATCTCTTGCATTATAGCGAACTCCGTCTTCCTGCTTATAGGCTGTTTCATGCTCCTCATCCACGACAATCAATCCAAGATCGATCAGCGGGGCAAAGACAGCTGAACGCGCACCAACAACAACCGACACCTCCCCACGGGCAATACGTTTCCACTCGATCCAACGCATTTTATCCGTCATTGCACTGTGAAGCACAGCAACCCTACTGCCAAAACGTTTTTGGACCTGAGTAACGAGTTGTTGCGTGAGTGCAATCTCTGGGACAAGGATAAGCGTACTTTTCTTTTGCCTTACTGCTTGCCTTGTCGCTCTCAGATAAACTTCTGTTTTCCCACTGCCAGTGACTCCATACAGAAGAAAAACTCGAAATTCGCCCTTTTTTAGCGAATTCTCTATCTCACTGTACGCATTTCGCTGGGCATCAGTCAGAGTGAGAGCTTCCCCTTGAGCCCCTTCTGCTTTCTCTTCAGGAATATCCCGAGCCTCGTCAACCAGTCTGCTATCTGCTTCTCCAGATCCACCGATATTCCGAGGTCGGGAGAATGACTCCGTCACCCGTATAAGGTTAAGCAGCTCAAGATGCTGGAGCTTCTCTCTAAGAACAGGCTGAGGAAACCGGCGCTGTAGAGTCCTGACAGCCACCCGCTTCTTCTCTTTCAAATAGGAGAGCAAGTCTCTCTCGTCACCACTGAGGCCATCAACTAGCGTCTTTTCTTTCTCCTGGTAATCATCAGCGCTTCGTTCTCCTCCTGATACAGGCGTCCTCTTCTTTCTGCTTTTTTTCTTTCTAGGCAGTGTCACGAATAAGGCACTCTGATTACGAGCTGTACGAGGAATCATGGTCTGGAGGGTAGCTCCCGGCGAAGAAAAATAATATTTTGATATCCATTCCCAAATATATCTCATGTATTGAGTGAAAATAGGAACTTCGTCTATAAGATCGAGAATATCCTTTACTTTTTGTTGATCGACATCTCCTGAGTGAGAATTGAGTCTAACAATGATTCCCGTTATTTTCCGGCTACTTACAGGAACGACAACGCGAACCCCCTCTTGGACGCGCGAAATAAAAGACTCTGGAACACGATAAACTAATTCACTATTCCTGCCGATAGGAAGTGTGAGAGCGACAGAAGCGAAGCAAGGATTCGTGAAACATTTGGTGTTAAACATTTGACAAATTAGTTTTTATATTGCATACTAAGTCCTGGAAATACCTTGTTGTTAGGACTTTTATGATATGCTTAAGAAAGACCGCTGAAAGCTTATTGAAGCCTATTTATACTATTCTCCCGTTTGGAGGAGAAAAAGGCTATATCAGCCTCGACGTTGGTTCAAGCCCAATGAAGATAGTGGAGGTCGAGTGAATTCCTTATATTTTCAGAATGTTGAAATTCGAGAAGCCGCACAAGAGGTACAAAACTCAAATTCTCCAAGAAGAGGAAGAAAGAGGAGAAAAGGGGCCCAGAGTCCAAGTTAAACGCTTTCTCATCGAAGCATTGATCCCAACGTATGTCCAGCAACTGAAGAATGATGCTGCCGAAACAGGGAAACAGCGGAGGAGCCCCGGCCAGTAGGCGGTCACATTAAGGTCGACGCTACTTTTTCTGTGACAACGTACCGTTTTCTGAACCACACGGAGCGTGAGCGGGTTGCCAAGCAAAAAGCATAAGCGGGAATGAAGAAAAATAAACGGAAATAAGCCGTAATGGAAAAAGGTCTTTCTGCACGCACTCTGCTGAGCATGACCCTGCTCTTTTTCTGGGGGTCATTCTCGGTCGGATCTCTCACGCCTTACGCGTATGCACAAGAGGCAGAAAGCGAGCCATATTTCTATAATCCAGCAGGAAAACGTGACCCATTCCTATCTCCGTTTCACACTGCTCAAAAACAAGCGGTCGTAAGGGAATCGAAAGCACCGTTCCAACGGAGGGGTCATCAAGTTAATAGAACCGAGACGGATCGTGGTCGAAGAGTACGAGACAGACTTTTACCGCAAACGCCAGGTACAGCAGCGCGAGCTGCAACTCGTGATTGTGAACTCAACCCCCAATGGTGGTGGGACAAACGCAAAGAAATAAACAACCAGTGTTCTAAATAACGTGGGTATGAGGGGATGCGGAGCTTGCTATACGGGCACAAAACAAAGGTAGCAGTCCTTTTATGGGTTTGCTTGGCCGCTGGGGCCTGTGCTCGTCAATCAGGTAGGATAACGGGAGTAACTGCGGCAAAACCCCCTCCCGCAACACTGGCACCGGCTCCTTCTGAACGGCAGGTTAAGCCACAATCACTTCCTGAACCAACATATACGGGGCCGCTCCAGCTTCACGAGGTCCGAGTGATTACGGCGTCTGGCCAACGAAACGTAGTGTTTCGCTTTTCGCGTCCACCAGAAGACATCAATTACTTTCCTCTACGCGAGCCGAGCCGCATCGTCATTGATATAAAAGGCCCGATCGAATCGCTGTCTCAAGTTGCAATCTATAAGGCTGACGACCCCCTTATTGGTGCAGTCAGAGTCAGGAGTCATGACGGGAGAATGCGTCTCGTCATAGACGTAGTAGCTGAAGAGCTACCCCCATTCTCCGTGCAAAGCGGTCGTGTCGTCCTGACGGCCACGCTGGGAGAGAAAACGGCGGAAGCCGCTCCAAAACAGAAAAACGCTCAAGTCCTTTTTATCGCGGAGAACGCCCGCCTTGATCAGCTAGCCCAAGCCCAGCCTGTCGGAGACAAGCTTCCATCCCCCCCCGGACGCATAGGACAATCACCCCTCGCTCCGGTGTCGCACTCTGATCAGGTGCCGCATCCCCTTGCATCCCCTCTTCGTCAGCTGGCGCAAGCAGAGACGCCAGCCGCTCCGGCTCCGTCCGCACCTGATCCAATACCAGAAAGAGCCTTTAGTCGTAAGGAATATACTGCTCCCGAGTTCACACCAGCTCAACCACAGTACATAGGACAGAAGATATCGCTGGATTTTAAGAATACCGATGTTCACGATGTTCTGCGGATTCTTGCCGATGTGAGTCGCCTGAACCTTGTTTCTACGGACGACGTGAAGGGGAAGATTACCCTCCGTTTAGTCGATGTCCCATGGGATCAAGCACTCGCCGTTGTACTGCAGGCAAATGGATTAGAAAGCGTCCAATCCGGCAATATCGTCACTATCTCAACCACCAAGCGATTAGGAGAGCAGCGCAGCACTCGACTCAAAGCCAAAGAAGCACAGGAGAAGCTCGCACCGTTGGAAACCGTCTATGTCAAAATCTATTATGTCAAATCAACCGATCTTGTTACCCTGATTGGCCGTCAGTCCGGGCCCGGGAAATCGGGCGGGGCTGCGAAAAAATCTGGAAAAAGCCGCCGAGGTGGCGGCACCAAGGTTGCCCTCATGTCTCCACGCGGGACAATTGCCGCTGATGAGACTTCGAATGTTGTTATCATCCGTGATGTCCGAGAAAACATTAGTGCGATCCAAGAGCTGATTAGCAACATTGATGTCCAAACGCCGCAAGTTCTTATCGAATCGTATATCGTCACGATAAGTGAAAACAGTAACCGCCCACTTGGAATCCAATGGGGATACCAACATATCGCAGGTCCGCAAACAGGAAATCCAACAGATCTAAATTTTCCAGGTACCATCGGTATTGGTGGAATCCCCTTTATTGCCGACTTTCCTGCTACAGCAGGAGCATCCACATTGGATCTCTTCCTTGGCTCGCTTGATGGCACGAATTCGCTCACGGCACGTTTAGGTGCCCTTGAGTCGGAAGGGAAAGCCCCCGTGATCTCCCGCCCTCGAGTCGTTACTTTGAATAATAGAGAAGCATTGATTAAGTCGCGCAGAGAAGTGCGGGTGCCTGTCACTTCAGGAAATCTGACTGTTGGAGGAGCCGGTACTTCCGGAGGCCGCGATGCGTTTGAAGAATTTGATGTCGGTATTGCCTTGAAGGTGACACCACAGATCTCTTCTGACGGGTATGTTCTGTTGGAAATCGAGGCAGAAAGTAGCGCGTTGGCAGATTCAAGCGTTACCACAACAGCTGCTTCTTCCACGGTTCCAAGTATCCCCGACGTCTTTTCACGAACAACGAATTCAACAGTCTTAATCGGTGCGGGAGCAACCTTCGTTTTGCACGGCATCCTACAAGATTCCTTAGACCGGCGTGAGACTGGTATTCCGTATCTGAGAAACACTTCGGGTACAGGCTTGCTATTTAAAGGGAAAGACGACGGTCGGACAAAAGATGAACTCTTAATTTTTCTCACATCGACGGTTGTTGCTGGTGTGTTGACTACGACTTTACCCTCGGCGAACCAACTGTGGGAAAATCGGCCAGGTGGTGAAGTCAACGTGTAAGTGAAAGAGACTTCAAAAGAGAAGGCTTCCAAGAGCTTTCTGATGGAGATGATGGTGGAAGAATCGGAAAACCTAGAAGCCTAAGAGCTCAACGGTGGTGGGGTTGAAGTTGCGAGGGAGCTCTTAGACCTGTGGGTTTCTCATAGATCAGGAGGAAGTTGAGAAGAGAGTAAAAAGCCCTAAAGGGTCGAGACACTCGGAGGCTTGGACGCCAATTGCGGCCATGCAGATGTTGTGGGGTGGTGGAATCGAGGGACGGATCTCTTTGGTTCCGAGCTTCCGAGCGTCTCTATCAGGGGTGGGGTAAGGTGGTGGGGTGGTGGTGGACATGGAGAGACGGCTATAGGGGCGGAGATTTACCCTATCCGCCCCTATACACTCAGACATCAGAGATTGAAAGCCGGGAGGAGGATGCACGGAGGGACAGGTGGCGGGTTGTGAAAGGTCCTGTGAATTAAACGTCATCTACATGTTACGCTTCTTCACTGATGATAAAGACGAGAATATTGCCGTTACGCGTCCGGGTCATGACGACCGCACCTGCTAAAAAGCTGAAGTTTCCGCGGTGCGGTTGGCTGATGGGGAGCGGAGAAGAAAATTATTGCCCTGATTGATCAGCGTAAAAAGCAGGGCAACACGTTGTGTGGGGTGGTGGAGGTGGCGGCAACAGGGTTGCCGCCAGGGCTGGGGAGTTTTGTTCAGTGGGACCGCAAGCTTGATGGGCGGCTCGGCTCGGAGCTGTTAAGCTTGCAGTCGACGAAGGAAGTGGTGGTGGGGTTCGGGTTTGCCACTGCAAAACTCTCCGGCTCGCAGGTGCATGACGAGATGGCCTTTAACCATAATACAGGCTTCATTCGCCAAAGCAACAATTCGGGCGGAACTGAGGGAGGAATGAGTACCGGTGAACCGCTGCGCTTCGTTGAACATGTGAGACAATTCTCATGGCCTCCCATTTGATCCGCAACATCATCCTAACTGGTTTTATGGGAACAGGAAAAAGTGTCGTTGGTAAACGTCTTGCCAAACAACTCAGACGCCGATTCATGGATACAGACACACTTATCGAACAAGAGGCGGGCATATCGATTGCACGAATCTTTGCGACAGAAGGAGAGCCAGCCTTCCGAAAAAGGGAAAGACAGGCAATCGTACGTATCTGTCAAGAGGAAAACATAGTGGTGGCCACGGGCGGCGGAGCGGTCATGGATGCGGGAAATGCCAGGATGCTGAAAGAGAGCGGTCTCATCGTCTGTCTCACCGCACGCCCAGAGGTTATACTCCAGCGTCTCCACAGCAATATTACATCGCGCCCGCTTTTACAGGGCCCAAAACCACTCGAAAAGATACAGACTTTGATGGCGGATCGGGCTGATGCATATGCAAAAGCCGACCTCAGCATCGATACTTCGTATTTAGACCCGGATGCTGTTGTGGAGGCTGCGCTGGTAGCACTGTCCGAAAAGAGCCACGCGGCGTAGAAAATAGCGCAATGGACACCGTCACAGTAAATCTCGGGACCAGGTCATACCCCATCCATATTGGGTCAGGCCTCCTCGCTGCGCTCGGGCAACTTCTCAACCAGCAAAATTTTGCTGCCGGCCGCATTGGAGTCGTGACAGACACGCATGTTGGCATACATTATCGGGAGCGCGTTACTCATACGCTTGGCGCATCGGGATTCGACCCCGTAGTCATTGAAATTCCTGCCGGTGAAGAGCATAAGAACTTGACGTGGCTCGCCTTTCTGTATGACAAGCTCGTAGAGGGACGCCTTGAGCGTACATCCCCCCTTCTCGCCCTCGGCGGCGGTGTCATTGGAGACCTCACCGGTTTTGCTGCTGCGACATTCCAGCGCGGAGTGCCGTTTATTCAAGTCCCGACAACACTGCTAGCCCAAGTTGACGCGAGCGTTGGGGGAAAAACTGCGGTCAATCATCCTGCTGGAAAGAATCTGATCGGCGCATTTTACCAACCGCGCATGGTCGCAATCGATGTCGAGACCCTGAAAACCTTGCCACGACGCGAATTTGTGGCAGGGATAGCTGAAGTTATTAAATACGGCGTAATTCTCAGTCCGGAGCTTTTTCTGCTGTTGGAAGAAGAGCTTTCGGTGCTACTCGACCTGAATCCCTTCCTCTTAACCTGTATTGTCAAAACCTGTTGCCAGCTCAAAGCGCTCGTGGTGGAAGAAGACGAAACCGAAAGGGATTATCGGGCTATTCTTAACTTCGGCCATACTTTAGCCCATGCCATTGAGAGTGCAACGGACTACCAATGTTTTCTGCATGGGGAAGCCGTTGCTCTGGGGATGGTCTTTGCCACACGTCTATCTCAGCTTCGCGGTCTGTGTCGTTCCACGACTAGCGAGCGGGTCTGCCGCTTGATTAAACAAGCAGGGCTGCCGGTTGATATCCCCACAAATCTTGCAAAAGAACGCCTACGGATGGGGATCGAGACGGACAAGAAAGTTGCTGGCGGAAAAGTCAAGTTTGTGTGTATCGAAGACATCGGGAAGACGTGCTTCGAATTTTTAAGCGCAAAAGAAATTGCTGAACACTTATAAAGTGTAACCTTCCAATTGAGGCTCAGAGTTTGTTTTTGAGGCACGCGGACGACTGAGTTTGTCCGTTGGCGTGGACATCGCCAACCCCACAGTCTTAACCCTCACTGCGACACTGCTCGATCCTCAAGAGTTTCCCTTGCGCAACGCGCGGGTGACCTTCGCAGTCGATTTCAACGATATTACGATCATGCAGAAAGATACGGACCCGAGTACCTGCGACCCAATAAATTGTTCGAATCGCGGAGCTGCTATCACAGACGACAACGGACAGGCGCATGTCACAGTTATTGCCGGTCTCACCACCGGCTGAACACGGATCATTGCTGACGCTCCTCCTGCGTTGAATATTTCTACAGGCATCACTGTCACCATTACCGGACAAGCCTTTATCTCGCTCGGAACCTTGAGTATTATTCCGTCTGGCGGCACTTTTGTGAATCCCGTTCTTGGAAAGGAGTAGGAGCACCGGGCTCTTTAGTCTGCATCGATCGCTGTACTATTGATGCGAATGATTGTGAGACCGCTCCCGTAGCAGAATAAATTTCCCTGTGGAGTAATGGGAGCATTGATCCAGGAGAGCAGTGTGACACTCTCAGCCTCGGTGGGATCACCTGCGAAGGTCCAGGCTTCGTATGTGGCGACCTCGCATGCAATGACGATGGCACCCTGAACAGGGGATACTGATCGTATGAAAGCCGAGATAATCTATTGCCTCAGCACTAAAGAATGATGGAGAGCAGATGGGAAGAAAATGGACTCTTCTCATCCGTTAGCCTTGGTGGGGGACCACCTGCCCATCATTGACGCCTTCTGAGGGGCTTTGTAGTGTACCAGGGTGGCAGACCAGCGAAACGCACGACCGCGTAAACCTCGGGACGGGAAACCGTACACAAAGTCCCCGTACGCGAAGCGTCCGGCTAAGCCGTCTCAGAAAGGGCCAGAGCGCGAGAAAAGACGTGTTTCGGCTGTTTCTGAAAGACCCTGGCGGCCGCCGTGTCCACACCACCCGCATTGTTACGGCTGCCCGTTTGTCGCAGTTCCGTACGATCAGCAGCTTGAGAAAAAACAAAAGATTGTACATGGGGCATTTGCCGCTTTCTCCTCTCTCAGTGGTATCAGCATCCCTCTGCCGGTTGCGTCTCCTCAGAAGTTCGGCTACCGCTCGCGGGTCAAATTAGCCATTCGGCGTGTCAAAGGGGAGACCCTGATTGGCCTGTACCTGCCTGAAACGCATAAGGTCTTTGATATTTCGGCTTGCCCTGTCCATCCGAAACAAATTAACCAAATTCTGTCCTTCCTCAAACAATCTATCGACCGTCTGGACATTGTTCCGTACGACGAAGAACGAGATACCGGTCAACTTCGTTATATAGACGTGCGCTATAGTTTTTGGCAACGCAAAGCATTACTCATGCTGGTCACTCGGCATATGCACTTTCCTCAAGTCCAGGAACTGACCCGGCAGCTTGAGCGGCAGTTTCCATCCTTGAGCGGAATTGTTCACAATATCAACGAGCAGCCGGGAAACGTGATTTGGGGTAAGCGATTCCGGCCGCTGCGGGGACGTGACTCGCTTCTGGAACAAGTTGGCCATTTACGCCTCAATGTCCCGATTGATGTATTCACGCAGGTGAACCCGCCTATGGCAAAGCGGATCTACGAGACCATTGTGCGCTGGGGCAATCTCACCGGACAAGAAATTGTGCTGGATGTGTACTGCGGAATTGGACCCATTGCCCTGTACCTGGCGTCACAGGCAAAGCTGGTCGCCGGTATTGAGGAAAATGCGCGTGCGGTGAACGTTGCCAAAGAAAATGCACGGCGTAGTGGTTATCACAATACGCGCTTCTTTGCCGGGGACGCGGCTGAGAAAGTCGCCGAAGTGGCACTCAACCTGCCGCCAATTGACATGGTTGTTCTCAACCCACCGCGTAAAGGGTTGAGCCCGGAGGCTTTCTCTGCGGTAATACACGTGAATGCACCAAAGCTAGTGTATGTCTCGTGCTCTCCGCAGACTCTTGCACGAGACCTTGATCGATTCTCCCAAGCCGGGTATGCCGTGGGACGAATACAGCCGTTCGATATGTTTCCGCAGACAGATCAGGTAGAAACTCTCGCCCTTATTGAAAAAACGGAGAAACGCGGTGAAGCAACCTCAGACTAGCCCTCTTTATGAGAAAGCCCAAAAACCAGCAATTATGGCTTCATGCTGAGGGATGGGCGCACTTTCCAGGCCTCGTCCACGGCTTCTCTCGGCGTCTTCCAAGAATGCATCATATTGACGATAGCGCGCCCTCTATTCCGACCTTTTCCGGTCTCTTCCCCCACACGCTTAAACAAGTGCATGGCAATGATATTGTGCATATCAAGGGAACGGAAGGAGAAACGACCAAAGTAGAGGCAGACGGCATGATCACCGCTGATGCAGGGGTTCTGCTCGGTATTATGACTGCAGATTGTGTCCCTATACTTATAGTCGCACCCCAACAGAGGATAGCCATTGCCTTACATGCCGGTTGGAGAGGAACCCAAAAAGCGATCGGCTTGCGCGCAATAGAGCTATGTACGAAAAAGTGGTACATCAACCCATCCCAACTTTGGGTTGCCTTGGG
Organism: uncultured Enterobacteriaceae bacterium; assembly: GCA_964495015.1. Classification (GTDB taxonomy): domain Bacteria; phylum Desulfobacterota; class Binatia; order Bin18; family Bin18; genus Bin18. Next base: position 36,890 of record CAZBUD010000030.1, on the reverse strand, counting down.
CCCATCGATAGGCGGGTGCTGTTACGAAGTCGGATATGAAGTAGGGAAGCCGCTTTTCCAACGTTGGGGAGATCGGGAAAAAGAGGCATGGCCCGCTCGAGAAGACGGAAAAGGATTGCTTGACCTCCGGGCCATAAACAAAGCGCAATTGACTTGGGCCGGTATTCCGGATGAGCAGATCCAGAGTGTGGGGTCCTGTACTTGTTGCAATCGGGTCGAATTTACTTCGTATCGGAGAGAAGGTCCGCAATCCGGACGACAGATCAGTGTAATTGGCTGGAAGTCTTCTTGAGTCATTCGGGTTTAATACTCAGGCAGGTTCGATACTCTTGAGCAGTTATGCGTGTTGCAGTCATTGGTGCAGGGGGGTGGGGGACAGCTCTCGCTTGCCTCTTAGACACTGCCGGCCATCATGTCTGTATGTGGGTCAGACGCGAGGCCGTGTATCGACAACTGCAACGAACCAGTGAAAACCGAGCCTATCTGCCAGATATTCGTCTCCCAAAAACTCTTCGCTTTACTACGAACCTCGCGGAAGCAGGAGCTGGAGCTAAGCTTATTGTTTTCGCTGTTCCATCGCATGCGGTCCGGTCCACGGCGTCAGAACTTGGTCCGGTTGTTGCCGGCACACCACTATTCGTTAGTACGAGTAAAGGCATTGAGGAAGAATCCCTCCAAACCATGAGCGGTGTGCTGAGGGACACGCTCCCGGAGCAGCTCCTACACAGGATCGCCGTTCTTTCGGGCCCGAGCTTTGCAATAGAAGTGGCACGCGGACTCCCCACCGCAGTCACCGCGGCAGCGCAAAACCAGAGGCTCGCAAAGATCGTACAGGAGACGTTCTCCGCACCCACATTCCGCGTCTATACTACGACTGACCTCATTGGCGTTGAGGTCGGTGGCGCAGTCAAAAATGTGATCGCTCTCGCAGTGGGAGTGAGTGATGGATTAGGCTACGGCTATAACGCAAGAGCCGCGTTGATCACGCGAGGAATGGCTGAAGTAGTGCGTTTGGCAATACGAATGGGGGCAAGCCCACAGACATTATCGGGTCTGTCTGGTATGGGTGATCTCATCCTCACGTGCACGAGTGATCTCAGCCGTAATCGTAGTGTTGGGATACGGCTGGGAAAAGGGGAGAAGATTGAAGAGATCCAGCAGAGTATGTCGACTGTCGCAGAGGGAATCCGGAATTGTCGGTCAATTCTTGCTTTAGCCCGCCGTATGGCCGTAGAAATGCCTATTGTTGATCAAATTTCAGCGCTGTTGTATGCGGGAAAACAGCCCAAGGATGTCGTCGCGGCTTTGTTATCCCGTCAAGTGAAACCTGAGTTTCCACATGAGGAAAATTGACATCCGGGTAACGGTATGTTGAGATGTACGATCACTGAAACACAACACCCTATAAACGGATGAGCATCGATGAAAAGGACTTATCAACCAAGCAATACCAGTCGAAAACGCACGCACGGCTTTCTGGTTCGGATGAGGGCTGCAGGCGGACGTGCGGTCATCAAACGTCGTCGCGCAAAAGGGCGCAAACGATTAAGCGTTTTGATACCGCCAAAACAAGCACGACGCTGACCACGGAGTACGGCAGGTACGCTTTTCCGAAAACGGCCCGCATCCGCGTTCGTCCAGAGTTTCTCGCTATCCAAAAGACGGGGAAACGACGGCAGAGTCGTCATTTCGTCGTTATCACGACCTCTGCACGGCAGTGCCATCCTCGTCTCGGTATAACGGCTTCTCGTCGGTTCGGGAAGGCGGTTACTCGGAATAGAATGAAGCGGATGCTGCGCGAATTTTTTCGGATGCGACAGGCGCGTATTTCTCCGGCATGCGATATCCTGCTTATCCCGAAATCAGCGGCTAAAGGACTATCTTTTGAGCAGATAGTCAAGGAACTGGAGAGGGTTCTTCCCATTGCTTAACGCACTGACTGAAATCTCTCGTCTTCTGCTCGTTTTAGGCTTTCAAGGCGTCGCTCGGTTTTCTAAAGCAGTACTGCTCGGTGGACTGCTCGGATACCGTATGATGCTGTCTCCCGTACTTGGTCCGGCTTGTCGCTTCTATCCGAGTTGCTCTCAGTATGCGCTTGACGCAGTGGGAAAACATGGAGTGCTCAGAGGAATCGAGCTCTCAATTCGACGGCTGGCCAAATGCCAACCATGGCATCCAGGCGGAATAGACTTCGTGCCGTGATCTACCTAACTATATTTTCAGAATTTCTATGGATAATAAAAGCCTTCTTGCTATTGTTCTGTGCGTCCTGATTCTCATTGGATATCAGGTACTTATATCGTATATTTACCCTCGCCCCGACGCTCATCCACCTGTGCAACGGTTCACCCATGCCGATCCGGCCCTCCCCCCCCCTGCAGTTCAACGGCCAATCTTTCCTTCGGAACCACGCGAAGCAGTTGAACAGGCTCCTATTCAGCAGCCAAAACGCTCACCAGTTTCGCTCCCACAAGTACGAGAGATTACTGTTGAAACCGATGCCTATAAGGCAGTGTTCACTTCTCTAGGAGGGCGGTTGAAGAGTCTGCGCCTCAAGCAGTATCCAGAGAGTCTCAAACCCGACAGTCCTCTCTTGGAAATAGTCAGCGTAGGGCCTTATGGAGAGCTACCGTTCGGTGTCCGTATTGAAGGAAAAGACAGGACGCTCACTGACGTCACGCTCCCATATGTGATCACAGGCGGGCCCCTCTTTCTCCTCGCCGAGGATCAGGGCAACCTTATATTCTCAGGAGTGACTGAGGCAGGCGTGCATTTTACTAAAACGTTCTCTTTCTCCGGAGAAGGGCATGGCGTAGGACTTGAAGTTCAGGTCTCTAATATGCCGTTTAAGGCATCATCTCTCTCCTTGTCTTGGATCGAAGAATCTCGTTCTGGAAGTCAATCAGGCTATTATAGTGTGTATGGACCGGTTGCCCTTATCGGCAGAAAGTTTCTGTATGAAAGCGCTTCCGATTGGGAAGCTGGAGAAATCTATGGACCTGGAAATATCCGCTGGGCTGGATTTACCAATAGTTATTTCTTGGCAGGAATGATGCCCTTAGGGGGCCAGCAGAAAGAAGCTGGAGACGCACGTCTCTTCTTCAGTGAGGACAACGGAACGTTTGAGGCGCGACTATCTATTCCGTGGAGCGGAGAAAACGTCTCGTATACGTTATACCTTGGTCCAAAGGAGACTTCTGCCCTCAATGCGGTCAATCCAGCCTTTGACCGTGCTATCGATTTTGGCTGGGCTCATTTCATTGCCCGACCATTAGTATTGCTGCTTAGAATGCTGTATTCAGTGACGGGCAACTATGGAGTCGCTATTATCTTACTGACCATAATGGTCAAGCTGGTATTCTTCCCGCTGAGCAACAAAAGCTTCAAATCCATGTCGGCGATGAAGAAAATTCAGCCTCAGATGGAACGATTACGCGAGCAATATAAGGACGATAAACAAAAGCTGAACCAGGAAACGATGGAGCTGTACAAAAGATATAAGGTGAATCCGCTCGGTGGATGTATACCCATGCTGGTCCAGCTTCCCGTATTCATCGGACTCTATCAGGGTCTGTTGTATGCGATTGAACTCCGCCAAGCCCCCTTTTTCGGCTGGATTTTGGATCTGTCGCAGCCCGATCGACTTGGGGCGCTTGCCATTCCGTTTGTTGAGCCGCCGGGTATCCCGGTCCTGACTTTGCTCATGGGTGGATCGATGCTTGTTCAACAGCTGATGACCCCCACAACTGGGGATCCGATGCAGCAGAAAATGATGCTCCTTATGCCGGTAGTCTTCACAGCCATGTTCATAAGTTTTCCAGCGGGACTCGTACTGTATTGGCTCATCAATAATGTTCTGAGTGTGGCCCAGCAGCACTGGTATACGAAAAAATATGCGTGATAAAAGGGGAAAGACGTAATGAGTGCTGTTGAAACCCAAGGATCAACGATTGAAGAGGCGGTTGCTTCTGCCCTCGCGCAACTCCAGGCAGAACGAAATCAGGTTGAAATCGAAATCATCGCCCAGGCGACCAAAGGATTTCTTGGTATTGGTAGGAAAAAGGCACGGGTCCGGGCAACACTTCGCAGTACCCTCGCCCCCCAGGAGCTAGAACCTGAGTCAGCGGCCGTACATCCCGCGGAGCAGCCCGCTCGACGCCGTTCTGTCTCCTCAGCATCACATGCTCAGCCTGCTCCGGTCTCTCAAGAGACTGGAGAAAAGGCATGCCACGCCCTTACAGAAACCCTGCGTCTTATGGGGATGGAAGTGCCGGTTTCACTCGATGTCAAAGGAGCAGAAGGTGTTATTAACATAGAGGATACCGTAGGGGGCTTAATCATCGGTCGAAAAGGTCAAACGCTCGATGCGCTCGAATATTTGCTCAATCGTATGGTCGCACGGGGTGATGAAGAAGAAGCGCATCTCCTCCTGGATGCAGAAGGCTACCGAGAACGGCGTCGGCAGAGCCTCGAAAGTTTAGCCCTTCGCTTAGGAGAGCGGGCGAAACGCCGCAGGAAAACTGTGACCCTAAATCCGCTCAGTCCTCGTGATCGTCGCGTTGTGCATTTAGTTCTTGAAGACGACCCACTTGTCGACACCAGAAGTGGGGGGCGTGGGCATCTTCGGCGGCTCTCCATTGTTCCGGAGAACGGCGGCAACACCCGCCGAGAGCGGCCGCGAAGCGTTGCCCGATCGTAACCTCTTGAGCGAGGAGTCGTGTACGAACATGACACGATCGCAGCTATTGCCACTCCCCCAGGGCAAGGTGGCATTGCTATTATCAGAATCAGTGGCGCTCTTTCGGAAACCGTAATAAAAACACTGTTTCTGCCCGATACGGCCTGGAGAGAGCAGCATTCACACCACTTTTACCTCGGTCGGATTCTCGATAAGCCATACGGAACACCAATTGATCAAGGGGCGATCATCCTTATGCGGGCCCCCAAAAGCTACACCTGTGAGAATACGGTTGAGGTACACCTCCACGGCGGCAATTTTCTGACCCGTCGTGTATTGGAGTCTATTCTGTGCCAAGGCGTTCGCCTTGCTGAACCAGGCGAGTTTACCAAGCGAGCCTTTCTCAACGGACGCTTGGACCTCGCGCAAGCTGAGGCAGTTTTGGACCTCATTCAGGCTACAAATGAGACAGGGCTACACCTTGCCTGGGAGCACTTAGCCGGTCGACTCTCACACGCGTGTGGTGAAATTCGGGACAAGCTCCTCACACTGACTGCGCATCTCGAAGCCTTAATAGATTTTCCTGAAGAAGACATTCCTGAGCACAGCCAGGAGGATATGCAGAACGAATTCGTCATAATTCGGGGTGATTTAGAATCCTTAAAAGCCACATTTTCGCAGGGCAAGGTTTACCGAGATGGAGTCCGAACTGCTATCGTTGGAAAACCCAATGTCGGCAAGTCAAGTTTGCTCAACCTCTTAACAGGAACAGAACGGGCCATTGTTACAAAAGTCCCTGGCACAACTCGAGACATTCTTGAAGAAACAGTTCTCGTAAACGATTTTCCTCTCGTGCTATGGGATACAGCGGGTATTCGACACACGACGGACGAGGTTGAACAGATTGGTATTGAGCGCGCGCTGGCCGGGATCGAACAGGCCGAGCTGATCCTTGCAGTTTTTGACGCTGCACAGCCGTTTGACGCAAGTGATGCACTGATTTGTGAAAAGCTCAGAGGAAAAAAGTGCATCCTTTTGGTCAATAAGAGCGATCTTCCTCAAGAACTTGATCCAGCTGACCTAATAAGCCGTATCGATCAAGAGCCTCTCATCCATATTTCCGCCAAATACGGGACCGGCATGAAAGATTTGGGAGAGCGAATCCAGTATGTTATTTTTGGAGGCGGGAGAGACCTGTTGGATGAGAAGAAAGGTACAATCGGTAAGAACGACGTTTTAAGTTATCCATTCATTACGAAAATGCGTCATCAAAGTGCGCTTGTGAAGACAACTCAAAGTCTTGGAAATGCAGAATCCAGCCTCAAAGGCGGCGTCCCTCTCGACCTCGTCGCTGTTGATCTACACACAAGCCTCGATCATATTGGAGAGATAACCGGACACGTGAGTAGCGAAGATATCCTTGATCGCGTGTTCCAAAACTTTTGCATTGGCAAGTAGTACGAGAGATAGTTGGGATATATGGACTACGACGTTATGGTTGTCGGGGCGGGACACGCCGGAATAGAGGCCTCTCTTGCTGCTGCACGACTAGGTAGCAAAACTCTAATGCTCACGCTAAATCTTGACCATATTGGTCAGATGTCTTGTAATCCGGCAATTGGTGGGATTGGCAAAAGCCATCTTGTAAAGGAGATCGATGCGCTCGGCGGTGAGATAGCACGAGCAATTGATGAGACCGGTATTCAGTTTCGCGTTTTGAATACCAGGAAAGGACCGGCGGTTCGAGCCACACGTGTGCAGGCTGATAAGACACTGTATCGGCTTTATATGAAAAAAACTGTCGAGACGACTCCAAATCTCACCCTGCGACAAGGCAGCGTGGAAAGCCTTATTACTGATAATGGGGCCATCAACGGAGTCGAGACACAGATTGGCGAGCGTTTCTTCGCAAAGACGATCATCCTGACAACGGGAACCTTCCTAAAAGGACTCATCCATGTAGGTCTCAAGAACTATGCAGCCGGACGTGCAGGAGACTTTTCGGTCGAAGGCTTGAGCGGTAAGCTGTGTGAGCTGGGGTTCAAAATTGGTCGTCTCAAAACCGGGACATGTCCAAGATTAGACAGTCGAACGATCAATTATGACGTTTTGGAACCGCAGTATGGAGACATCCCTCCGCCGCCACTGTCATTCTCAACAGCGGCGATAAAACAGGAACAACTCCCCTGCTATATTACCTACACGAATGAACGCACACATGCTGTGATTGAGTCCGGGCTTGATCGCTCACCTATGTACTCCGGTGTTATGGAAGGCCGGGGACCTCGCTATTGCCCATCAATCGAAGATAAAATCGTGCGTTTTAAAGAGAAGCCGCGACATCAGATTTTTCTTGAGCCAGAGGGAAGAGATACTGTCGAAGTGTACCCCAATGGCCTCTCTACAAGTCTACCGCTCGATATTCAACTCAGCATGGTTCGTTCAATTCAGGGGTTGGAGCAGGCAGAGATCATGCGTCCCGGCTATGCCATTGAATATGACTACGCAGACCCAACCCAGGTATACGCCAGCTTAGAAACCAAACTAATAAAAGGCCTGTATTTCGCAGGCCAGATTAATGGAACGACTGGTTATGAGGAAGCGGCGGCGCAAGGACTCATGGCTGGTATTAATGCTACCCTCAGTAACCAAGGCAAAGCTCCTCTGATTTTTTCAAGAGATCAAGCTTATATTGGTGTTCTTATCGACGACTTGGTAACAAAGGGAGTTGGGGGAGAACCCTACCGTATGTTTACGTCGCGGGCCGAGCACCGATTACTTTTGAGGGAGGACAATGCAGATCTCAGACTAAGAGAAATCGGGTATAGAGTGGGTCTCATAGACTCTCCAATATACCAGAAGACCAAAAGAAAAAAGGCTGAAATTGAAAAAGAAACACAGCGCCTCGAGGAAACTATTATCACACCAAATGATGATGTAAACGCACTGGTATCTTCTTTGGGATCAGCTGAAATAAAAACTCCGACATCGCTTGCAAAATTGCTGAGACGTCCGGAATTATCCTTTGCTAACGTCCAAACTATGAGTCCCTCTCCAGTTCCTCTCTCCAAAGATGCGAGTATAGAAGTAGAGATATGCTTAAAGTATGCCGGCTATATCCGTAGGCAGGAAGAAGTCGTAAACCGCCTTAAACGTCTGGAACAGACTCTCATTCCGAACTCGATGAATTATTCAGACGTTCGGGGCCTTTCGTCAGAAGTACAGGAAAAACTCATCACGCTACGTCCACGCTCTCTGGGACAGGCCTCACGTATTCCTGGGGTGACACCAGCGGCCTTGTCTTTACTGGCTGTGCACTTGAAACGGGCCGGAGTTGTCTAACTATATGGATCGGGATGCTCTATTTCTGTTGCTGAAAGGCGCAGATTTCTTAAACCTTTCACTTTCTCCCGTAACCCTTAGTATTTTGAACCTTTACTTGGTTGAACTCCAACGGTGGGCGTTGGTTTTTAATCTTGTGGGTCAACATGACACTACAACGGTGATTCAGAGGCACATTCTTGATTCGCTCGCTATTTCACACTTACTGCCGTCTCGAGGTTCCTTTGTCGATTTGGGCAGCGGAGCGGGGTTTCCAGGTTTCATACTCGCAGCACTAGAGCCAAGGAGAGAGTATGTACTTGTAGAGGCGCGTAGAAAACGAGCTAATTTCCTTAAACAAGTAACAAGATCAACAGGAATCAAGAATGTCTGGGTTCACGAGGGAAGGGCGGAACATCTATCGAAACAAAGAGGAATGGTTTCTGCATTTCACACCGTCACAACACGGGCTACGTGGGGCATTTCTCAGTTTCTTGCTTATTCTGCTCCTTTGCTTAGAAAGGACGGTATAGCACTAGCGATGCGAGGTCCTCGCAAAGGGAAGGCCGACGGAAGAGGCGATACAGATTGCCATGCATTAAGCTTTGATTTGGATAGCACCCATGATTACCTCCTTCCGTATGGAGAGGGGGATAGATGCGCCTTACTCTTCAGGAAACATGGTTGATGCATGTTTCGCATGAAACAAGGAAGAAGGAGATAAATGTGTCACGTGAAACATGCGGAATCCAGATAAAATATTCAACAAACCACCTTTTAAATAGCTGCTTACAGCGCTTGTTTTCTTCCCTCCCTTAATGTGTTAGGAGAAAGGGAGGTGCCTAGAACTATTTGCATTGCGAACAGAAAGGGCGGGGTCGGAAAAACAACTACGGCCATCAATCTCTCTGCCTCAATCGGTATTTCTAGAGATAAAACCCTCCTTATAGACTGCGATCCCCAAGGGAACGCGACCAGCGGTATTGGCGCCAGCATAACCATTAATGCTGCTACCATCTATCACCTTCTTTTAGGAGAGTGCACGTTTCAAGAGAGCATCCAAAAGACTGCTATTGAAAATCTCGATATCATTCCCGCAACCCACGACCTCATCGGTGCAGAAGTGGAACTGCTGAATGTCGAAAATAGAGAATACTGTCTCAAAAATGTCATTCAGCAGTACGGTTCTGACTATCGATACATTTTTCTTGACTGTCCGCCTTCTCTAGGATTACTAACGATCAATGCGCTCACTGCCGCAAATAGCGTGCTTATTCCGCTTCAGTGCGAGTATTATGCCCTTGAAGGGCTCCGGTCATTATTGGAAACGCTTGACATTATCCGAGATCGGTTGAACCCCGACCTTGCAATCGAAGGCCTTTTGCTCACTATGTTTGATGCACGCAATAGGCTGTGCCATCAGGTTACCGATGAAATACGACAATTCTTCCCCCAGCACGTTTTCGAAACCGTCATTCCTCGCAATGTGAGGCTGAGTGAGAGTCCCAGCCATGGTATGCCCGTCATCCTGTATGATCCGTCGTGCCGCGGCGCCAATAGCTATATGGAACTCGCTCAGGAACTCATACGTAAAGAGCCAACGGAATCCATAGGGCCTGGGACAGGGATCGGACGCACGGTGGGTGTTGAGGCAATAGCGGCAATGGAGGCTAGTCCATTTGTAGGGAAAAAAGAGGGCACAGAAGGATGAGTGAAGTTGTTACAAGTGTGAAAAGGCGTGCTCTAGGCAGAGGCCTGAGTGCTCTCATTCCGCAGGGTACATCCCTCGATACCCCAGTTGAGCGGCGGGTTCCCATAGCTGATATTCGCCCCAATCCACGCCAGCCGAGGCGCTATTTCAATGAGGCAAAGATTGCTGAACTAGCTGAGTCTATACGAAATCGAGGTATATTACAGCCACTTTTAGTCAGAAAAATCTCAAAAGGATATGAGTTAATTCTCGGTGAACGCCGTTTTCGCGCTGCTCAACGCGCAGGCCTGGGGCGTATTCCCGTCATCGTGAAAGAAGTCAGCGATGCGGAAAGCCTGGAAATGGCATTGGTTGAGAACATACAGCGAGAAGAACTTACCCCAATAGAAGAGGCACTCGCCTATCGTCAGCTTATGCAGGAGTTTAATCTTACCCAAGAACAGGTTGCCCAGCGCGTTGGTAAAAGCCGTCCTGTTGTCACCAACCTTCTTCGCGTATTACATCTTCCTGACGAAATAAAAGACGAAGTTGATAAGGGCACTATTTCTGTCGGCCACGCTCGGGCGCTGCTTGGCCTCAGTCTAACTGAACAGCAGTTGGAAATGTCCCATCATGTGATAAAACATGGCCTTTCCGTGCGCGAAACCGAAACGCTCGTGGCTCAATCAAATGTTCAAGAAATTCCCACACAGTCCTTTTCACCGCAAAAGCAGACCATATCGACAAAAGCTGATATCTATCTCAGTGCGGTAGAGGAAGATCTCGTTCGAGCCCTTGGGACAAAAGTGAAAATTCTTCCTCGAAAAAAAGGCGGAAAAGTCGAAATTGAATATTATTCAAACGAAGAGCTCGAGGGGCTTGTGCAGCGTTTAAAAGGATGAAAGTACAAAGGGCACAGAATAATAGCACCTAAAATAATTATATCCGTTCCTTTTTATTGTTTTTGCCCTTTTTCTTCTATATTTCGTATCAAGAGGAGACCATTCTTCGGTGCTTTCTTTCCCCCCAGACTGGACTTTTATCGCCCAAATTGTTCTTTTTCTTATCGTTTGGACCTGTTTGCGACGTCTCCTTTTTGAACCAAACCTTTCTGTGCTCAAGACACGCAAACAGCGCACCGACGGGGCCATGAAAGAGGCCGCGCTGGTCAAAGCTGAAGTCGAAAAGATGAATGAACAATACCAGGCACGCCTTGCCACAACGCGGGCTGAAGCGCGACGAAAGGTTGACACGATTTACAAAGACGCAGAGCTCCAAGCTCGCTCAGTCGTAGAGGCCGCGCGCAAAGAAGCAGGCAAGTCTGTCGTCGGTCTTCGGCAAATGCTATCCGAAGATATTGAAAACACGCGTCAGAGCCTCGAAGAGCAGCTGCCTCAATTCGGCCGTGAGATAAGTGAGAAACTACTGGAGAGACCCTTCACACAGTCATGATAAAGTCCGTACAGCCAATAATAATTCTCAGCCTATACGTTTTTCTCCTGTACACCGTCCCTTCAACAGCCTGGCCTGCAGAGGATATACATGGCCAGCACGCTGGCAGCTCCCAATTGCTCACTCTGCTCTTCTTTACTATTAATTTTCTTATTTTTGTCTTCGTCCTACGGAAATTTGCGTTCGGCATTGTCAAACAAAAGCTAAAGGAACGTCAGGCCGCAGTCGTGCAAGCTCTGGATGAAGCCAAGCGAGCTAAAGAAGAGGCCGAACAGCTCCGCCAAGAATACGAGCAGAAGATAGCCAATCTCGCCGCCGAAGAAGAACAGTTCCGTACGCAAGCTATTGAGGCTGCCGAACGCGAGCGTATGCGAGTCATGCAAGAAGCGCGACAGATGGCTGAACGAGCAACAGCGGAGGTCCAACTCATCGCCCAACGTGAAATCGACGCGGCACGGCAGCTGCTGCGCAAAGAGGTCGCGGAACAAGCAGTGAGGATTGCAACTGAGCTTATTCAAAAAAACATCACATTAGGTGATAATAGCCGTTTGATTCACAATCTGGTTAATGAGGTTAGTAATGCCGGGAACGAAGGCAGCTAGACGCTACGCCAAAGCACTCCTCAGTCTTGCTCAAGAACAAGAGGCGGGCGAAATAATCGGTGAACAGCTCGCCCAAGTGGCGCAGCTATTCACCGATGTCGAATTGGCAAAAATACTCAGCCTACCGGCCCTACCGCTGCGCGCACGCCAAGGTATCGTGGAGCAGGTCGTCTCTCAGGCTTCCCCGCATGACACTTTCGTGAAGTTCCTTCGCGTTCTGGCTGACAATAACCGCTTGCGCGACTTAGTCGATATAGATGGGGCTTACCAGCGCCTACTCGATCAAGACCTCGGTCGCATTCGAGCCCAGATTCGCTCTGCAGCTGCCCTCTCAGAAGAGGAAGCGCAAATTATTACCGCTGCGTTTAGCCGCCTCACAAAGAAGACGGTGGAAGCGTCTTTTGCCGTTGAAACAGAACTCTTAGGCGGAATCATTGTTGAGATTGAAGGCCGGGTATACGACGCCAGTCTCAAGACACAACTTGCACGGCTCGAGAGTCAACTTGCGCAACAGCTGTAGAGAGAACTAAACGATCACTAGCAAATCGTACACGACGTACTAACGAGAGGGACGAATGGAACTACGTGCCGCTGAGATCAGCGAAATCATCAAGCAACAGATTCAAGGCTACGACCAGCAGGTCGAACAACGGGAGACCGGTACTATACTCTCAGCCGGAGATGGAATCGCCCGCATACATGGCTTAGATCGGGTCGCATCAGGAGAACTGCTACAGTTCCCCGGCGACCTCTACGGCCTCGCACTCAATCTCGAAGAAGACAACGTTGGTGCCGCCGTCTTCGGTGAGGTGCAATCTATCAAAGAGGGCGATGAGGTACGACGCACAGGCCGTATTGCTGAGGTCCCCGTTGGCGATGCCATGCTCGGTCGAGTCGTGAACGCTCTGGGCCAGCCGCTGGACGGCAAAGGCCCGATTGAAACGGCTGAAACGCGCCGGATTGAGGTTAAAGCTCCGGGCATCGTCCTACGCCAGCCTGTCACAGAACCCTTACAAACGGGAATCAAAGCCATTGATTCCATGATCCCCATAGGTCGCGGCCAGCGCGAACTCATCATTGGTGACCGACAAACCGGAAAGACGGCTATTATCCTTGATACCATCATTAACCAAAAGGGTGGCGATGTCGCCTGTATTTATGTCGCCATTGGTCAAAAACAGTCCACAGTGGCCCAACTAGTTGAGCGGCTGACCCGCGCGGGAGCGATGGACTATAGCACGATCGTTATGGCCTCAGCCTCCGATGCGGCACCGCTTCAGTTTATTGCCCCGTACACCGGATGCGCCATAGGAGAATACTTCCGTGATAACGGCCGGCATGCTTTACTCGCCTATGATGATTTATCCAAGCATGCCGTCGCCTATCGCCAACTCTCGCTGCTGTTGCGCCGCCCACCAGGCCGCGAGGCGTTCCCGGGTGACGTATTCTATCTACACTCAAGACTGTTAGAGCGCGCCGCAAAAATGAGCGATGCCGCAGGGGGTGGATCCTTAACAGCCTTACCTGTGATTGAGACCCAGGCTGGCGACGTATCCGCATACATCCCGACCAATGTGATTTCAATTACCGATGGGCAAATATTTCTTGAGTCAGACCTATTCTTCTCAGGTGTCCGGCCTGCCGTGAACGTCGGTATCTCGGTATCTCGAGTCGGTGGTAACGCCCAGATTAAAGCTATGAAACAAGTCGCAGGATCGCTTCGGCTTGATCTCGCCCAGTACCGTGAGATGGCCGCCTTCGCGCAGTTCGGATCTGATCTGGATGTCGCTACTCAACGTATGCTCTCACGAGGGACGCGCCTCGTCGAAATCCTCAAGCAAGGACAGTATGAACCGATGCCGGTCGAACGGCAGGTTGTGATCATTTACGCCGGAACAAACGGCCTACTGGACGCCTTCCCCGAATCTGCACTCGTCACATATGAGGCTGAACTCGCCCGTTTTATTGAAAATACTCATCCAGATATCTATTCTGACATCCTCATAAAACGTGCGCTTGACGACGATCTCAGAGGGCAGATCGATACCGCGCTGAAAGAATTCAACGAAAGCTTTTCGGTGTAACTGACACTATGGCTACTCTGAAAGAGATTCGTAAACGCGTCTCGTCTGTCAAGAATATTCAGCAGATCACCAAGGCTATGAAGATGGTCTCCGCGGCGCGGCTACGACGGGCACAGGAGGCAGCACTGGTCGCGCGGCCGTACGCAGAAAAGCTTGAAGCGGTCTTACAGAACCTGGCGGCTCAGGGAGACGAACTCGAACATCCCTTTCTCACTGGACGAGAAGAGAAAAATATCACACTCATTGTGATTACCTCCGATCGCGGTTTGTGTGGGGGATTCAATGCCTCGCTGGTGCGCGAGGCAGAGTCCTTCCTCCGAGACCATGCTGAGCAAAAAGTGAATCTTATTCTCATAGGACGACGCGGCTACGATCACTTTAAGCGGCGTGATCTCACCATTGCTGAAGAGCATATCAATCTCTTCGGACGGCTGTCCTCGGATCTGGCTCATGATATCGGCCGGCGAGGCGGCGAGCAGTTTCTCACAGGTGAAACTGATGGTTTCTACGTCCTGTACGCCAAATTTCGCTCCGCACTCGTCCAGGTACCAACGATTGATAAAATCCTGCCTATTGCTTCGACTGCGCCGGCTGAAGATCAGACACAACTCGATTATCTGTACGAACCTGCGCCCAAGACATTATTAGCGAGTCTACTAGAGCGCTATATCGATATGCTCATCTATCGCGCCATGCTGGAGTCGGTCGCCAGCGAGCACGGCGCGCGCATGACATCGATGGATAGTGCAACCAGCAATGCCGTCGATATGATTGACAGCCTGACACTAGATATGAACCGGGCCCGGCAAGCAAGCATTACAAGCGAACTATTAGAGATCGTTGCCACTGGCGAATCGTTGAAAGGCTAAAAGAAGAGCGTTATCTTTTTCCGGTAGGGAGCCCTGCCGTATCCAAACACGAGAACGCTCATTGTAAGAGAGGACTCATCCCTATGAATGTCGGTCAGATTACTCAGGTTATGGGCGCGGTGGTTGATGTTGAGTTTGAAAATAGTACACTCCCTCCGATTTATAGCGCCCTACAGGTGACCAACGCTGCGATCAGCGATAAGGAGTGGAATCTCATTCTTGAGGTCGCCCAACACCTCGGGGAGAATACGGTTCGTTGTATCGCCATGGATAGTGCGGAAGGTCTCTCGCGCGGCCTGGAGGTGCGCGACACCGGTAACGTGATCACTGTTCCCGTTGGCGAAGAAACCCTCGGACGGATTCTTAACGTCGTTGGCGAGCCAGTCGACGAAGGCGCTTCGCTTGATCATGTGAAACGCGCTCCGATCCACCGTGCGGCTCCGGCATTTGTTGACCAAGCAACCGACGTCGAAATCCTTGAAACCGGGATTAAGGTCGTCGACCTGCTCGCACCGTATCCACTCGGTGGGAAAGTCGGGCTATTCGGCGGTGCCGGCGTGGGCAAGACCGTTATTCTCATGGAGCTGATTAACAATATTGCCCAAGAACACGGCGGCTACTCTGTATTCGGCGGCGTGGGCGAGCGCACGCGTGAAGGCAACGATCTCTGGCTCGAAATGAAAGAGTCTGGTGTTATCGATAAGACCAC
>CAZBUD010000030.1:0-21385 GCA_964495015.1 uncultured Enterobacteriaceae bacterium | reverse complement strand
ACTGACCCTGCGCCGGCAACCACCTTTGGTCACCTGGATGCAACCACCGTGCTGTCACGCCAGATTTCCGAGTTGGGCATTTACCCGGCGGTGGACCCGCTTGACTCGACCTCACGTCTGCTCGACCCGAATGTGATTGGTGAGGAGCATTATCAAGTCACCCGTCAGGTTCAGGAAATCTTGCAACGGTACAAAGACTTACAAGACATTATCGCGATTCTAGGTATCGACGAGCTGTCTGAAGGAGACAGACTCACTGTTGCCAGAGCACGCAAAGTGCAACGCTTCCTGTCACAGCCATTCACCGTTGCCGAGCAGTTCACCAACATCCCGGGCAAATACGTCCAGGTGAAAGATACGGTTCGCAGCTTTAAAGCGTTGGTAGAAGGTCAACATGACGATCTGCCGGAGCAGGCATTCTATATGGTTGGTACTATCGAAGACGCAACCGAAAAAGCCAAGACCTTGGCTGAGTAGCGAAAAGCGAGGGCCAAGCCGCGTTCTGGCTGACAATCATCGGGAACTCCCGCTTCAAGATAAAGAACATCCAAAGAGAATCATGGCTGATATCCTACGTCTGCGTTTGGTTACCCCAGAGCGTTTCATCCTCGATGAGGAGGTTGAAGAAATTACCGCTCCGGGTACGGTTGGTGAGTTTGGTGTGCTGCCTAATCACACCACTTTTTTATCTTCCCTCCAGCCTGGACGACTGTCCTATAAGCAGCGCGGACAAAGTCAATCACTTGCCGTCAGCGACGGTTTTGCCGAAGTCGTGGAGAACCTCATGACCGTGTTGTGTACCGACGCAGCGTACGCGAGTGAGATTGACTCTGCGCAAGCACGTGAGGCAATCCGCGAAGCCGAAGAAGCGCTCAATAAGCTCTCGCCGACCGACGCCGGTTTCGACAACGCCCGGAACACTCTCCGTCTTGCACAAGTCCGTTGGGACGTTGCCTCTGGCAGCTAGATTTTCTCGCAATTCTTTCTCCGTGAAAAAGGGTCGGGGAATCGGCCCTTTTTCGTTTTGGCGAAGAGCGCTCGGCTCCTCTCGAGCCGAATGTTCGACAAAGGCTCACCGATCTTTCGACAAGAGCTCATAGAAGCTGCCTTCTCGTCGTGGTAGTATTACCTATCGCAGGGCTGGAGGAATTATTGCTCGCTCCACCTCCATTGTGGTGAACACATGACAGGAAACACGATCGGAACAGTACTGCGCGTCACGACCTTTGGAGAAAGCCACGGCCGAGCGGTAGGGGTAGTCATCGACGGTTTTCCTGCTGACTTTGAGATCGACGAAACAGGCATCCATCACGAACTCCAGCGACGACGGCCCGGCCAGTCCCAACTCGTCACGCAGCGACAAGAAAGAGATCAATTCGAAATTTTTTCGGGGGTCTATGAAGGCAAAACTACCGGTACTCCTATAATGATAATGGTCTTCAATGAAGACACTAGATCAAAGGATTATTCAAATATAAAAGAGCTATTCCGGCCTGGACACGCGGACTTCACCTATTTCGCCAAATACGGCCATCGCGATTATCGCGGAGGCGGCAGAGCCTCCGCTCGGGAATCCGTTGGGCGTGTGATAGCCGGAGCCCTAGCGAAACAACTCCTCACAAAATTCGACATATCGATACTCGGCGGCGTAGTCCAAATAGGGCATATCCGAGCCCAGAAATACGTTTGGGAGCAAGTCGAGCTAAACGAACTGCGGAGTGTCGATCCTGACACTGTTCAAGACATGCGGCAGGAGGTTGAACAAGCGCGGAAGGATCGTGATTCAGTTGGAGGGATCATTGAAGTTGTCGCACAAGGCGTTCCGCCCGGCCTGGGCGAACCCGTCTTCGGAAAGCTAGATGCAGCCATTGTTGGCGCACTCATGTCGCTTCCAGCAGTCAAAGGGGTAGAGATCGGGGCTGGCTTTGCAGCTGCGGCAATGCGTGGCAGTGAAATGAACGATGAAATGAATGTCGACGGGTTTAGCAGCAATAATCACGGCGGCATTCTGGGGGGCATTTCGTCTGGGGCACCCATTATTGCTCGCGTCGTCGTTAAACCAACGTCTTCACTTCCGAGAGAACAAAAAACGCTAGATACGAATTTTCAGCCGCAAACGATCACCACGAAAGGCAGACACGATCCCTGTGTCGCTATCCGCGGCGTCCCTATGGCCGAGGCCATGCTCGCCCTTGTCCTGGGTGACGCGCTCCTGCAAGATCTCGCTACACGAGGGGCGCGAGAAGCATATTCTCCTCGACCGTATTTGAAGCTGGGACAGAAATAGATTTTTTCTCCAACTGCCAACCTCCGTTTGCCTCACTGCTCTTGCTGCAAGAGGCTTCGTCAAACTATCTAAGCCGTCTCAACTATTGTGCGCCCATTTATTCACCTGACCCTCCATTTTATTGTTCCCGCCTTAGTGGCCTGCAAATTCTATCTTAATCGTTGGAAGTGGGCTTTTCTCGTCCTGGTCGGAACGATGGTGGTGGATATAGATCACCTTCTAGCCGACCGAGTGTTCGACCCCAACCGCTGTGGTGTGGGCTTTCATCCTCTACATTCGTATCCTGCGATAGTGGTCTATCTGGGGCTGCTGGCTATTCCCAAACTGCGACTTGTCGCCCTCGGGCTTGTTATTCATATGGCACTGGACGGTGTTGACTGTGTGTGGATGAAGCTCGAATAGCATGTCCAGCATACACAGGGGACAGCATCACCCTTGCGCTTGGCTCGTTTCCCATTTATGCCGCCAGATGGGTTTGGTAGTTCGGTGCGCTACAGGGCTCACACCGTCTGACACAGCACTACAATCTCGGCCGGAATCTGGAAGGCAGGATGCAAAAAATTATTGAGATAAAAAATGCTACGGTCTTTCGTGGCCAAACGCGTGTGTTTGACAACCTCTCGCTTGAGCTCATCCAAGGTCGCAACACGGCTATTCTCGGTCCAAATGGCGCAGGGAAATCGACCTTGCTCAAGCTGCTCTCACGCGAGTTATACGCCGTCCAACGTTCAGACAGTTACGTGCGTCTATACGGCAAAGAACGCTGGGACGTATGGCAGCTACGTGCCCACTTTGGTCTCGTATCGCATGATTTACAGCAACAATACGTTGGCAACGCACAAGGCTTTAATATTATTTTGTCAGGATATTATTCGAGCATAGATACGGCCTGGCACCACACCTTCAGCGACACGGATAAAGCACGTGCGCAGCAAGTCTTACAAACCCTGGGGATTCACGATCTTCAAAACAAGATTTTTTCTAGCATGTCGACTGGCGAACAGCGCCGCTTTCTGTTGGGTCGGGCACTCATCAACGATCCCGATACGCTTGTCTTGGATGAGCCGACCAGCGGGCTCGACCTGAAAGCCTGTTTTCAATATTTGGAGATCATCCGTCGATTAATGCAAGAAGGCAAGACAGTTGCTCTGGTTACGCACCATATTCATGAAATCCCTCCTGAGATTTCACGCGTCGTACTGCTCAAAAAAGGTCAGGTTATGGCAGATGGCGAGAAACAAGACATTCTTACCAATGCGAATCTGAGTATGTTGTTCGATACCCCTGTCGAATTGGTTCAAACCAATGGATTCTATCAAGCTATGCCTGGTACTGCCTAAGGATAACACGCTGCCTGGGGCAGCCATGCCTAGGGTAGCTCTGCTGCAGATTTCAGGCGGTAGATGCGCGCTGCGGTATCGTGGAAGAGGGCAAGCCGTTCAACGGGCGAGAAATCGTCAGTGATGCGCTTGAAAGAGTTCCACAGCACCGTATAGGAACAAGATGCCTTATCAACCGGGAAATTACTCTCAAACATACATCGCTCAACTCCAAACTGCTCAATGCAAAAAAGATAATAGGGTGCAGTTGCTTCAGCGATTTCTGCGGATGTCGGTGGTTTGTCCCTTTTATGCCAACCAAAACCACACATCGGCATAGTGACCCCGCCCAGTTTGATCACAACATTCTGACACTCGGCAAGATCGGCAATTCCACGCTTCCACTCGGTGAAGACCTCGTCTTGCTTGCCTGCGTACGAACCAATCCCAAGCGGTCCGCCAACGTGATCAAGGATAATTGGCGCATCGGGGAAAGCCTGAGCAAGATCTACCAAGTCGGCAAGCTGGGTATGGTAGAGCCAGGCATCAAAGCTGAGGCCCAGTTTGTAGAGACAAACAAAGCCCTGCCTAAATGTCACATCCAATAAGAGGCCTTCGGTAGGATTCGTGTGAGCGTTGCGGATCTTATCACTCACGTGCCAGCTTGAGGCATGCCGAATCCCGCGAAAGCGACTCTGGCCGGCGGCAATATGCGCCTCAAGCACAGGTTCGACAGCGGAACCAAGTGCGAGGTCGGCCAAGCTTACAATTCCTGCCGCAACCGCAGTCTGTCCGTAGTGTCCACCCGCACTCTGGGCTGCGATTCCTTGTACAAACTCCGTCTCCCCAATGGGCTTCATCTCTTCGGGACCGTCTTTTCGGTACATCGAAGCACATTCGACAAAGACCGTTTGGGCGATCCGATGGCCGCCGCCAAGATCCTTGAGTAGCTCATCCAGGAGATAACGATCCCGTGGAGTATCCCACAAATGGTGGTGCGGATCACAAATAGGAAGCTCAGGACTAAGGGCTTCCTCACTGGTCAATCCGAGCCGAATCTCGCGATCCACTGCCATAATCTTCCTCCTTTATTCTGAAAGTACGCTTCTGTTCTAAAAGCAGACTTCTTGGTCATATGCTGAGGCTCGGCCATTCGCAATATCCGTCGCATGCTCTGTGTCGACTCAAATCAATATGCTCCGCCACACTCAGTTCAGGCGAATATTCCTGTTTTTCTTTAAATTTTATCGCTTGTAGCCCGATCATTTCTACACGGACCCCGTCCGAGAGGAGTACATATGTCTTGGATTGATATAACAGTGATTGTTGTCCCGCTTGTCCTTGCAGGGATTGTGGTCCTCCCACTCATCCGAACTATCCTGCAATTTCGAAAACAATCAAAACCTCACGCGTCATCCCAAGCCACCCGGCCTAAGCGCTCAACGACAGATCAGTCCCCGCCCGCCAGACGTGATCTTCCATCCATGCAATCACTCACAGCAGAGGAAAGTGAGAATAAGACAACGAACGAAGACTCAGTCTTCGGGCAGGCAGGGCGAGACATCGTCCCCACCTCCAAACCTACGACCTTCTTGGGTGGAGACATTCTGGTCAGACCTTAATAGGGAAGCGCTGCGCAAAATTTGTTAGTTTTATCAACTTTAAAGGTGGTGTACGAAAGAGTACGTGCGCCGCAGAACTTTCTGCTGCACTTGCCAGTCAACATGGGAAACGCGTTCTTCTTGTCGATCTCGCTCCACAGACTAACGCAACATTTTATTTTATGGATTACAGTCAATGGGAGCATTGGCAACAAACCGCCGGCTCACTCAGAACCCTCTTTGACGTGTATCTGGCGACTAATGGCGAACAGTTTGATATTTCCCGTGTTGTCAAGCGTGATCTTGTCAGCGTTGACGGCGAATCAATTTTTCCCAATGTTCATGTACTACCATCCCATCTCGCCCTGGTCCTCATCGATATCCAGTTAAACGCAACGGCCGCTGTTGGGGAATCCATTTTCAGCAGCCAGGCGGTGATTCGGCAGGCGCTCCAACGCGTCCAAGAACAGTACGATTACATTATTTTTGATTGTCCGCCGAACTTTAACCTCATAACGCAAAACGGGCTCTTCGCCAGTGACAGCTATATCAGTCCGGCTATTCCCGATTATCTCTCGACCGTAGGAATCAGTCTTATCCAAGGCGAGGTCAGCGACTTTTCCGAACGAATCGGCACCGCCCTATCAATGTTTGGTGGTTCATTTTCAGAACCAGCGTTGCGCGGTGTAATCTTTACGCGTGTGCGGCTCCGTAGTAAAAAGCCACTCCGCTTTATAGACCTCCACGAACGCCGTACCCATGAGGTCCATAGGACAAACCCGGGCTTAGCTTTTAAGGGCCACTTGAGTGAAAGCGTACGTTATGCTGAGGCACCAGAACGACCTATGCCTGTCTGTTTATCCACGCGCAAAGAAGAGCGAGAGGCAAAAGCGGAAATCTTACACGTAGCCGAAGAATTCCTGGCTCGCTTTGAGCAACCTGGTCTGCAGCAGGAGGCATCGGCTGACGCTCCTCCTCTTCCTGCCCCTATCAAGCTATATGCGCCCGCCGTGACTCAAGACGAGATGTCACCTGCCCAGGGTGGCACTCCGATACGGAGACATCTGTACCAGAGACCTCTGCATCGGAGGCAACAGAGGACAGCATCACTCTTGCTGCAAAATCTTCTTAAGACCGGGCTCTTCATCAGACCTGGGGAGGCGTATCTTCGTCTTCCGTGATCCACTCACGTACCCACGGTAACAGAGCGAAAGCGGGCCAAGCAAGAAAGAACGTTACCGTAAAATACGTCGCATATCCCACGCTTTGCGTTAGCCAACCTGAGAACGCGCCGGATAGGGAACGGCCGAGACCGAAGAGTGCGCTGAGTAGCGCATACTGTGTCGCGGCTTGACGTTTATCACATACGCTCATCAAAAACGCCAGGAACGGGGCAGTGCCCAATCCGCCGCAGAATGATTCCACACAGGAAGCCACGTACATAAGCAGTTCAGAGCGGGGCAGGGCCGCTGTGGCAGCATAGAATAGATTAGACCCTGCTTGTACAGTACCTAAAACCCACAGAGCACGGAATAATCCCCACCGCTTTGTGAGGCGACCGCCCAACAGGGCACCAAGAATAGTACTCACCACCCCCACTGTGCCTGGAATCGCGCCAATCTGAAGCGGACTAAATTCTCGATCCACCCAAAACGGTCGGACCATTGGGCCAAGAGCCATATCGCCGAGTTTAAAAAGCAAGACAAAGAGCAGAACCTGGACAACGCCCGGCCGCTGCCAAAAATTTTGAAGCGGATTGAAAAAGCCGTTCTTAAAAGCTACAGGCCAAGACTGAGAAGATTGTGGACCCTTCGAATCCTTTGGATCTTGGGACAGACTCGCCACAAGAGGTATCTGAGTAGACACGCAAGCCAGTACTGCCAGCAGCACGGCTGCGGTAAGAAAAGCGGCTTGCCATCCGATCAGACCAGCGGCTCCAACAAAGACGCCACCAGCAATGATCAGTGCGACACGGTAGGTGCTAACTCGCACCCCATTGGCAGGACCCATTTCGGTTTGGTCCAACAGCTCAATAGTGTACGCGTCAATGGCAATGTCCTGAGTCGCTGACAGCACCGCAAGAACGATAAGTCCTACCCACAACACGCTACCCACGCTGCCAGTAGCGGCTGAATCAAAAAAAAGGAGCAGGCAGAGATCAATAGCCAAAAGTCCCTGGCAGGCGACAATCCAGCTGCGCCGCGAACCCCAGACATCAACCAGCGGTGCCCACAGAAACTTGAGTGTCCACGGCAGTCCGACCAGGCTCAGCAGTCCGATCTCGGTCAGACCGACCCCGTGCATACGGTAATATACGGGAAACGCATCGAAAAGGAGGCCGAACGGCAAACCCTCAGAAAAATAGAGCAGGGCTACCCAAGTCAGTTTCGTTCGCGTTGAGAGTGGTTGTGTCACTGAGAGAATCGCGAGGGGAATGTAACTGTAGGCTATCGACTCCGCTTCACATCGATTTTCTCGCAGTAGCGCTCAATCGGGCATAGACTACACTTGGGTGAAGTCGGATGGCACAGGGTCTGACCAAAGGCAACCAGAAGGTCATTATAGCCGATCCAGAAACGTTTAGGCAAAATCGCGCGTAGCGCCATTTCAGTCTCTTCCGGATTTTTGCTTTCGACATAGCCCCAGCGGTTTGAAATGCGATGGACATGCGTGTCCACACAGATTCCCGGCTTTTGAAATCCCAAGGTCACGACTAGGTTCGCAGTTTTTCGTCCTACACCTTTGAAGACTAGCAGCTCGTCGATTTCATCCGGCACTCGGCTCTCATATTTGTCGATCAGGATCTGTGAGATATCGAGCACAGTCTGCGCTTTTGTTTTGTAGAACCCAACCGGATAGATGGCCTTCTTCACTTGGGCTAGTGTGAGGGCGACCATTTGCTCTGGTGTATTTGCCAGAGCAAACAACCGCCGCGCGGCAGGGCCGGTTGTTTCGTCCTTGGTACGCAGGCTGAGCAGACACGCGACCAGGACTTGGTAGGCGTCACGAGAGAAGTCAGCCATTTCTGTCACAACAGGCGCGTCCCATCCTGCAGAAGCTTTGCGCAGGGTTTGAATGACCCGAGAAATCGTGCGATTGGTAACCACCTTCTCACGCCCCCCCATGTATCGTGACAATGCTGACCGGCAGCGGCAGATCGTCTTCCCATTCGTTTATTTCTTCACGCGTCCAGTGCAACCCTGCCTGATCCAGCCAGTAATAAAATTCTTCGGTATTCGTACGTTTTGCGTCAGCAATAATCGCGTTTCCATCCAGATGGAGATGGGTAGAAAGAAAGTTCACCAGAGCCGGAAACGTCGGTCGATCATACAGAATTTCTGCGCCTAGAATGAGCGAGAAACGCATATCGAGCATGTCCTGCGTAAAGTCGAGCGGCTTTGCCTCGCACCCAGAGCACGCGTTGACTTGCGCGATAACAAGCGAAAGAGACACGGCTGCGGGCTCTTTATCCACAAACGTTACCCGTCCGCCTTTCAGTGCTGCGATTATCCCGGTCAGTCCCAGTCCACAGCCCAGATCCAGAACAGCCTGGTCTCGACAGTCGACCTGCGCGTCAATATAGCGTGCAAGCGTGAGTGCACCCGTCCATAGATGCGCCCAATACGGCGGTTCCTCAGTGTCGTCCCGGAGTAAGGCTTCACGGTCGACGAAACGTTCAAGGTCTTTGACACGTAACAGGCTGAGATTATGGGAACCTACTGTTATAGGAATGGGCTCCGCATCATACGGCAAGACGCTCACTCAAAAGCACTCAGACCGGTGATATATCGACCCAGCGTTAGCCGATGGATATCCTCAGTCCCTTCGTATGTGTTGACCGTCTCAAGATTGAGCATATGCCGAATAATAGGATACTCATCCGTAATCCCGTTTCCACCAAGGATATCCCGGGCCAATCGGGTCGCGTGCAGCGCGGTTGAAACATTATGCATCTTGGCCATGCTGACATGGTCCGGACGCATCTTGCCGGCGTCTTTGAGCCTGCCAAGACGATAGGCTAAAAGCTGCGCCGTAGTGATTTCGGTCAGCATAGTGACCAGTTTAGCCTGGACAAGTTGATAACCGCCAATGGGACGCGAAAACATGACCCGATTTTGGGCATAATCCACAGCGCACTCATAACACGCTATGGCAGCACCGGTTGCACCCCAGGAAATACCGTAGCGCGCTTGGTTGAGACACATAAGTGGAGATTTGAGACCACCGGATTTCGGCAGGAGATTATCCTCCGAAATCCAGCAATCTTCGAATATCAGCTCAGATGTCACGGACGCCCGAAAACTGAACTTGCCCTCAATATCCTGCCGCGTGAATCCTTCCCGCTCTTTTTCTACCAAGAATCCACGAATGACATCTGTGCCATCTTCTTCGATCTTTGCCCACACCACGGCAACGTCAGAGATTGAACCATTCGTGATCCAGCGTTTCGTACCGTTCAGGATGTAGCCACCGTTCTCTTTTCGGGCACGAGTAATCATTCCAGCCGGGTTAGAGCCGTAGTCCGGCTCGGTCAAGCCGAAACAACCAGTCGCCTCAGCCGTGGCCAAACGCGGCAGCCAGAACCTCTTTTGCTGCTCGGAACCAAAAGTAAATATCGGATACATAACCAGCGACGACTGTACGCTGGCGAATGAACGCAGCCCGCTATCACCACGCTCAAGCTCCTGACTCACCAGGCCATAGGCGACACTGTTCATACCAGCCCCACCATATTCTGTCGGCAGGGTCATGCCCAAGAAGCCCAGCTCGCCAAGACGTGGGACGAGATCCATAGGAAAAGAGCCTTCGCGGAAACACTGCTGAATGCGTGGGAGAAATTCCTTGTCGACAAAACGGCGCGCCACATCGCGCACCATGCGCTCTTCTTCGCTCAGCAGTTCTTCAATTTGGTAGAAATCGGCATCAATGAGACCGGCCATGGAAGCCTCCCTTCACCCAAATACTGGCCTTATCCTAACGAGGCAGCGCTGGTTCAGCTACCCGGGATTCAAGATCCATTCCTTCAGGCGGGCTCCTCATCCCCTGTCTTTCTCTTGATGAAATTGAACGAACTGAAGGTTCGCGAGGTCGTCCTTCTCCACGCGGATCAGAGACTCCAGTTATAAGGCCGGAGCCCAGGTCTACATGAATCGCCTGTACGTTCCCAAAGCGAGAGCGTTTACCAGGACCCCACTCAACGATTTTGACCGTGTGTCCCATTGTCCGTAGCTCTTCTGCAAGCCCGGTGCGGCCACCACCCGCCTTTCCTTCCAGGCTGAGCAGATCCGGATACCATTGGTGATGAATGCGTGGTGCAAACATAGAATCAGGCAAGGACATTTTGTACGCGAGGACATTCAGCATGACCTGCATGACAGAGCTGATAATCCTTGATCCCCCTGGGCCGCCAATAACTAGCTCAACGTTCCCGTCACGCGTGACGATGGTTGGACTCATACTGCTCAGCGGCGTTTTCTGCGGCGCAATGGCATTCGCATCGGTATTGCCAATGAGGCCGAAGGCGTTCGGTTGATCGGGCTGAGCAATAAAATCGTCCATCTCGTCGTTGAGCATAATGCCCGTGCCAGGCACCATCACTCCGCTCCCGAAATACAGATTCACAGTCTGGGTCGTCGCCACCGCGTTGCCCGCTTTATCAAGCACTGATAGGTGGGTCGTGCTTGTGGACTCCAGCCTTCCTACCGAGGTTTTCGGAATACCCTGACTCGGCGTGGCTTTGGAGATATCAATCTTCGCCCGCAAGTCTTCCGCGTACGCATCCGAGATCAGCCGGTCAACCGGGACAGACACAAAGTCGGAGTCCCCGAGATACCGGGCTCGGTCACGAAAGGCCAAGCGCAGGGTCTCAGTCAATACATGAGTCGCCCCAGGAGTCTGGAAGCCAAGCTTTTGCAACGGAAAGCCTGAGAGGACATTAAACATTTGGACAATCAGCACGCCTCCAGAACTCGGCGGCGGCATAGAATCAATGCGCGCCCCCTGAAAGGTTCCGGTAATCGGAGTACGCTCGAGCACGCGATAGCGGTCTAAGTCTTGCTGGGTAAGTAGCCCACCGCGTGTCTGCATCTCTTGGACAATGGCCTGTGCGACCCAGCCTGAGTAAAAGACATCTTTTCCCTTTTTGCCGATAGCGCGTAGCGTTTTAGCCAAATCTTTCTGGATAAAAAGTTCACCTTGCTTGAGCGGATGATCGTTTCGAAAGTATATCGCTCGGCTTGCATCGGATTCTCCAAGCGTTGCCGCTCGGTAGCCTATTGCCCGAGCCAAATGCGGATAAACGGGAAACCCCTCTTCAGCCAGGCGAATTGCCGGTTGCATGACCTCTGCCAGCGACAAGGTC
Organism: uncultured Enterobacteriaceae bacterium; assembly: GCA_964495015.1. Classification (GTDB taxonomy): domain Bacteria; phylum Desulfobacterota; class Binatia; order Bin18; family Bin18; genus Bin18. The sequence goes on along the minus strand of CAZBUD010000030.1, from coordinate 9,817 downwards.
CCGTAGCGCTTCAGCACTTCAACTAGCCCAGCAACTACACCAGGCACGGCAACGGCGAGCGGTCCGGCTCGGCTCAGGGAGGGAACGACTTTTCCATCCCGGACAAACATATCTCGCGTGGCTTTGAGAGGGGCACGTTCACGAAAATCAATCGCTAGCGTCTTTTGCTCTTTGGCGAGATAGAGGAGAAGAAAGCCACCACCCCCAATCCCCGTCGATTGCGGCCGGATTACACTGATTACAAACGATGCAGCAACAGCCGCATCAACAGCGTTCCCACCACGGCGGAACATTTCGGCTCCGGCTTCGCTCGCCTGCTCGTTGGCTGCGGCGACCATTCCGGCATGAGACGTTTCTACAAACGGAGCGTATTGCGCGGGTCCGAAAGAATCTGCACTATAGGCACCGCCTCCGAAAGGAACGAAAGAGATTAGGATCAGAAAAACGATATATACCCTTTGGAAATTTTGCATCCTCGCCATTTTCGCCATAACATTTTCCTCATTCAGACGGCATCGAGTATATGTGAGCGAGACAGCAGCAACAATAAGATTGACTTCAAAAACCTAGATTGGTAGGCTGCCCGCCAGGGAGGATTCTGCCATGGCTTCGGTGAATAAAGCGATTGTTGTCGGAAATCTAGGGAAGGACCCAGAAGTTCGTTTCACCCAGAGTGGACGGGCAATGGCACGGTTCTCTGTGGCCACGACAGAGTCATGGATGGATAGAGAAAACGGGCGGCAGGAACGCACCGAATGGCACAACATAGTTGTTTGGGGCAAGCAGGCAGAATCGTGCGGTCAGTATCTCGCCAAAGGGCGACAGGTCTATATCGAGGGTTCCATCCGCAACCGCAGCTACGACGATAAAGAAGGCAACAAGCGCTATATTTCAGAAATTGTCGCCCAGCGCGTTCAATTCCTCGGCGGTAGTGGTGGTGGCGGAGCGCGTTCAGGTGCGTCGTCTGACGAAGAATCAGGTGGCGGCGGTTTTGATGATTTCGGGGCCGGCGCTATCCCGCCCGATGATGACGTGCCGTTCTAGTCAGTGCCCATCATTCGCGGCAGTTGCAACCTCGGCATAGCCGGGTTTTATCACTGCCCGGCGGTCAGAGTTCACGGTTTCATACACATACCTCCCGTCTCCTTCACCAGGCCACAGGGCAGTCGTAATAGTCTGGCCAGGAAAAACCGGCCGTTTAAACTGAGCGGTGAACCGCTTGAGACGGCGAGGGTCGCTTTCACACACACTGTCGATAATCACTTTTGACGCACAGGCCATGGTGCACAAGCCATGGACCACGATACCTGGTAGACCTGCCATCTTGGCTACATTTTCATCCATATGGATTGGGTTTCGGTCTCCTGACGCTTCGGCGTAACGGAATGTCTGGTCAGGATCAATGTCTTGGGAGACCCGCAGCAGCGGGTCCTTTTTCGGAGTCTCGTGAGTTGAGGCTGCGCCCCGTTGGCGTCGTCCCTGTCCGCGAATGAATGCAGTAAAAGTGAACTGCTGAACGGCTTTCCCATGCTGGTTGTGGCTGTGGATCTCAAGAGTCATCGCTTCCCCACCACGTTGATCCTCAATTGCTCTAATGGTTGCAGTGCTGGTAATTCTATCGCCGGGAACAATAGGGCGGAAAAAGCGCATATCTTGCTGACTATGTAACAAGCGCAGCACATCAACGTTCAGCTCGCTGTCCGTCACCACCATCATGATGGAAAGCCAGCCAGCAACAACGCCAAACATAGGTGGGGCGATAATGTCTTCAGGTGTATCCGTATCAAAGAACCAGGCGTTGTCTTCGTTGTACGCTCGCGCATATGCTGCTGTCGCTTCTGCTGTCACGGAATAATCCTGGGAGACGTATTTTTTTCCTATCAAGTTTCGGTTCAGCCCCATGGTTTCTTCCTATTTCCAGTATCCATCATCTCGCCCACGTCTCTCAGGCGCTGTGTAATCTAGAGGTGTTCCTGGCTCGGCGCAGGGGCGCCACCCGGATGATTATGGATCAAGATAGCGGCAGCAGCTGACTCACGAATGATGGGCTGAAACACCTCACGCGGATGTACGAGCGAAGACATAAGAGACCCTTCGGACACCCGCACATCTTTGAGCTTTCTGTTCTTGGCATCAAGGAGGAGCACATGAAATTCCTCTTTCTTGAGACTAACGAGTTGCTCGCGATACTGATTAAAAACATCGGCGCTTGAGCGGAAGGACTCCCCACATCGTATTTCATTGGGAAAAGCCCTTGGCAATTTCCAGAGCCGCTTTTATCTGTGTCGCCTTAGCTGGACCTATACCCTTCACTTCGCAAAGTTCTGTGATGCTCACTTCTTCCAGTTCTCGAAAAGAATCTTCGAAACGCGTCACGAGAGTCCGTCCGTAGTCGAGGGCGCTTTGGCCTGAACTTGCATCCCCGGATCTGAGCAGAATGGCTAACAATTCTGCGCTGGAGAGCGTTGCTGGACCATGTTCTATAAGCTTCTCACGTGGTCGGTCAGACTCCTGCCAGGTTGGAATGGGCTGACGCATTACTGTATTGTCACTAGCACGCGGCGATCGCGTGGACCATCGAGCTCAACCAGCATGATTGCTTGCCAGGTGCCCAGCGCAAGCCGTCCTCGTTGGATAGGAATGGTCTCACTAGGACCTAGAATTGATGCTTTCAGATGGGCTGCTCCATTATGGTCCACCTTGTCATGCCGCCATACTCCTTCCGGGATCAGCTTGTTCAGGACGTCTAGGAAGTCTTCACATATGTGTGGATCGTCATTCTCATTGACAATAATAGCAGCAGTTGCATGTGGGACATAAACGCAACACAGGCCTTCGTCGATATTAGCTTCTCTCACCGCATCAGCTACTTGAGAGGAGAGATCAATCACCTCGTATTTTGTCTCGGTGCGTACCTTCAGATCCATCCCGCTTCCCTCTTTATTCCCTATTGTCCCTCTCCCAGTGAGTGATAGTGTGAAGCTTTCATGATATCAATCGGAACTCCAGTCTTTTCTCTTACTGCCCTGGCAAGACGATTCTGATCAACGAACTTCGTCCAGCTTCCATTTTTGAGGACTTTTTGCGCCCCTTCCCAGTAATTCGGGACCAATTGGTAAATATCTTTGTGGACCTCTGCACAGACTCGATTATAGAGTTTGCGGCGTAGGCCACTCTTCTCGTCCGAGTCCAACAGGAAGGGTGATGACGGTGCGTTCCCTGTTTTTCTTCCTGTGCGCAGGAAAATAATAGAGCCGCATTTCGGGAATATTCACGATCACCCCTTCGTGGCGGATATCGGTACTAACCTCCTGGATCGTACCGATATCCGCGCTCCTGCTTTAGGAAGCCACGGACTCATATTGGAGTTTGCTTCAGTCAGTTCGTTATACCCAAGGTCGTAATAACGTGCGATATCGAGAAGAGTATCCCTGTGGCAGGGCGAAAAAAACAGGAAAATGCAATCAGAGAGACTATTCCCACCGCTCGTACGCTCCGGCTCTTCTTCCTCACTCCTCCCCTATCTCTTAATGATCTACATAATACGGGGAAAACTCAAGGAAGCCTTCGCTGCTGTTGCTCGGTCGCACGGAGTGACGTCGTGAAAAGTCTAGAAAGAAAAAGATCAAGACAGGGAGGTATTATTCCTGTACTCTTCTTGTCTTCCTTTTTGTTTTTGAACGCTTTCGCGGCTTTTCCCTCTCGGCCAGCAATCGGTCGAGCTTCATACTGACGTTCACAAGATTGCCTTGTACTTGCTCTACCTTTGCCAGTAAATGTTCGTAATCAGCCTTGGAGGGAATATTCAGAAGCGCAAGCAAAGCCTCCATATTTTGGTCGACTTTTTCCTTTGCTTCCGTCGCGTTCTGAAAAGTTTTCTCCACTACTGCGCCCACAGGAAATTGCGAAAAGAGGTCTTTTACGAGATTTGTAACGTTCTCTCTGTTTGCCTCGTAAAGTTTCTCGAAAACGGTTTTTTCTTCGTCCATGGCGTGGGAAGGTTTTCTGCCAAAGAAAATCAGGTATAACAACCTCGTCGATAGTAAGGAGAAGATGTGGATTTCGAAGTTTTTCTTGGGTATTTCAGCGGCTTGCGCTTCCTCGACGAGACGATCACGTTTTCTACACTTATTGGGACTGCGCTATTCATTCACTTGCTTGACGGAATTATCTGCGGTCTCATCGCCAAGAAGGAGGGGCGCTCTCTGTCTCTTTGGATCATCGTCGGCGCTCTTTTTGGCGTGTGGGCGCTGACGGCGCTGCTCCTCTTTATGGCACAAGGAAAGGATCGGGGACGGGGCCTATCCCCGTCCCGATAATATTTATCCGCAATTCTGTAGACAATCTCGTATGGGATCGAGTTCAGGAAGCTTGCTGGCATCTTCCGTAATCCAGGCATATTGCACTGTTCCACTCTTGTCCACAACGAAGGCCGACCGCTTCGATACTCCTTTGAAACCGAGAAGGTCCTCGTACAAAGAGCCGTACGCCTGAGAGACTTCTTTATTAAAGTCGCTTAAGAGCGGGAAATCATATCCCTCTTTTGCTGCCCAGGCATCAAGGGAGAATGGACTATCCACGCTAATAGCAACAACTTGGGTATCTTCGTTCTGCAACGTATTTATATTGTCTCGTACCGAGCATAATTCTTTCGTTCAGCCACCAGTGAAGGCCAGAGGCAGGAACAGGAGGACCGTATTCTTCTTCCCCTTCGCTTCGCTGAGTGAAAAATCCTGCATTTTATTCGTCTTAAGTGAAAAATCCGGTGCTGCTTGGCCGACCTGAATACTCATTGCTGTCGCTCCTCCGTTAGGTGTGAATTGAGAGTTCCTTCTCTACTTACTTCGCTTCCCTCTTTTACTTCATCTTCTGCTACAAGCGCAAGACTGGACACACGTTCCTGTGCGCCGATATTAAAAAGCCTGACCCCCTGGGTGTTTCTCCCGATAACCCGCAGCTCGGCGATCCTGAGTCGGATAATCTTTCCTCCGTCTGTTATAAGCATCAGATGATCGTCTTCTGTTACTTGCCTGACACCGCGGACTTCTCCAGTTTTCTCAGTCGTGCGCATGGTACTGGCTCCCTTTCCCCCGCGTGACTGAACACGATATGTCGCAAGGCTACTGCGCTTGCCGTATCCTTGCGACGAAACGGTGAGTAGCGTGGCCTCTTGATTGAGTATCTCAAGGGACACCACCTCATCTTTCTCTTCGAGCGTAATGCCCCGGACACCGAATGTCCCACGGCTAGTTGCTCTCACTTCTCCTTCTGCAAATCGAATCGCTTTCCCTTTTTTTGTCGAAAGCAATATTTCCTGCTGGCCATCAGTCAGCTGGGCTCTAATCACTTCGTCATCTGGTCCTAGGGCGAGAGCAATGATTCCCCCACGGCGCGGATTTGCATACGCCATGAGTTTAGTTTTCTTGACCTGCCCTTTACGAGTCGCAAAGACGATGAAGTGATCGTCTTGGAACTCTCGTACAGGAAGAAAGGAGGAAATTTTTTCACCTTCTTGAAGCGGTAGAAGATTGACGATCGCTTTTCCTTTTGCCGTACGACTCCCATGCGGAATTTCATAGACTTTGACCCAATATACTTTTCCAATTGAGGAGAAAAATAAGAGGAAGGCGTGCGTGGAGGAAATGAACATGTTTTCAACAAAGTCTTCCTCCCGCGTTGTTGCTCCGACAACGCCTTTCCCCCCGCGACGCTGCGAGCGATATACAGTGACTGGATTTCTTTTGATATACCCGGCGTGCGATATCGTCACGACCACGTCTTCTTCGGCAATCAGATCTTCATCGGAAAGATCGGCATTATCAGGCAATATTTTCGTCCGTCGTTCGTCAGAAAATTGTGAACGCAGGTCGGCCAACTCTTCTTTGATAAACGCGTCGATCTTTTCCGCGCTGGCCAGAGTACGTTGTAAAGCGGCGATCAGACTCACCGTTTCATTGTGCTCTGACAGAATCTTCTCTTGCTCAAGCTGGGTGAGACGTTGCAGACGCATATCGAGAATGGCCTGAGATTGCGTTTCACTCAAAGAAAACTGATCCATGAGGGTGTGACGCACGCTGGCAGGGTTCTGTCCTTGGCGGACGACCTGAAGCACGGGATCAAGGTTATCAAGGGCAATTTTAAGCCCTTCAAGAAGGTGGAGACGCTCCCCCGCTTTCTTCAGATCGAACGCCGTCCGCCGCCGGACAACCTCTCGACGGTGTTCAAGAAAGTGCATCAGGGCGTCTTTGAGGGTGAGGAGCAGTGGACGACCATCGACAATGGCGAGAAGGATAACCCCAAAGGAATCCTGAAGCGGTGTCATTTTATACAGCTGGTTGAGTATCACCTCCGGAACAGCATCTCGCTTCAGCTCGATAACAATGCGCATCCCCTCTCTGTCAGACTCATCGCGCAGGTCAGAGATTCCCGTAATGCGTTTCTCGTTAACAAGGTCCGCGATACGCTCAATCAACCGGGCTTTATTGACTTGAAAAGGAATCTCATGAGCAATAATGCGACTCCTGCCTGTCTTCTCATTTTCCTCAATAGACGTTCGGGCCCGCATCCGGATAATGCCTCGTCCCGTCTCATAGGCGGAACGAATCCCGGATTTTCCATGAATAAAGGCTCCAGTTGGAAAGTCTGGGCCCGGGATATATTGCATCAAATCCCGGTTTTCGAGAGTTTGATCCTCAAGAAGGGCAAGCAGGGCATCAGTGACTTCGCTAAGATTATGCGGTGGGATGTTTGTTGACATTCCCACCGCGATGCCCGAAGAGCCATTGACAAGCAGATTTGGAAGTTTACTCGGGAAAACGGCAGGCTCATGGCTCGTCTCGTCATAGTTGGGAATAAAATTTACCGTTTCTCTATCAATATCGGCGAGTACTTCGCTAGTGATGCGGGTCATCCGAACCTCGGTATACCGCATCGCAGCAGGAGGATCGCCATCAATCGAACCAAAGTTTCCCTGTCCGTCGATAAGAGGGTAGCGAAGCGAGAAGTCCTGTGCCATGCGGACAAGGGTGTCGTATACGGCCGAATCTCCATGCGGATGGTATTTCCCAATGACGTCACCGACAACGCGCGCTGACTTTTTATACGAACGGTTCCATTCATTCCCAAGGTCATGCATGGCATACAGGACGCGCCGGTGAACTGGCTTGAGTCCATCACGGACATCGGGCAGCGCTCGACCAATGATCACACTCATAGCGTAGTCCATGTAGGACTGCCGCATTTCTTGTTCAATATTGACGGCGGGAAGGGGCTGGGAATCCGGATGGTCTTCCATACAAAGGAGATTCCTTTTTGATTGCTAGTGTTGAGCGTGGAGGTCTAGGACAAGACAGCACGAACGGCCTATTGTGAGATTAGATATCAATATTCTTGGCGGAGAGCGCGTTCTCCAAGATGAAGTTCCGTCTTGGCTCAACCTCGTCTCCCATGAGCGTAGAAAAGACCTCATCTGCTTCGTACGCATCCTCGATCCTGACACGAAGGAGCGTGCGCGTTTCTGGGTTCATCGTCGTTTCCCAGAGCTGCTCCGGATTCATCTCCCCAAGCCCTTTGTAGCGCTGAATATCGACCCCTTTTCTGGATCGTACCAAGATCGCATCGAGGATATCCTCCTGCCTTGCAAATGTGTGGGGAATATCTTTCTCAAATAAGGTGAAAGGCGCCTGGCCAATAGTTTTAAGCGCTTCTGATATTTTTTTGATCTCCACGATCTCTGCCGATTCGAAAAAATCTCGATCAAAGACATTTTTCTGACCAGATCCGTTAAGCTTTCGGGTCACAATAATGCGATACCCCCCGAGTTTTACATCCTCTTCAATAGAGAAAGGAGATGCTTCTCGACCAGCCGATGCCACTTCTACTGACTGAATAATGCTTGTCAAAATGGAAGGATCATTGAAAGCGGAAGGGGTAAGATCTGGTTGAGCTAAGAGGGAAGAGACGATATTCTTGTCTTGTCCTCTTCGTTCAACATAGTCAAGAATTTTCTGTAAACGGATAAAATTCTTGACCCAGGTTTTCAGCTGTTCACCTTCAAGCGCCCCGGCTCGGGCATTTTCAACACCAAGGTCAACAAGAAAGCTGTTGAGTTCTGCATCGTCCTTCAGATAATGATCTTTTTTTCCTTTTCGGACTTTATAGAGAGGTGGCTGAGCGATGCAGAGATATCCCTCTTCAATGAGGCCTGGAAGCTGGCGATAAAAAAAGGTCAGCAAAAGGGTGCGGATATGCGATCCATCAACATCCGCATCAGTCATGATAATGACCTTGTGATAGCGCAGCTTGGCGAGATCGGTGTCTTCCTTCCCCACACCAGCTCCTAGAGCGGAGATGAGAAGACGTATCTCTTGGGACGACAGCATCTTATCAAAGCGCGCTTTTTCAACATTCAAAATTTTCCCACGAAGAGGAAGAATAGCCTGAGTTCTTCGATCTCTCCCCTGCTTTGCTGATCCTCCAGCTGAATCACCTTCAACGAGGAAAATCTCGCTCTTTTCAGGGTCGCGCTCCTGACAATCAGCAAGTTTTCCAGGTAAGGAGCCCGACTCGAGTGCACCCTTCCGTCTTGTGAGCTCTCTTGCCTTACGAGCTGCTTCTCTTGCTCGTGAAGCCTCAACACTCTTCTGAGATATTTTATTTGCTTCTGTTGGGTGTTCTTCGAAGTAGGCTCGCAACTTATCGTTTATGAGAGACTCAACAAAGCCTTTGACATCGCTGTTTCCAAGTTTTGTTTTTGTCTGTCCTTCAAACTGAGGCTCTGGAATTTTAACACTAATAATTGCAGTAAGCCCTTCTCTGATATCTTCTCCTTGGAGGCTGTCCTGATCCTTTTTTAGAAGTCCGAGAGAGCCGATATACGAATTGACGGTTCTGGTTAACGCGGCTTTTAGCCCAATGAGATGCGTGCCTCCTTCTATCGTATTAATATTGTTTGCAAATGCGTAAACATTCTCTACGTAGCCTTCGTTCCATTGGAGGGCAATCTCAGCCATAGACCCGGCTTTTTCCCCCTGGAGGTATATGACCTCATGGTGGAGAGGAGTTTTCGCACGGCCGAGGTGTTCTACAAAGGAAACAATTCCCCCTTTGTAGAAAAAGTCGTGCCGTTTATCGGTCTCTCTTTCATCAATAATGGAAATGTGAAGACCGGGATTAAGAAAAGCGAGTTCCCGAAGCCGCCTGGAGAGAAGATCAAAGCTATACTCTCTCTCACCAAATACCTGAGTATCCGGAGCGAAGAGAATGCGCGTCCCGCTCTCCTCACTCCGTCCTATCTCTCTCAGATCGCTATCCGGCTGACCTCGATGGTAGCGTTGGAAATAGACTTTCCCATTCCTTTTAATCTCAAGTTCAAGGGATTCTGAAAGAGCATTGACAACAGAAACGCCAACACCGTGAAGCCCTCCAGATACCCGGTAGGCTCCTTTGTCAAATTTCCCTCCGGCATGAAGCTTGGTGAGAACGACTTGGGCTGCAGAAACACCTTCAGTGGGGTGCAGCTCTGTTGGAATACCACGACCGTCATCTACTACAGATACGTGGCCGTCGACATGGATGGTAACAAGGATGTGCGTACAGTAACCGGCGAGAGCCTCGTCTACGGAGTTGTCGACAATCTCAAAAACAAGGTGATGAAACCCTCGCTCTGCGGTATCTCCAATATACATGCCGGGCCTCTTACGGACAGCCTCGAGACCCTCAAGTACCTTGATTTGTCTTGCTCCGTAGTCCTGCTCGAGCATGCATTCCCCAAAGGAGGACCATGGCTTAAAATATTCGTAACGCCCCTCCTTTTTAT
>CAZBUD010000029.1:0-51017 GCA_964495015.1 uncultured Enterobacteriaceae bacterium | reverse complement strand
CACGGCGGTACCAACTACTTCTATTCTGGGGTCCGTCTTGAGTTCCTAGCCTGGACTCCGGTTCTGTTAGACATCACGGAACGGATTGAACAGGCTGCTGACTCGATCTTCAATAGTGTCCTTCTCAACTACTATCCAAATCATCGGGATAGTATGGGATTTCATCGCGATGACGAGCCAGAACTCGGGGGCGGTGCTGGCTGAGGTTGACGGAATAATTAAAGCACTCGAGGTACAGCTCGAAACCGATGCAAATCCACGGATTTGCGGCAAAGAATATGCCCCAGAGGATGTGGTCTGGGGCATTAGCCTGTACCGAATACATTGGTTGGGCGTGGCTTATCTGTAGGAAAATCTGCCACGCGTAAAAGAGTACGCACAACGTGTCTAGAAGTGACCGTACGTCTGGGACGATGTCATTAACCGTCCATTGCCAATGCTTCCCTCGCCTTATACCGCAGATATTTCGTGAACACGGCCGGCTTGCCCTCCCGTCCGGCGGCAGTCACACGACAGCCGGTAGTATGGTCAAGGTGACACAAAAGGCAGGGTATGCCTTTTGAAGTAGGCTATGATAACCAGACATTTAGGCGTGACTCGGCCATCGTGACGTAAACACAACAATGGTCTATACTTATGCGCTAAATTGTGGAAAACGAGAGGGGATAGCCCTGCGGATCGACTTTCATGGAGCGGTGCGATGCAGCCCAAGAACACCAACGAGACGGCAAGGCCGCAAGATGGATAGACTGGTAGCGGACAGACGAAAACAAGATATGCAGCCGTGGCGGCGCAGACCGCTCGAGCCCGCAAAGCCAGGTTTGGGAACTGTGCTAGGATTGTAGAATGAGGAGGATGGGATGGCTGAGGAAATAAGCAGGCAGATAGTGCGGCAGGCGGGGTAGAATAAGAGTCATGTATAGAAATGGATGAAAATTGTAATCGGGAATATATGAACGACCAAGCCAAAGAACGTTCTGGCTATTTATACCCAGAACGTTTCTTGCAATTGATTGTGAGCTAAAAATTCATGCTGATATTTACTTTTATCGTAGTTCATTGGTATTCATCTTTATTTTTCCAAACCTTTTTTCATCATAGGTATGCTGCCCATCAGATGTTCGAAATGTCGAAACCATGGGAAAAAGTATTTTTTGTCTCCTCATTTATTGCGCAAGGGTCATCGTATTTAAGTCCGTATGCCTACGGGATTTTGCATCGCATGCATCATGCTTTTTCCGATACGGAAAAAGATCCTCACTCTCCGAGATATGATAAAAACTTATTCGCAATGATGTGGCGCACTAAAGTCTTATATTCCAATATTTTCCAAGGAAGAGTTGAAGTGGAGAAGCGATTTAAAGAGGGAGTGCCGAAATGGTTATCCTTTGAAAAGTTTGCAAAGAGTTGGACGACAAGATTTGTCTGGGTTACGTTTTACACTGGATTCTATATCATATTTGCTACAGAATGGTGGATGTATCTATTCTTACCGATGCATTTCATTATGGGACCCTTACATGGCGCCATAATAAATTGGTTTGCACATAAATATGGTTATACCAGATTTGACGTTGAAGATACTTCTAAAAACCTTCTGCCCTTTGATTTTCTTATGCTAGGAGAGAGTTACCATAATAATCATCATAAATATAACCACAGAGCTAACTTTGGCATTAAGTGGTTTGAATTTGACCCTATTTATCCCATCATTGGGTTATTCGACAAATTGAAAATTATCCAATTAAAAGCCTAGAACTGTTAGGTCGCCGTGCCGGCATGTTCCCAGACGACGAAGCTGCCCGATCCCAGAGATTTTGTGCTAGCCTTTCCTGTTCCGGCACTGGTGGTGGCGTTGGCGCTCGGTAAGTTAGAAATATTCATCCATCACTAGCCGTGTGAATCATCGACCATAGCCGTTACCAGAAGGAAATTGGACCGTGAGGCAATCATGGTCTGATTTATTGTTCATCCATTGGACAATATTGCCAGAGGAATTGGAACACCAGCATCGTAAGTCATTAAGGCTCGATTTATTTGACGGTTTTAGCTGGATTGGAGTCGTCCCCTTCGTTATGAAGGGAGTAATGAAAAGACCTTTTGCAGACTTACCGTATTTCTCGGTATTCCTTACCGCCCAACGTGCGGTTTGTTGCCGGGTTTGTAGACAACAAGCGCTCAGAAGCTGAGCACCAACAGATATTGGAAACAATTAAAGGCATCCGTGGACATACAGTCGATGTTGCTTACTTGTGTAGGAGGGGACGCCGTACACCCGCAATTGCCGAGGCTCTGATCGAGACATCCCATACATTGACAATGATTTGACCCATTACCTTTCCCAGACCTAGCCATCGGGCGGCGGCTTGCGCCTTGCCTCGAAATTCCCTCTACCGATTAACGGCAGGCTGCATCTTCTCAGGCGCAAACGTTGAGAAGACAGGAGCGAATCCCCTTACTAGTAGACTAACCGATGGCGGAGACAACGGCGCGAGCCCGGCCCAGTCAGCGTTTTGCCGATGCGGTGGTGGATGTCGACGAAAAGAAAGAATCAATGAGATGGGGGACGTTACCCGCTAATAAAAAAGCAAAGCGTTGACAAGTTCAATCTTCCAATCCAGATAGTAATTACTTTTCCAATTAAGGCGTTCAACCTCTCAGGCAAAGGAGGCCAGCATGACGATGTATCTCAAACCGTCAGTATAACCGTATCGGACATTGCTGCCGCGATTGCGTTTCCTAGAATGCTTCATACCTCAGAAAGATGACGGAAAGTCTTCCCATGCCCCAACCATCTTATACTTCAATGGACGAGGCGCTGCCGATCCTCTCGGAGTATGGACCCGATCTCAGCAATGGGCTGACCAATCACGCGCCTATGGCGACAGAGGCATTGTGCGCGATGGGCCGCCCGGACGCAGTGATGCTGTTACCGTTGAGTGAGACATGGGACGACTAACCAAGAGAGGAGAAAATACCGGTGTTGAATGTTGAATCTGTGAACCATATTGGTATCAGGATCTCTGATTCCAGTTAGTGCACGATGCCGCCTTTGACCAAGGACGTCCCACTATCATGCAGTACTCGAGTGGGGTTGTTTTGAATCTTTTAGGTCCAGCTACTTCGTCAAGTGGAAAGAACATCCTGATGGATGTTGATGAGAAGTATCCTGGTTATACACACATCGGCTGACCGTCAGTTCACTGGACGCTGCGAGGGAATTCATGAAACAGAACGGAATTCAGATAACGGGTTCGTTCAGTTTTGGGAGCATGTCAGCGATATTCATCCTTGATCCAGGCCGCAATATGATCGAGCTGGACGTATACTGATGACGCCGAGGTCAAAGATTCGAAGGAATGCGCTCCACCGTCCCCCTATCTCCGCCGTGCACCTTCGAGCATTTCTCGCGCATGACTACGGGCCTCAGCTGTAATTTCGACACCGCCTAACATACGAGCCAGTTCTTGCAGCCGTTCACGCTGGGTGAGGCGTTGGGCAGAAGAGATGCTGCGGCCTTTGGTCATCTTTTTGACAACCGTATAGGCATGATCGGCAAAAGCCGCGATCTGGGGCAAATGGGTAATACACAATACTTGGTGCTGCGCGGCCAACGCCTTGAGACGACGCCCCACGACCTCAGCCACCGCACCGCCGATACCGGCGTCCACCTCGTCAAAAATCAAGGTCGGCGTCGCCTCAGCCGCCGCGCTCAGAGCTTTGAGCGCCAGCATGAGTCGAGACAGCTCTCCACCCGAGGCAACCTGAATAAGCGGCAAGAGTGGCTCACCTGGGTTTGCGGACAAATAGAATTCAACCTGATCGAAGCCGCTTTCTGTCAAACGCTGGCCATTTTGAGTAAACGGGGGTGAGGCGGCTCCGTTCGTCTCCTGCTGCTGGAAGTGCACGCGAAAACTCGCGCCTCGCAGGCCGAGGCGCGCCAACTCGGTCTGAATATTTTGTTCCAGGCGCTGAGCAGTGGTATGGCGTTCTTCGGAGAGTTTCTTCGCCCAGGTCCAAGCCGCGTGCGCCGCCTGTTCGACTTCTTGCTGCAGAGCCGCAATAGTTTCGGCACCGCCATCAATGTGTTCCAGTTCTTGTTCAAGTTCTGCGTATCGAGCCAGGATCGCCTCGACACTGCCGCCATATTTCTTCTTGAGGCGAGAGATCGATGCCAATCGGACATCCAGGTCTTCTAACCGCTCAGGGTTAGGACTGAGATGATCGCCATACTTGCGCAGGAAGAGCGCAGCTTCTTCGAGTTGGGCCAGCCCATCACTGAGCAGCGAAAGCACTTCGCTCAGGCTCTTATCGATCTTTACCAGTTCGCGCAGTTGCGATAGGAGCCGTCCAATCTGGTCAGTCACCGCATCTTCTCCCGCCGAGAGTATCTCTTCTCCACCAGATGCGACGTCATATAACTTCTCCGCATTCAGCAGGACGGCACGTTCTTGGCGCAGGGTGTCTTCCTCTCCAGGCTGCAGTGCGGCGCGACGGATTTCATCTGCCTGAAAGCGGACCAGGTCTTGCCTAGCCTCAGCCGCTTCTTTGCCCTCTGTGAGCGCGCGCAAACGTTCCCACACACGGCGCAGGGTATGATACCGGTTCGTCATCTCGTGGGTTCTTTTAGCCGAATCGGCGAAACCATCCAACAATTGCAGGACGGAGTCAGCCTCGCGTAAGACCTGCCGCTCATGCTGACCATAGATCTGCATCAGTCCGGCGCTGACCTGACGTAAGACGGCCGCCGTAGTCAGCGCACCGTTCAGATACACGCGGCTACGGCCGCTGTGCGCCAGGACTCTGCGGACGCGCAGTTCTTCCTCTTCACCCGCTCCGTGCTTTTCTAGGACGCCGTTTTCTTCAAGAATGTGCGCTACACGGCTATCGGCTACGCTGAAGACCGCTTCAACGACTGCCTCTTTGGTGTCACGTCGGATCAGATCCGCTGTCGCCCGGCTGCCAAGGGCCAGACCGATCGCTTGCATCAGCAAACTCTTGCCTGCCCCCGTCTCGCCGGTGATAACGTTCAACCCAGACTCGAACAATAGTTCGAGGTCATCTATCAGGGCTAAGTTTTGAACATGCAGCTGACGCAGCATACGGCTATATCCTGGCCGCTATTGTAGCCAGCTTTTCCCGCCCGTCCACTGCTATTGGATGGGAAACGTTACAGCGCGTTCCGTCGAGAGGTTTCTTCCAAACGGTCACTCAGCATTTTAGCGATATTCAAGAATATCCGTGCTCCAATACGCGGGTAGCGCTTCTGCATGCGCGACAAGAAACGCTGATCAACAGCAATTGCCTCCACATCATCGACCGCAATGACATCAGCCGTGCGCTGGTTCTGACGAATGAGCGCCATCTCCCCAATCACATCACCCCGCCCCATAGTCCGCAGCAGTTTCGACTGTCCGTCGATATTGAGCCGCGCGTCGGCTGTGCCGTTGATCAACACAAACATCTCCGTGCCCATGTCTCCCTGCCGGACAATATGCTCACCTCGGGCAAACGTTTGAAGCTCGCCCATCAGGGTCACGATCTTGGCTTGGAAAGGCCGCAACCCTTCAAATAGCGGGATCGTATTATGCGGGTCACGCCCAAGTTTGAGATACAGAACTTCCCACAGCGTGATGATCTTGGTTGTGGCCAGCAGGGCCGGGAGCAGAATGACATCGGCACCAAAGGCTACGACCATGGTTGCCGCCGACAGCAGCCCAAACTCTTGAATGGGCACAAAGGTCGAGAGCCACAACACCAGAAAGCCGAGGAATAGAATCACTGAAGCGTATAGGCTCGGTTTCCCGACCGTACCCATAGTCCGCAGCAGTGCAGTCTCCTGATCCGGGGCAGAGTTCACCGCAGCACTCAGTCGCGTCATCAAATGCACCGTGTTATCAACCGCAATACCCAGCCCGATTGAGGCGATAATGCTCGTGCCGAGATTCAGGACTGCGCCTGACAGACCCATCAAACCAAAGAAAATGATGATAGGGAAAACATTTGGCGCCATGGCAATCAGCCCCACCCGAGTCGACAAAAACATAGCCGACATGATGATAAAGATCACTCCGGCAGCCAGGGACAGACTACGAATTTGGCCGGTGATAATATCGCCGGTTGTATCCGTCAGGAGAATAAGTTTTCCGGTTGGATGGACTTTGAGGTCGGGCGGAAAATGATCCTGGGCATAGGCGTTGATCGCATCAACCGTATCCGAGATATCGCTCGAACGTGACAAGGTTGTACGAACCAAGATGTTCGAGCGAGCGAAATCCGGGCTTGC
This sequence comes from uncultured Enterobacteriaceae bacterium, assembly GCA_964495015.1. Lineage (GTDB taxonomy): Bacteria > Desulfobacterota > Binatia > Bin18 > Bin18 > Bin18. The sequence continues at coordinate 44,731 of CAZBUD010000029.1, read as the reverse complement.
TACAGACTTAAAACTGCGGGGGCTGCTGCTCACAAGCTGCAGCACCCCCCGCAGTTGAGAAGGCTCTTCCCAAAAGGTTTTGGGGTTCTCCGGAGGTGGAGCCAGAATGATCTCCCCACCCGGGCCGACCATAATATCGCCCCCACCTGACTGCGCCCCACGGTCCAGCAGTTCACAATAGTCGACAAACGATATTGTTTTATCTACGCCGGGCAGGCCGTCGATATACAGCTGCAGATCCTTGATGCGGCGTAGAGTATCCCACCGCTTCATGACATCTTTTTTTTCGCCGTCGATCACCACATAGACGGCCATGCTGCCCACGAGATGTTCATTAATGGCGTCCGTGGCTTGACGAATAGGGTCGTTCGGCCGGAAGAAAGACTGGAAATTGGAGTCCACTCGGATTGAGAAAAGTTGCCACACCGCCACTACGGCGAGGATAATCGACACACCGATTACAGCCCGCCGATTATGGATGGCAAAGCGGCCAATGCCTTGCAGTCCAGCCGTCACGCCAGGGGCAAAATCTTCAGCCCGTTTGGTGGGCAGGCGCAGTTGGGTCAAAAGCGCCGGCACAAGTATAATCGACAGCAGAAAGGCGATCAGGATGCCGACAGACGAAAAAATGCCCATTTCCCGAATGCTAGTCAGAGGATTTACGCCTAACGACAGAAAGCCGAGCACTGTGGTAAATGCAGTGATAAAAATTGGTGGGCTTGTTTTTGTCAGGGTTTGCAGCACCACCTCGTGGACCGATCCATCTGGTTGGGCCAGCTCGTAATATTCAGCAACCATATGCAGAGAGTAGGCTGTACCCAGAACGAGAATTAGCGGCGGCAGCGCAAGACTCCCCAGACTCAGGCTGCTGCCGGCCAAGACCATAATGCCCAGCGTCCAAATCAGGGTGACAATGACGGTGAGCGCTGGCAGTAATACACCCCGACCTGACCGAAAGCTAAAGAACAGAACAACCATAATCGCCAGCAGGGTGAGGGGGACAAAGCGCGTCAGATCTTCCTGCATGACCCGGGCCGAGTAGACCTTAAACCGCGGTAAGCCCGTATAGAAAATTTGCTCCGGTCCAGTTTGGCGTTCTTTATGGAGCACGGCCTCGATCTGCTCGTCTATCCTGCGCGCTATAACGTCATCGCCAGTTATGTCGCTAAAGAAGATATTGACCGCCGCAGCCTTGCCGTCTTCAGAAACAAGATTCTTGACATAGATGGGCCGATCCGCCAGCGTCTCTCGCAGTTGATCCAGACCCGCCTGATTCGTCGGAATGTTTTTTACAAGCAGCGGCGGATCCACCACATCAGCGATCGGGTCAACCGCATTCGCTAGGCTGATCACCTCCTGCACGCCCTCGATTTTCCCCAGTTCAGTCGTTAGGCGCTGAAGCTTGCGCAGGACGTCCGGGGTATAGATGTCATCGGCGAGCACGCCGACAACGCCCACTTCGTCGCTGCCGAATAGCGCACGGACGTCATCATAGTAGCGGCTATCAGGGTCATCCTGGGGCAACAGACTTTCCACCGAGCCATCGAGCTGGATGTCCTTTGCGAAGAAACCGAAGACAACGGTAAGGAGGAAAATCACGAGAAGGAGGACCCTGGCTCGGTTTACAACCAATAGATAGAGTCGTTCCACAATTAAGACGGTACATATAGGAAACGGGCAGCAAGTGCGAGAGGTCAAGCTCAATAATTCTTGCTGGCTAAGCTTTCTTCGCTCTTAATTATTCATCTAGCTTGCATCTATCTTGAGCGACGCAGTCGCGCATACGCCCACTCCAGCGGGTCTAGCGACGTATGGACCGCGTATGGCTTGACCAATTGGTCAGACCTGCGTTAAGCCGATGGAAGTGCCACAAGAAACCACTTATGACCGAGCCGCCACCAACCATCTCATTCAGAGTATGGGGATAAAGTTTCGTCAAGAAATTGTACGCCCGATCGGGCCAACCCCAGTCGATCTTCCCGTCAACCAGTCGTTCTCGCTGGCTGCGACGCATCTTTTTCTGACCATTCCCGATCAGCTGCGCGCCTGTTTAGCCCGGACGTCAGCGGCAGACATTGCACAGCGCAGCAGGCATCTGGGGACGACCGTCTCCCCGCCGGCGATCTGGATGTTAGGCTATCACTTTCTGGTCGGGCGAGAGATTTTTCTCGACTTCGGCGTCCTCAAGGACTCTGACCATGCGCAGGACATTGGTTTCGTCTTAGACTGTTGGCGGCAGTTCGCGACAACCCACCGCAACGATGGACATGTGGATAATAGTGAGGCTGGCTGGTCAAATCACTTTCTATCGAGTGAGACTATTCAACAACTCTATCCCGCCTTGGTTCCCATTGATGATGAAATAAGACGAGTGACGGCCCAATTTCTTGCTGCGCTTGAATCGTATCTGTTCGTTTTGAACGCTGAAGCGCGCCTTGGCATAGCGGATTCCGGCCCGTACCCGTTGAGCACGAATCGCGTGCTTATTGTCCGAGATTTTTTCGATCTTACCGGGCGCTGGTACCCGTGGTATGAGATCACAGCCGAGATGCCTTATCCGAGCTGCAGCCTGGCCTTCACCCTCGATCCTGCGGATTTCCAGACTATGGAGTTGAGTGATCGTGCCGCCTTGGTTACCTCACCCAGAAACTATACGGAGGTGATCCGCGAACTTGTCCTTGTCAACCATGACCACAGACAATTACAGGTGCTGCCTTTTACAGACATAGATCGCCTCACCCGAGCCGCAAAAAAAATCCAGCCACGACTCCTCTCCTGGTTTCAGCGAAAGTCCCGCCACGATGCGATTCTTTTCGGGGCACGGCCCTGGGCACTCAGACCACTCGGCCTGGTGACACGGGCACAGGAGTGTTTAGATTGGGAACCGGCCCAAGCTGCCGTCAGTCTTTTATCGGAATACACGGATGATGACGCACTGGCGGCCCGCTGGGCGACGCATCGCTGTCTGGCCCGCAACCGCCAGTCGGCCTTTACGCCTGTGGAGAGCTGACGGTGAGTCGGCTTTTATGCGCAGGCACTCGATGAGCGTGGTGCAGTTGAGGCGCAGGAGGTCGGCCGCCAGAGTCTTATTGCCCTGGGTGCGCACTAACGCCTGCTCAATCAACTGCCCCTCTAAGGCCTTCATGACCCCGGTCAGGTCTACGTCGTCGGCCGGTAGCTCCACCGGCCCCCAACCCGTCAGTCGGCTCCCGAGCGGGGCTTGTGTCGTTCCGATATACTCCGGTACCTCCTGCTCCAGGAGCGGTCCGTCGTCATCCAATACCACCACCCACTCGAGCACATTCTCTAGCTCGCGCACACTGCCCGGCCAGCCGTAGCGCTCGAATCGACTCCAGACTCCACCTCCTGGGCGTGAAGCCCATACTTGCCCAGAAAATGCTCTCCCAATACCCGAATATCCCCTAGGCACTCGCGCAACGGAGGTAAAGTAATGGGCACCACATGCAGCCGGTAGAACAAATCTTCCCGCAACATGCCCTCACGCACTGCGTGGCCTAACTTCCTATTCGTCGCTGCCACCACACGCACGTCAACCGTTACAGCCCGGCCACTCCCGACGGGCTCGAAGCGCCGCTCCTGTAATACGCGCAGGAGCTTCACCTGCAGCTTGGGCTGCATCTCTCCGATCTCATCTAAGAACAAAGTACCGCGACGGGCCAACTGGAAACGGCCAGGACGCGATTGCACGGTCCCAGTAAACGCACCCTCACATGTCCAAAAAGCTCACTCTACATGTTCAAAAAGCTCACTCTCCAATAACTATTCGGAAAGCGCCGCGCATTTGATGGGAACAAAGGGCTGGGCTGCACGCCGGCGGCGGGTGTGCAGCGCGCAGGCCACGAGTTCTTTGCCCCTGCCACTCTCACCAGCGCCCAAGACGTTCTCGTCACACCGGGCAATTTTACCAATGAGACGTCGAACTTGTTGTAGGGCCGGGCTCCTACCGACCAGCTGGGTATAGGCCATAGACGGGGGTTCCTTACCTGTGCGAACGAACTCCCCTGCTTGGAAGGCCCGATATGGCAAGATAATCGGCACAGGTAGTGGGGAGCAGAGGGTGGCTTCTGCCTCGGCAACCCTCATGCCACCCCTAATCTTCTCAACTATTACTTGAGATATTGAGGCGCAGGCACCTAATCTTCTATCAACAATACGGCTCTTCATACCCGCTCTACCTGTGTATCATCTCAAAATATATTCTGGTAAAGATGTAACACCCTAACCTCGTAGCTTTTACGAGAAATACTAATAGCTGAATAAAAATAGCTATTTATGAGAGTCGTCGAGCATGCCAATAAAAAGTTGGCAAAAAATAACACTTCGATAAACCCAACAAAAATTTGCGCCGTCATCTTGTCGGCAGGCGCCTTTCTCTGCTCTTCCTCATGTTGGTAAAAAATAACAGGACAAGAGTGTGTTACCGCCATTATTCACATCCCAGTTTCTGGCTCGTTTGGAGACATTGCGTATTCGGACCAAACGCCGCTTCCCCGGCAGTCAGCCTGGAGGCCATCTCTCTCCTCGACGCGGCGCAGGGCTCGAGTTTGCCGACTATCGGCGCTACGCCCCGGGTGACGACCTGCGCTATATTGACTGGAATCTGTACGGCCGTACGGATCGCCTGTATATCAAGCAGTTTCAACGGGAAGAGGAGCTCTATACGTCACTCTTTCTCGACTTGAGCGCCTCAATGGCCTATCCGACTCAGGACCACAAACACCAGGCGGCGCGGGATATTATCTTATCACTCGCACACGTTGTGCTGGCAGGAAACGACGCCGTGAAGTTGTCTGTTTTGGGGGGGAGACCCACACAATCGGCACAAGCGACAACCCCGTTCTTTCGAGGCCGCCAGCGGATCTTCACCTTGGCAGACTTCCTCAGCAGACACAGCCCGGCAGGCCAGGTCGATGTTGTGCAAACGTTTGCCCAGCAGCTGCAGACGGCTCATCGTCCGGGCAAAGCAATTTGGATCTCTGATTTTTTATTTCCGCTGTCAGTGTTACGCGCAACACTGAGCCTGCTGCGAGGTATAAATTCTGATATTGCACTGATTCAGATCCTCGGGCACGAAGAGATTGACCCGCCGCTATCCCCAGGCGGTGCCCGCATGGTTGATAGTGAAAATGGAGAGAAAACGCTGGTATATTTTGACGCCAGGGCGAAACAGACTTATATGCAACGCTTGGACCGGCATAATCGAGAATTACAGAGTTCGTGTCATGAGGCAGGCGTCCATTATGCACATTTTGTAACGCACCAAGACCTACAACGCTTTATTCTCCATGAGCTTCCGGAGTTGGGTCTGTTGAGGTAACCCTCATTAGAGAGCACCCTCTAGGATTACATGGAATTCACCTTTCTCTCACCAGCTGCATTTTCTCTCCTGTTGGTCCTACCGTTGCTCTTTCTTCCTTATTTGCTCCAGCAGCGGCATAAACAGTTAGTCGTGCCGGCCCTCTTTCTCTACCAAGACATCTCTGCACCAGCCCGACAACGGCTGTGGGGCAAACTCCGGCTTTCGCCGCTCTTTTTCCTCCAGCTGTTGATCCTACTGCTGCTGGTTGCCATTGCCGCCCGGCCGACTGTGCAGCAAGAGACAGCGCAAAAGATCGCCATTGTTATGGATACGTCAGCGAGTATGCAAGCGCGAGCTGGTTCAGGAGCGCCCACACTCTTTGACATGGCAAAAACACACCTGGCTCAGGAGCTGTCCACCCTCTCAGCGGAAAGTCTTGTGAGCCTGTTTACGACCAATCCGCTGCGAACCAGCCCGTGGGGAACCAAGCTAGCCGAATCAACACTGCCGTCGTCTGACATGCCAAACATCCAAAACATTTTGCAGCAGTTATCCGTGAGTGACGCGCCCGACCCAGGCGATCCGGACCTGGCCGCCTTTTTTACCCGACTCCTGGAAGAACGCGGGTTTGATCGTGTTTTCTTCTTTACCGACCGGACCCTCTCGCAAGTTGAGGACTCTAAGATTGATCCCCAAACCTTGCGAGTGGTAACCCTCGGCACTGCCCGCCCCAATCTTGCTATTACCGACTTTCGCCTGTCACGCAGCCCGTTCTACCCGGACAATATCCAGGCAACGGTCAGTGTCAGTGCGGAAGAAACTCAGGCCGCATGGCAGGTCGTCATTGAAGACGGCCAGGCTAATCAACGCCTCATGGCGCAACAGGTCAATCAGACTGCACAGCAGACCTTCTCTTTTTCCCATCTCCCAGTCACCACTACCTATCGCGCCCGGATTCTTATTGACCCCAAAGAGGATGGATTAGACCTGGATAATATAGCCTATGCCGTACTCCCAACGCTCAAAGATGTACCGGTCCTGCTCGTCACGCCAACGCCTGAAATCAGCGAAAGTTTACGATACATCCCCAACCTCAAGCTTTCACTCAGTACGCCTCAGGCCTACGATCCAGAACAAGCGTCCCAGTTCGCGTTTATCCTTTTTCATCTCACCGCACCTGAGGTCTTACCACCGACGTCGGCGGCCTTTCTCTTGCCTCCGGAAGGCAATCCGCTTTTCTCACTCGGACAGGCAGCTGCGCAACCCCGGATCACAAACTGGTCACTCGGTCATCCACTCACCGCCTATCTGAGCTTCTCCCTCTTAAGCCCGACCTATGCACAAGCTCTACAGCCTCCGGTGTGGTGTCCACCTATTATCCACAGTACTGCGGGCCCGCTGGTGCTGGCCGGAGAACAGGCCGGCAATCGCTACGTCGCCACGGGGTTCGATATTCTGCCGTATCTGGGACAAAAAAATCTGCCGGTTTCAATTCTTACTTTAAATATTCTGGGCTGGCTTGCCGACCGGGCCCGCAGACCAGGGCATTACACAACCGGCGATGTCGTGGTCCCCCAGCCCAGCCCAAACGGAGCAAATGGAGAATATCGCTCAACAGACCAGATTCGGTTTCCACACGAAACTGCCTTTCAGCCGCTCAAAAGTGCCGTACTGTTGAACCAACAGGGAGTCTATACTTTTCGCGAAAATGGTACGGAACGCCGTGTTGCCGTCAATCTTTTTAATGTAGAAGAGGCACGCTTGGGGAAGCCGCTGTCTTTACCCCAAGAGGTACTTGCTACTCCTTCAAAGGCCGCTGCGCGGACAGTGGACCAACCCCTGTGGCCCTGGCTGCTGCTAGCAGTGCTCGGTTTGTGCGGCCTGGAGTGGTGGTTTGCCGCGCGGGCTGTTGCGCCTGTGCAATCAGGCTGAGGGCTACGCTGGCTGAGTGTCACCCGGTATGGACAGTCTTGCTTTTCACACTGATCTCTTACCTCCATTTACTTGGATCCGTCCGGTCTTTTTGTATGGGCTGGGTGTCATTCCCCTTATCCTGGTATGGCAATACTTTGCCTTCCGCCAGCGACCGTCGGTTGTCAGTCTGGTCCTGCGGGGTTTCTTCCTCGCCCTCATCATACTGGCAGTTGCCGGACCATATACATTCGGCCTACGCCAACCAACTCCACCCGTGCTGGTCTTGGATCTTTCTCAGAGCGTGACTCCAGCCCAACAGCAGTGGGTGCAGCAGACTATTACGCAGCAGGTCCATCCCGCTCCAGAGACCCCGGTACTCGTCTTTGCCGGCAATACGAGATGGCTCTCGTGGCAAGACGCGCAATCCATTTTGAGCAGTCCACCCGTGACGCTGCAGCGCGAAGAAACCAATATTGAGGCCGTTCTCGGCCATCTGTTGCAACGTGTGCAGCTCTCGGAAGAGGCGCAGTCACGTCACGTGTATGTGTTCAGCGATGGCTGGGAAACGCACGGCACTGCAACAACGCTATTGCCGGCCCTTGCTGCGCAGAACCTGCGTCTCTACCCACTCCCGCCCCCGTCAGAAAAGCATCCGGCCAATATTGCGCTGCGTCGTCTGGGCGCCCCGCAGTTCACCTTAGGCGGGGAGTCGATTGAAATCGCCGTTGTGCTTGAGAATACCGACACCAAACCTGCTCACGGCGAGCTGATTGTGCGCGAGCACGACACCATCGTATGGCAGCGCTCAGTCGAGCTTCGGCCTGGCACCTCACTGTTTACGCACTCGTTACGTCTGTCAGACACTGGGCTCGTTCCACTCCATGCCACGTTCACGCCGGACCCAGAGGACCCTGACGTGACGGATGCTATCCTGCACGACAATCAGGCAACGACCTGGGTTAAGGTCGCACCAACAGAAAAAATCTTGCTACTGAGCGCCACACGCCGGGATAATCGATACTTGGAAAAAGCGCTGATCAGTCGTGGCCTCAACGTGACAGCGCTCGCGCTCGGGACAAAGCCAGCCGTTCTACCTGCTCCGGACGCTTTTGCTGCGGTGATTCTCAACAATGTAGCCAGAGACCACTTACCTCCCGCCCTGATCCGGAGTTTGGACCCGTATGTCAAAAACGGTGGGGGATTCATTATGGTCGGCGGAGAGAATAGTCTGGGACTCGGACGTTATAGTGATACGCCGATTGAAAAAATCTTACCTGTGTCTTTGGTCCCGCCGCAAAAAGAAGATAAGCGAACGGCTATGCTGCTCATCATCGATAAGTCCGGCAGTATGCGTAAGCAGCATAAGCTCTCATACGCCCAGGCGGGGGCGCGGGCCGTCGCTCGCAACCTCAAAGACACCGATCTGTTTGGGGTGATCGGATTTGACAAAACCCCGTTTGTGGTTGCCCCGTTGGATTATTTAGGCAAGACGCGCCACCAGCTGGATGGCCGCATCGACCGGCTGAAACCATCCGGTGGTACGCTCTTGCTGCCTGCCCTCCAGGAAGCCAAGCGTCAGCTAGAGCGCCAGTATGCGACCCGCAAACATATTATCGTGTTGACTGACGGTCAAACCGGAGGAAGTGGCGGTGAGTATCTAGATTTTGTTTCAGTCTTGCGCAATGAACTAAAAATTACAGTCTCGACGATTGCCGTTGGCAAACAACCGAATCTGCGTCTGTTATCGCGTTTGGCCGACTATGGTGGGGGAGCATTTCATCATACGACGGACCCCTCAACGCTGCCTAATCTCTTCCTGGATGAACTACAAGACAAGCCTAAAGAGAAGACCATGGTTGAGCGCCAACTCACGCCCATTGCGAACCGCACCTCGCCCCTGCTCAAGGACTTAGCCACGCAACGGCTGCCCACGGTGAAAGGCTATGTCGAAACCAAACCGAAAAAGGGCGCACGGGTTGATCTGTCGCTCCGCGATGAGGAGAAACGTCCACCCCTCTTAGCGTCCTGGTCCTATGGCCGAGGCAAAGCGATTGCCTTTACCTCGGATGCAAACGGCCGCTGGTCTGCCCCGTGGGTTCGTTGGGATCGATATAGTCAATTCTGGAACCAAACCGTACGTTGGAGTTTTCCGCAAGACAGAAAGGAAGCACCCCCATTCTCAGTAGAAGTTGGCCATGACGAGACCGGCATGCTGGTAGAGGTCTTTTTCTATGGCTCGCGGGAACCTGCCGGGCCAACCACGGTCACCGTTGCGGCCCCGAGCGATGCGGCAACAACGTTTGCCCTACAACGTCTGGCAGCCGGACATTATCAGGGCGTCTATGCCACCACTATACCCGGAAATTACACGTTTGACGTAGCCCTCGCTTCGGGTGAACATCTCGGTCCGTTGGGGTATAGCCTGCCACCGCTTCGGCCGCGCGAAGCACCCCAGCCTGAGCCCAATCTTGCGCTCTTGCAAACACTTGCCACAGCCACAGGCGGCAGTCTCAGTCCCGATCTGACCAGCCTGACCGCTCCGCTTGGGCGGCCCGAACAACGCCCGCTTCTGCCCATCCTCATTCCGTTAGCTATGGCCATATATTTTGTTGAAATCGTCGTACGCCGGCTCATAGCCTAGCGGCCCCGCTTGCCCCGGCTTGACCTCCCTGGTATGGCAGGCGAGCAGACTGAATACTGGCTAATTATTTCAGCAAGCGAGCAACATAGATGCCTCACCTCGTACTCCTTCGTCACGGTCAATCGCAGTGGAATTTGGAAAACCGCTTTACCGGGTGGGTTGATGTTCCTTTGACACAAAAGGGAGAAGAAGAAGCACGCCAAGCCGGAGAAAAGATGAAAGCCGTACAGCTGCAATTTGATACGGCGTTCACCTCGGTCCTGCGGCGCGCTATACGGACGCTGGAGCTGGCCTTAGGCGTACTGGGGCAATCGGATCGTCCGGTTGAACAAGACCAGGCGCTCAATGAGCGGCACTACGGAGATCTGCAAGGCTTGAATAAAGCCGAGACCGCTCAGAAGTTTGGCGACGAACAGGTGAGGATCTGGCGACGGAGCTATGATGTGCCTCCCCCAGGCGGCGAGAGCCTGGCGAATACGGCGGCCCGCACGCTGCCCTACCTCACAGAGAAGATTCTGCCCACTATACAGGCTGGACAGAACGTCTTAGTTGCTGCGCATGGCAATAGCCTGCGCTCAATTATTATGCACCTTGATCAGTTAAGCCGAGCAGAAGTACTCAGTCTCGAACTCGGCACCGGAATGCCGGTTGTGTACGACCTCGACATAACGGGAAGCGTAAAGTCAAAAATAATCCTGTGAGACAGCCTGCTGGACGCAGAAGAGCTATTCGGGCGCCAGGGAACGATACTTGCCCTGATAGAAGAGCAACGGATCACCCTCCATAGTCACCAACTTCTGCACCTCGCCCACATAGATGGTGTGATCGCCGCCCTCGTGGGCATGGGCAACCGTACATTCGAAGTGTGCCAAGGCTCCATTGAGTAGGGCGACGCCCAGTTCGCCAACGCTGTAGGATAGACCTTCAAATTTTTCAATGCCCTTGGTCGCAAAACGGGTGGAGAGTTCTTCTTGGGCTAAGCTCAAAAAATTCACAACAAACACCTTAGACTCATCAAAACAGGCGTAACAATCTACACCTTTATCAACGCAGATTAGGAGCATCGGCGGATCGAGAGACAGCGAGCTAAAAGCGTTTGCGGTCAAGCCGAACGGCTTCCCAGAGGCGTCCTTGGTAGTAATGATGGTTACCCCTGTCGCAAACAGCCCCATCGCATTCCGTAATTCGCGTCCATCAATAGCCATACTGCCTCCCCAAATATGAAGATGTGAAAAATTTCCCCTGACTGCTACCAGAGCCCATCATAAGCTGTCAATTGCTCTGGTGCGGCATACCGCAGCCCGCAAACTACGGCGCTGCAATCTGTTAATCGAGATTCGGTGCAGTCAGTGACCGGGCGACGTCTTTGTCGCACATCGGCCTACCGCCGAACACTTTTTGCCACACTGGGGCCGTCTCCATACACATATACACCGGCACTTGGGGAGCAAGTTCGCTTAACCAGTCGGTCAGAGTTCGGTACATCTTGACCCGCAAGGCTTGGAAGGTGCGCCATTTCCCATCAGCGCACACTACCTGTTCGCCTAACAACAGCCGCGTGCGGGGAAAGCGCTGACGCATAATCTTCCGCAAGGTCGGAGTCAGCCGTAAACTACCTAGGCTGACCCAGGCCACGCGCCGCGGGTCAATAGTCGTAAAGACCTGCTCGAGGGTCTGCTGATAGCCCGTCTCCCACGCGGGGTACTCGATGAGCGGGTCAAAATGAAAGCCGACTTTATAGCCAGCCTGCTGAACGCGTCGAGCGGCCTGCAGCCGGTCGGCAAACGAGGCTGTGCCGTGCTCCTCGGCATCGGCTATAACTGGTGGGGTCAGGGTCCACGACACAACGACTCGGCCCTGAGAGTCGAGGCTGAGCAAATTTTCTATACGGTCACTCTTTGTCTTCAGTTCCAGCAGCACGTTCTTTCTGGAGGCGAAAAAAGGAACGAGATCTCCTGAGAAGCCCAATACCGAGTCCAGGGCCAGGCTATCTGACAGCTCACCAGTGCCGATCCGAAACTGGCGCCACGGCTGGCGATCCACCACCTTCGCTATCTCATCCAACAGGTCATCAACATTGGTAAAGACTTTGAGGACCGGATTATTAGCCAGATACTCTTGCAAGAAACAATAGCTACAGTCCATGGGACAGTTCGAGATCAGACTGACTACGAGGTAATTGCAGCACACCAGCCCAGGTGTACCAGCCGGACAGTGTTCCAGAAATTGCGAACGTTGACGGGTGAAGAACAGTCGACGTTTGCCTGCACCAAAGGTATCCTGACCCTCGACCTGCGTCCCCGCCCGCTCCCAGTCCTTTTCGACAACGCGGACAGGAGTCTGAGGCATCTGGCCCAGAGCGCGCTGTACGACCGGAGCGTTTTCTTCACCGCGTTCAATCAAGATTTCAGCGGGTTGATATGTATTCATAAAGGCTTCACCCCTGGACGGTTACACCTCATCCAGAACGTCAAACATACGCTGGAAGCCTCCGTCGTCAACTCGTTGCTGCAGCCGCGAGAGCCGTTCCTGGAGTTCTGGTGTATTCCTCGCGTGGAAGGTCACCGTAATCTCGTCGCCTTCAAACGCAGGTGGAAATGATATCTGCACGCTCCGACCCAAGTCGAGGGCCTTCAGCGCATCTCGTGCGGACGTTTCTAGTTGTGTCAGACGTGGGTAACGCATTTTCCGTAATGCCGTTTTGACCGCTTTCAGCTTGTCATTGCGCGAACCCTGGGCGGCCAAAGCGTTGAGAATTGCCCTCTGTTCCAGGACGGCCTGAATAGCCGTCTCGTCTCGGAGCGCTATCTCCTCCAGCCAGTCGAGAAAATCTTTGAGGTGGTTCTCGCCAAGTTGCAGCTCTTGGGCGCAGGTCAACAACGCGGCCTGATCTTCCGTCGGCCAGGCCTGCCAGCGCCTGAGCGTAGTCGCATTGAGACGCTTGCGCCGTGCGTAGGCAGCAAGTTGCGCCTCAAGATCCAGGGGGCCAGGAATCTCACTCTGGGCTGACACCGACCTCCTCCTCAGCCCTAACAAGAGTCCCAGCAGACACCTCAACAGGATAGGCCGCGGCCAGGCTAAGATACGGCTCTGCCGACTTCCCACGCTTTATCGCGCCATACGCTAGGATACGACACTTCTTGTGCAGCATTCTGGTTGTAGCTTGGCGTTGCTCATCAGACAGTACCCCGAAATCGAGCAGTTTCCGCAGCGCAATGACACGAAAGCGGTCCATGCCCCAAATTTGGTGCGACAGCTGGTCCGCATGCCCGCCCCGCTTTATAACCAAAGGAATGTCAATTAAATCGACACGAAAAAGCGCGCCTATACGCAGCCACAGGTCATAGTCTTCACACGCCGGCAGCTGTTCATCAAATCCGCCCATGCGTTCAAAGAGTGTCCGTTGCATCATAACGGCCGAAGGGCTGACCAGACACAGCTCCAAACTGCGCAAAAAAATATCGCCGCCGGACTTACGGTGTTTATTACGAGGGTTGACCCGCACGCCACGGCGAAGCCAGACTTCTTGTGTCTGACATATCTGGGCTATAGGCCGGGTATTAAAAAAGGCGATCTGAACGGCGAGTTTTTCCGGTTGCCAGACATCGTCAGAGTCCAGAAAGGCGAGCAGCTCTCCGCTACTACGAACGACCCCCTGGTTACGCGCCGCCGACACGCCCTGATTAGTTTGAAAAATATACTGTATGGAATCTGCCCGCGCTTGCCTAAATTCTTCAACGATCCACGCTGTGCCGTCCGTTGACCCGTCGTCAACAACAATCAGTTCAAAGTCTCGATACGTCTGGGCGTAAACGGACGCTATGGCCTCGCGCACAAAGTCGCGCCGATTATAGGTTGGAATAATAACGGAAACTCTAGGCATCTGAGATTCCAGCACCTGCTTGAGCCCCAGGGTGTCCGGCCGTCCATGGCAGCAGCGCCTGCCACAGCTCGTCTTTTCCGCTACCGTTTTGGGCGGAAAAAAGGAGCAGTGGCTCGGGATCGATCCGCTCTGCAAGTATTTTTCGCTGCTTTTCGCGCTGATTGCGTTTCAGTTTGTCGCATTTGGTAGCCACCAGGAGAAAGGGCCGGTTGTGATGCGCCAGGAATTCACACAGCGCACGTTCTTCCTCTTCCAGCCCGCGTCGGATATCAATAATAATGACGACGCCGCAGAGGTTGGGCGCATGAACCAGATAGTCTTCGACAAGACGTCGCCAGCCCTTTCGTTCTGACTTCGCCACCTTGGCATAGCCATACCCGGGTAGATCGACAAATGTCAAGGCGTTATTGATTGTAAAAAAATTAAGCTGTCGGGTCCGGCCAGGCGTATTACTCGTCCGCGCAATCTTTTGGTCGAGCAGTCGATTAATCAGCGACGACTTACCCACATTCGAGCGTCCCGAAAAAGCGATCTCAGGATGGGCGAGTTTAGGATAAGCTCCCGGCTTTATGGCTGCACCAACAAAATCGACGGTTGAAATTTTCACGGCCTCTACACGTATGCAAACTTATTTCAGGCTGAGCCGGCCTCCAGCTTATCGAGAAAACAGACTGCCAGCCAGGTCCTTTCCGGGTCTTCCCCTGATCTCTGGAAGACCTTAACAAGATCTTGGAAAGACCTGGGGAGAGCCGGTGTTGCAATCACATAGGTACTCCATCTTGACTTCTTGCCGATTGGGCTGTTCTTTTAGCACACATGAACAATGAATTACGGGGCATGCTCATCACCGCAGGATCCATCTTAGCTGCAGCTGTCGTGTCGGGGCTGCGGCTCAAGCCGTATATTGACGCAGGGGTAACATATACCCCCGCCTCGTTCATGATCTATCCAGCACTGCTAGCATTTGCTATTGCGGCACCGCTGGTCTTTTTACTACGCAAACTCCAAGGCGACAAAGATGTGGACCTCGGCCCGCTGACCTTCTCAGACCAGCCGGCTTCCGCATCTCCCCCTCGGCCCCTGCGGGGTAGGATCATGTCGCTTATAACGAAACGGCAATTGCCCGCCCGTACGCCTCTCATAGCATTTTGGTGTGTCCTGTATATTGTCATTGCGGTCACTTTCTTTCCCTACCAAGGTCCTACAGGGCCGGACCTTGGTCCCGAGCCGTCACCTCAGGGGGAATCTGGGCTGCCCTTAAATCAGCCGATTCGCCTCCCATACGCTCTTGAGGCCCAGACGGAGACAACACGACTGTGAAGACACAGCAGAAACAAGCTCTCGCCGACCGCGCGTCTTCCCCGATTAGCATCATTTCATTCAAAACCCGGTTCGGTCCGCTGAGTCTTGCCGCAACCGAGCGGGGGATCTGCCGCCTGGCCCTGCCTCCGACTCACGAGCAGCAGCGCTTTCAGACCTGGTGTGCCAGCCGGACTGTCAAGCCCAGAATTGGCGCGCCGCTGCTTGCCCAAGCCCGGCAAGAACTCGCAGAATACGTTGACGGCACTCGTCGTACCTGGACGCTGCCGCTCGATGTTGACGGCAGTACATTTTTTCAGGAAGTCTGGACCGTACTGTGTCGTATTCCGTATGGACAGACTCTGACCTATACGCAGCTTGCCAAAAACGCGGGCCGTCCGCGTGCATTTCGGGCTGCAGGTGCGGCCTGCGCCCTGAATCCCGTGCCGCTCATTATTCCGTGCCATCGCGCAGTCGGCAGCAACGGCTCGCTACGCGCTTTTGGTGGCGGGTTGGATATGAAACGGGCACTACTTGATTTGGAAACCGGATAAGAGCGTATGGGGGCGTATAAGGGAAGGAGCAACCATTGACCGATCTTCAGCCCCAATCCGATCCGTTCCATGAACTATTAGGCCTGCACTTGGATATTGTTGAACCGGAGTTCTGCCGTATGCGTCTGCCCTTCAAACCCGAGCTGCGCACAGCAGGAGACGTAGTCCATGGCGGTGCCATTTCCACTCTGATTGATAGTGCGGGTGTAATTGTAGCCTGGTCTAATGCCGATTCGAGTGTGACACGTGGAGCGACCGCAGATCTGTCCATCAGCTATTTATCGGCTGCACACTCAGTCGATCTTACCGCAGAAGCACGCGTCATCCGGCGTGGACACAGCCTGGTCTTTGTTGAGGTCGACGTCACCTCTCCAACTGGGGAACGTATTGCCAAGGGCATGCTGACATATAAGCTGGGATATAGTTAGGCTGAGAGAGGCATGCTCCTGCGGATGTAAGGTTGACCCAAGATCCTTCACAATCGAGGTGTGTGAGGCTTGGTATGTCTGACAATTCGCCCATTATTACACTCCTTACCAACTTCGGCTCACAGGACGCTTTTGTTAGTATCATGAATGACGTCATGCTGAGCATTACTCCTGCGGTCCAGTTTGTGGATCTGTCACACGAAGTTCCCGCCTCGAAAATTCTCTGGCCGGCGCTCTCATTTTACGCAGTACCGTGCGGTTTTCCCCGCCTACTAGCATTCATATAGCCGTGGTCGATACAGGCGTAGGCAGCGACCGTAAAGGCATCGTAGTTAAAACTGGTCACCGTATTTTTGCCGGACCTGACAATAGCCTGCTCAGTCTGGCTGCTCCGGTTGAAAGCGTACAACGCATTACTCATGTGACGAATGCCGCGTATTTTCTCGATTGCCCAAGTCCGACCTTCCATGGTCAGGATATTTTCGCCCCGGTCGCTGCGCATCCCGCCAATGGGCGTCGAGCCAACACAGCTGGGTCCCCGGCTCTCCAGCCTTAAGCGCCTCAGCCTTCCTGTTCCAGTCCGTACGTCAGAACGCCATCACCAATATGACCGCAGCAGATCTCCATCCCTTTTCAACCCAACAACTTTGGGTTAGCATCAATGCACGACGAATCGGTTGACTTGAAACAACCTACGCGGCCGTTGCTGAAGGAGAAGCAGTCGCAGTGATCAATAGTTGGGAGCAGGCAGAGATTGCGATACGCCACGGCTACGCAACGCGTGCTTTCAAGATAGAACTGGGCAGCCGTGTAAAAATGACTCTCGTCTAGCCGGAACCTTCATGACACAACCACTTCCCGAGCAGTTGCCCCAACCGCTTGTTTCGCCGCCCATTCTGTCTCCCCAGACCGTCCCAAAACGACGAATTCCGCTTATCCATATTGTCCTTTTTGCGACCACCCTGTTGACCACCACAATGGCCGGCACCTTTCAGCAAGGGGCCAATCCCTTCAGCGATCCGTCTTCTCTCCTGGCGGGTTTTCCTTTTGCAGCCACGTTGATGCTCATTCTGCTGTTTCATGAGATGGGGCATTACCTGATGGCTCGGGTCCACGGAGTCTGGGCGAGCCTGCCCTATTTTATTCCCGGACCTCCATTCTTTGTCGGTACGTTTGGGGCATTCATTCGGATGAAATCGCCACCGGCAAATCGGCGCGCGCTTTTCGATGTAGGCGCGGCAGGGCCCTGGGCGGGTATCCTGCTCGCCATTCCAGCCGTTATCATCGGCCTGGCGCTGTCCGAGGTCCGGCCGCTCGACCCCTTTGCCGGCGGGATCATCTTAGGCGACTCCTTCTTGTTCTCGGCACTCACTTCTCTCGTTCTTGACATTTCTGCAGACGAGGTCAGTGTCATCCTCCACCCTGTCGCCCTGGCTGGCTGGTTTGGTTTATTCGTGACCTTTCTCAATTTGCTTCCGGTTGGCCAGCTCGACGGGGGGCATGTGGTCTACTCGTTGTTTGGTCCGGCGCATCGTTGGATTGCGCGCACTTTTCTGGTGGTCATTCTTGTACTCGGATTCCAAGGCTGGCAGGGCTGGTTTGTGTGGGTCGTCCTCTTAGCCCTGCTCGGCATAAACCATCCACCCACGCTCGATCGCCTCTCCCCTCTTGATCGCAACCGTACCATCTATGGCTGGTGTACCGTCGGACTCTTTCTCTTGACCTTTATTCCAGTCCCGATCATGATGTCGACAGGTGCTACGTTTCCCGACGGAGAGCTCACACCAGTCCTCTATCAGGTCGGACCAATTTCGCCCAAACCAGCGCCAATCTCAGCGTGGACTTTTGTGTATCAGCCATGACAGATCGGCTTACCTGGGACCAATATTTTCTGACGATTACGCGCCAGGTTGCGGAGCGCTCAACCTGCAAGCGAGCCAAAGTCGGCGCCGTTATCGTACGCGCGCGCAACATCCTGACAACGGGCTATAACGGTGCTCCAGCCGGCCTGCCACACTGTACCGAAGTCGGGTGTCTGGTCTATGAATCAAAAACCCCGACAGGGGAGATAGAAGAAAACTGCTACCGGACGATCCACGCCGAAATTAACGCCATTGCCCAGGCCGCAAAAAATGGCACGAATATCAGTGGCGCCGATATTTATGTTACTCATACGCCCTGCATACACTGCCTAAAAGTACTGATTAATACCGGCATCCGGCGCATTTTTTACGAGAAGGCCTATAAAGTTCATACCCTGCGCGAGCTTCTAACCTCGTCTCAGGTCGAACTGCAAGAGATTAAGTAGTAGGGGTGACCAGCCGGTCGCCCGAGCACCGCAGTGCGCCCCTACACACGCGGCACCCGTTCTTCGTTCAAGAAGGATCCCGTCCGAGTGATAAAGAGCCCTAGCCAGACCACGCTAGCACCTATTTGGGGGAAGCAGGTTCCGTCGACTCTGCTTATTGTGCCGAATCTGCAGATTCGGCAGACTCGGCTGGAACTGTGGGTTCCGCAGACAAGCCCTCGTAGGCGTCGAACTGATGTGTAGCTGTGAGTAATAAAACAGCCAGCACAAGCACCGTGATCAAAACATCAAGGGCACTTAACCCAGATACACTCTTCATCGCTGTTCTTACTCCATACACAACTGGCTAAGCATAAATCGACGCCTCGCCGTCCGGACGGCGCTTCCAACGTTTGTGAATCCACAGCCAGTGATCAGGATATTGTTCCACCACGTGCTGAAATGAGGCTGTGAATTTTGCGGTAGTTGCGCGCAGGTCTTCCTCTTGGTTACCAGTCTGGACTGGTTCGATCAACGGTAAGATGACAATCTTATGTTTGCATGACCCGTGCTCACGGATGAGAAAAGCTGGCACAACCGGAACACCGGTCGTCAAAGCCAAGCCCGCTAAGCCAGACGAGGTTGAGGCCAGGCGCGAAAAAAAAGGCACAAAGACGCCCATCCGACCTGAGGCATTTTGATCCACAGCAGCAACAACAATGCTCTTCTTCTTAATTGCGCGCAGGACTTCAAGACCAGCGGTTGTTTTCTTAATCACCTTTGTACCACAGCGCTCCCGCTCCTGAGTAATCGCCTTTTCGATGAAAACATTGTGTAAACGACGATGAATAATATGCATGGGCAGGCCATAACACGCAGCGGCATGTGCCAGGAGTTCCCAGTTTCCAAAATGGCCGGTCAGAATAAGCGCACCGCTGCCACTTAATTGGTCAACCAGCTGTCGCCATTCGGCCTCATTTTCAAACTCCACCCGGTCTCGAATATTCTCTGGAGTCAGACCACGCAGCTGACAGAACTCGGCCAGTAAACGGCCAAGATTCAGGAAGCTTGCGTACAGTACGCGGAGATGCTCAGCTTTGCTTTTGTCAGGAAAAGCGATCGCAAGATTCTTCAGCCCGACCTTGCGATGCGGCCGATCCAGATAATACAGCAGCCGGCCAATACCCTCGCCAATCCGAAAAGCTAGATAGAACGGCAGCATGCGAAAAAAGTTGAAGATACCCAAAAACAGCACGTACTCGATACGAGCCAAGACGTGCTTCTTCTCGCGTGCAGGACGGATAATTTTTTTGCGACGCCGCGGTGAACGTATTGTGGCGACTGATTCAGGCTGAGAAGCCCCGGGCTGAGAGGCCACGGCGGGTATGGAATCCTCTGCTGCCGCTACGCCGACAGGTCCTTCCGCCATAGTCACTCACAACGAGGGGGGGTTAAACACGGGCATCGGGCGCGTCAGAAAAAGAAAAGCCAAACGCTTCCCGTTCCTTTGCAATGAGATCGGCCACAACTTGACGGTCAATTTCCCGGTAGCGGCGCAGGGTTTCTAGCATTTTCCCTTCACCGCCATTCGCTCTGGCCAGCGCTTTCAGTTCGTCTTTGATCCAGCCGACATGCCATTTTTCGTCTTTGGTGACTTCCTGCAGGATCGCTAGCGTTTCAGCGTCTACATCACTGCGGCGCGAGTGTTCAAGATAGCGGCGCTGGGCACGCTCTTCCACTACAACAGTTAAAGCATAGAGGTCAACCAGCGAGCGTGGAATGCCGACGGCCTTACCAATGCGGGTCTGGTAGCCATCATCTATATGGACCGGTTCATGGCCCAAATCGGTAATCCGTTTGGTCCACAACCAGACATGGCGCGTTTCATCGGCCAGATGCCGGGAGAGTTTGACCTGCGAGTCTGCATCTTCCACTCGCATGGTCAGCATAAGGATTAATGTCGCGCCCCGTAGCTCGGCCTCACGGTAATAGCTATACAAATGAATCAACCGAGGATCTACCGACATGTGTCTACACCCTCCGTCTCAAAAGCCTTCTAACATTCCCCCATGGGGATCAGATTCATATCATCACTGGTGCCCCTGGATATAGAGCAACGGCTCTAGAAAAGCAATGACCTCTTGGCTGCTCTAAGCATCGACAAATGCTTCATTTTTTTATACGAGAAGAGCGATGAAGAGGCATTCACAGTCTACGCCCGTCGCCCGCTTTGACATCGTTTCCACCAGAAGGTACTGGTGGCTGCTCCTGTACTTGCTTGTTAGCACACCTGGATGTTTGAACGAGTCCGCTACGCCTTTAATTGGCACTCCCGCCGGACCGTACCAGATTGCTTTGGATCTCTATCCCTCGGAGCCAGTGGCCGGCCAAGAAACTAGGCTCACTTTTCGGATTACTCATGCCAAAACACATCAGCCTGTTTCTGACTTACAGATTCTGCACGAACGTGCGCTGCACACGTTTATCGTGAGCCGGAATTTATCGGCCTTCGCTCACACGCACCACGAAGACTTCATCTCCTTGACCAGCCTCGATCTTCGGGAAGCCAATTTTCATTTTCCGTACACTTTTCCAAGAGCCGGACAGTATTATATTGTTAACGAATTTACACATAAAAATAGAAGCTGGATCAAGCACTTTACGCTAACAGTCAAAGGTAAGTCTGAACCACAGCTTGCCACGCCAGACTTTCGGCAAGAGAAGCAGTTTGACTCGTATCGCGTTTCTCTGAAAACCTCGCCCTCTCCGCCAATCGCAGGATATGAGGTAGAACTCGTCTGCCACCTAGCCACACAAGATGGCGTCGCAGTGACGGACCTCGGTCTCTATCTAGGGACTGAAGTCCATATGGCCACCTGGCGCTTAGACGGGAAACACTTCGGACATCAGCATACCTACACTGCGGACATGGCGGCCTTGATGCAGGGCATGCGCGGCCACAGTATGTCACCTGACGAGATGGCACGCCGTATGGTCCAACTCATGCGACGGTCAGCCAAGCAAGAATACTTCGGCCCGGACGTTCCCTTGCGTCACATCTTCCCCGCTCCTGGAATATATAAACTATTTCTGGAGTTCGTCCCAAACGGGGAGTATCTGGCTGTCGATTTTTTGATTGAGGTCGCTGAATATGCAGACGGTACTGACACGACCATTCATTCAATTTTGCCGTCGATTTTAGCGTCAACCAATAGTGAGACGACTTCATGAAACAGCCTCAGACGAGCAGCGGTCTTATCAGTCTGCTCATTTTACTTGCTTCTCATGCAGCTTTTGCCGGCCATGGCTTCATGAGCGCTTTTGGCAATGTCGAGTGGCTGCCCGTACCGGGCCGCACCCCGGACAGCGCCTGGTACCAACTCGATACCTGGTACGAAGAAGGACAACTCTGGCTCGCTGAGACGCCGCAGGAGAAGTTCCGGCTCGCGCTCGCTTTTGCCGGAGAGAAGCTGGCCGAAGCCGAAAGCATGTTAACCGCCCAAAACACTGCTGCTGCACAGATCGCTACGGACCAGTATTGGTCTTACATTGGCCTGGCAGAACAGGCGATCGCGACATTACCCGGTGAACAGGAGGAAATGAGCCAGGGCAGTGTTGAGCTAGGCGAACGTCTCGCAACAGCGTTACTCGAACACCAATATGTTCTCACGATCATCTATACTGAGCTTCCCGAGCTGCGGCTTGAGTCTCGGAGCGTTCTTCGCGAGGTATTCACAATCGCCCAAAAACGCTATGCAGCGATTGCCAACCGTCTACCACAGAAGACAAGAGGGGCGCTGTTTTTCAAAGAGGAAGAAGTGCGTTGGTCTATTGAAATGGCGATTCGAACTGACGAAGAAAGGAAATAGGCCAACCCAATGCCCCGCAAGGACAAAGACACAGTCCCTCACCTTCCCGAAGAAATCGACGCCGCCAATCCCTTTCCCGACCCTATTGTCGTGCCAATTGGCGACGTGCTTGACTTGCATCCTTTTGCACCGAAAGAGATCCGCAGTGTGGTTGAGGAATACCTACTCGAATGCTGTAAAGCCGGCTTCGCTCAAGTCCGCCTCATTCACGGCAAGGGCAAAGGCGTGCAGCGCGAGAGCATCCGCGCACTGCTCGCTCGCCTTTCTTTTGTGACAGATTTCCACGATGCGCCACTGGAAGCCGGGAGTTGGGGCGCAACCATTGTCAGCCTTGCGATCCCAGCAGCTGGCTCATCTTGAATCCTCTTCTTTGCATGCAGCTTTCCTTTGCACTCTTTGCTAACAAAAGTATAAATAGGGCTCAATAGGCAAAGAAAAAGGAGGGGTGTTATGCCAGCGGTCGATACATTTCTGACTGATTTGCGCCGCTACATCCAACACGAGGACACAAAGCCCCTGCTTGGTCCGAGCTTTTATCAGGGCCTGGTAGCCGGCGAGCTGTCCCGTGAGCAGCTCAAAAAATGGGCGCTCAATTTGTATTATGTCACAGGCCAGCATATCCGGGCGTTTGGCGGTATCTTCATGAATACGGGCCTAGGACCGTTAGACCAAAAAATCCGCCGCCATATTGTCGAGAACTTGATCGATGAAGAAACGATCATGGGCCGGGGAGAAGACGCCCACTGGATGCTGTCCATGCGTCTGGCAAAAGCGCTGGGTGCAACGGAAGAGGAGGTATTGCAGCCGGTTGTTGCCCAGGAGTCGGTCGAGTATGTCGATTGGGTAATTGATCTTGGAAGTAAAGAGTATGGTCTCGTCACCCTTGCTGCCATGTCGATTGGTGGAGAGAGTCGGAGCGATAGTTCTATGAAGGGCCTGGTTCGCTCCCTCAAGAAAAAATGTGGACTGCGTCGGGAAGATCTGGAATTCTTCTATGCCCACATCGGTGAGGCAGAGGCCCACGGCGAACCCGTTTTCGATATGGTCCGTGAATACGCTACAACAGATGAACGCCAGCAGAAAATTCGAGACAATGTGAAAACTTGGTGTGATAACTTCCAGGCGGCCCAAGAAGGCGGTTTTCGGGTCGCCATGGGCGTGGATGCGGGCGTCCGAGTTGACCTGCAATAACGGTCCCCCGCTTCGGTAATGCTCAGGACGGACTTCCACAGGCCGGTCCTGAGCGGGGTCGAAAGGTTCAGGCCAAGTCCTGTGCCACGACGACGAGTATCAGGCCGGCTTGCCGGGTCAGGTACTGCGGAGTGCGGATCGCTAAAAAATAAGGGGACGGTTCGTGAACCGTGCCTACGCTGTCTCTGTCTGCTTCTTTTTTCTAGCCATCCAACATGACATGCTCTTCGGTCGATAAAATCACAATCTCTTGTGATCCACGTGAAGCACTATTTCTGGCAGTCTGGCCTTCGGACGTACCAAAGACGTTGTCCATATCTTCTTTGTTCTCAAACCAGACCTCAGCAACCCCATCGTAGCGCTGATCGTCAGTGGTAGACAGATTGATACAGTAGCGTTTGATGCCGGGCCATCGCTTCACCTTAGGCGCGTGCTCCTCTATCCACCATCTGCGAAAATCCGCAATGTCCATGCCTTCAGGACGTTTCAAAATCCCAATCACTTTATACATATCCCCTCCTTCAAAATGGAAAAGCGGCCACCTTTAGTACTGAAAAGAGACCGCCTAATACCACTATTGACCGAATAATGCGCGGTTCAGTGACCGTGCCAGCATTCCGCCCGATCTCGGCCGTTCCCTTTTGCCGTATACAGGGCTTTATCCACCTGTTCAAGCAGTTCGGAATAGCGTTGGGAATGTCCAGGCGGAAGGGAGACAAGACCGATACGGATAGTGACCCGGAAGGGCTCAGTAGGAGAGGAAAAAGAGAGTACGCGCACTGCGGCACAAAGACGATCCGCAACAACTTGCGCCTCATCCGGATCGGTTTCCGGTGGGAGAATAGTAAATTCTTCTCCTCCGTAGCGCGCTATCGTGTCGTCCGTTCGGCAGGTATCAATCAGGGTTTGGCTCGCACGTTTCAGGACAATATCACACTGGGCATGACCATAACGATCATTCACCTGTTGGAAATGGTGTATATCTCCTAGCAGGACCGTCAGCGGACGCGAATAACGTAGGGCCCGCTTGCGTTCTTCCTCTACCCGCTCTTCACAGGAACGCCGATTGTGTAGCCCGGTCAACGTATCCTCTCGCGCGACTTGCTCCAACATGGCCTGCAGTTCTTTGAGCGTCTTCTGGGCACCAAGAATGCGCTCCTCGGCCCCGATCCGAGCTTTGAGTTTACCTAGACTAAACGGCTCGGTCAGATAGTCTGCCGCCCCCAAGTCCAAGCCCATTAACTTATCCTCACGCGTATCTTTCGCTGGGGTAATGATAATAGGCAGATCTTGAAACGCGGCATCGTCGCGTAAGATATGACACAGCTCAAAGCCATCCATCTCGGGCATCATGATGTCGAGCAGGACGATGGCAATCGAGTGGGAATGGATCTGCGTGAGCACCTCCTTACCGGTGTTTGCCGTGCAAACGGTAAGGCCCATCCTCTCCACCGGCAGCGTCACCATTTCTCGAATATCCTGATCATCTTCAGCGATCAAAATGGTAAGCGCAGCATCTTTTTTTAGGAAGCTCAGAAGGGGGGGGACAATGGCTCGGGGGGCGACGCATGAGACATCAGAGCTTTAGCTGCCATAACTCTTCACCCAGTCCGACCAGACACGATCGTTTCGGGACCCTGTTCCTCACTGACAAGAGAGGTTTACATGCTCAACCAACCGCTGCAAACCGTCGAACGGCTCGGGCCTGTCGCGGAGGAACGACCGTTTGCTGGCCCGACCGCAACCAGAGCGTGATCTCAGCAGCCGGAACCGGACGACTATAATAATAGCCCTGGGGGAGGTCACAGCCCGATTCCGCCAAGTAATCCGCCGTCTCCTGGCTTTCAACATCAACCGGTAGCCGCTTAAGCGCAGCAAAAGACGAATAACCGGTCCCCAAGTCATCAATCGCATTCCAGACCCATATATTATGCAGGTGGGACTGGATATCCACGGCTCGGATGGGATCGGCGGCAAGCGCACGTCAACGACCTCTACCCCCAGCTAGTTCGGATTTCCGCCCGACGTTTTGAGAAGCTTTTTAATGACATGCGGGAGTCTTTCATCCTGCAAATTATGCGTAGAAAGATTCACCGCGATACGGCTCGTTAACCCTTTACGGTGCCAGACCTTGCTCTAACGCAAGGCGGATTGCAAGACCCAGCGGCTGACGGGGTGTATCAATCCGGTTTGCTCGGCTAAGGGGATAAAATGGTCCGGCGGGAACGGCCGGCGTTCCAGATGCTCCCAACGCGTCAGCGCCTCGACTTCCCGCACCTGGCTGTCGATCATGCTGATTTTCGGTTGGTAGTACAGCGTCAGTTGATGCTGATCAATTGCCCGGCGAAGCTCCGTCGCAAGCGTGAGGCGATCCGGGCTGTACAAATCATACTCGTCTGCGTACACGGCAAAACCCAGGCCGGTGTGTTTCGCCTGATACAGGGCAATATCGGCACACCGTAGTAGCGCTCCACGTCGGCCCCATGTTCCGGGGACAAGGCTATGCCGATGCTCGACCTCACAAGTACGGGATGCGCCTCGATCGAAAATGGTTCGTCTAATGCATTCAGGATACGGCGGACGATACGAATCCCGCCCTCACGACTTCCGACCGTTGGCAGAAGTACGCCAAACTCATCTCCCCCAAGGCGGACAATACCGTCAGATTTCCGTAAAGCCTGCCGTACTCGCCTTCCTTTCTGTCGCAGGAGCGCATCTCCCCAACGATGTCCATAGATACGATTGATTTCTCGAAACTGATCCAAATCCATGAGTAACGGTGCGAGCGGCAGACCCTTTTGGCGAGAAGACAGCATCGCTTGTTGGAGCATCTCTATCAAGAGACTTCTGTTCGGCAAATGCAGGTGGGTGGCATATTCTGCTCTGTCCAGACCTGTTGCCCTATTGGACCCCGCAGCCGACTGCGTATCCGAACGCCGTTCGGCCGCTTCATGAGAGCGCAAAATCATACTCACGGGTCCTGCTTCAGCGCAAAAACCTGTCGCCGTTATCCCAAGCACACACCACTCGCCGTTACGGTGACGCAGACGACACCGGGCAAAGCCATTCTTGCCTGGCTGCTCCAGTGCTTCGGTCAGAATATTCCGTAGGGCGGCCGTGTCATCTGGATGGACGAAGGAGAGCAGGCTATCTCCTGTCATTTCTTCCGGCGTGTACCCAAGGACGCGGTCATAGGCCGGGCTTTCGTGGCAGACTGTCCCAACCACGGCCGTTACAAAGATCAGTCCGGCGCTATTGTCCAGAAAGAGCTGGAAGTGCTTCTTTTGCGCACGTTTTGCCCGTCGAGGAAGTGCTCCTACGCTCACGCTGCCTCCGGTAACTGCGAGGTCAACTGATAGATCAACGCAGTACAGAGCAAACGGGCCTGTTTGCGCTTTCCATAGGATCGGTTCTGCATGTTGCTCCTTTGACCCGGTGGCATGTTCACATTGCCCGCATCGGCAGCCTTTTGTGAACTTTTAACCCCAGCAGGGGAGAATACTATTTATGAAACATACGAATATCTCTGTCTTTATAGATATTTACCTCCCGCTCTGGCTGCCTTTGTTTAGGTCTCTGTCCCTTTCTTTCAGCTTCGATTTCCGTTAGGGATGAGCAGGATAGCCTGAGACACAGGGGAGGATCAGCATAGTGGCACGTCCAACATCACTCCTACCGGAACAGTTTGGCTCTTTGCAGGGTGTACGATTAGCATCGACCGGCAGTCTAGTTGCTCAACCCTTTGCCGCAGCTCTGGCCGCAGAAATGGGGGCAGAGGTCATCCAGATTGAACGACCGGGAGAGGGGGATGCGGCCTGGCGTCACTTGGGCATGCAGCTCCCAACCAAAGACGGGACAGGCCAAGCCGCGACAACGTGGATCCAGGAGCGTCGAAACGAATGGCATGCCACACTCGACTTTAGTCAGCCCGAAGGCCGAGAACTCTTTTTGAAGCTCCTCAGAAGCTGTGACATCTGGATGGAGAGCTCTAAACCGGGTTCATACTCGAAGTGGGGTTTGACCGACGACGTCGTTCTTCAGGCCAATCCTAAGCTCGTCATTGCCCACGTCTCCGGCTACGGCCAGAGCGGCCACGAAGATTACCTCGGGCGAGCCTCGTACGACATGATCGGCCAAGCCTTTGGCGGACTCATGTACCAAACCGGCTTTCCGGACCCAGATCCGCCAGTCCGAGCAAACCCGTGGACGGCCGATTATATCACTGCGCTGTTCTGCTTGTGGTCGTCCCTGGCCGGATATATCTCTGCGCAGCGTACGGGCAAGGGACAAGTGATCGATGTGTCTCAGTTTGAGGCCGTTCACCGCCTACTGTCTGGCACGATGATCGAGTATTTTGCGAATGGCTTCGTCCGTGAACGGACGGGCAATAAAGCTACCGCCTTTCAGCCCTATGATGCGTTCCAGGCCCGTGATGGTTGGGTGGTCGTCGGCGCGGTTGGTCTAGCCGTTTTCTCACGCGTGTGTCGTGTCCTCGAACTAGCCCCAGAGGACGAGAAGTGGCAGAAGGCCAGCACCGATGTGAACGGCATGGAAGGCATTGAATTTGATGCAATACTAAGAGGGTGGATCGCTGAACGGACGGTTGCCGAAGTGGTCAAGATCTTCAATGCTGGCCAGGTCGCCTGTAGTCCCATTATGAATAGTCGGGACATGGCGGAAGATCCACATTATAAGGCTCGCAACGTCCATATCGAGTGGCAAGACGAACAGGTCGGCACGGTCAAAGGTTCAGGCGTAAGCCCATCTTTTTCAGGGACTCCGGGCAAAATCTGGCGCGGCTCCGTCCCGGTCGGACATGATAACGAGAAAATTTATACCCACTTTGCCGGGCTAAGCCAGGAAGAAGTTGCCCAGTTGAAAGAAAAGGGCGTCATTTAATTGCGCGGGGAGAATTTTTCGGCCTGCTCGGGCCAAGCAGTGCCGGCAAATCCACAACGATCAATATTCTGCTGGGACCCATCATCGCTGATAGTGGTTCGGTCCGCGTTTTTGAGCAGGACTTTTCCTCCAATCACGTCGCTATACGACGTCGTATGAATGTGGCGGCCGCCCTTAGTCTAGTAATCGTTGAAGCCGCGATCCGTACCCAAGCGGCCTCTATGAGGTGACCGAGATCTGCAAGCTCCTCATCAGCCTCAAAGACCAACAGCAATCGCCCCATGTCGAAACGTAGGCCGCCCTACGCCCCGCTCCCGGCGCAAACCGAAAGACTTCATCCAGGTTCCAGTGCGGGAACTCAAGGTCGCGTAGGTCCCAGGAGCCTGACGCCGCCAGCCATAATGACGCAGGAATTCCCTCCTAAGAAGCCCTTTAGCATGAGTGGCACGAAGCACCGATACAGATTTCCTCAACCCCTCCCCACGCCTTCTCCGGTAAACCCCTTAGGGCAGATCGCGGCAAAGCCAATCCGTATAAAACGCTTCAAGGTTAGGCGTGAAGTTCGCCAGGATAGGATACCCTGGCGGAACTGCGTCTACTTCGAGTTGGCGGCCACAGCCCGGACAGACGAACTCCCGAATTTCGTTCTTCTCTGGGTCCGGGCTGCGTGGCCCAGACCAAATTTCTTCCAGACTCTCAGTCGTATCGCGCACATGGATCAACGCGCTCAGCTTCCAATTCTCGCGGTAATCGCCAAAATCTTGTCCGCAAAGACACTTGACCGAGTATACGCCCTCACTATTCTTCACAATAGAAAGCACCGGGGTGAGGGGAAGAATAATCGGCTCATCCCAGTCTACCCGCGACTGCAAGACCTGAACATAAACATCGAACCGCTTCGGATCCTTGAACGAGGATTGGATGTGATGCACATCGTCCCATGGCAATTCCCCGTCCAGGAGTTGGCCTAGAGTGGCCTCATCAATTTCAACAACTTGTCCTGCCATATTCAGAACTCCGCAATTAGAACTCTGCTGGATCATCTGCTACGCGGGATACGCCCGAGCGTAGCGCGAGCGGGTTAACGTCCCGAATCTCGGGTCGATCAAAAGTGAAGGACTCCTCAAAGCCCCAGAAGTCGCGGTATTCACCCATCCATTTTTTCGAGTGCGAACTCACATCTTTGTATATCTCCAGCACGACTTGCGGCAGATCATACTTCTCGATTCGTGCGCGCTGCGTTGCGACCCAATCTCGCGCAGGCACGGCCTTGGCCTTGCGGCCTTCTCGCAGCGCTTGCCGCTTGGCCTCTGATGCCTCGACATTCACGCACCACCGATTCTCGCTCTCATCACGTTCGACCACCACGCCGCAAATCTTTTCGACCATACCAGTCGTAACGATGCCGTTCTCGAGATCGTCTTCGATCCGTTTGGGATCGCGTTCCAAGGGGTCACCGAAACCACCCATGCCACGGTACTGCATGAGCAGTATATCCCCGTCCTTCATCGGTTTCTCGACCGTCATATTACCGTGTGAAATCTGAACCTTGCCCTGTAAGAGACGTGTCAGATCCGGGTTATTCGGGTCGTCGCCCTCGCCTGTGGGCAACTCATCCTGATTCGCTATGCGTTCCTTGATGTCAGAATCGGTCATGACATAGACGTAATGGATCTTGCCCGGATAACCGCCGAAAAGCCCCTGGTGGTCAAAGGCTCGCGCTTGACACAGCTCGGTAGTCACGACGAGCTGATTGGTTTTGTGTGTGAGCAGGAGCGACTGCCAGCCGTTGCCGCCTCGGTATTTACCGAAACCGTGGGCGTTGGGGAGAATATTCCGGCCTAAATAGAGCTGCGGAAAGAGCTGTTCCCAGATTTCCGCGTTGCCCATATCGGATTCTGGATTCCACAACACATACCCAAAATCGATGCCGTCCGTGATCGCCCGGGCACCGCTGCCTTGCGCCGCAAGTTCGAAGTTGGTCCCGCCGAATACGTTCCCATGCTGATCCACCCCGCCCGCGTCGTAGCTTGGTGTCAGCGCGCCGAACAGGAAGGTCTCTTCAACAAAGCCCCGCATGTAGGTCGAGCGGGCCATCATCCGATACCAGTTGGCCCAGCCCGGCATGACCAGATTCCAGCCCAGAGAGGTCGACGCGTATTTGTTATCAGGCCAAACTAACGTGCCCTTCGGAAACTTCAGCTCTGTGCCCAAATAGCTGCCGTGGTTGATGCGACCGTCAAAATTTAGGGCCTGGGACATGGAGACGAAGAGACCGCCCTCCATGGCTGCCGGCGTGGCATTGCCCGACCAGTAGCGCCAGGAACCGGTCCCATCGAAATCAATCGTCATCTTGCCCGAACTGTGGACTTCCATTTCGAGCGGCAAGATGATCGTCACGTTACCGTCGGCGAGCGGCGAGAGGCCAGCCTGACCCTCCATATTTTGGTCGGAGGTAGTGACTTCTTTATAGATGCCTGGAACCAGGACGGTCTTGACGCGCTCGAGCTGGGCTTGGCGCGCACCTTCAATATATTCATTGACCGCCTGATTGTAATAATCGATGCCGAACTCTTCTATGGTCGACAGGATCTCATCTCGGGCTAATATCGCACCAGTTACGCGAGCCTTTGCGTCCAGAATCCACAAGTCCGGCGAGCGGACACTGCGCTCGGCGCGCACTTCGTAGTGTTTGTATATGCTGTCATTTTCGCCTATCTTCTCGGCGCAGATGATGAGTCCTTCGGTGAAGCGCTCTGAGGCCAAGACCGGCATGCTGCCTGGCGTGATCCCACCTACTTCGAGCACGTGCGTCACCATGCCCGTCCAGCCGATGAGTTCGCCCTCCCAGATAACGGGCGTCACGTCCATGACATCCGGGATATGCACGCCACCGATATAGGTATCGTTATTCTCGAAAATATCACCGTGCTTGAAGCCCGGATCGGTCTGGTAATCGTGCTCGATCATCCACTTGATGAAGCGGCTCATCGTATGCACGTGGACCATGATACCGCCGGAAAACACGACGGCGTCGCCCTCAGGCGTATACATGCCGACGACGGACTCGCCGACCTCACGCGTTGCGGGTGAACAGGCCACCTTCGAGCCCACCTGCTGCGAGCTGATCATAATCGACTGAAGACGAGAGAAGAGCAGCTCGTAGCGAATCACGTCTTCGTTTTTGAGCTGAAGCTCCGAGACGCCATTGTAGTGCCCGGTTGTTTCCAACAGATGCTTCGAGCGCAGCCTGCGCGCATTCAGCGACACCGGAATGACTGAGTCTTTAAGCAGTTGTGCACACATCGCTTGACCCCCTTTCGTGATTTGCCCTTTTCTATTGGTTCTTGCGGTTCTCGAGCCAGACGAATTTGCGCTCATCCATCCGCGCCAGCCGATTGGCAGGAACGAGCAGCGTGGTTGCCGGGTGCTCGATAATTGCCAGGCCTTCAATGATATTACCTGGCTGGAGCGTATCCATGTCAAGGATTCGAGCAGTTTGCCAGCTCCCCTCGAAGTAAAGCGGCCGTGTGCCCCTCTCCGCTTCCGGCGGTGGGTTCGGGCCCTGGAGCTCGTGGACGGGTAGCTCCGGCTTGCGGGTTTCAAGGGAGGCTACGAGGGCCACCTGCAAGATGGCGTAACCGGCCTTGGGATATTTTGCCGCCTTGGCGTACGTCTTCGTATACAAATTCTCGAAACTCGCGACCAATCGATCAACATCCTCGGCTGTCGTCGTCCACCCCCCCGCAATGGGAACCTCTACCTCGTCCAACTGGCCGCCATAGCGCACAAAGGCGATCCGCCTGTAGGACACCTGACTGAGGTCCATCTCCTCGCGCTGGAAGCTTTCGCGGGCCTCCGCTTCAAGGGTATCCCAGTGCTCCGAGAGCCCAGTGGCGACCGTTTGCTTGGCAGCAGTGTCAGCGCCCCGGGGAATGCTGAACAGGCTGGAGCGCGTATAGCGGTGAGAATAGTCAGTCGTCGTACAGCCAAAAGCAGAAAAGGCGGCCGCAAAGGGAAAGGTCACAACGCCCTGAAAGGGCAGGTTGTCGGAGACCCCGGCCAAGACCAGAGGACCCGCGCCCCCATACCCCATGATGATGTAATCGGCGACATCGGCGCCCCGCACATGAATCGCGCGCTTGGTCGCCTCTTGGGCCATTTGTACCCAGAGCTTGATAACACCGTCGGCGCACTCGTGAACTTCGAGTCCCAGCGGGTCAGCGATCTGAGCCTTGAACTGACGCTGCGCGACGAGCAGATTCAGGACGACTTTGCCACCCAGGAAGTTGTCTTTATTGAGATGGCCGTTGATCGCCAGGCAGTCGGTAATCGTGGATTGGAGATTGCCCCGATCGAAACAGACCGGACCAGGGTTCGCACCTGCGCCTTCCGGTCCCATCACAATGCGATTGGTAATCGGGTCAACCGACAAATACAGCCCGGCTCCACCGCGAATGCTGTCCAGCACGATACTCGGCAGATTGAGTCGGAAACGCGCAATTTCGGGCTCGTTGTTGAGATCGACGGTCCCGTTGGTAATCAAGCCGAAATCATAGCTCGTACCACCCATGTCTACGGCAAGCACATTCTTGGCACCCAGAAGCTGGGACACGAACTGGGCGCCCAGGATGCCCCCGATGGGGCCCGAGATCAGGGTCTCGTGCAGTCGAGGATGGCGGATGTTGGCCAGCCCGCCATAGGAGAGCATGGTCGTCATCTGTTTACGGTAGCCGCTCTCCTTGGCCCTATTCTCTACATTATGCAGCTGCTGGCGTACCGGGTCGGCTGCGTATGCTTCGATTGTGGTAGCGTTAACGCGCTGGTTCTCACGGATCACCGGCCGAATGCGTGAAGACGGATAGATCGGCAGCGTCTGACCCCGCTTCTCCATTGCCTCCTGACAAATCGCTTCCATGCGTTCCTCATTGGCCGGATTGGCGTAGGAGTGCAAAAAGCAGATGGCGATGCCTTCGATGTCTTGATCCAAGAGCTCGTCTACTGCCCAGCGGGCGTCTTTTTCATACAGGGGGATAACGATGTCGCCGAACATATCCGTTCGCTCGGATACGCCCCGGACGCGGCGGCGGGGAACGAGAGGATCATTGTGCACATGGGTTGCGGCGTGCAGGCGGTCGGCGTGAGAATAGCCTGACCACACTTGTCGGCCTTGTTCCATCAATAAGATGTCTTCAAACCCTTTGGAGACGAGCAGTCCGATGCGGCGACCCGTCCGCGTAAGCAGCGTGTTGAGCATGGTTGTCCCGGCATAGACCGAGACCTCAAACTGAGAGAACGCCTTCTGTCGATCCAAGCCCCATTGCTCAAAGGCATCCTCAGCGGATTCCATAAACCCCTCGGATTCATCCCAAGGAGTGGTTGGCGCTTTGCCAATAACAAAATTACCCTCGGTGTCGACCACAAAGGTATCCGTCATCGTTCCGCCAGCGTCCATGGCCAGGGCAAGTACATTCCGCGTCACAGCGCCACCTTTCTTTCATTATCAATGCTAGAGCAAAGCAAAGAGGCCGCGTCAGGATCATGCAACGCGACCTTGCCTTTACGATTACGTTTATACTTCAGAAACCGCGTTATAGCTAGCTTGTCCTTGCCACTTCGGTCGGAGTGGATCCGACAAATCGATCAGACCTGGTGCAGCAATTACACGCTTCGACTACCTTGGTAAATAAGCTTCACTTATGCGGGACTGCGATTGCGCGCATGCCAGCGCCAGTTTCATGCGGCTCATAGCATTGCCAACATTACGCCAAAGGAGCCGATGTTGCACCTGATGGACCGGTATTGCACCTGACAAACCATGGACTTCACAAGTGGCTGCCCAAAATAATAGAAGACGCCTCTTATAGTGAATTGCATTCACCATAAGGCCAGCCTAAATCGCAAGGCTAAAAAACACGTCGGCTTGTCCGGTTGGTACACTTTACAGACAAGTCTTCGGAGGCATTGAGAATGAGAGAGGTTCAGAACACCACACACCAGATGGGTCAGTCTGGTATAGACGCCGTCCCTGTGGACGCCGTTGTTTTAGACGCCGTGTTCGTAGGTAACAGCTTTGCAGGCATGTATATGCTCTACAAGCTGAGAGAGATGGGCTTCTCGGCTAGGGTATTCGAGAGAGGCAGCGACGTTGGCAGCACCTGGTATTGAAATCGTTATCCAGGCGCGCGCTGCGATGTGCGGGGCTTACAGTACTCGTATCAATTCTCTGAAGAACTGCAGCAAGAATGGAATTGGAGTGAGAAATACTCGTCTCAAGCCGAAATTCTCCGCTGCGCCAAGCATGTTGCGGATCGATTTCATTTGCGCGACCATATCCGGTTCAACACACAGGTCGAAAGCGCCGTCTTTGATGAAGCGCAAGGCAGATGGACGATCACAACCGACGCGGGAGGCAGTGTGTCGGCCACATTTTGCATCATGGCCACGGGCAGCCTGTCCTCAACGAAGACGCCCAATTTTCCAGGCCTGAATGATTTTGAAGGAGAATGGTACCACACCAGCGATTGGCCGCATGCGGGGGTTAATTTTTACGGGGAAACGTGTCGGCGTGATCGGCACGGGTTCGACCGGGATGCAGGCCATTCCCGAGATTGCCAAGCAAGCCAACCACCTGAGTGTATTTCAGCGCGCGGCACAGTATTCCGTTCCCGCCCGCAATGCACCGATGGACCCGGAAGAAGAAGCTCGGGTAAAGGCTGACTACAAAGGATTTCCAGCCAGAAATAATGCACTGCCTTTTGGCCAAGATATCAACCAAGACAGGGCGCCGGGAAAAACGCTCGAAGCAAGTGACGCGGAGCGCAAGCGCGAATAGGAAGTGTGTTGGGAAAAAGGCGGACCGACGCTCGTCGTCGCCTATGAAACCTCCACAGCAAAACGAGACTGTTTCAACCTTCCTAAAGGAAACAATCCATACGATCGTCGACGACCCCGAAGTGGCGCAACTGCTCTCGCCCAAGCATGTCTATGCCTGCAAACGCCTCTGCATCGACAGCGGCTATTTTGAAACATTCAATCGGTCAAATGTGACGCTAGTTGATTGCAGTACGGCCGGAATCGATATCACCCAGCAGCGTATAGACGTGGACGGCACAGAATACGCGCTCGATTGCATCGTCTTCGCGACAGGATTCGATGCCATGACAGGCGCACTCAATAGTATCGACATTCAGCGCAAGAACAGCCAAACCCTCAAAGACAAATGGGCTGAAGGCCCACGTAGCTATCTGGGGCTCGCTTCGGTCGGATTCTCTAATTTCTTCACCATGACTCGAAAAGTGTAAAGAGGTCGTGAAAAATTCCTACGAAGGCTTTGCCCTGAGGTAGACGTGTGTTGGGCCGTTTAGACGCGATCGTGCGTGCCGTGGCGGCTCAGAAGGAAGCGACTCTTATCGATGTCTCGGCCGCCCTATCGGGAAAGGATTGGGCTTTCTGCGACCATGTACATCTCTCACCACAGGGCTCCGCCGCCTTTGCTCAACTTGTCGCTGATCGCCTTCAGCCTGTTCTGAATCTCTCGCGTGGGACAGAGAAACAGCCCAAGCGCACTGACACAGCAGCCAATTTGAAAAATGGGAAGAGACGCTGACGGACCTCTCCTGTTCGTGCCGCCGCTGAGATCAATAGACAAATATTTCGTTCAAGAGCGCTCAGACGTTTCTCGTGTCCTGCGTTGGACACCTTTATCAAACGGGTCATTCGTCTCGGTCTGAAACAGTGCCCAGTCGTTCTCAATCAGATCAATCGATGCGTTCCAGAAGTCCGGTGCTTCGAGGTCCACGCCCAGGCTCATTTTGGCGACTTTTTGTGCAGTATCACTGCCGGTCAGACGCAGTAGGGCTTCATACCGGGGTAGGAATGCGGGTCCTTCTTTCTTGGCCAAGGCGAAGATACCCATACTGAACAGATAGCCAAACGTATATGGAAAATTGTAAAAGCTGACATCCGTAATGTAAAAATGTAGCTTGGAAGCCCAGAACCAGGGGTCGAGTTCGTCTTGGGCTAAACTGTCGCCATACCACTCCTGCTGAGCCTCTTGCATGAGCGCTTTCAAGCGACTTACGCTGAGTTCGTCTTGGGCGCGCTCCTCATAGACCGCCTTCTCAAAAGAGAACCGCATTGGAATATTGAGCAGGAAAACCACTCCGGCCTGCATGCGGCTGTCCAGCACCAAGGCCCGCTGTGCGGGTGTAGCTGTGGGGTTGGTTAAAACGGCGTCAATCAGCAACTGCTCGGCAAACGTCGAGGCAGTCTCAGCTAGGGTCAATGGATAGCGCCGTGACCAGGGACGCATATCGCGCATCAGCCAGCCATGGAAGGCATGGCCAAGCTCGTGAGCCAACGTCGAAATATCGCCCACGGTTTCGTTATACGTCATGAAGATACGCGATTGACCAATAATCGATGAGGTTGAGCAAAACCCGCCAGGCCGTTTTCCTATTCTGGGAGAGTAATCGATCCAGTCCTGGTCAAAGGCCATTTTCGCAAACCGGGCCAGGTCCGGATAAAAACTCTCAAAAGCGGCGAGGACGCGCGTTCGTGCTTCTGCCCAGTTCACCCTTTCACCATGCGCAAGCGATAGCGGCGCCATCAAATCCTGGAAGCCCAATTTCTCTCGGCCGAGCAGCTGCGCCTTACGCTCCAAATAGTCCTGGGCAACGGCTTTGCGTGCCGCTGCCACGGCCAAAATGGTATCCAGCGTTTTCTGGGAAATGCCGGAATCAAATAGAGCGGGTTCGAGGAAATGCTGAATGCCACGTCGTTTGTGGAGTGTCAGCCGCGTTCCGGCTATCGCATTCAGGCAAGCGGCCGTCACGCTACTTGTCTGCTCCCAGGCGCGATTCGCGCCAACCAAGGCAGCTTTGCGAATAGTCGGGTCGGCATCTTCCAGCAGACTGCGCGTCATGGCTACGGGCAAACGCCGCGTTTCCTGCCCTGGTACGGCGAGGTCAAATTCGAGCGTGCCGGAGACTTGGTCATACAGCCGCCCCCACGCCGACAATCCCGTGGCGTCCAGATCTGCGGCGAGGGCTTCTAGTTCGGGTTCCATGCTCCAGTTGGCGCTTTTTCTGAGGCGTCCAATAAAATAGGTCGCGTCATTGAGTTCTGGAGCATTAAGGAGTGCGGCGAAAACGTCTTCGTCAGCTTCTTTGAGAGCAGCCCGAACCACGACGAAGATTTTGACTAATTCCGCACGGGCGACTTTCGCAGCTGCGGTCTCGCGTTGAATCGTTTCGTTTCCCGCGTCCGCCGCACCCATACAGCTGAGATAGGAAGAGAGATGACCGGTGCGGGCGGTTATCTCTTCCAGCTTTTGCAGCAGATCGACCCAAATAGGAAGCTGCCCATGTTCAATCTTCCCCAGTACGTGTACGTGCTGGAGCAAGACTTTCACGTCGCTATCGAGTGCGTGACGAAAGGTACGATAGGCCCTCCCATCCATCTCGAGGAAATACGGGGACATATCCCAGTCTGGAGTGCGGTCTTTTTGGGCTGCATTCTGGTCAGACATCGCCTGTGCTCCTTTCAACGTGACATCTGCCTTTCTTGTATCATTTCTGAAAAACGTTGCTCGGACTGACTGTAGCAACGTGCCGCTAGCGCCCTGCTGCTGTTGACCGCCGCCCCTGTTTCGGACTATGAAGACGAGGCTTTCCGCGCAAATCACAAAAGGAGGAATCACCCATGGCCGACGCAGCGATAAGCGAAGAAAAGCTCCTGGGCATGTATCGTACCATGCAGACCATTCGTCAGTTTGAGTCCCGCGTGCGTGATATTTTTAAAGAAGGCAAACTGCCCGGCTTCGTACATGTCTCGATCGGAGAAGAGGCTTCAGCGACCGGGGCCGCAGCAGCACTCACGAATGAAGACTATATTACCAGCACGCATCGTGGTCACGGCCATTTAATTGCCAAGGGCGGCGAGGTCAAACCCATGATGGCCGAGCTGTTCGGTAAAAAGACCGGGTATTGTAAGGGCAAAGGCGGCTCGATGCATATTGCGAATTTCAGCCTCGGCATCCTGGGTGCCAACGGCATTGTGGGGGCTGGCCTGCCGCTTGCGACCGGAGCCGCGCTTGCGGCCAAAGTCCGTGGCAGCAGTGAAGTCGCCCTATGTTTCTTTGGTGACGGCGCGTCAAACGAGGGCACCTTCCACGAATCGTTGAATATTGCCTCCTCCTGGAAGCTGCCCGTTGTCTTTATGTGTGAGAACAATCTGTACGGAGAATTTACCGCAGGCAAAGATGTCACGTCAGTCAAGGATATTGCCGATCGGGCACGAGGCCACGATATGCCAGGGGTGGTGCTGAACGGTAACGACGTTGTCGAAGTCTACGAAGCAACCTGTCAGGCGGTTAAGCGTGCGCGCAAAGGCGAAGGCCCGACTTTACTCGAATGCAAAACCTACCGCTGGGAAGGTCATGTCGTTGGGGAAGAAGCCTTTCTGGGCAAGAAGAGTTATCGACCTGCGGACGAAATCGAGGCCTGGAAAAGGCGCTGTCCCTTGATCACGTTTGAGCAACGTTTTGTACCCGACACCTTTAGTCAGGCGGAAGTAGAGGCGGTGCAGGCCGAGGTTGCGCAGTCTATTGATGACGCAGTGCAGTTCGCTCAGGACAGCCCATATCCCGAGCCCGAAGAGGCGTTGAACGACATGTTCTCGGAAGCCTAAGGAGAAACCATGCGTGAAATTAATTTTATCCAAGCGATTAATGAGGCACTCGCCGAGGAACTCCGATTGGATCCCAAGACATTTATGATAGGGCTGGATATCTGGGTGGGTGCGTTCGGCGCGACAAGCGGATTGACCGACGAATTCGGCAAGGAGCGGATTCTCAACGCCCCGATCTCTGAAGCGGGTTATGCCGGTGCCGGTGTTGGCGCGGCCATGGCCGGGATGCGGCCGATTGTGGAAATTGAGTTTGCCAGCTTTTTCTACTGCTGCTGGGATCAGGTATGTAACCAGGCGGCTAAGCTGCGCTATATGTCCGGCGGGCAGGCGGACGTTCCGATCACGTTTCGCAGTGTGTGTGGAGCGATCGGCTCTGCCGCAGCCCAGCATTCTGAGACCGTGTACTCTCAATTTATGAGCGTGCCAGGGCTGAAAATCGTTGTGCCATCTGGCCCGCGTGATATGAAGGGCTTACTCAAAAGCGCTATTCGGGACAACAACCCGGTGCTGGTCTTCGAACACCTCAAGCTGGGCCGGAGTAAAGAAGAAGTACCGGATGAGGACTCCGTTATTCGCTTGGGCCAGGCTGAAGTCAAACGCGAAGGCACGGACGTGACCATTGTGGCTATCGGCTTTATGGTCTCCCAAGCCCTGAAGGCGGCCAAGTCTCTCGAACAAGACGGCATTTCTGCTGAAGTCGTTGACCCCCGCACCCTTATTCCACTTGACGAAGAGGCAATCCTGTCGTCTGTCGCCAAGACGCACAAGGTACTGGTCGTGGATGAAGCACATCTGCGCTGTGGTGCTGCGGCAGAGATCGCCGCCGTCATTGCGGATAAGGGCTTCGACAATTTGGATGCGCCCGTCAAGCGGCTGACAGCCCCGGACGTACCGGTGCCGTTTAGCCCGCCGCTGGAGAAGTTCGTACTTCCTGACGACAAGAAAATTGTGTCCGCCGTCAAGGAGCTGCTCGGCTAGATACGACCAGCGCCGCCGACAACGTCCGGAAAGGAATTCATCGTGGCAGTAGAAGTGGTGATGCCGAAGTTCGGTCTGACAATGACTGAAGGTACGATCCAGAAGTGGTTCATATCGGAAGGGGATGCGATCCAGGCCGGAGAAGCAGTGTTTGAAGTCGAAACTGAAAAAGTCTTGTACGAAGTCGAAGCGGCAGCAGGCGGCACGATCGCCAAGCTCCTGTATCCGCTTGAAGCTGTTGTGGCAGTTGGGCTGCCGGTGGCGGTTATTGCGGAAGCGGGCGAAGATATAGCAGAGATTGCGAGCAAGTACGCAGACGCGCCAGCAGCCCGGGCGACTGCGGAACCGGCGGCGGCTCCAGTAGCAGCTGCGGCTCCAGCGGCGGAGAAGAAACGGGGACGTGTCCCCGTGACTCCGGCCGCACGCAAGCTGGCCAAAGAACATAATATTGATCTGGCCAGCATGACGGGCACCGGTCCACGCGGTCGGATCACACGCGAAGATGTGCAGAAAGTCATTGATGCAGGTGGCCAAGCCGCGCCAGCGGCGGCCCCAACGGCGCCTGCTGAGGCCATCCCCTTACGTGGCATGCGCAAAGTCATTGCCGAACGAATGCATCAAAGCCTACAAGCTAGTGCTCAGCTCACCATCACTACCGAAGTCGACGTCACTCAGCTAATTGATCGGCGCCAGGAAGTCCGCCAAGAGTTTAACGTCACGTATACCGACTTCATTCTTCAGGCCTGTGCCCACGCCCTTACACAGGAGCGCCGCATGAATGCGTCGTTAGAGGGTACGACCATCCAGGTTCATAACCAGGTCCATGTCGGTCTGGCCGTCGCGCTGGATGAGGGCCTAATTGTGCCGGTGGTTCGGGATGCAGACAAAAAATCACTCAAAGACATTGCCGAAGAAGCCAAAGCCCTAGCCGAGAAAGCGCGGGCCGGCCAGCTGAAGCTTGAGGAAGTCTCGGGTGGAACGTTTACGGTCTCCAACCTGGGCATGTTCGGCGTTGATGCCTTCACCCCAATTATCAATGCCCCCCAAACGGGCATTCTAGGGGTCGGGCGTATTCTTGAAAAGCCGGTGATCTATCGGGGCGAGATTACCAAACGGTCGATGATGGTCTTGAGCCTGACGTTTGACCACCGAGTCATTGATGGTGCTCCAGCTGGAGCTTTCCTACAAACCGTGGCCGGTCTGCTTGCCCACGGCAATAGAATTTCACTCGATGTCAAATAACGGTAGGGGCGAGGTCTCATCGCCCCTACCGCTGTCCATCTCCATTTAAGCTTCCCTTCTATCTGGTCGATACCTCAACTGGACAAAATTCAAGTTTTGTCCAGAGAGGGATGATTATGAGCGTGGCAAAACAAGAAGAAAAAATACCGAGTCTGAACCCCGATCCGAATCCGGGTGTTCCAGTCCAGCCGGACGTTCCGTATGAGTATGACCTGATTGTCATCGGCTCGCGTCCGTCTGGAGAGAAGGCGGCGGTGCAAGCTGCAAAGCTCCACAAGCGGGTTGCCGTTGTTGACAAGAGTCCGTCTTTGGGCGGCGCATGTATCCACACAGCCACACTGCCGAGTAAGACATTACGGGAAGCCGTGTTGTTTATGTCAGCAATGGAGCGGCGTCCATTCCAGCATTAAAAAAACGCCAGCTCGGAGTGGCCGAACTGCTCCGGTATAACACCGCAGTCCTTCAGAACCAGGCCGATGTGATGCGGCATGAATTTGATCGCAATGACATAGATATTTTCTACGGCGTAGCCTCTTTTCTCGATCCCCATCGGATACCGATTGAAGGCCGAGATGGTGCACGACGCACGTGTACGACTGCCAACGTCATCTGCCAGCCCGACCCGATGCGATTCCATCTGATACCTCCCAGGTTTTTGATACGGACACTTTCCTGCAAATGGACCACATTCCGGGCACGATGATTATGATTGGTGCCGGTGTGGTGGGCTGCGAGTACGCGTGTATCTTTGTTTCACTGGGAGTCAAGGTCACCTTACTCGATAGCCTTCCGACCGTGCTCGATTTTCCCGATCATGAGATTAAGCAGACGCTGCCGAATCGCACGCGAACCTCGGGTGTCATCTTTCGGCTTGGGGAAAAAGTCGAATCGGTTACTATCACCAGTCCCAATCGTGTCGAGGCGCACTGCTTGAGCGGAAAAGTCGTGGCCGCGCAGAGTGCTTTGCAGGCGATCGGTTGTGTCGGTAATACACACCAACTCAGCCTGGACAATCTGGGCTTAGAAGCCAACCATCGTGGCCTACTCAGTCTGAACCACGACTTTCAGACAGCTATGCCTCATGTGTACGCGGCGGGCGATGTGCGGGTTTCCCAAGCCTGGCTGCGACGGCCCTGCACCAAGGCCGTTTGGCCCCTGCCCACGCCTTCCTCCAGGGTACAGAGGGCTACGAGGAACAGAGTTCCAACGCTCCAACGGCGCCCCTCCCCTACGAAATTTATACCATGCCCGAGGTGTCCACGCTCGGCGCATCAGAGCAAACGCGGACCGAAGAGCGCGTTCCATATGAAATCGTACATGCCTTTTATCGAGAGACCGCGCGCTCAAATTATGGGCGATATGGAGTGAATTCTCAAACTGCCCTTCCACCGCGAGAGCCTGCAGTTGCTCGGCGTTCACATTGTTGGAGAAAGAGCAGCAGAGTTGATCCATTTGGGTCAAGCTATCATCGCCTACGGCGGGAGCATCGAATACTTCATCGAGAACGTCCTCATTTACCCAACCCTATCCGAAGCGTATAAAGTCGCGGCCTTGAACGGTTCGAATAGGCTCTAGGGTAACCCTGACCGGGCGAGGTGACCTCGTCCCTACAATTACCGTTCCGCTATGACCTGCGCCTCGGCTAAAGCAGCCGTGTGGGTGAGCGCCAGATGGAACTGGTGAATGCCGTGCGTGGCAGCGTACTCTTTGGCCTTGCCGTGCAAGACAATCTCGGGCCGCGAGCCGCGCTGTCGTACGACCTCGACATCCAACCAACCGATATAGCGGCCCCAGCCCCGCCCGAGCGCCTTCATGGTCGCCTCTTTGGCGGCAAAGCGTGCGGCATAACTTTGATACCTGGCCTTTCCACGGCGCTCACAATAGGCCTGCTCACCAGGTGTAAACACCCGGTTACGAAAACGACGACCCGTTCGAGGACGCTTTAACGCAATCTGGATCCGGTCGACTTCCGCTAAGTCGTTACCAATTCCGAAAATCATCGCATTCAGTTAACACGCGGCACAACTGTGACAGGAAGTGACGTCGCACGGAGCGGTTTGCCGTTCGAGCAGCGCCTTGCGCGATTCGACCCACAGGTAGCGTTTGTTCACCCCATGGTCGATAAAGTCCCACGGCAGCCGTTCTTCGGAGTCATATCGCCGGTGGACGAAGAAATCTGGATTGAGTCGTTCAGGCTGCCGCGTTGCCTCACGTCTCCAGCGTTGCACTACGCTCCACCAATCGCCATCGTGCTGCTGAACATCCTGGAGCAACTGTCCCACGCGCCGATCACCACGTGACAGCAGGGTTTGATAATACGCCTCGCGCGGAGACTCAGTATCAACCTTCACCCGCGGCATACGAGCGAGTTGTTTTCGCAGCAGGGTCATCTTTTGTCGTAAGGTGGAGATCGCCTCCATGGGTTCCCACTGAAGCGGAGTCCACGGTTTAGGAACAAAGGCGTTCACCGACAACGTGATCCCACCGACCTTGGCCTGTTTCCCACAGAAGCGCGCATAAATCTTTTGTGTGAGAGATGCAATGGCCTCCACATCTTCGTATGTTTCGGTTGGCAAGCCTATCATGAAATATAATTTCAGGGCGCGTACCCCCCCGCCGACCAAGAGATCTGCCGCGCGAAGGATTTCCGGTTCTGTCAAATTTTTATTAATGACACGGCGCATCCGTTCGGACCCGGCTTCCGGCGCGATCGTCACCGAGTGATTGTTATTCTGCCCGACCGCCTGCGCCAAATCCTGGGTGATCACATCGGCTTTCAACGAGGACGGAGACGCCCGACCACCAGCCTGACCGATAAATTCACATAGACCCGCGATGCCGGGCTGGCTCGCCATCTCAGCCCCGACGAG
This sequence comes from uncultured Enterobacteriaceae bacterium, assembly GCA_964495015.1. Classification (GTDB taxonomy): domain Bacteria; phylum Desulfobacterota; class Binatia; order Bin18; family Bin18; genus Bin18. Next base: position 664 of record CAZBUD010000029.1, on the reverse strand, counting down.
GCCAATGGTCGATTTCTGTTGCAAACCTGCCGTTACCTGTTGTTTGAGTGCTTCTGCACTCCGATAGCGCACAGGCCGATACATAAAACCGGCCGCACAAAATCGACAACCCCATTCGCAGCCACGACTGGCCTCAACCAAAAACATATCGCCAAAGACCGTTTCCGGCGTCAGGATTTGCGAGGTCGTTGGGTAAGCGTCAAGGTCCATGATCAAGCGACGACGAACGTAAGGCAGGGTGTTGCCCGCAGCATTCTCCTGAGAAAACTGGCCAGCACCTTCATGGGCATTATGAGCATGATAGGCTGGAGTGAAAAAAGTGGGCACATAGGCACCCTCAATCGTACTCAACGTCCGCAATCCGCTTTGCCGCCCAGCCCCAGATGAATTAGCTGAATAAGACGAATCAGATGAGTCCAGAGCCGCATAGCGTTCAAGGAATTCCGGGATCATTTCTTCGCCTTCGCCAATCAAGAACAGGTCAATAAAGTCGGCAATCGGCTCGGGATTCAGGAACGTCGCTGGTCCACCGGCAATGATTAGCGGATGATGGGCCTGGCGCTCTGCCGCGCGCGCCGGGATGTGCGCTGCAGCAAGGATATCAAGGATATGGAGATAATCAGTTTCAAAGGAGAGCGAAAAGGCCAAGATCTCAAAATCAGCC
>CAZBUD010000028.1:0-51774 GCA_964495015.1 uncultured Enterobacteriaceae bacterium | reverse complement strand
GCATGGGATGAGCAGGCAGTAGCGAAATATCTTGTGTAGCATAAGACACGATTGGTAGAGTCAGCCCCCAAAAGGAGGATCGTTATGAAATTCATGCTGCATCAAACCCCGGTTGTGCCCGCCACCCCAGAGGAACGAGAGCGACTGGCGCCTATTGCCCATCGCACGGATAAAACCCAGGAAATGCTCGAAGAGATGGTCGATATCGCCCAGTTAGCCGAAGAAATGAATTTCGACGCACTGAGCTATTCTGAGCACCATTTCTATACCGAGGGGATGGAAGCCGGCGCCACTCCAATTCCCCACCTGCTCAACCTGCTATATCACACCAAACGTGTTCAAGTCGGACCAGTCGGATTCGTCCTCCCAACCTGGGACCCGATTCGGCTCGCTGAGGATATTGCCTGGGCAGACCATATGTCCAAGGGCCGCGTCTTTGTCGGCCTGGCACGTGGGTTTTTCCCGCGCTGGGTGAATGTCTTGGGACAAAAATACGGCGTCGAGCCTGGCACTTCGGGTCCCGAAGCCGAACTCCGCAACCGTGAGGTCTTCCAGGAACTTTTTGAGGTAATGAAGCTCTCTTGGAAAGACGAACCCTTCTCTTTCAAAGGCAAATACTACCAAGCACCCTTCCCGGCTGACGGACATGCGTGGGCGGCGCATGAAGCCACACGGCGCTATGGTGCCCCGGGTGAAGTCGACGACAAGGGTTGGCTACGAAAGATCTCACCAGTCCCCAAACCGTATCAGAAACCGCATCCGCCCTTGTTCCAAGCCCTCACCACGAATGAAGCAACCATACGCTGGGCGGCACGCGAAGGCATTGTGCCAATGATGTTCCTGCCTTTCCCCGATCTCGCGGTTAAAGGTGCTTCGTTCTACGCCGAAGCGGCAAACGAAGCTGGACGTAATCTACAGCGCGGCCAGGGGATCGGCTTGGCCAGGCTGGTGTATATCGGCAAGACGCGCGAGGAAGCCTTGCGACGCGCACGTGACGGGTCGATTTTTCTCTTCAGCCAGTTCCACGCGAAGTTTGCTCCAGAAATCCCCACGACCATCGAGCCGATGATCGAGGCCGGCATCGCCTTTGTTGGCACAGTCGATGACATCCGGCGACAGATGGAAACCGTCAAAGAAAAACTGAACCCGGACTGGTTCATGATTCTGTCCGATCAAGGCTACCTGCCACGCGACGCGATAAAAGAGCAGCTAGAGCTCTTTGGAACGAAGATTATTCCTGAGTTTTACAATTAATAAGGAGCGCGGTATGAAAATCGTCGACGGCGACAGTCATTTTATTGAACCACTTGATTTGTATCTGCACTATATTGAGCCGGCTTACCGGGAGCGCGCCATGCATATGGAGAAAGACCCGTCCAGCGGTCAGCAGCAGATGGTAGTGGATGGCAAACCCATACGACTAGGCAGCGAAATCGATGAGATGCTCAGCGCCGTTGTCGGCTACGGCCAAAAAGAAGACGGACACGCGCTCAACGAATTCGATCAGTCTCTGTATACGGGCGGGGATTGGCAGAATATGGACAAGCGGCTGCAGTTTTTAGATACGGAGGGAATTGATTTTCAAGTGCTCTACCCCACGCTCGGACTCTTGTGGGAAGGAGAGCTCCACGACCCTCAGCTCGCAGCGGCGCTGTGCCAGGCGTACAACACCTGGGCCTTTGAGGTTAGTGCCGGACATCTCGACCGCCTCCTTCCCGTAGCCCACATCTCCCTGCGCGACCCCGCCCTGGCAGCCCAAGAAATACACCGGGTGAAAAAGTTAGGCGCCCGGGCGGTCATGGTCGGCTCCGCTCCGGTAGATGGCAAAAGCTTTGGACATGTAGATTACGACCCGGTGTGGGCAGCCGCCGAAGACCTCAACCTCGCGGTCAGCATTCACCCCGTTGCGAACAAAGAATATTTGGGCAGTGCTTGGTATCGGCACCGCAATCCAGGCTTCATGTTTATCTCGATGAATCTGATCCAAGACCCGCGTTTGTCCCTGACTACCATGGTGTACGACGGGGTGTTTGAGCGGTTTCCTGCGCTACGCACGGCGACAGTTGAGGCGATGGGGAGTTGGGTCGGAGAATGGATCGAGCGCTTTGATTACCGCTACCAATACATGCGTCACACCTCACAGATGAAACGGCCGATTCGAGAATATCTTGCCCGGAATATTTGGATCAATGCCGATCCGAGTGAGAAGCTACTGCCGCATATCGTCCCGTTTGTAGGGGATGAGAAATTCTTCGTCGGCTCCGACTATCCGCACGCTGAGGGCTTTAGAAAACCCGTACAGACAATGCGCGATCTGCTCTCCGCGTTGCCGACCCATTCGGTTGACAAGATCTTGGGGGCAAACGCCGCCGCGTTTTATGGGATTTGACGAAATTTGATGGATGAGAGGGGACGCCTGTGAACGGCCCCTCTTCAATCTGAGATTCTACAGATAGGAATCAAAAAGCAGCCGCAGGCTGGTCCTGCTCTGCCGCATCATCCGCCCGAATGACCGGCATGACTTCTGACGCAAACAACTGCGTGCTACGCACGGCCACGTCGTTCGGCATGCTGCCGTACTTGAAAACGCCAACAAACTGGTAAGGATTTACACATTGTCGCAGCTCGTGAATGGCCGCAATACACTGCTCGGGCGTACCAAAGATCTGTGTCTTGGCAAATTCTTCTTGAAAGATGTTCACCTGTTTCTTGCTGGCTTCAGCTAGCTCGGCATAGGCTTCATACCCTTTGGCGGCTCGGAAGTGCTCGGGTTCGTCAAAGCCGTAATGACTCATGGCCGTGTCAGCATAGTCCATGATCCATTTTCGGCCGTCTTCCTGGGCCGTCTCATCCTGAGAGCAATAGATCCAAGCCGTGATAATCGGTCGCCGCGTCGAAGTTCCGAATTTGGCGCATGACACTTGGTAGGCTTCATAGTCCTTCATGTGCTCAGCCCAGCTCTTTTGTGGAATGATCAGCATGCCTAAGCCGGCCTTGGCCATGATGTCGCCGGTCTCAGGACTAATAATCGCGCCGTACATCCGGTCGGTCAGATCCAGAGTCACTGGGCGAGGACGGATACTTATTTCCGGAATCTTGAAGTATTTGCCATCGAAGGAAAAACGTTCTTGCCCCAAGCCAAGTTTCACGACTTCAATGCTCTCGACCAAGCGCTCGCGCGCTTCGCTCATCGAAACCCGAAAACCGTCATATTCAACCTGGCCCACGCCACGCCCAAAACCGAGCAGCAGTTCGCGTCCGCGCGAAAAGTTATCCAGCATAGTGATCTGTTCGACGACCCGAACTGGGTCATGCCACGGCAGGACGATGACAAAGGTCCCGAGCCCGATCTTCTTCGTCCGACCACATACATAGCTCAACATCTGGAGCGGATCAGGTATCAATTCGTAGTCGGTGAAGTGATGTTCAACCGACCAGACCATGTCGAAACCGAGATCTTCGTACATCTCGGCAAGCGCCAGGTCTTCCTCATAAATCTCATAGTCCGGCCTCGGTGAACGAAAATAATTCTGGCAGATGAGTGAGCCTCCAAATTGCATTGTGTTTCCTTTCTGTGTGGTGGATCTACGCATTTTGCTCCAGCTCTGGTATCGCAATACGCGTACGCCCGGCAACCCAGGCATCCAGCACCGGCATAATTTTATCGAACGGTTGATAGCCTACCGTCACGGCAGCGCTCGCTTCGCCTGCGCTGGCCACAAGTGTCGGAAAGCCGGATACCCCCAGACCGCGTGAGAATTGAAAATCTCGCAGAGCCTCCTCCCGCATATCCTGCGAGTCAAATGCTGCGCTAAATGCCTCGGGATCTAGGCCAATTTCAGCCGGGACCTCACTCAAAGTTTCGGTCTGAGTAATATCAAGGTTCTGGGTATAAAAGCTGCGGTGCAAGTGCTCCAGCATCGGAAGCGTAGTCGTTGAGTGCAACCGTCGTGCGGTCACAACTGCGCGACACGCCGGTTCCGTATCATAAGTAAAGACAGTGCGAGCAAAGAAATCGTAGTTAAACGGCTGCCCCGATAGTTCGTTTACATGCCCCCAATGTTCACGAATCTCATGCTTCGTCTGTTCGTTCATGATACGCGACGTACCGGGAAAGAGTCCGCCTAGAACCACACGCACGGGCATTCGGCCCGCAAAGGCCTGACTAATGGATAATATGACCGGCGAAAAACCCCAGCACCAGGAACACATGGGGTCCACAAAATAGATGAGTTCTTTTTGCATAGGGGCACCTGTCCTTTCTTATCGAGGTCTACTGCATCACTCTTCCGGCCTTGTCATTCTGGGGAGCGAAGCGAGGAAGAATCTCTCGCCCGGGTTGTACATCCAACAGCGAGATTCTTGGCTACGCTCAGAATGATAGCAGTCGATCCTCTCACATATGGCGGCTCAATCTCGCTAGATCAACGACGCGCCCGGCCCTGGGTCTATACCCAAGAGCGTTCGCCCATAAGCCTGCAGCTTACTATCGAGATCAAACACCACATGGCAGGACATGGTATTTACATCGCGCTAGGCACGTTGAAATGGGCTGTCAAGAAAGTGAGAGTGCGCGCCGCTCGCTGCAGAGCAACTGTTAAAACATCGGCTCACCTACCAACTCCTGGCCTAAGAGCACCTTTCCGTACAATTCCAGTCTTCCATCCAGGTCAAACAAATAGTGACATGCAATGGTATTCACATCGCGTTGAACACGTTGCAGCGGATTATCCTGAAAATGAGCATGCAAGCCGCTGGCTTCAACAACATCTTGGATAATCTTTTTGCACTGTTGAACTGACATGGCCAGCTGGGCTGCCCAGCGGGCACGATCTTCGATCGTGGCGGCGTTGCGCTTCGTGCACACGTCCTCAACAAAGTGTCGGAGTAGCAGCTCAACTTCACACACCTCAACTTCTGCTCGGGCAAGCCGCATTTGAGAAGCTGAGCGTTGGACCTGTTTGTTCGCGTCTAAGAACACCCGTTCGGTCAACCGTTCTCGAAATAGCCGCACGGCCGTCTTGGCTTGGCCCAAGGCGGGCATGGCGGCGCCCAGCGGCAGAACCCCCATCATTGGGGTCCGGTAGAGGGGACCATCATGGAGCTGCGAGCCGGGCGCATGGCCGCTCATCATCTCGCCTATTGATACGGCTCGCTCTTCAGGGATGAAGACATTGTCAATTACGACATCGTTACTGCCCGTGCCAATCATACCGTCGACATACCAGGTGTCTTCAACGGTGACATCTGAGATAGGGAGCGCAAACCAACGCGGATTGGGTTTGCCTTCAGGGGTGATTTCGGTGGCGGTCAGGAGGACCCATTCGCCATGCATAATACCTGAGCCCCACTGCCAACGCCCGTTTAAACGAAAGCCGCCTTTTTCCGGCATGACCGTGGCGGTGGGTGAAATCAGGGCAGGGGCCAAGACATAGGTTCGCGAAGCAAACAGCTCTTTCTGAAACTTTTCTGAAAACTGGCAGAAGACCCAATTATGGTGAATGTAAAGATTGGATACCCACGCCACTGAGGCATCGCCTTCGCCGAGTGCAACGCTAACTTCGAAAAAGGTATCCATATCAAGCTCAAGCCCGCCGTAGCATTTGGGTACCATGAGCTTGTAAATTTCTGCTTCTTCCAGCGCTTTAATGACAGCGTCAACTGGTTTACGTTGTTTTTCCGCCTCTGCAGCGGTTGCTGCCAGCAGGGGCGTGAGCGCACGCGCGCGCGCAACGAGTTCGGGACCAGTCGTGGTCGTGTTATCGGCTTGGACTGTAGACATAGCCTCCTCCTTATTTGGGAACCTGACATGCCAGACCGAGGTGCATCCTATCGAAAAAGGCGCTATGCAAACAGACGTCAATGTAGGCTAAAGGAGGAGAGACTATGCCAGTCAGTCGCCTATCAGGAATGGCCGGAATCGGGGTGGATGAAATGGGCAACTTCGCTGACCAGTCCCAAGACGGAGCCATCTTCCGTCTGGAAAACCTGGATACCGACCTCCGCCCAGCGTAGAAAAAGCCACCCAACAAGCCGTGCTGGAAGACCACGCCAATAGTTATCTGCCATTTCTAGGAGCAGACTCTCTTCGACAAGCCGCTCCCACACCCGTCAGCCGTCTCTCCGGCGTGCATTATGACTGAAATAATTCGACCATTGTCAGTGCCGGCGGATTGAAAGGCATCCTCAAGGATCTGCTGGCTCTGCTTGAACCAGGGGACGAAGTTCTTCTCACTGACCCAATCTATATTGGCTTGGTGAATCGTGTCCGCTTGGCGGGCGGTGTACCTGCTATCGCGCCGTACAATATTGAAGATGGCGTCTGGCGCTTGGACCATGACCAATTGCGTCAGACTGTTCCCTCAAAAACAAAAGTCTTTCTGTTGATGAGCCCGTCCATGCCAAGGGGCACTGTCTTTTCACGCCGGGATTGCGAGGCTGTCTGCACGGCCTGCCAGGAAGCCGACGCCTGGCTTCTATATGATAGCGCCATGGAACGCATTCTGTTCGACGGACCGGAACAAATTCACCCCGCATCATTCCCAGGTATGGCAGAGCCGACGATCAGCGTTGGTGCGGTCTCCCAAGAATACCGAATGATAGGCTGGCGGATCGGTTGGATTGTTGCCCCTCCATCCATTATTGATAATATCGGTCTGGTCAGCATCTCTAACGTAGTGTGCCCAGTCGGCATTGCACAAGCCGTGGCAACAGTGGCTTTACACACGCCGCACTCTGATATCGCCTCCGCGACCGCAGAATGGCAAAGCCGCCGCGATCTTATTGTGCAAGAGCTTGACAGCGTGCCCATTGTCAAACCGCAAGGCGGATGGTCGATGCTGATGGATGTCTCGGGCTTTGGCCTGACAGGCGCGGAAGCCTCTCAGCGCTTGTTGAAAAAGGGCAAGATCGCCGCTACCGCCATGACAGGCTGGGGCAGCGAGCGGACCGATTTTATTCGTTTTGTTTCTTCCAACGAGCCCGTCAGTCATCTGCTCGGAATACGGACACGGGTAGAGGCCCCGTTACAATGAGTACGGCTTTGAGCCCTGAGGGCGATCACATAGGATCGCCCTTACACAGGAAACGCATCGCCAACCGCAGTGTATTTTAGCTCGGCGACGCTTCGAGAATCCGTCCAATCAACGGACTTTGATGCCAACACACGAGCTTCCAATTTCCATCACGGTGAGCCCACGTGGTCGTAAAGCCCATAAATCGCTGTCGGAAACCAGCGTCACGCGGTTTGCCACGAAACGTGGAGAAGCCGCTCACGTGTCCGGTCTCGCCGAATATCTTGAAGTGCATTTCACGCGGCTTCCACTCAAAAGATTCCCACATTCCCTTCCTCCCCTCCCCGCCTGCATGAAAATCAATGTGATCCTTAAAATCGTCCAGATCCATCCGCCACGGGAAGTCTTCGTCGAGAATTTCTGCCTCGTCATCGAACGCCTGCCAAAAGGCATCCAGATCACCCTTATTAAGCCCATCTTTCCAAGCACGAAAGGCGGCTTCCAAACTCTGCGTATCTGCGGCCATGCTATCCTCCTTATGCTGCGTCCTGAGACTTTATAGAATATCAGCTGCTCTGCCCTCGTGGCCATGCTTTCGTGTTTCACAGCCCGCGGGATGTTGTTAGGAACACTGGAGTGGCGCGTCTTCAAGTCGGGTGGCCAGAGTATCATTCCAGCGGTTGAGAAAAGCAAAGCGAGAGATAACACTCATGATCTCGACAATTTGGTCGTCATTATAGTAGCGCCACAAACGCTCGAAGTGCTCGTCTTCAACCCGCCACGGTGAATGACCAGCTAGGAGGGCGACCTGCAAAGCCGCACACTCGGCATCTGAAAAAAAGCACACGTCTCAAATTCCCAGACCGCATCGATTTTGTCTTACGATACACCATGGTGGCCGCGCCGCGCGCGCAGTGGGTCGTACAGTACAAACAGCCCCCGCCTTGCTTGTAATTTCTCCCATGAAACGTTTCAGACCCGTGTCGATGCGGTGGGGGACCGATGGGCACGGAATAGTCCATACAAGGCACTCAGGTGGGCTGAATTTCGAGCAACCGAGCACCACCGTTCTCACAAGCGCGGTATGTTTTGTTACCATTTTTCGCCGAAGGGCCGTACATCTAACTCAAACGTCCACGCGCCTTGCGGCTGTTGTGTCAGATAGAACACTGCGTCAGCAATTTCATCCGGCGGGAGAAAAAATTCGGCCGGCTTATCCGGCATCATTTCGCGTATGTAGGGGATATCAATCACCCCGTCGATAATCACGTATGACACATGAATCCTTGCCGGCCCGAGATGGCGCGCCATGGATTGAGCCAGACTCCGCTGCGCGGCCTTGGCCGAGGCAAACGGAGCCGCATTCGCGCCACCCCGCAGGGAAGCAGTCGCACCACTCACAACGATATTGCCGCCGCCAACTTTACGCATATCCGGCAGGACTTGCTGCGTTGTTACAAACAAACCGCGCGTGTTGACTTCCCACGCCTGCTGCAGGCCCTCGACCGTAGTCTTATCGATATTAATAAAATCGCCAGTTCCCGCATTATAAAGGAGTACTTCCACCGGACCGAGATCCTGGCGAATGCGATCAAAAACACCGGTCGCAGCATCGGTATCACACACATCGTAGGGATAGGCATGCGTTCCAGAAATTTCAGCAGCGACCTCATTCAAATACGCCTCACTCCGGGCGCACATCGCAACCTCATATCCCTCGGCGACAAACTTCCGCGCAAACGAAACCCCGTTCCCCGCCCCGACACCAATAATGACACACACAGGTTTACTCATTCTTCAGCCTTCTCTTTTTCGCTTTCGGCCTACAACGGACAGCGAAACACGGCGTGTGGCCAGGTCGCTCGCCCACATCGAGCCTCACTTTTCGCGCTCTCTACGGTCACATGATAAAGCCTGAGGCGCACCTCCGCTTAGGTGGTCGGCGAATCGAAATCGCTTGCGCTGTGTCGCTCGATGAGCTGCTCTTCCTCTGGTCCCCAGGATTTGTTCACGCGCAGGCCTCGTTGTACGGCGGGCCTCGCTTCAATCTCCTTCACCCACCGGAGCACATGCGTGTACGTTCCCACGTCAAGAAACTCTGCGGCTTCATAGCCATTATGTGCTACTAACATGCCATACCAGGCGTAATTCGCCATGTCTGCGATCGTATAGTCGTCACCGCACAAATACTGCTGTTTGCTGAGATGGCGATCCAACACATCTAATAGGCGTTTCACCTCCATCGCGTAGCGATCAATAGGGTACTCGAACTTTTCCGGGGCATAGGCATAAAAATGCCCAAACCCGCCGCCGAGGTAAGGTGCGCTGCCCATCTGCCAGAACAACCACGACATACATTCTGCGCGAACGGAAGGCTCGGTCGGTAGGAAGGCGCCAAATTTTTCCGCCAGATAGACCAGCATGGCACCCGACTCAAAGACGCGGGTAGGTGGCGCAGTGCCACGGTCAAGGAGCGCAGGGATTTTGGAATTGGGGTTGACGGCCACAAAGCCACTGCCGAATTGATCCCCCTCGCCTATGTTGATCAGGTAGGCATCGTACTCGGCCTCCTTGATGCCTAGCTCGAGCAGTTCTTCCAGCAGGACGGTAACCTTGACGCCATTGGGCGTGGCGAGAGAGTAGAGCTGCAGGGCGTGGTCGCCGACAGGAAGTTCTTTGTCATGGGTCGCTCCTGCAGTCGGCCGGTTAATGTTAGCAAAGCGCCCGCCATTCTTTTTGTTCCACTGCCAGACTTTCGGTGGTGTATACGTACTCTTAGCCATATCTTCTCCTTCGTTCTTAATCTTGCGGTCAGGCGTGGCCCAAAGCCTATATTAGGATGAGCTCACGTCGCCGGTTTCCGATCATTCCATGCACGTCAGTCGTGTTTTCCATCCTCGTTCCTCCTTGGATATGGTCTTGTCAAGTTGTCAATTTCGTATGATGCTATGCGGTGAGGCACAGTAATCAGGAGATGCCCTTACGGACCACAAGTCTCTTTTAAGTATGACGAACTTTCAGAATACGCTCTTTTGCTCAGGCGTCATACTGCTCAGCATTGCGCCGCGTCGCTTCCGATAAATCGGCTTCGCTATCGTAGGACGGCGGTGGTTTCCCGGTTGGCACACGGATCCCGCGCTGCACAGCGTCGCGCGCCTCGATTCGGACGAACCACCCTTTGAGGGCCATAAGATCGTCTACCTCAATATTCCCCCACCGGTACGCCCGCGCCCACGTGAACGTCGCAATGTCGGCCATCGAGTACGAACCGCACAAATAGTCGCGGTCAGCGAGGCGGTCGTTTAGGATACATAACAATCGTCTCGATTCATTGACGTAGCGTTCGATCGCATAGTCAACGACGATACCCTTCGGCGCCGCGATGCGGAGAAAAAACATCGCCTGCCCGAGCATCGGTCCGACCGCGCTCATCTGGAACATGAGCCACTGCATAGCCTCGTGACGGAGCTGGGGGTCTGTCGGCCAGAGCTGGCCGCTTCGCTCCGCCAGGTAGAGCAAGATCGCTCCCGATTCGGCGAGCACGAAGTCCGTATGGTCATGGTCGACGATGACGGGAATACGCCCATTTGGATTTAGTCTGAGAAACGCCGAGGTCTTCTGCTCGTTTTTGTCGAAGTGGAGATACACAACGTCGTAGTCAATGCCGAGCTCTTCGAGGGCGATCGAGGCTTTCCACCCGTTGGGGGTCGGAGCCGTATATAAGGTGATTGCGCTCATGCGTGGAGTCCTCGGGAGTTATCGAGAGTCGCGCGGCCGGTGATTCCCGCACAATGACCAAGAACCCTTTGTCACCGACCCTTTTAAGCTCGTTTGTGATTACAGTTCCAAAGGCGCTTTGAAGTACGTACGCAGGATCCAGTCCCGGTGTTCCAACAAGATAGGATCGACCGCAGCGGTGACCGCCGCTGGCGTGTTCTCGAACATTGGCCGAACGGACGGCTCGAGCAAAATGTCTTCGGGAGCTTGGAGGACGACGAAATTGCTAAACGTGGCCCAGTAAAAATCGGCCGCCGTCACGGATTGTCCGATAATGTAATCGCTCCCCCGTTCCCTTTGCGCTTTGAGTGTTGCGGCGAGTTCTGTCATGAATGCTATCACTCGCGGATTAGCCAGCTTCGCATCCGCGTCTCGGTAGCCGTATTTCACCCCAAATGCGGATGGCGCGGTTGCGTCATCCGCCGGACGCATTAGATCGAGCCGTCGGTTCCAACCGAAACCAAGCTCGCCACAAATCTGGTGACTGATACCGAACAATTGAATGCGTGCGGCGGCGCTTTCCGGCACGAGCGGTTTTTCCGGCGCGAGTCGTTCGAGCAAAAGCAAAATATCATCCCACCGGTTGATGGGTTTTTCATCGTTCCAGGCAACTACCGGTCCGCTATTCGTACCCGACCACGCAAGCAGCTCTGGGTTTTTCGCCATCGGCTTTTGCGGCCCAAGCGTAAAGTCCAATGATTTGTACTCCATCATCCCCCTCACAGCGATACCCCACGCACTGGGCATCCCTTGAACTAGAATAAGACGTAGGCCATCCGCATTGATGGCTTGATTAATGTCGACGTATTCCATTGGTTGTCTCCCTTCCTTGATTAACAGACTTTTTCATCTCAATTTAGTGAAATAGACAGTCGCCGGCTACCCTCTCGCATGTTTGGGTGTGATGAGCTACCCTCGCTACCCTTACGCAAATCTATTCTTGAGGGACACATGGAAGAGTTGACAAGGCAAAGCGTCAGTCGCGGCATTTTGACAACGGAGTTGGACAATCTTTCAGGAGAAAACGTTGTCGGATTTGTGCGTGAGATTGAGTCGCTCGGCTACGACAGTTGCTGGATTCCGGAGCTATTTGGTCGGGAACCTATGGCAATGGCAGGTTACTTACTTGCCAAAACGGAGCGAATAAACGTCGCGTCAGGGATTGCTAATATCTATGTTCGGGACGCTCATAACATGGTTCAAGCCCGCCACACTCTCGCTGACTTTTCGCAAGGTCGTTTTATCCTCGGGTTAGGCGTCTCTAATGCCGGATTGATCCAGAGCCGAGGGCATACGTGGCAACCCCCTATCGCGAAGATGGAGAGCTATCTCGATGCGATATCCGCTGCAGAGGTCGTGTCTCCATCAACGAAATCTCAGGGTCCATTATACCTGGCAGCGCACGGGCCAAAGATGCAAGCGGTTGCAGCATCCAGAGCAGATGGTGTCGTGACCTATTTAATGTCACCCGCGCACACACAGTTAACGAAAACCCGAATAGGTCCGAATGCCGATATAAACGTAGTGTGCGTCCTATTAGCAGAAACCGATCCTACGAAGGCGAGACAGACCGCAAGAGAAGCGCTGGCGTATTACCTCGGTCTCGATTACTACCACCGAGAGTGGCGGAAGCTCGGATTTTCTGACCGCGACTTTTCGGACGGGGGTAGTGACGAGCTCATTGATATGCTGGTGGGATGGGGAAACAAGGAATCCTTACAGGCGCATGTACAGAAGCACGTAGCTGCAGGCGCTACGCGCATCATTATCATGCCGCTCACGTCGGGCGAATCATTGTTTAGCCAGGATAATCCTGTACTCGAAGCTCTCGCACCACATGCTTAATGGTGGAGGATCGCATATCTCCTGGAGGAGCACTCTGGATGGGCGAGAACCAAGATATTTTCCACATCATGAAAACGAACCGGCCGATGCGGCGACTGAAGCCCGATCCGGTGCCCCAAGCCTTACTCGAAGAAATCCTCGACGCAGCAAGCTGCGCGCCGAATAGTATGAACACACAGCCGTACGAATTTCTTGTTGTCCGCGATACAGCGACGAAAACGTTATTCGGCGAGCACTACCACACGGCGATGCAAGAGCGTTTGACGCCGTTCATTCCGACGGACGACGACAATTCGCGGCATGCACGAAATTTCCGCGCCGCGTTCGCGCTGGGAAAACGTATCAAGGATGTCCCCGTTTTGCTTTTCATTTGCGGCAAACGCGATTGGCCATTCAACGTGCCTGAAGAACAGCGCGTCGGGCTCGCCCCGCCGTCGTACGGTTCCGTGTTCCCCTGTGTGCAAAACATTTTGCTCGGTTGTCGAGCAAAAGGCCTTGGCGCGAGTTTGACGACTATGCACCAGGTGTTTGAAGCGGAGATGATAGAACTTTTAAGCATTCCCGCTACGCACGGTATCGTTGCGGTGCTGCCCATCGGGTACCCCGAGGGAAACTTTGGCCCCCTCAGCCGAAAGCCATCCGTCGAAAAAACGTATTTGGATCGCTGGGGCACGCGCCCCTAGTGCTAGATAAAAGCTGTCCCAGGCCACGCACTTGACGACGGGAGTCCTTGTTCAGTTTTCCCAACCTCATTGAAGTCGTTTCTTTCCGCGAGATCCCTGAAAATCCACGTGTGCACAATAGCGATTAGACGACCGTTAAGGAGGGCCACTCATGAAGCAAAGAATCACAAATAGCGCAAAAGTCCTTATGCTTTTCTTGTTGCTTTTGGTGGGCACCTTTATCACCCTGCCAGCGGCTCAAGGCGAGCAGCTTGGGGAACTGCATTTTCCGACATCCGGGTCAGCTGCGGCCCAAGGACACTTTCTTCAAGGTGTCAAATATCTACACAACTTCGGATTCGAGGATGCCGCCGTCGCGTTCCAGGCTGCCTCCAAAGTTGAACCAGACTTTGTCATGGCTTACTGGGGGGAGGCGTTAAGTCACAACCATCCTCTACAGCCTGGGCGTGATCTTGAAACGCCGCGAAAAGTGCTTACCCGTCTTGGTGCTTCACCAGCTGAGCGTGCGGCCAAGGCGCCGACTCCGCGTGAAGTCGGATTACTTGCAGCAGTAGAAATTCTGTATGGAGAGGAAGATGATGCCGCGCGTTCATTTGCGTACGCGGAGGCCATGGGTCAGCTCGCCTCCCAATATCCTGAGGATGAAGAACTCCAGGCATTTTATGCCGTCGCCCTCCTGGGGACGGTACGCCATCTCGGAGACACCTGGGGAGCAGAGTCCACATTTCCGGTGCGGATGAAAGCTGGCGCGATTGCGCAGGATGTGTTTCGCAAACACCCCAGCCATCCGGGCGCAGCCCATTATATTATTCACGCATTCGATGATCCCATTCACGCGCCTTTGGCGCTCACAGCGGCGGACCGCTACGCCGAAATTGCCCCAGATGTTTCCCATGCCCTGCACATGCCTTCGCATATTTTTATTCAGCACGGCATGTGGGCCAAAGTCGTCGCCTCTAATGAAGCTTCCTACCAAGCGGCTTTGGCAAAGTGGCAACGGCGAGACAATTCTTCTGAAACACAGCGATATTTTACGGATGTGTATGTGTGGCACGCCTTGGATTGGGGCCAGTACGGCGCGCTTCAACAAAAAGACTGGACCAAGGCGAAGCAGGCGATCGATCGTCTCCGCCCAGTGGCAGATAAAAGCACTGTACCGATAGTCAAAGAAGGTATCGGAGAAATGACTGCGCGCTATATCGTCGAAAGCGAGCAATGGCAGCAACTTCCCCTGACTTCCAAACTGACTTCCCACGAGCTGATGGCAACGGGGCTGAGTGCTATCCGCATGGGAGATGTGGCAATCGCTCAACAGGCAGAAGAGAAGCTAAAAAACATGGAGCAAGAAAGGCAGCCCGCTCGCCCGAGACGCAGGCAGCAAGCTCTGACCATTATGCGCCTTGAGATCGCAGCTCTGGTTCGTGTGGCACAAGGACAAAGCGGCGCAGCTATCACGCTTATGGACGAAGCCGTGGCCATTGCAGAAAGTATCGGCTTGCCTAACGGAGCGGCTATACCTATCAAACCTGCTCACGAATTGTACGGAGAAATTTTGCTAGAACTTGATCGACCAAAAGAAGCGGCGGCCCAGTTCGAGGCATCTCTCCGGCGTACGCCGAATCGTCTACTTTCTCTGCGCGGATCAGCACAAGCCGCAGCGAAAAGCGGCGATACGCACCCTGCGCGTTAGAACTATCAAAAGCTCCGAGCAGCATAGGGTGACAACAATATATCTGAGGTCATACAAGAGGCGCCCCGACTCTTGTATGAAGAGGTAGTATCGGCCCCATGACCGTCTATGAAGTCCTCGACCAAGTCATCCCGCGCCTACAACAGCGCGGACAGGTAACCTACCGTGCGCTCAAAAGGCAATCCGAGCTTGACGACGAATACCTAGAAGATCTCAAATACGAACTCATTAAAGCCCTACGTATCGCCAGAGATGAAAATGGCGAAGTCTTGGTGTGGGTCAAAGATGAGAACGGACAAGAAACCGACTCCGCACCCCAATCCCTACCCCCTAGCCCCCACCCCCCTGCCAGCAACACACCACCTAATCAAAGATGCCCAAGGGGAGGCCATTGGTTTTGAGCGCCTGTACTTTAAGTCACGAACGCCCCCCCAGGAACTTGGCGTTATACCTCAGACAGCAAAGCTGTGAGTATATTGAATTCAGAAGACAGGGTGCCTTTTACAGTTTCGCTCATGTGAAACCTAGGCAAAGAAAAATTCCGACCCGCGTCCGCCATACGGACGCCGGCTCCCCTCGATGAGAGAGGGAAACAAAAGTACAGCCTCAGTACAACATGACAACGACTATTCTCTTGCTCGATGTGGATGGCGTTCTGAAATCCATCCAGGGTGCATCTGGCACCATACACGGGACGGATTGGAAAGAAGGAGTCCAAGAATTTGTCACTTGGTGTCAGGAGCGATTCCACGTCGTCCTCATCCTCTCTTCTTGGCAGTCCCAAATTCATCCGGAACTCGCAACGCTAGATATCCACCTCCCCTCACTGTCATGGAAGGCCACGAAGACCGAAGGGCTAGCCGGCCTCGTCGGGCCAGGAAAGAAAATCGTGTGGGTCGAAGACGGCTGGGATGCACAGGACCGCGCCACGGCGGAAAGCCTGGGTATTACGTTGGTAGAGACGCATTTTAACGAGTCGCTAGCGCTCACCCGACAGAAGATAGAAGCGGTTTAGATGACACTGTTGCACAATGCAAACACTTCTACCAAAGGCACCCACTGCCTGGCCCTAAAGCGCCAGGCACAGTGTACGAAGAAGGCTGAAGCCCGCCTAGAAGGCAGGGGGGGAACCTGGTTTACCGGGCTTGGTAGGTTGCGCCCGATGCTTAAGCGTCGGGTGAACGTGGGGTAAAGACGTTTTGCAACAGCATCATAGACATGCAAGGGCGCGGTCACCGCGCCTGGGCGTATGCTGGCAAGCCGGACTCCAGACTGATAGAGGGTAGCCTTAGTACTCAGAAGAAAAGGAGAAAAACAGAATGGCAGCAGAAATTGGGCTCGACGCAATTACCATTGACTATGCCAGCATTGAAGACGCAAAAAAGATGTCTGGTCTGCGGCTAGTCTTGGGCAACTATGCTATCCCCGGCCCATGGCGCGAAGCGTGTAAAGGGCTCTTTTATGTCAAAGGGATTTCCTACACACCCGTTGTCGCAGCCGGACTGGATGGCAATGATAAAGAGCTGCGCGAATGGACCGCCCAGTCCAGCGCACCAGTCGCAATTTGGAATGACGAGCCGCCGCGCTCGAAATGGTTCGAGCAGCTCTATCTTGCTGAGCGTCTTGAGCCCACGCCACCACTCATTCCAGACACCATCGAAGACCGCATGCTAATGTTTGGTTATTGTAATGAGATCTGTGGTGAGAGCGGCTACGCCTGGTCAAAACGACTCCTGATGATCCATAGCATGCTCACTAATCCAGACGTAGACGACGCAACCAAAGCCTTCTGGACCGGCTTTGGCAACAAATATGGTTATAGCCCGGAAGCAGCCGAAGGCGCGCCAGAACAGATGGCAACAGTCATAGGCTCTTTGGCCTCGCGGCTTGAACAACAGAAGTCTCAGGGCAGTCAGTTCTTTATTGGCAATCAGCTTTCCGCTCTGGACATTTACTGGGCAACGTTTGTCGCACTGTTACACCCTCTCCCGGAAGAACAATGCCCCATGGCCACGGCCTTTCGCGGTTTCTATGCAAACGCTGATCCAACGATCGCGGCCGCGCTCTCCCCGGCTCTCGTAGAACATCGCGACTTTATTTATCAGGAATATTTGGAACTACCCATCGTGTTTTAAAGGGCGCCGTATGTTCTGCATGATCATCAAGCACTTTAGGAATCGAGATGCCAAAGTGGTCTATCGACGCGCCCGAGAGCACGGACGCATGCTGCCCCTAGGGTTTGCGGTGTATTGACAGCTGGGTCGAAGCCAACTTTGATCGTTCCTTTCAATTAATGGAAAGTAACGATCCGCACCTTTTCCGGCAGTGGCTGGCCGATTGGCAGGATTCGGTCGAGTTCGAGATTATCCCGGCCGTTACATCGGAGGAAGCTGCGGTGGTGGGTTCGCAGATGAGTTCGCAATCGTAATTTTTTTGAAGGTATGTAGGGGCGAGGTCACCTCGCCCGAGTGTATGGCCAGCAGGTCGTGTCTTGCGTTCGCGAGAAAGCGGACCAGAGCTATCATTGAGAGATTCCAGGGGGAACCGTATGGCAGAAACACGAGCCAATGCAGAACAGATTGAGTATTGGAACGAACGAGGCGGTCCGCAATGGGTAAAGCGCCAAGAGGGGCTCGACGCCCAGATCAATCCGTTTGGACTCGTTGCGTTGGATAAAGCGGCCGCACAACGAGGCGAGTCTGTCCTGGACGTCGGCTGCGGGTGCGGACAAACCTCACTTGCCTTAGCGGAACGGGTCGGTCCCCAAGGATCAGTGACCGGGGTTGATATATCCCAGCCCATGCTGCGTCGTGCACGCGAACGTCAACGGGAACAGCAGCTTGAGAACCTCACCTTCATCAACGCTGATGCTCAAGCGCATCAGTTTGCGTCAGCAAGCGCTGATCTGATTTTTTCTCGTTTTGGTGTCATGTTTTTCGATGATGCCAGAAAGGCGTTTGGCAATCTGCGTACTGCCCTCCAGTCTGGAGGGCGACTATGTTTTATTTGCTGGCAGGAATTGAAGAAGAACGACTGGGTTCGCGTTCCGCTTCAGGCCGCGGCTCAGCATGTACCCCTTCCACCTCCGCCAGAACCCGGCACTCCAGGGCCGTTTGCTTTTGCTGATCCTGAGAGGGTTCGTAATATTCTTGAGTCAGCGGGCTTTCGAGACGTGAATCTCCAGTCCTATGAAACAGAAATGAGCCTGGGCGGAGCGACAGGCGTAGAAGGTGCTGTGGAATTCCTCCTGGCAATAGGTCCGGTTGCATCTCTTTTGCGTGAATCAGATGAGGCCACGCGCACGCGTGTTGCTGATGCCATCCGTACAGCGCTTGCTCCTCATGAGGAGGCGAACAGCGTAAGTCTCCATAGCGCCACCTGGATTGTTCAGGCGCGGGCAAACCAATGAAAGCCTGAGGCGGCCATTTAATCCCGCCAAGTGAATAGGCGTAAGCAATCCGTTGCTAGATCAAACAGATGACTGCACCCGCTTGATCCGCCAACTTGATCCGCGATCAGGCGAGAAAAATTTTTGCTCAGCGTAAGCCCGTTGAGTCCGGCCGTCCGGCGATGCGGCGCGTCGCACAGGCCCTGGAACGGTAAGCGAATGCCTTGACTCGTGGCGTTGTTCAGCGTGCCGTTCGTTTCAATATCAAACGCAACCCCCATCTCTTGATATGAGTCGGCCATGTCGTTTTGACACTGAAAACGGAAAGGGTTCTGGCAAGCAGAAATTTGCATACACTTACGGCGCCAGAAGAAACGTTTCTGTCCCGGCTCGGGCGATATATTATCAAGATCAAAACCGACAGCCGTGTGCTCATCAAACAACGCTGCCGATTCATCACGATAGGTATGGCACGAGTTCCGCAGCCAGGGCCAGTCAGCCCGGTCTCGCTCCCAGACCATACGCGCCAAATGACGTGGACCAGGCACTATAGCCGCAACGGGCGCCTCAAAGCGTTTATGATCTTCCTTGGGGACTGGGTACGCCTGGAGACTTACGCGGGCCATTTCGATTGCCAGCGCGAGGTGTTCTTGGTGACCGGGCAGACGGCCGAGCGTCTGCCGTATCATTTTGGTAAAACCTTGACTCGTACATGCGCCGAGGATATCTGAGCAACGGTCGGGTAGCTGCGGAGAGAGAACGGCGGGTTCGCCCGAGAGATGTTGGGCTGAGGCTTGGAGGATTTTACATTCTGGGATTTGCACGACCCAGTCATACGCCAATGTACACCGGTGATCAGACAGGGTCCCCCGAATGCGCACAGTCGCATCTAGAAGATAGTCGGCTTCGGCCTCAAAGGTCCGGACATATCCCTCCTGTGGCAAGACCAACGAAGGTTCACAGACCGCCTCACGCTGAGTCATGGAGACAGGGCGATACGTCTCGTCACGCAGACCGAGTACTCATCGGCTCTGTAGAAAGAGTCAGAGCGCTCCCACTGCGCATCTGGGCCAGGACATGATCCACGACGATCCCGTAATGTATGCCAACGATGGACAGTTCAAACGCCTTGATTAAGTGGGCACCAGGGAACTTCACCTGGGCGCGTTTCGTGTTCAGATACTCGCGTGCCGCGTCATAGACCGATTGGGCCTGTGTCCGTTGCAGGACCCCTTTGGCAATGGCATCTCGTACGGTGTGAACGAAATCCTGTATTTCGGCCAGTCCCATGTCAGGTCGACAGCGCACCAAAGCGCTCTGTGCATAGGGCAACATTTGGCCGAAGCGCTGCACATCCTGCCAGTCAAGCTCAATAGACGGCTTGGCAACGGCACTCACTTTGGCCCAATAGGTACCTAGGCTTTGTGCTTCAGTACGAATGTCGCGTAGAAATTCCTTGTCCAGCTGGGCGGCCCGTTTGAGCAACTGCAAATACCCGCTTTTGTCCTCGGCCCGGAATCCAGCCACAGCCTGCTGGGTGAACGAGCGAAGGACGGCGAAGGCGGAGTTCATAGTGACGTTACTATGAGAAAAAATGTGCATATCAAGGCGACCCAGAAGATGTTCCGCACGTCTATACATGGCCCGCGTGCTGAACAAGGATTCCAAGATATGCAGAAAACCACTCTGTAGGTTCTCCGGCCCCATGACCGGTTTGAACTGCAACGTATCGTCCACATTGTTACACGCCAGATCAGCATCCAGCAGTCTCCCCTGCTCTTTTAGTTCCACATACAGCGGCGTATGCGGCAGCGGGGTCAAGGTGCCCGTCATCGCGGAAAAGACAGCGTTCTCTTCTACAAATTCAACGATGCCGTCTGCGGTTTGGCGCGTATCGGTATCCGAGCCGTAGATGAATCCGGCCTGTACTTCGATACCGTGATCTTGGAGCCGGCGTATCGTGTCTTGAGGAGAAGTCTTGATGTTTTGAAGCTTATTCATCTCCCGCTAGGCAGCCGGGTCGGGACTCTCAACACCCAGGAAGACCGTCACAAAACCCGCCTGCTGCATGAGCGGGATGAGATAGGCCAGAGATTCCTTGCCCAGGTCGATACTCGCCTGAGTAAAGAATTCAAAGGGATAGTCGTGTTGACGCTGGAACTCAGTCATAGCGCCCAAGATCTCCTCCATGGCCTTAGGCTCAGAAACAAAATTATCGTCAACCGTGAACACCCCACCGCGAAATCCCGTGTCGTAAATTCCCTGCAGTTCTTTGGTAACATCCGCCTCGCCTTTTGCGCGTGGAAATCCGCCATTGAACTGAATGATGTCGCAAAAGTTGCACCGAAAACGGCAGCCTGCCGTGGTTTGCAACATCAAGGCTCGGTAGGCGCTCACATCAATGAGATCCCAACGTGGATTGGCCAGGCCGTCAAAAGGTTCAAAAATTGTGCGATCTAGAAGATATTTGCGTGAAGCCTCAGGCTCGGTAAGTACCCGTTCGGCGATGAACAGAAAAGGAGCAGCGTCGTTATGTTTGGGCGACTCTTCAAGGCGGCGATTGAGATCGGCAATCCAGGGGTCCGCCTCGCCCCAGACCAAATAGTCGAGGCCCTGATACAGAACGTCATCCATGTCGTTTTGAGGGTCCAGAATACCGCTACGATATGTCGAGGCCAAAGGTCCACCAAGGACCCACGGGGTGTCTGTTCCTCGAGCCGGCCCCTTGAGCAGGTCTACTAATGAGTCTCGCTGCACATTCATCGCGCCAGTAAAGACAGCGTCACTCTCCTGAATTTTCTTGCGCATGCTTTGTTGCGAAGGCTTTCGAACGTTCAGGTCAACGAGTTCAAACTCCCACTCGTCCTGCGGCATCAAAGCAGCCACAGTTAAAAGCCCCAGCGGAGGAAACGTCGCTTTGCGGCGGATATACTTCATGACATATTTAAAACTCCAGAAGGAGTCCGCAGGAAATTCCGGCGCAATCAACAGTCCTTTTTTTAAACGCATCGTGTTTCCCCCTCGCTGTCACCCGTACTGGAGCAAGAAGTCTTTGTCATTTTACGCGCCCTCGCTAGGCGTCGGTGTCGCGTTCCATTCTTGTCCACCAAATACAGGTTACCCACCACTCCAACCGTAACTAAATACGCATGTAGCCTGTTATCCTACCAAATACAATCCGCCCGAATAGTCACCCTTCCTTACTTCTCCAAATTGGCCCCTTTTTCTGGCAGGACTCACTCTACACAACTCTCGTCCAGCAGGAGAATCATTGCTGTGGACTGAGTGAGCTGGTATAAGGCAGCCTCATTCGTCGGTAAGGAGGGAACTATGCAGAAACAACTGCTTAGCATCGTGGTCGTTCTGTTCTGGATGTCTTGGCACGTAGCCTGGGCGGAGATGCCTTACTCCACTCTGCAGGCAATGTTTCACCCCTATGCGGATGGCAAGCCGTCAGTGGAGGGCTTGGCTCCAGGTACAAAGATTGGGCAGGATTCGTGGCAAGCAGCCCAAAACTACCTACCAGCCGGAATCCTCGACAAAATTAAAGCCGGCGAACTGTCGTTTGAGGTGCAAGAAACAACCGACCTGCCGGTGAGTGAAGCCTATATAACGGCGACACACAATCACTCTGCACAGGTTCAGCTCGGCGCTGACGGCGAACTCGACGGCTATGTTGCGGGTCTCCCCTTCCCTGTCCTCGATCCTACCGATGATCAAGCCGGGCTCAAAGCGGCGTGGAATCTGCGTCATCGTGATTTTGGGAATATCGTCCAGATCTGGAACACTTTTCGCCTCGTCACGGAGTCCGGCTCGTCGGATCGTGAGATTGAAAACTACTATGTTGTCGCCTACGGCATGCATCGTCCTCAAACCAGCGGAAACGATCCGAATCTTTGGAAAGAGGATAATATTCTGTACAAAGAGTATTTCCATATTACTGCGCCATTTGACTTAAAAAATACAATCAGTCTGAAACATCGCTCAGTGCGTGACCAGGCCAAGGACGAGGACTGGGTCTACTCTCCGGCCGGTCGCAAGGTCCGCAAAATTATTATGAAACATGAAGATGCCGCGTTCGACTCGGCCATCCTGAACGATGATTACTTTTGCTTCTCCGGGTATATTCGTAACTATACATGGAAACTCGCAGGGTCCCGCCAGCTCCTTGCACCAGTTGGCACCCGAGCGGCAAAAACGACCTTTGGCGGACGCGGGGGGTGGTATCCGGTTGATCCCTGGGAACTGCGTGAGGTGTTTGTGCTCGAAGGGATACCGCGGGACGACGATCATCCCTATAGCAAACGCGTCTTATATATTGACCGTCAGATGTTTGTGCCGGTGTATGCGCTTATGTATGACCGCGAGGGTGTCCATACCAAGACGATGTTTGAGATGTACGGGAACCCAAAATTCAACCCGGGCAATGAGCACATCCGCGTGCCGGTGTGGACAGGTGAGACCATGGTCGACCACGAGAATGCTTCGGGAGCGGTCACCGAAATGAACAAAGTGATCTATAATGAACCCATGCCTGCTGACTTTTTCAATCTAAACAAAATTGTGGCGAGAGGACGTTAGACGTCCTCCCCTCCCTAGGAGGAGAGGAGGAGCGGCCACAGCCAGGGGGGGGATTCCCGGCGATACGAAACACACCCCGCCGCTACGCGGCACCCCTCTCACGAGGGGAGAAGTTACTGTTTCTCTCTTATGGGTAAGACTCATCAAAAGACTATGTTATCGTCTCGCAGTACTGTCGCTTCACTTTGTCTACTGGCCCTGGCCATATCCACGTCGTCGGCTTCTGCTGATTTCACCTACGGTGATCTTTCCCTTTCCGGCAATCTGCAAACACAGCAGATCTTTCGTCACCCGGAACCGGATAAATGGTCGATTATCCAGCAACGCAACACCGTACGACTACGTTTAGAATATGACTGGATCAAAAACGGCCAAGCGTTCAGCCGCTTTTCGCTACCGGGTATAGACTATGCTCACTTTGTTGGCTTGTACCGGGGCGCGTATGACAGCGTCTACGATTTCAAACCCGGTCCGCGCCAAGCTGTGTTTCCCTATCGCGGCCAAGCAGGGCGTGATGGAAAACTATCCGGTCTGTCACACGACGCAGCCCACGCCCTGCGCTTTGAGAGTACGTTCCGCGAAGTATTCACCGACATCGAACTCACCAAGATACCACTGTCCTTGCGGATCGGACGCCAAATGGTGGTGTGGGGAGAGTCTGACAACCTGCGTATGCTCGATCGCACCAATGCGCTTGATACCACCTGGCACGGCGGCGGAGTCGGCCAGGAAACCTGGGACGACCTGCGTATTCCGTATTGGATGATACGTGGCACCTATAATTTTGGCCGGATTGGGAATTTCAGTGATGTGTATACCGAAGCGTATTGGGTGCCTGGACTGTGGGTGCCGCTCAAATTTGGCTTCTCGCCAGGCCGTCCCTGGAGTTCGCCCAGCTCCAACCCGTTCGTCGGGAGTCCGAACGGAGGCAATTTCAAGCTGCTCAATCGAACCGCCCTAGGCCGCCGTGGCAACTATAGCAAGACGATAGACGAGAATAGCCAAGTTGGCTTTCGCGTAGGCGCGACGACGCCGCAAGGGATCACCTTCACACTCAACTATCTGTATCAACGCACGGCCCAAGATGACGGCGTGAACACCTCTAGTCTGCGCGGCCTCAACCAATGCCAGCTTAGAGCGTTGGGTTGCGAGTCGCTGATCGATGTCGCACGCAGTAATAGCGATCTGATTGATCGTGGTATCCTGCCCGCCGAAGCCTATTATCCGTATACCCATGCCCTAGGCGTCTCCGCGAGCTACGCGGACGACGAGTACACCGAAGGCGTGTGGCGAATGGAAACCATCTACGAATTCGGCAAGCCGTTCGCAGATAAACGTAAGCCAATTATGATTTTGGATGAGGACGACTCTCCCATAGAAAGCGGTTTCCTTGGGATTAAGAAGAGCGATGTTTGGCAAGCATTTATCGGCTTTGATCGGCCAACCTGGATTAGAACGTTAAATAAGCGCTCCACGTTCTTTCTAACCTCTCAGATATTCTGGCAATATATTCCGACCAGCACTTCACGTTTTCAGGGGCAGATTTCGGCTACAGACAAAGTCCGTAATTGGGAAGCGGTAGGGACTATAGCCGCAAGTACGACCTACATGCGAGGCAAGCTCTTGCCGCTCGCTTTTTTTGTCATTGACCCAATGAATCACTACAGTTCGCAGCTCGGTTGGGTAGTGGATTATTACGTAAAACCGCGTCTGATAGTCCGGCTGGCCCAGAACTACTTCTTCGTACCCGGCTTTGGCGGTCAGGTAGATGAGACGTGGGGCTTAGGCGGATTATACCGCAAACGCGATGAAACCGTTGTGCGCGTAACGTATCAGTTCTGAGTGAAAGCTTCCTGTATGCCCGACTCACATGAGCACTTGAACCAAACTATCATAGGGTAGGTTAGCGGAGCGTAACCCACCCTTCCTATCTCAGCCGGAGGGTAAGACCATGACGACGGTAGCCGAAGAGAGAAGCGCAGCAACATTACAGACTGGTCTCATCGACGATACACAAAGCGGCACAGATATTCCTGTTCTTGATGTGGGGGACTATCTCGCCGGTGTCTCTGGTGCGCGCGAAAAACTAGCGCCGGTTCTCTACCAAGCGTTGACTGAGGTCGGCTTTTTCTACCTTATTGGTCACGGCGTTCCGCGCTCGGTCCTTGACGGCGTATGTCAAGAAGGCGAGCGGTTCCATGCCTTGCCTTTGGAGCAGAAGAATACGATTAAACTCAACGACGTCTTCGTCGGCTATATGGGAGATCGGCAACAGCTGGGACGCACTTCGGAGTATTATGAGGGCCATACCAAACCCGACCGGGTTGAAGCATTCTTCATGCAACGCGACCGGGCACCGTTCAAGCTGCCATTTCCGAATCAGTGGCCGCAGGGGCTGCCGGGCTTTCGGGAAACCTTGGTCGATTTTTTCGAGACAATGGAGGAGCTGTCTCTCTCAATCCTCCCGCTGTTCGCCACAGCACTCGATTTGCCTTCAGATTTTTTCGAGCCGCTCTTCCTCAAATACCAGAATATCGCCTTCCAACGACTTTCACATTATCCGCCGGACCCTTTAGAGGAGGAACAGTATAATTCCTCACCGCATACCGACGGCACGTTCTTCACGCTCTTGGCAACGACAGACATACCGGGACTGGAGATCAAACCAAAGGAGCAGGACTGGATCCGCGCACCAGCCTGGCCGGAAGCCTTCCTCGTCAATTCTGGCGATGTGCTGACTCGCTGGTCAAACGGCAAAGTCCTCTCAACACCGCACCGGGTGCGTAACCTGTCTGGCCGGGATCGCTATTCCATCCCGTACTTCGTCCTACCAAGTCCGGACACTGTCATCGAATGCCTGCCGACCTGTCATGGACCGGATAATCCTCCACGTGAGGAGCCGATCACGGTCCAGGAATATCTCCGCTGGTATTTGGAGCAGAACTTTATCCAGTACGGAAAATTCGAGTACGCCTGAACAGGCGTGCTCGGCCTACCAATCCGGTCCTTCCCCGCTCAGACTCGGCATGCCCGAATGCGCCCACAGACCGCCGTCGACAACAAAATACGCACCTGTCACAAACGAGGCCTCGTCAGACGCCAGAAACAGTGCCACGTTGGCAATCTCTTGCGGCTTGCCATAACGGCCCATGGGAATCGCTTCGCGGATACGCGCGAAAACTTCCGGCTTGGCCTCGCCGAGCTGCTTGAGCGGCGGGGTTAGGTTGGGCCGGGACAAATAGAGTTGCAGCGTATACCTTTGCGCGCATACTCGATGCCGGTTACCCGCGAGATATTGACCACACCAGCCTTGACGGCATTGTACGCACCTAAGGTGTAGTCACCCGCCAATCCGGAGACTGAGGCTGTGTTGATAATGGCACCCTTACCCTGCTTGAGCATAGGTCCAAGCGCGATCTTGATCGCGTACCAGTAACCAGTCAGGCTAACATCCAGCGTTTTTTTCCAGCCTTCGAGCGTGATATTCCCGATACGATCGACAACCGTGAAGAGCGCATTATTATGCAAGACATCGAGACAGTCGAAACGGTCAGTCGCAAACGCGATCATCCGTTCGATTTCGGCCTGCTCACCACAGTCGGCACGACAGAACTCTGCCGTGCCTTCGCTGTGCGAATGTCGGCAACAACCCCGTTTCCACCTTCCTCATCGATATCGACGACTACAATCGACGCCCCTTCGCGGGCAAAGGTCTTTGCCGCTGCCTCACCTATTCCGGAGCCCGCGCCCGTTATGAGCGCCACCTTGTCTTTGAGTCGCATGCTGTTCTCCTTATTTCTCAACAGGCGTATCCGGCAGACGGCCCCAGACATTCCACGAAGCGTCGAAGCTACGGACCTGTGGGTAACCCAACAATTGCGTCAACACGAACCAGGTATGGGCAGAGCGCATACCAACCGCGCAGTAGGTAATCGTTTCTTTGTCGGCAGTGACGCCCTGATGCGCGAAGAGAGTGGCCAATTCGTCAATAGACTTAAACGTGTCGTCTTCGTTTAGTGCCTCCTCGTAATACAGATGGGTTGCTCCTGGTATATGCCCGGCTCGCTCTGTGCCTTGCGCTGGTTTCAACACAAATAACTCCCCCCGATATTCCTCAGGCGTCCGCACATCCAATAAGACCTGCTTGTCTTGGCCAACAGCAGCCAGGACTTTCTCTTGGAGCGCACGCAAGTCTGGATTCGGGTCTTGAGCAGTATACGTCGCAGTGGCGACAGTCGGTTTATCTGTCGAGAGCGCATGGCCGCCAGCGATCCATTTTTTCCGACCACCGTTCAAAACACGAACATCTGAGTGGCCTATTGATTTGAGAAACCAAAACACCCACGGCGCAAGCGCATTATGGTCGCTATAAGCGATAACCGTAGTGTCATTGGCTATGCCCGAACGGCTAAACAGCTCCTCTATCGAATCTTTTTCAAAATTTGTGCGCCAGTCTGGCTTGAGCAGCGTCTCAAATCCATTCCAAAAGACTGCGCCTGGAATGTGGCCGGCCTCATAGGACGTTGGATCGATATGTGTATCAATGAGCCGCACCTTCGGGTCGTCCAGATGTTCGGCAACCCACTCAGTCTCAACGAGCACTTCGGGATGAGCATACTGTTCCATGGACTTCTCCTTCTCTGCCTCAAGACCGCGGCTAGACGCTCACATACGGTTGCACTGCGTCGCCGACTGCACGACATCCTAAGCAACCCTCTGAGCCAGGGTCGACACGCCCCACCTCGCTATCCTGGATATCTTGAGAATTTTGCCGAAGGTCTAGCGTGGTTTTTACCCTTTTCTGGTCCAGTCCGGTTCGGTTGGAAGTCGACGTCGCCAAAACACAAAGGGAGGAAGAACGAACCATGACAGACAAACGAGACATTGTTATTCCGGCAACCGAAGGGAAACCCATGTGGTCCGGCGTGGAGAAACGATCCGTGTAGTGGACGTCGATGGCCAGCAAATCTGTGACTTCGCGTGCTTTCATCTCCACCACCTGCCAGAGAAACTCTCTCCGGGCGAAACCGTTAACTTTAATACTCTGACCAGCAGCGGGTCCATGAATTTCACGGTCGGCAGCAACTTCTACTCAAATCTCCAGCAGCCCATGTTTGAGATTGTTGAGGGCCACGCTAACGGATTACACGATTCCCTCTTTGCTCCGTGCAGCAGCGCCTTATATGCCGGTGCTGGAGCCGCCAACCATCGCAATTGTCCCGACAACCTCATTGATGCTGTTGAGCCGCTTGGTCTTGGATATCTTGATGTACCAGATTCGATTAACCTATTCCAATACAGCCGCGTTCGGGCCGACGGCACTATTGATGATCGGCCTGCGGCAGCCCAAGCGGGTGAATATGTTGCACTCAGGGCTCTGATGAACTGCATAATTGCGGTCTCAGCTTGTCCGTATGATATAGAGATTGACGGCCAGTGTCCAAATGGGGATAAGTGTACACCGCTTAGGATCGAGTTTGTTGAGGCATAGTGAGTGACAGGTTTTTTTCAGAGGATGATATAGAAACAATAATCACGAGCGCTATGATTCTAGAAAAAGGGAGGGAGTCAGATGAGCGACACATTTCAGAAGTATTTGCACGAGTGCTTTCAGGGCGAGGTATTGGGGGAAGCTCTCGGAGCCGCCCTCGCAGAATCCGCTCAAGACCCGGATCACCGCCGAAAGTGGCGGTTTTTGGAACAGCTAGAACGCGAGACCAAAGGGCGCATCCGAGCTGCACTCGAAGCCCTCGGGGAGCCGGTGGAAGAGGATCCAGCCAAGAAGAGTGAAGGCAAAGCCTGGGCTGTAAAAATCGCCTCTCAGCCTTGGTCCGAGACAATGACCAAGCTGAAACCTGCGCTTGAGAAATACATCCGTTATTTTGAAAAACATGAAAAGTTGGCGCCACCTGATGGGCTGTTGATCGCGCAGCAGATCACGCAGCACGAGCGTGCCTGGCTGGAGTTTACGATCTACGAGGTCGGAGGAAAGTCAGACAAGTCGCTTGCGCCTATCCAACGTCTTTTAGACACACCCCCGTTGGCTGCTTGAGGATCGTGTCCTTCCCAACCGCTCGAGCAGATCTGCCTTTGTGAAAAACTCATTGAAGAGGGGCTGAGGATCCGCCGATTTCCTGGTCTCATCTTTCGGGCTGGACCAACTGGACGGCGAGCAGGTATCGCTGGCTCGGTCGATGTATGGGAAATTGTCGCCCGCCTGTAGGAATATGCTGACGATAAGCAGACCCTCCTTAAAGCCTACCCTTCCCTCACCACGTACATGCTGAAGATTGCCCGAGCCCATGCAGGGGCCTATCCAGAAGGGATTGAAACGCGTCTTGCGGCAAGCTAGCAATAGGAAATCGAGCTGCATGCCTATTCCCCTGCCGTCTGTGCCTCAATTTCCTCTTCGACCTCGACTAGTTTATCCTTGCCAAAAAACAGCTCACCGCCAACGAAAAAACTGGGTGAACCAAACACACCGCGTGCGACTGAGTCTTCGGTGTTCTGAATCAGTTGTTGTTTGATCTCTGGCTGCTGGATGCCGGCCATAATCTCATCAGCAGGCAAATCGGACGACACGAGCGCCGCCCTGACGACACCTGGGTCATCCATCTTTTTCGGCTCCGCCCACATATGTTGATACACGGCTTCAACGTATCGTGCGTAGTAATCTTGTCTTTGCGCAAAGACGGCCCCACGCATGAGTTGTAACGTGTTCACTGGGAAATGCGGATTCCATATGTACTGCGTGATGGCATGCTTTTTCAGAAAACGTCGAGTTTCCAGAGTATAGTATTCAGGCTTGTTCTTGATCCCCGTCAGCGATACCGCAGGCGATACATTATTGGTCGCTTTAAACACACCACCCAACAATATTGGAACGTAGGTAAAGATGGTTCCTGTACGATCCTCGATAGCGGGAATAACAAGATGGGACAGATAGGCGTTTGGGCTGCCAAAGTCAAAATGAAATTCAACACGCGAGACCATGATCATCATTCCTCGTACCACTCCCGTATATGATGAAGAATGTTGTCGCTACCCTTCTTTTTTTGTAGTGTTCTAGCATACCCTCGAAGACGAGTTTACAGAAAAGCATTTGCACAGAAGAGTCGAATAATGGACACCTACAAAGAAAAGTTGAAGCGCTTTATCGAGACGAGCGGCATCACAGCTGAGCACTTATCCTTTACGCAATCGTGTCACTCAGTCGCCGAAGCCGCAGTAGCTATCGGAACAGGGCCAGAAAATCTCATTAAAAACATTCGCATGACGGATGCACAGGGGACTGTAATTGTTGCAATCGTCAAAGGCAAAGATCGCGCCAGCACCTCTCGGGTCAGCAAGGTACTGGAGACCGAACAGGTCCGCACTATGCTGCCAAAGGAAATACTCGACAAAACAGGCTATCCGTGCGGCGGCACACCGTCGTTTGGATTTTCTGCGACCTTTCTGATCGATTCCAAGGTTATGGAAAAAGACGAGGTGTACACCGGCGGTGGATCAGCAACCTCTCTTGTCCGGGTCTCACCACAAGAACTGCTTCAGGCGAATACAGGACAGGTTGCACGTGTGAGGAAATAGGCTCTATTGTCTGGAATGTAAAAAAGAAAAGAAACGCAGCGGAGCGGAGCGAAGACTACTCCCACCAATGGCAAGGGGTCACGTATGAACGAGCGCAAACTCACAACCCTGAGTGCTGACGCAAGCAACGAAGAAAGGCTGTCCGTAATCGAGCGTGACGGCGGGGTGATCATACAGGACTGCCTTGCGCCTGACCTCTTCCACCGGCTCAACCATGAGCTTGATCATTATATTGAGACTCACCCGCCTGGTAGTCGGAGCGACGAACAACTCTGGCAAACCTTTCATGGTCGGCAGACCATCCGCTTCTGCGGGCTGGCCGCGAAATCACTGGCATTCATTGACGTGCTGCTCCACCCTACCCTGAAAGCTTTTGCCGATCATTACCTTTTACCCAATTGCGGCTCGTACTGGGCCAATACCACCCAAACCATGATCGTCGGCGCGGGCGAGCCGGTCCAGATGCTGCATCGCGATGAAGGCAACTGGCCCCATTTCCCTTGGCCTGGTCCAGAGCTCACGGTCAGTTCGATGTTTGCCCTGAATGACTTCACTGAAGAAAACGGTGCCACCATCGTCGCTCCGGGAAGCCATCACTGGGCAGACTCTGAGCGCGAGGCAAAGCCCAAAGAATTGACACAGGCCGTTATGAGGGCCGGTTCGGTCCTCCTCTATACGGGTAAAGTCATCCACGCAGCTGGAGCGAATCGAACAAAAGACACCTGGCGACGCGGCATGCACGTCAGCTTTGTCTTGGGCTGGTTGCGGCCCGAGGAACACCACGCGCTGGCCGTTCCATTGAAAGTCGCTCGCCAACTGCCGGAGCGCGCGCAACATCTTTTAGGCTACCGGTCCTACCATCCTTCGGGGTATGGCGGACGCCTCGGGCTGGTAGACTTTGAAGATGCGGCACTGACGACAGCGCGACGCTAGATTGACCCGTTTATTTAAACGGCTCTCCCCATGAGTCTGCAAAGGTCAGCTCTTCCACTGGACGTCGCGAAATCGGCCCGTGCCCGCGTAAGGCGGGATAGCCGATAGGAATGGCAGCCGCCGTCCCCCAGGGTTCCGGGATGTTCAGCACCTCGCGCACTTCGGGTTCGTAGGTACACAGGAGTGTGGTCAGCGTACAGCCGAGGCCTTCGGCGCGACAGGCCAGCAACAGGTTTTCCACTGAAGGATAGACAGACGCGCCGCCTACTACAGAAATACGGTCCAGCTTCTCATCCGTGATCGCCATTTCTTTTGGATTAAAACAAAAGACAAGAACGGCTGGCGCCTCATGGAAATGTGTCGCCAGATGATCGCCGGCGCGGATCATGCGTTCGTATTTCTCTCGAATGTCATCGGCCAGTCCGGCGAAGCCAGTGCTATATTGTTTCGCAAAGATATCCCAAATCTTTATATACAGACGACCCAGGCGTTCTTTGCGCTGCTGGTCTTTCACCACGATGATACGCCAAGGCTGACGATTCCCTCCGGTTGGTGCCCAGGTTGCCGCTTCCAAGACCCGATGCAGCACGTCATCAGGAATTGGGTCAGTCCGCAACCGACGCACAGCCCGTAAAGTCCGCATTGCTTCATACAGTCCTGTTTCCGCCATGTTTTCCTCCTATCTTTTCTCTGATATGGGTCGCGACAGTTTTGGATAGTAGCATCTTTTATTCTTGTCAGGGCATTGGCGAAGCAGCTATACTTTCCATAAATTTCAAGCGATCTGAGGCGCCGGGAGGAAGTAATATGAAAATTTTTGTCACCGGCGCAACCGGAGTCATCGGCCAGCGAGTCGTTCCGAAAC
Source organism: uncultured Enterobacteriaceae bacterium (assembly GCA_964495015.1). Classification (GTDB taxonomy): domain Bacteria; phylum Desulfobacterota; class Binatia; order Bin18; family Bin18; genus Bin18. The sequence goes on along the minus strand of CAZBUD010000028.1, from coordinate 19,412 downwards.
TCATCCAGGCTGGGCATCAGGTGACTGGCATCGCACGTACAGATCAGAAGGCAGCAGCCCTACGTCAACTCGGCGCAACTCCCGTTCAGGTCGATCTATTTGACGCGTCGGCACTTGCCCCTGTTATAACCGGACACGAGGTAGTCACCAATCTTGCCACCCACGTGCCTACACTTGAACAGGCGATGGAGCCGACAGCCTGGGATATGCACAATCGCATCCGCAACGAGGCGTCGGTCAGCCTGACCCGGGCTGCTGCGGAAGCGGGCTGTCAAGTTTTTATCCAAGAGTCCATTACGTTTCCGTATGCGGATAAAGGTGCGGAGTGGGTTGACGAAGCAGACACGATCAACTGTCCAGAAGAGCTGGCGAGCAGCCGTGTAGCGGAAGAACAGACCCAATGGTTCAGCCAAAATGGAGGGCGTGGCATCGTGCTACGCTTCGCTCTATTTTATGCGCCCGACAGCTCGCATACCCAAGCATTTCAAGCTGCAATTCGCTCAGGACAGTCTCCCTTTATCGGAGATCCAGCTAGTTATATGAGCCATATTCACGCCGAAGATGCAGCCTCGGCCGTTGTGGCAGCGCTTTACGCTCCGACAGGTATCTATAATGTTGCCGAAGACGAGCCTCTGCGCCGTCAGGAGTTGGCAAATGTCATTGCTGGGCTCGAAGGCGTGGCAGCGCCTGCCCCACCGGAACCCATGCAAGGAGAAGTGCCAGGCAGTCTTCAAGCATTAATGCGCTCTCAGCGGATTTCTAACAAACACTTCAAGCAAACCACGGGCTGGTCTCCTCAATATCCAAGTATGAAAGAAGGCTGGCCTCAAATTCTCAGCGTATGAAGAGGGGGGACACATGACTTTTGATACACGTATAAAAATGGGCCTGTGGTATCTCGTTGTGAGCGGTGTCGTGGTTGGTGCCTGGGCGCAATTCTTTCCCCAGGCGTTCTACGATAGCTTTCCTGGCCTTGGTCGGAGCTGGGTTTCAGTGGATGGTCCGTTTAATGGACACCTGATCCGGGATGTAGGCGGCCTCTATTTAGCGCTTACCATCGTAACGATCATCGCAGCCCTGACCAAAACACGAGAGACGGTTCTCGCCGCCTCGCTTGGCTGGCTCGTCGCCCAGGTTCCACACTTCACCTACCATATGATTCATTTGCACGTGTATCCTTCGATGGTCGATAAGGTTGGGAATGTGTTTACCCTTGCGCTGCTTGTTCTTGTGCCAGCCTATTTGTTCCTGCGAGCGGTTCGTGGAAAGTAACGAACCCAGCAATGAAAACGACACAATATCAGCTTGCCCAAATCAATATCGCTTCAATGATCGCGCCGATCGATGATCCGCGTTTGGCCGACTTCGGTGCCCAGCTTTATGCACTCAATCAGCTTGCAGACAACCGCTCTGGTTTTGTGCGGCGACTCCAGACAGACACGGCCAATGCCACAGACATCCGCATTGAGGCTGACGCGTCTATCCTGGTCAATATGTCGGTCTGGGCCTCGATTGAGACTTTATACGAGTTTACCTAAGAGACAGCAAAAGTTGGTCTGCTTCAGAGCGGGAGAAATTGTTTGAAAAGTCAGACTTGCCCACCCTTGCATTATGGTGGGTCAGTGCCGGGACGGTCCCTTCAGTTGCCGGAGGGACGCAACGACTCGAACATCTGCGCAAGCACGGTCCTTCGGAACATGCGTTTACGTTTAAAGGGCGGCATCCAGTTCCGTGCAATAGGGGCTGAGGTCGTTAATATCAACTCTCTTCATGGTACGAGCACTAACTTCCCAACCACGTTTGCCGCAACGAGATCCTGTAGCGCTTGTGGAGCTTCCACTAGTGCATAGCTCTTATGCACAATGGCTTTGATCGTCTCATCTGCAAACAGAGGAATGAGTGCATTGGCAATGTCGGGGATGTGTTCAACCGAATTCGGCAAGGCCATGCCGTAGATCGTAACTTCCTTAAATAAGGCCATCCCAGTCATAAACGTTGCCTCAGGCGCTTTGCCGGTGCCGGTGCCGATGAGTACAATTCGGCCGTCTCGGCCAAGCGCGGTAAAGTCCTTGGCAAAATTGTCAGCTGCAACATTCTCGATGATGACATCAACGCCTTTGCCGCCAGTAAGATTTTGCACCTCAGCCGCAAAATCTTGCTCTTTATAATTCAGCGCGACATCCGCGCCTAATTCTTTTGTCCGGTCAGCCTTTTCTTGAGAACCCACCGTGGTAATCACTCGTGCACCCGCAACTTTGGCAAGCTGTATCGCAGCCACACCAACGCCACCGCCACCAGCCGAGATGAGGACGGTCTCTCCTTCTTTGAGTTGCGCCTTGTAGTGAAGGGCAACATAGGCGGTGTAGAACGGGACCGGGATCGCGGCGCCTTCAGTAAATAAAAGGTTCGTCGGCAGCGGGAATGTTTCATATGTGGGAAGACAAGCTTTTTCCGCATAGCCACCACCGTTCAACGAGCGGCAAAAGACGCGGTCTCCAACTTGGACATGATCCACGCCCGCGCCAAGCGCTTCGACCTCACCCGCTACATCAGTACCTGGGATGTATGGGAGAGGAAGCGGCTGCGGGTACTTGCCCGACATACGCACCAGATCGGCAGGGTTGATTCCGATGGCTTTGACCCGAATTGCGACATGGCCCTCTCTCAGCTCAGGGTCAGGTGCCTCTTCAAGGCGTAGATTTTCGGGACTTCCAAACTGGGCCAAGCGCATGGCTTTCATAAATGTCCTCCACCTCTTTAAATCAGCCGAGGCGAACTGAGTTCTTATACAAAAATCTTATCCGGCCCTTTGGGGAAAATGCGGCTCGGGTTGACCTTCTTAATGCTGTAGTAGGTACGCTTGATGTGATCGAAGTCAACGGTTTCAGCAACCCCAGGCACATCATACAAGCGTTTCAAATAGGCCGAAAGATTCGGATAGTCGGTGAGACGCCGCAAGTTGCACTTAAACAACCCATGGTAAGCCAAATCAAACCGGATCAAGGTCACGAACGCTCGCCAGTCCGTCTCGGTAAGACGCTCTCCGAGCAAATACGATTGTCCTTCAAGCATCCGCTCTAAATCGTCAAGACAGTTAAAAACGGCTGCAACAGCCTCATCGTACGCTTCTTGCGATGTGGCAAAACCAGTCTGATACACGCCGTTATTTAATGCGCCATAAATCCGGTCATTGAGCGCATCGATTTCAGTCCGCAGGGCCTCCGGGTAAAAGTCTACTGACGCATCCCCAAAGGCGTCAAATGCGCTGTTGAACATGCGTATGATATCCGCAGATTCATTATTGACCATGGTGTCCTGAGCCTTGTCCCATAGCACCGGAACGGTTGGGCGGCCGGTGAGGTCCGGGTCGGCCCGGGTATAGAGTTCGTGGACATACTGGATGTTATAAAGGGGATCGGGGATGGAACCGGGATAGTCTCCGCCAAAGGCCCAGCCCTGATCTGTGAACTCCGGAATGGAAATGGACAGAGAGATTACGTCTTCGAGCTTTTTCAGCTTCCGATACAACAGCGCTCGGCAGGCCCAGGGACAGACCAGTGCAATATATAAATGATAGCGTCCGGGCTCGGCCTTGAATCCACTTTCCCCGGTTGGTCCGGCAGCGCCATCCGAGGTGACCCAGTGCCGAAACGTGGATTCCTGTCGGATATAATGCCCCTGGCTATCCGTGCGCTTTCCCATCTGCCAGTCGTCTTGCCATTTGCCGTCAACCAGCATAACTGCCTCCTTCTTGTTGCTACTGCACAAACGCCTCTAACGCCGCTCGCACGCTGCGATCCATATCTTCGTCAATCGGCATAGGGTAGAGAATCACGTGTGCTGCCCCGGCCTTCTCAAAGGCTTCAGCCTGTTTGCGGCACTCCTGTGGCGTGCCAACGATGGCGGTGTGTGGGCTTCCTGAAAAGCCTCGCTGAATTCCTATAGCAAAGATCTGGCTCCATTCCCTCTGGCCCATTAAAAAATAATGACGCGCTATTGAGAGGCGAGCTCTTGGAGCTCTTCCGTGGTGGGCGTGGTCTCAAACTGTGGGAGCGTGGCAGACAGCTCATCCCACGGCTGGGCACTTGACGTCCAAATATGGGCTATCAGTTCTACCTGGTCAGGGTCATCCAGGCTGGCCGCGCTAATACCGCGGATATTCGGGATCAGGTCGGCTCTTGCCGAAATGGGAGACCCACACTCAGCGCAGAATCCTCGGTGGGTCTTGTTCCCGCTTGTACCCGTGCTGGTATGCTCCTTCGGCGTGCCTTTCACAAACTGTACGACCGCTATGGGGAAAACCACATTAACAGCCGCGCCGCCTCCTGTAGAGCGCTGACACTCTCGGCAGTGGCATTTCCACGTAAACATCGGCTCCGCCAGACATTCGTACCGAATTGCGCCACAGGCACATCCACCCGTCACGGGAACAAGAAAAGCCATACATCAGGTCCTTCCTTCAGTTTACCACTCTACCATATCCTAGAGCACCAACAGCAGCATGAGGCCCTGCTGTTGCTAATTGCAAACTCTGACTATGTGCTACGCCTCCCGAAAATGCAGCATTACTTCCTTGGCAAAAATTTCTAGCGAACGATTAGCTTTCTGTATATCGAGGCCCGGCAGCTGGGTACTCATAACAAAGTGTGTGCACTGAAAGTCCTGGCAAAATTGCTCGAGCTTACGCGCCACCTGATCCGCCGTACCAATCATGGCGCTTTGACCATAGGCAGCATCCCGAAGATCTTGAGGCTTCTTTGGTGTCCAGAATTTTTCATCTCCGGGTACATCTTTGGCCTCCTGCACGATGTCGCCATAAAACTCCATCATGCTAAACGCATACTCTTGGATATCTTCCCAGGCTTGGTCTTCGCTGTCGGCAATATACACCGTGCGCAGTTGGGCTATGTTAAAATCCGCAGGACTATGGCCCAGCTTTTTGAGTTCATCGATATACCACGGCGCGGGGTCTAGCCCAAAAGTCGCCATGAGATGGCAGCCCAGCCGCGCAACACGTCGTGTGGCTTTCTCTGTCCGGGCACCAATCCAGAGCGGGACGTGGGGTTGTTGGACTGGCATGGGCGAGAGGGTCATGTTTTTCACTTGGGTGAACTTCCCGTCAAACGTCACAGGTGGTTCAGTCCAGAGTTGTTGAATGAGCTGTACTCCCTCCGTGAGACGCGCAGTGCGTTCCTTACGCGGCATACAGAAGGCATTGAACTCATGGTAAGAGTAGCCTTGCCCCACGCCGAGATCGAAGCGGCCATTCGAGAAGATGTCCACACTTGTCGCATCTTCCGCCACTCGCACGGGATGCTGGAACGGCAAGAGCACAATAAACGTCCCAATCCGGATGCGCTGGGTGCGCGCAGCAATCGCGGCAGCCGTGGGGAATAAAGAGGGATTATAGCCGTCTTCAGTAAAGTGGTGTTCAGTCAGCCAGATGTTGTCGTAGCCCAAGTCTTCCAAGTGGGCGATTTGGTCCAGGAGGTCCTGATAAAGTTCCGGATAGGGACGTTGCCACTGCGGCGGGTTGCGAAAATCTTCGACAAGACCGAATTTCATGCTCTGAGCCTTTCTTTAGTAGCAGTAACGAAAACTATGCGAACAATCTTCCTGCTCAGGAAAAGGCCGGGATCACCTTCTCGCCCATCAATCGAATCGAAGACAGCATCTGACCTTGATCGCGTACGATGTGGCGAAAGAGAAAATGGTTGCAGCCGAGCGCGGCATATTTTTCTACCTCAGCGATAGCCCCGTCAGGGCTTCCAATAATCAGGGCGCTCAGCCGTTCCCCTTGGAATCCGCGATAGCCCGCCTGCAGTATAGGATCGGTGTGCTGTTTCGCGGTTTCGTGATCCGCAGCGATATACACATCTCGCCGAATCGGAAATTCCGTGACAGTCCGCTTATATTCCTGCAAAGCTTGGCGGTAAAAATTGACACGCTGCTCACACGCAGCCAGCGGTTGGCCTGGATCGATCAGCCAGCCGTCTGCTAAACGCGCCGCTCGTTTAACAGGCGCATCGGCACTCGCGCCTATCCACACCGGCAGTGGATTCTGCACTGGCTTGGGATTAATTGTTACATGAGAAAACTGCCAATAACGTCCCTCATGCGTGACCTGATCTTGAGTCCACAGCTTGCGCATGACATCCAGACATTCTTCAAACCGACTCGCACGTTGCTTCCACGGAATGCCAAACGCTTCGTGTGCATCCTGCTGCCCGCCGACGGCCGTTTTGAGCGTGAACCGACCCTCACAAATCACATCGAGTGTGGCCACTTGCTCGGCCAATAAAACAGGCTGAAACAAAGGCAACATGAAGAGCGCGCCGATCTGCATCTGACCCGACAGGGCAGAAATACGAGCAATGAGTGGAACGTTTTGTAGATAATGATGCGGGGTCACATGATGGTCCCCTATCCAGACAGAGTGAAACCCAACTTCGCGAGCGACCGCTACCCGTTCGAGTACATCTCGAACACACTGCTGCGGATCGGCTTGCGCCGAGTGGGATGTTGTAAGCGAAAGCCCAAAGCGTACTCTGGGTGCCAGCATAGGGTGTCCTCGTTTCTTTTAAAGCTTTGATCCCCTCCTGAATGACTCACCCGACGTGATGAGTCAAGGCAAGTTTTTCAAAGTTTTCGGGATTTTTCTGAAGCTTGGCCGGCCTCAAGATCATAGTGACTCGCCCGGGTGTTTATGACATGCTGAAAATATGGCTGGAGCGTTTCGATTACAATTCTTCATGACCACGCAAAAGAATTCTATAGGAGTAGACCGTCTGGTCAGACACTCATGGGTATATACAACTCTCGACACCGTCACAACGTAATAACACTTCGCTTCCACCAGCAGCCATTCTCCTTTCTATTGGCTAGTTTCATCTTTTGTTTCCTGCCGTTCTTCCTGAATGCTTGCACGAAGACCGAAGGGGCGCCACGCGACCAAGCCCCACCGCCTATCCCAGTCCAGATTATTACACTGGAAGCCACATCAATGCCGCGCACCATTTCGGCCGTCGGCGGCCTTGAAAGTCCGCATACCACGCAAGTGACTGCCGATCGTGGCGGCAAAGTCGTCTTCCTCGACATCCCCGAAGGCCAAGAAGTCCAGAAAGGCCACGTCCTCGCCCGGATTGACCCAGATGAGGCGCGGGCAGCCGCGGATGTCGCACGCGCCCGGTACCAGAACGCGCAGGCCACTCTCGAGCGACTCAAAAAGCTGCCGGCCAAGGCTCGCTCGCAACAGACCCTGGACGATGCACAGGCTGCCGTTCGAGCGACCAAGGGCGAACTCGATCAAGCCAAAACTATACTCCGCAAAACAACGATTTCTGCGCCATTTACTGGCCGATTGGGCCTACGCCAAGTGAGCCTGGGAGCCTATCTAGAGCCCGGCGATGCGGTTGTTCGGATTACCCAGATGCGGCCCTTACATCTTATTTTTAGTCTGCCCCAGCATCATGTGTCGAAACTTGAGAACGGGCAGACCATCCAGGGCGTGGCCGGCAACTGCGCGAGCCGGTTCACGGCAACGGTCAGCGTGATCGATCCCTTTCTTGACCCGGAAACACGCTCCGTTACCGTTCAGGCCATCGTCCCAAATGAGGATGGTAGCCTCTTGCCCGGCATGGCGACTGCATTGCGTCTTGAGGTCGCCGATATTCCAGCTTCGCTTTCCGTTCCCTTGGAAGCAATTATCCGGCAAGGTACGAGGCGGCTCGTGTATACGGTACAAAACCGACAAAATCAACGAGCTAGAGATGTCGTCACCACGCAACAAGTTATACTGGGTCAATTTGCGCTCCAACACGTTGAGATCCTCAGCGGGCTCAAGCCCGGCGATACGGTCGTGGTTGCTGGTCACCAAAAACTCAGGCCAGGGGCCGTGGTTCAGCCCACGCCGTACGAGCCTGTCGCAAATCCAAATCTTGAACTCGGTGCCAGCTCTGCATTGCTGGCTGCGTGCGATTTTTAATCCATGTTTCTTTCCGACCTGTGCATCACCCGTCCGGTTCTCGCCACGGTGATGAGTCTGCTCATCGTGCTGGCTGGTGTAGCGGCATTTCTCAACATACCTGTGCGGGAATATCCCGACGTAGACAACCCGGTTGTCTCGATTACAACAACCTATGTCGGCGCCAGCCCCACCACCGTTGAAAGTACGATCACCGAGCCCATCGAGCAGTCACTGAATGGCATAGAAGGCGTCCGCAACATCACCTCGATTAGCGGCTTTAGCCACAGTTCCGTCACGGTCGAGTTTGTGGCCGGACGAGACATTGACCTAGCCGTAACGGACGTGAGTAATGCGATTCAGCGCGCGTTCGACGATATCCCGAATGAGGCTGAGCGACCGATTGTCGCTAAATCTGGGGCTAATAGTTTCCCTATTATTTGGCTGGGTCTGCAAAGCGAGGTCTACTCGCCTGAAGATCTGACCGACATTGTCGATCGCATCGTGAAACCACCCCTGCAGATCCTGCCCGGGGTGGCCGAGGTCTTCATGGGCGGGCGTAAGTATGCCATGCGCATCTGGCTAGACCCAGCCAAGATGGCCCTCCACCGCGTTGACCCGGCAGACATTCGCCGCACCGTTATTGAAAACAACCTCCAGGTTCCTGCCGGCGAAATTGAAGGCACGACACGGAAATTTACCGTCCTGGCCGATGCGCAGATCGACGATCCGAGTGTGTACGAAAACCTCATCATCCGCGAGGATGGTGAAATGCGGGTGCGGATCAAGGATATCGGCTGGGTCGAACTGGGCGCTGGAAACTATAACATCATCACCCGTCTCAGCGGTCGTCCGACGGTGGGGGCAGGCATTATCCGGCAGTCGCGCTCAAACCAGCTCGAAGTCTCGGATGCGGTGAGAGGTGCCTTGCCTGCTATTCGTGCTGCGCTACCGGACGGGGTTGATCTCGACATTGCCGTAGACAGCACCATTTTTGTCAGGGCGTCCCTTAGGGAAGTCTGGTTCACCTTAGGCATAGTCTTTGCCTTGGTCGTCTTGGTGAACTTGATCTTCCTGCGCTCCACCGCCGCGACGATTATTTCCTCGATTGCCATCCCCGTCTCTCTGATCGGCACCTTTGCCATCATGACCGCGCTGGATTTCTCAGTGAACGTACTCACCCTCCTGGCCTTGGTCCTCGCCATCGGCCTGTTGGTAGACGACTCCATTGTCGTCATGGAGAACGTCTACCGCAGACAGGAGCTGGGCGAGACACGTCTGGTCAGTGCCCGGCGGGGATCGAAAGAAGTCGGCTTCCCTGTCATTGCTACTACGATTTCGCTGGTCGCCGTCCTCATCCCACTCTCGCTCTTGAGCGGTAATTTGGGCAGACTGTTTCGGGAGTTTGCCCTGACCATGGCCGGGAGTGTCCTCATCTCGACCTTTGTCGCTCTGACATTGGTGCCCATGATGTGCGCCCAATTTCTGACCGTGACGTCGGTCCATGGCAAGCTATACCGACGCATTGAAACATTCTTCAGCGGTCTCAATCATGGCTACGAAAGATCCCTCACCTGGGCCATACACCACCGGAAGACGATAGGCCTGTTTCTTCTGACAACCATTGGACTCGGCCTACTCCTGCTCACGATCATCCCCGCCACGCTCGTCCCTGTTGAGGATCGCGGACGTTTTATCACTATTATTAAGGCCCCGCAGGGCTCCACCCTGTCGTATACGGCTCAGACCCTGGACCAAGTGGAAGCGCGTATCCGGCTGATTCCAGAGGTCGAGGTGTTTTTCGAAGCCGTCGGCTTCTCCCTGGGTGGTCCGCCAACTACGAGCAATGGCATCGTCTTTACCCGGCTTACTGACTGGAGAGATCGAGAGGTGAAACAGCAGACCATAGTCGGGCAGCTCTTTCCCGAGTTTTTCGCCCTGCCCGGGGCACTCGTTTTTCCAATCAACCCACCGTCGCTTAATCAGCGCAGTATCAATGACCTTGAATTTATCATCAAAAATGCGTCGGCTACACAAGAAGAATTTACTCAAGCGATCAACACCATGCTGGACCGCGTACGCGGACTGCCAAGTCTGATTAACGTGGATAGCGATTTACGGCTCGACAATCCGCAGTTGGACATGGTCTTCGATCGCGACCGCGCAGCCGACCTCGGCGTGCCGGTTTCGTCTGTTGCCCAGAGCCTCCAGATCCTGCTCTCGCAGAGCAAGATTGATGAATTTATCATGCGCAGCAAGCAGTATGATGTGATTACCGCCCTGGCCTCGCGCTACCGCAGCCTACCCGAACAGATCGGTGAGATTTATGTCCGGAGTCGAAACGGGAGCATGGTTCCGCTCTCCAGCCTCGTCCAAGCCGTTCCATCCATTGCCCCGGCTCGTCTGAATCGATATGACCTCCAGCGTTCGGCCACCGTCACAGGCAGTCTCGCCCCCGGCGCAACGTTAGGAGCAATGTTGGCAGACGTACGGGCCATCGCCACAGACGTGTTGCCGGCGGGCTTTAGCAGCGCGCTGGGTGGAAGCGCCCGGGAGTTTGTTGACTCGTCAGCGGCCGTTTATCTCACCTTTCTCATTGCCCTGGCCTTTATCTATCTCGTGCTGTCCGCTCAGTTCGAGAACTTCTTTCACGCCCTGACTATCCTGGGCAGCGTTCCTCTCGCTCTGTGTGGCGCCCTCCTTATTCTCTTCGCGACCGGCCATACTCTCAACCTGTACAGCCAAATCGGCATTATCTTGCTGGTTGGTCTGGTGACCAAAAACTCGATCCTCTTGGTCGACTATGCCAACCAGGAACGCGCCCGAGGCAAGGCCCTACTGACAGCGGTCTTGGAAGCCGGGCGGAGCCGCTTTCGTCCAATCTTGATGACGAGCGTCACGTCTATTTTCGGCGCCCTGCCGCTTGCGCTGGCCACCGGCGCCGGCGCCGAGAGCCGTCGCCCGATCGGCGCCGCCGTTGTCGGTGGACTGACATTTTCCACCGCGTTTACACTGCTTGTCATCCCTGTGGTATATCTCTTTGTGACCTATCTTGCCGAGCGGTTTGGATTCAACATGATTCCGCCCGAAGTGCCACTTTTGGATGGCCTTGACGAAAATGAACAAAACACTCCATTGGCACTCTAATGAGAAAAAGACTCAGTTCTATAAAGGCATGAGACGCAGTGAGTAAAATATCGCGGCAGGCGCTGGATTTCACAGCGCGCGCCATCCCTTTCTTTGCTTCCGTCCTGATACTGTCGTCCTACACCAGCTGTACCATCACACCCAAGCAGCCGGTCTCAAAGATCCCGATTCCAGAGACGTGGCAAGAGGGGCAGGAGCTGCCAGAGACGGTCACGCCGTCACAGACGGTTGAGTCGCTTGCTGCAATTGATCTTGCGCGCTGGTGGAAAACATATCGTGACCCACTACTCCACTCCCTCATTGAGCGCGGTATTGTCAACAACCTCGACATGCGCGAAGCGACCGCCCGCATACGTGAAGCGCGCGCCGCACAAACCATGGCCGCCGCACCACAGTTGCCCTTTCTTGGTTGGTCCAACAGCTATACACGCACTCGCAGCAGTAGCGCCATCGTGTCGTCCGCGTTCGATGATGTGCTGACCGGCGAGACACATACGACCGATGCTTCATCCAGTACGGGCGGGGGGTCGTTCGGTTTTGGCGAGGACCAGAACTTCTACCAAACCGGTCTGGATGCAAGCTGGGAGCTTGATTTCTTTGGCCGCATTCATTGGATTGTCCAAGCAGCGGAGGCAGACGTGGCTGCGGCAGAAGAAGACCGGCGCAATATCCTGGTCACCTTGTTGGCCGACATTGCCCGAAACTATGTGAACCTGCGCGGATTCCAGCAACGACTCGCCATTGCCCGTCAAAATATTCAGGCTCAACAGGAATCCGTTGAGGTCACCCAGGCACGCTACCAGGCCGGCTTGACCAGTGCGCTCGATATGTCGCAGGCACAAGCCGTATTAGCCAGCACCCACTCACAGGTGCCCAGCCTGCAAACCGAGGTGAAAGCGAGCATACACCGTCTTGGCGTTCTTTTAGGCTCCCCGCCCCAGGCTCTGGCTGATGAGCTATCTCTGGAACGACCCGTTCCAATGGCAGACTTGGACGGCTCTCTGGGTCTGCCCTCCGGCCTCCTACGACGCCGGCCGGATATCCGAAAAGCTGAACGAGAGCTGGAGGCTACAACAGCACGTATCGGAGTCGCGCAAGCAGACCTTTTCCCGCGCTTCTCTCTGACTGGACGGCTGGGAACTCAAGGGCTACATTTCTCGGACCTGTGGAAAGAAGCAGGCTTGTCATGGTCGACGGGCCCATCGGTCAGCTGGCCTATTTTCGATGCCGGACGTATTCGAGCCAACATCACGATCCAAAATGCCAGGCAAGAACAAGCCCTTACTCGTTATGAACGGGTGATTTTGACCTCGCTGGAAGAAGTTGAGAATGCCTTGGTCGCGTACGCAAAAGAGACCGTCCGCCATCGCTGGCTAACCGATGCGGTCAATGCGAATCGCACAGCCCTGGAGATTGCAAACGAACGCTACTTGAACGGGCTTGAGAATTATCTGAACGTTGTCATTGCCCAGCGTGCTTTGTTCACCGCCCAAGATGAACTCGCCCAAAGCCAAACGACTCTCGCCTCTCAGCTGATCGTTTTATACAAAGCCCTCGGCGGTGGCTGGGAGACGAGCAGGTAGGGGCAACACAACAATCTCTCTCCTCCTTCGCACCGTATTTTTGCAAATGGGATTGCTTCCCGTGCCTGGGATTGGTAGGGGACCTTCTCGGGTGGATGAGAGATTCTTTTGTAAAACAACAGTGCCACACGTGGGGCTGGGCAAAATTACACACACTGCCCAGCCCCCCAACGAGGAAAGAAGGAGAGGATATGAAGCGTAGCATTGTTTCAGCACTCGCCGGGATCGCTTTACTGATCCCTAGCCTGACCCAGGCCGCAACCTGGAAGAGCGACCCCACACATGCCAGCATCCAGTTCGCGGTGAGTCACTTAATGGTTTCGACTGTTCGAGGGAATTTCGATACGTTTGAAGTCACGGTGATGATCGATGACACTGATCTGAGCAAATCATCGGTCGACGCAAGCATCGACGTTGCCTCTGTGAATACACGCAACGAGAAGCGGGATGGACATTTAAAAAGCCCCGATTTCTTCAATATCGCGGAAGAAGCGAATAGGACAATGACTTTCAAATCCAAGAAGGTCGAAAAAGTGAGTGACACTGAATACAACGTGACTGGCGACTTCACGCTCATGGGAGTCACCAAAGAAGTTGTGCTCAACGTGAAAGGCTCCCCCAAAGCGATGAAAGATCCGTGGGGGAAAAACCGGCTAGGCGGAAGCGCGACCACCACGATAAATCGAACGGATTATGGACTCAAGTATAACTCTGTCCTTGATACCGGCGGCGTGGCGATTGGCGAGGAAGTCGAAATCACCATTGATCTTGAGCTGGTACAGGCTGAAGATCAGAAAATGTAATACAAGAGGCCGGGGCATAGGCCCCACCCAAAATATCTTAGGATTCCGCTTCTCTGCCAGAGATATGAAAGAAAACGAGCAGCGCAGCACTCAGGCCGTACATCAGCGCAAAGTCCGGGGCAGCAGCAAGGCCAAAGGAATTTTGCACGCCTGCTGGTGTCAGTTCATACGCGTGAATGACGCCAAAAAACGATAGGACGGCCGCCACCAGAGTCCAAGCAGCGGCTCTGAGAAATTGGCGCTCGATGATAAAAACGACCACCGCTGCCAAGACCATGGCGCTCAGAAGAAATCCTTGACTCAGAGCAATCACCCCGTGAATATACAGATCAGTGCCAAACTTGGGAGCCATTTCAAATAAAGAAGTCCCCGTTTTGCGTAGACTGGTGTCAATCAACTGCAGTGCCCAATTCGCGAGTGCAGGAATGAGTCCAAAGGCAACGGCAAGCGCATGTGCCTTGGAAACTTCTTGAAACGCCTGAGCGGTCATGATGATGCCTATCCACAACAGTATGCCCAGCGTGGCCTCCAACGGGAGCACCTGGAGAATCAGCGTTATGCCTCCCACAAGGCACAGCAAGACAACGACCAGCCCGTTCACAACCGAATAGCCCACGCGCGCACCCATAGCCTTCCAGGCCGGATGGCCAATATATATGGTGGTCGGAAACACACTCCCAAAAAGGGCAGCCACCAGTGTGCCAACGCCGTTTGCCAAAAGTGAGGGTTTGGTTTCGTACCGATCGCCCGCCGCTTCAGCGCTTTCTAAATTTTGCAGTGAGCCAATGATATTAAACAGGCCCATGGGGAAAATGACGGCCAGATACTGCCAGCCACGGTCGCTGGTCAGCAAGGCAAAGAGCTCCTGGGGGACCGGCGTAGGCAGATACAGCCCAAATCGATAGTGCTCCGTCGGAGATTCAAACACCGGCATGCCTAAAAAACGCAGGCCCCAGGCCAAAGCTACACCAGTCAGGACTGCGACTAATCCGCCCGGCAGACCACCCGGAAAAGTCTGCCGGGACGCATAGGTCATGAGGATCATCATCATCGGCAACAGAGCAATCATCGGGCTGGCGAAGATCTGAAAGATAAATCCCATGGCAATAAAGGTAACCGCAACCCCGGCCAGCGCAGTCAGTAGAGCCGCCCGGGGGGTATGCCGACGTAGCCAGTCGCCCACAAACGCCCCACCCGTTTCCATGATCCCACTCAGCAAACAGGCAAACAGTCCAACTTGCCAGGCTAAGGTTGGGTTGTGCGTCTCCTGATAAATTGGCCCCATAATGAGAAAAATATAAGCAAACAAGCTGGGCGTATTGATGCCGTACGGCAGCGCGGTTATATCGCGGCGTCCCGTCTGTTGCATCAAACGCCACGCCTGCCAGGCGTAAAAGGCATTGCCGAGCAGAATGGAAATCGCAGCACCTGGCAGAATACGACCGATCACCAATTCTTGCGGAAACCCACACACCAACGGACACAGGATCGCGATCAGCATGAGTTGCAGCAAATTATCGATAAACAGGCCGAAAAACCCATCAATATCGCCCCTAACAAACCATCCAAACCAGGGACGGGGACCGTTCGCCCTATCTGATTGCATAGGGCCGCTATCCTAACGTTCGCGCGGCCAGACGTCGAGCAGAGTCGGTATGCAGTTGAGTAGCCCTTTAATCTTGATTATCTCTAATATTGAGTATACTGGGCCACACAAGGAGGCGGTATGAAAACTATAATACGCTGTACTGGACTGACCGTGCTGATCAGCACCCTCCTTTTCTTCTGCCAGCCGTTCGCGCAGGCACAAGAAGAGATTGACACCATCCAAGAAGAGGCCAGAAGCGGCGATGCAAAGGCGCAGAACAATCTTGGCGTTTTGTATGTCAAGGGCGAAGGCATCAAACGCGATGCCAAGCAGGCCGTCAGATGGTTTCGGAGAGCCGCCAAGCAAGGCCATGTCGGGGCGCAATTCAACCTGGGCATGTTGTATTTCGCGGGGAAGAAAGATGACACCGGTAGGAAAGAAGCCGCCAAGTGGTTTCAGAAAGCCGCAGAGAGTGGCCACACCAAGGCACAGTACCGTTTGGGCATGATGTACGTCAAAGGCCAAGGTGTGGAAAAGGATTACGCAACGGCGGCCATTTGGTTTCGGAACGCAGCCGATCAAGCCTCTGCTAATGCGCAATATAATCTCGGCGTGCTGTACGATAACGGCTATGGCATTGAGCAGGACTTCTCGAAAGCGCGCGGCTGGTACCTCCAGGCAGCCGATCGAGCCCACTCTGGAGCTCAGTTCAACCTCGGGACCATGTACTTCATGGGCCGTGGCACGGATCAGGATGATGCCGAGGCGGCGGTGTGGTTTCGGGAAGCAGCCAAGCGCGGACATTCAGGCGCACAATTCAATCTTGGGGCCATGTATCTGGAAGGTCGCGGGGTCGCAAAAGACATGGACGCAGGTCTCGAGTTGCTGCACAAGGCGGCGGACCAAGGCCATACCAACGCCCAGAAAATAATCGATCAGATTAGTGCCGGGAGCTAGGCCGGGAGCGAGAGACGGGCAAAAAAGATCTATGGCTGTGACCAGAAAAAAGCTGCTGCTCGCAACCTTTTCCTTCCTGCTCATAGGACTGGCCGTTGTGTATTTTCTCTTCCCGAGTGTTCCTCTCACACTGCCAACCCAGGCGGAGCGCAGGGCCGCTAATTTTGAGCAGCGGGAGGTCGATATTGCAGGCCATCGCATCGCCTACTTGATTGGTGGGGAAGGCGATATCCTTGTGTTGCTGCACGGCTTTGCAGCGGACAAAGATAATTGGAGCCGTGTCGCGCAAGATCTGACGCCCCATTTCCAGGTAATCGCACCCGACTTGCCCGGGTTTGGTGACAGCAGTCGTGAGCCCAAGGCGCGCTATGCCTTTGGCGATCAGGTCGACAATGTCCACGCGTTCGTCCAGGCATTGAACCTGAAGACTTTTCATATTGGCGGTAATTCAATGGGTGGAGCCATCGCCGGCCTGTATGCCGTCCGCCACCCGGATATGGTCAAAAGCGTTTGGCTGTTAGCTCCGGCAGGTGTAGATTCAGCCGAACCGAGCGAGCTTGACGGTCTCCTGAGACAAGGAGATAACCCTCTCCTTGTGCAGACCGCCGCGGATTTTGAACGCTTGCTCGACTTCGTCTTTGTCGAGGTCCCAAGTATTCCAGGCGCCATTGTGGAGTATTTGACCGAGCAAGCCATAGCCCAGCGTCCGTTCAATGAAAAAATATTCCAGGACTTTATTTCCCGCCCGGCGTCTTTGGAATCCGAGGCACAGAATATTCAGGCGCCGACCCTGATTACCTGGGGAGATCAGGATCGCCTGCTGCATGTATCTGGCGCAGCCATACTCAATGCGCTCATTCCCGATAGCCACGTGGTCATTATGAAAAATGTCGGGCATGTTCCAATGATCGAACGGCCACACGAATCGGCGCAACAGTTCCTGCGCTTTCGCGGTCTCGTCTCCGAATAAAACGAGCACAGGATTCCGGATGACCACCGTCACCAAACGTGCTCGGCTACTGCTTGCCCTCTTCATTCTGATGTCAGGCATCGGCTGCGATCAGGTCACCAAGCAGATCGCGGCCCAGCAGTTACGAGGCTCGCCGCCACTTTCTTTCTTGGGCGATACCGTGCGCTTGCACTACACAGAGAATCGTGGTGCTTTTCTTGGCCTGGGCAACGGACTTTCTCCTGAGCTGCGGTTTTGGCTACTCACGGTTGCAACCGCCGCCCTGCTTGTCGGGCTATCCGTACTCCTCATGCTGCAATGGAATACCGCCCATCTCTCCTTTATTGCGTTATCCTTCGTCTTAGCCGGAGGAATAGGGAATATGCTCGACCGAGTCTTTCACGACGGAAGAGTGATTGATTTTTTGAACCTCGGTCTTGGTCCACTTCGGACCGGCATTTTTAATGTTGCAGATATAGCGATTACGGGCGGCGTAATCGTGCTCTGGATCGTGAGTTTCCGGACGCGGTCCGAAGCAAAGGAACCGGCTTCTTCCTAGAATTTATGGAATTTACCTACAGCGCTATTTTTTGCCTGCGAGACGAGCCTTTCCATACAGCGGGCAAGCCAGAGACATACGTTTACGCAGGTCCTCATTACGCGTCTAGGGTGAAGGATGAGTGGAGAGAAACTCCGGCGGTCGGGGGGCCACCGGCTTCATACATGCACTCCCACAATTGAATACTCTGACGCGGATCAAAACCTGCGCGTGCCATGAGATCGATCCCGATAATGTCGGCTTCACTTTCCTGGGTCCGACCAGAAGGTAAAGCTACGTCAAACTGGGCGCCAAACCTAGCACGGTCCGCACTCGCTCTTGGATTGCCGCTCACGCACCAATAAGTATTTTGGCACTCTGCCGCACTCCCGTCTGCGTGGCATAGTGGGGCGAAACACGCTCATTAGAATGGTTGGCAAGCACATGCCCCACTTCCTGTCCCAGCACGGTTGCCAGCTGATGCTGATTCTGGGCGACCTTGAGTAAGCCGGTATACACGCCGATTTTTCCTCTAGGCGGGGCAACCGCATTCACCGCGTCATCTGGAAAGACGACCTCCCACGAGGCTGCTCCGCCTTTGCCTGGCAGTGCAGCCGTAATCGCACTGGCGACACAACGCGCGTAGCGGTTTACTTTCCCACTTTTCGCTGAAGAGGTTTCTTCTTTGAATTTTGCAAACGCGGCAACGGCCATGACGTTCACGTCCGACCCCGCGAAGAGGCGTAACTGACGTCGCCCCAAAGGCGATGTAGCACAGGCCGACAAAAAAGGTATTTCGATCAGAGCTCTTACATATTTCAGCATTGCTTGCCTTCTCCACTCAAATGGTGTCCTGTAGAGATCGCTGAAGAGAACATGCGTGAGGAATTCCCCCCTCGCCTCACCCCTGGATTCCCGTTTCCACGGGACTAACAACCGGTTTTGTATCATACCTGCGAAGGCAGGAGTCCATATCCATGCCTACGGCGCAAGGCAGAGTTTTGTTAGTAGCTCTTGCCTGTCCTCGCATAAATCCATCTTGGACCATAGCTCGGCTTGCGAGCGGCTTTGCCAAGGTGTTAAAGTCCAGCTTGGTTCTCAACCCGACGGGTCAAACAAAAGCAAAGGAGACACTATGGCCAAAGACGTTGTTATCCCAAAAGGTATGGAAGCGTATTACAATGATTTTCACTTTGCCCCGGCAGTCAAAGACGGAAATCGTCTGTTCTGTTCCGGACAACTTGGAAATGGCGAAGGGAATAAGATCTCAGACGATGCAGAAACACAGTTCACCAAGGCATTTGAGAATGTGAAGACCACGCTGGAAGCAGCCGGATCGTCATTCGACGACGTCGTTGAGATGACAACCTTCCACGTTGACCTGCAAAAAAATCTCGCTGCTTTTATGAAGGTCAAAGACCTTTACATGAAAGACCCCTTCCCGGCATGGACGGCGATTGGTATCACCGAACTGGCTTTTCCCGGCGCCTGGGTCGAAATTAAAGTCATCGCCCGGCTGAAATAGTTGAAATAATCGTTTCAACACGTTCACATCGACTAAGTGCCTATCCGAACAACATGGGCACCAGGTTCGGTCATTCTGAGCGTAGCGAAGAATCTCTCCCCTAGGCGTGGAGGTGAGATGTTGCGTGGAGTTCATCTTGCGCGTGCTCGAAGCCTGTCCTGAGTAGGACCGAAGCGGGCCCGACATCTCGCCTTGAAACCGTTATTCAAATTGAGTGAGGAAACATGACAACTGAGTCGCAGCCTTTTTGGAAAACAAAGTCGCTGTCCGAAATGAGCACAGAAGAATGGGAGTCGTTGTGTGACGGCTGTGGGCGTTGCTGCCTGAATAAGCTGGAAGATATAGACACCGGCATGATC
>CAZBUD010000027.1:0-52164 GCA_964495015.1 uncultured Enterobacteriaceae bacterium | reverse complement strand
GATGTTTCGGCCTTGCCCTCCTGAAGCATCCGGCCTCCGCTCGGGCAGTAGTGCACCACCCAGACACACGAGTGTATGTCTTGCGGTCCATCTTACTGCGGGCCGGCCTGCGGCGTATCCACGGGCATGACCTCCGGCATACTTAGCGTACCAGATACCAGGTAGGAAGCCGCCAATAAAAGATGTGGCACCCGGCTCTGTTCAAACATAAACGGAAACCGCCCGGGGAGGAGGGACCCCGGGCGGGCAAGCAACCTGCGGAGGGAAGCAGGTCACAGTGTGAGGGGCGTGTGCCCTTAGTAGTCGTAGACGTTCACGGCTACACCCAACCGGATCTTGTTGGATGAATCCCGGTTCGCATACCGGTTGATCTTGAACGTGTAGTACCCGGAGACGGTCGGCTCAAAGTCAAAGTCTTCCCACCCGTTGTCCCAGGAATAGGATCCGCCCAGATATACGCCAGAGGGATCGTAGACCCGGACGTCAAAGTCTATGCCGATCGGATGCGCGTCGCTGCGGTGACTATAGACGTAGGTGCCTCGGGACAGCCACGTCATGGCGATCCGGACGGCGTCATACGAACTTGAGATATACACTTGGCGGGTGATGTATCCGTCCGTCGAGCCATCCCCACCATCAAGGCTACTGAAGGAACTATTACTGCCGTGCATCCAGTAGTTATGCCCACTGTACTGACTGCTGAGAAAGTCGATGCCCCCCAAGCCGACCGCGTCCGCACCACCAGCGATCTCATCCGTGGCCCCCGCCAATTGCTTGGCCTTGGCCAAATGCGGCTTGTACTGCAGCCAGCTGTAACTG
The DNA here is from genome assembly GCA_964495015.1 of uncultured Enterobacteriaceae bacterium. Classification (GTDB taxonomy): domain Bacteria; phylum Desulfobacterota; class Binatia; order Bin18; family Bin18; genus Bin18. The sequence goes on along the minus strand of CAZBUD010000027.1, from coordinate 51,345 downwards.
GACAACGAATCCGCCGTGAAGGCCGCCGCATGTGGCGTAGACATACTGGTGCCACTCTTCGTAAAGCCACCCGCGGTCACACTGGTCCCTGGGGCCGAGATTTCTGGCTTGTCGTTCCCGGTATCGGGATCGACCGACGGAGACTGGCTATTGATAGCATTCGTCGAATCGCTGTAATTTCCGATGGTGGCTACATTTAAACCCTTACCAGGCGAGCGTACATTTCCTGTTCCGAGGCCTGTGTTTCCGCCACTGTTGAACGTTGGGATTTCATGATCGTACGTGAAATCATCCCAGTCCCTGTCATTCGTATCATAGGCAGTTGTATCGTTAGTACTGTGGGATCGGGTAACAACTTGGATGGGGAGATCTACCCGACTGATGCCGAGGAAGTCCAATATCCAATCCGGTAGCCACGATCCGTACAGATCGGTCGAAGTCGGGAGGACGGCGTCGCCACGACAATAGAGATGCGCTTCCGGCGCGACCCCCTTTATAATGCCACCAACGTTGCGGGAATGATCAGTCTCACTGCCATCGAGCCGGGTGTATTCACTGAAGCGGCTGTCGTTCGCACAGCCGCTCTCGGTCATGTAGATCCCGATGCCATCGCCCCGTGTAGAGGCATAGGAGAGTGCCCAGGGGTCAGTGCCTGTCGCGATCATTGCCGAACTCAGATCGTCTTGGCCTTCTTCATACAACTCGATACCGATGATGGTGGAGTCGTTGCTATCCACGAGATCCTCGATCTGTTCGGCCGTCAGCTTCAGCGTAAGGGTGTTGGTGAGGGATGCGAACGCCTCTCTCGGTAAGTCGATGTTGTGGCGCTTGGCAAATGCTGCCAGGAGCTGCAGCCGTTCTTGCACGCGCCTGGCAGCGTTTTCGCCCCGGGCTTGTCGTTCGGCGGCTTGCAAGCGGGCAATGTCCTTTTCACTGACCTTCCGGCCGTTAATCTGGAGCTGCGACTCACCGCTGTCGCTGGTTGCCGCCGTACCGGTCTGGGTCGTTTCGCTGGGCACTGTGAGTGCGAGTTCCAACGCTACGTTGACCTTGTGTACCCCACTCCGGCCACGGCGGGTCCGCAGGAGCTGTTCTAGTTCGGGTTCTAGAATGTTCTGACTAATCCGCGGTAACGCCCGCTCGGACACTTCGTTCCCTTTCTCATCGAGAATCACTGTGGTGACGTTACCCTTGGCATCCACCCATTTTTCGAAGGTAAATTCGCGCCCGGCTAATGCTTTCATCTTCGTAGCGACCGGTTCCACTGACTTGACGGGGCCCGTGTCCAGGCCCGCCTTCGTAACCGGACCAGTCTCCTTTGTGACGGCGCCCTTGAGTTCCAATTTCCCTGTACTCTGCAGCACGCTCGCGGCCTGGGCCACGGGGGCCATGGCGAAGCTGAGGGCGAGTGCGGAGACCGTATATTTCCAACCTGCGCTCTGTTGTGTGTGCTTCTGCATGATCGTGTCCTTTCCTGCTCCGCCCGGGCAATTGCTGTGCCACAGCGTGGGCGAGATACCCGAGGAATAGAGCACGACCCGTGCCAACCGCTCAGTAACGAGTACGCTCTTTCCGTATTTCCCGTTGTTTCAACATGTTACGGCGTTGGACCGCGGTGGAGGCCACCAGACGGATACCCACTGGTCTCATGCATCAAGACCGTTCTGATATATCGCCTTGATGAATTATGGCGAAACGATATGGCCGCTTGACGGTCAGGACTCCGCAAATGACACTTCAGCAATTGCATTGGTGGAGAAGAAATTTGGCCCCACAAACGCGGGCCGCACAGAGGAAAGCCCAACGGAAACCGCCGTGGGGGAGGATCGTGACAGTCCAAAACTTGTGTCGCTAGCCTTCGAAGTCATCCCAGGCATCCGCCGGTCGACCCGGTGGTCAACGGCGGTGGGGGATCAGGAGGCGGTCTCATCAATCGTTGAAGGGGATCCTGCCCACGCAACAGTCTTTCGCTCCGCTCTTCTCCAGGCCGAGTACTTCGACCAAACGGAAGTTGATGTTGTACGAACCGTCGAGGGTCTCGGCGAAGCCAGTGGAGGCCTCCCACTCGACCATCATCATGGCATGTCCATTGTCGTCTCCTGTGGTTGGGGAACGTCGGTCCAGGTAGTCACCGGGCCGGGGCTCATAGGTATCGCCGTAGACCCAGGCGTAGCTCCTGCTCTTGCTTATCCACTCCTCACGGTCTGAGTGGAAACAGTAGAGTCGTCCCGACTCCTGGAAAGCGTCGTGAAGGACGGCGTGGGACGTGATGTCGCTAAAGTCGTAGGTGATTCAGGGGACGAGGCTGTCGCGGATCTCGACGCCAGTCTCGTAGTAGTACCTGGACACCGTTTCGCTACAAAGCGGATGGTCCCCACCGCTCGCATATTTGGGGTTGGTGGACGACACGGCGTCGCGCGCGCCGCTGCTTCCGTTCTTGCCGATGTCGTTGATGAACGGGCGGAGGGCAGCGCGAAGTCCTCCGACCAACTCCAACCGAAGCAGTTCAGTGCGTGCACCATGCGCTCGCTGTAGGAGGGCACGTAGAAGGCATTGTGCCCCGAGTCCAGCTCCTTGTTGCGGGTGTAGGCGATGGTGGCCGTTGGCTCTCTCGAGAGAGAGTGGCATTGTCAGACTCCTCTACTAAACCGGCAACCGCTTAGCGCGGCTCGTTATAATCGTCTTGGCGTTAAAAGCCTACAGTCTCAATGGCTCAACGCAGTCCCAAATTTTTCATCAATCGCGATAAGTTGGATTGCGGCAGCCCTAGGAGATGGGCAGCCCTGGTCTGACTCCCTCCGGCTACCGCCAGCGCACTTTTTACCCGACTGAGCTTGAGCGCTTCAATGGACTCAGCAAGCGTGAGGGTTTCGTCCACAACCTCGATCGACTGTGAGGCACCAGCCCGCTTTTGAATCGACTGTTGGCGTACTTCCCCTGGCAGGTCAGCGGCCGTAATATTTGGACCGGCCGCCAACACCACAGCACGCTCGATTGTATTACTGAGTTCACGCACATTACCGGGCCACGGATTAGAACACAGAATGTCCATCGCCTCTTTCGCTAGCCCAAGGCCTGGCCGTTTCATCTCACGACGAAAACGCTCCACGAAATGTGAAACAAGCGAAGGGATGTCGTCACTCCGCTCTCGGAGCGGTGGCAATTGTAGCGAAACCACATTGAGTCGATAATACAGATCCTCGCGGAAGCCTCCGTTCTGCGTAGCCTGGCGCAGGTCCCTATTTGTAGCAGCAAGAATACGCACGTCAGCCCGAATATCTTTGACTCCGCCAACACGCTGAAATTCCCGTTCTTGTAAAACTCGAAGGAGTTTTGCTTGGAGATTAGCCGCGAGATCTCCGATTTCATCCAGAAAAATCGTACCGCCTTGCGCTAGCTCAAACTTTCCCTTTTTCTCAGCCACTGCCCCGGTAAACGCCCCCTTTTCATGACCGAAAAGTTCACTTTCCAGTAACTCGGGAGTAAGTGCAACACAATTCACAGCAACAAACGGGCGCTCTGAACGGGGACTCCACTGATGAAGGGCTCTAGCAAGGACCTCTTTGCCTGTACCACTTTCGCCCAGGAGCAACACAGTAATAGGTGTCGTTGCAATCGTCCGTGCAATGCGGAGCACTTCCTGCATGGCTGGGCTGTCACCGGTCACAAAGTGATAGCGATCTCGGACAGTTTCTTTGAAAACAATGTTAGCGTATTGGACTGAAGTAAAAAATTTTGCACGATCAATAGCGGTGGCCGCTAACCCTCCGAACGCCATGAGGAGTTTTAAATCTTCTTTTGTGAAGCCTTGCGGCGATGTCGTGTTCAAGACCTCGACGACGCCTATGATGCAGCCATGCTGCTTGAGCGGAACACACATGGCTGAGCGAGTCTGAAAACCGGTCTTCTTATCAACCCCACCAAACCAGCGTGGATCTTGCGACACGTCATTTGCGATGACCGACTCGCCTGACTCTGCCACCCAGCCAGCGATCCCTTGGCCTTTCCTAATCCGAAACTCTTCGACATCTGCAGGCCCAGCAGCCCAAACAAAGGCGAGTTCCTCACTGCCTTCGTCAAGCAGTCCTATACTGCAACCTTCACTGGAAAACAGTTGCATCGTCGCCTCAATCGTTTTTTGCAGCAATTCCTCAGGCTCAATAGTGCCCATGAGGAGCTGGTTAATTTCGACAAGGCTCTCTAAGCGCTGCTGGGTGTTCTTAAGAGAGTCAACCATTTCATATGGATATATCGAAAATTCCACACCATGCAAATGAGCAATGGGCGATTGACCGCAAAAAAGTGATCAATTCGCTTTTCTATTTAACTTTCTATTTTGCAGATGTTTAGTAGGATTATCCGTTGTTGCATCCCGGCACCTTGGGCAGCGGTAACGGTGGCGGATTGCAGTGGAGGTTTTCACCGCTGTTCTCCCTTCCCTAGTGCTCGCCGAACACCGTGGGAGGTCGTCCAGCATCTCGCCGGCGCGGGCAAAGTCCCACTTACGGGCACGATAGGTTCCTCGGTCGCTCTCGCGCAGTAGGTCGCCGGCGTGCTTGACGACTGCCGAGGACTTCACTCCAGCGCCTCCAACAGTGTCTGCGCGTCCTTCAAGTCCGCCGCATCAAACCCCTCCGTGACCCAATCGTAGACGGTGCGAGAAGTTCTTGAGCTTCAGTCTTCTTGCCTTGTTGCTGCCATAGCCGGGCCAAGCCGGTCTTGGGACTCTGGAAAGTAGTGAGGCGACGGCTTCCGGCACCCATACCATCACGCCATCATGGCCGTGCGCCGAGGCGGATTCGAGTTTAGAACGTATACTCTAGCCCGCCTGCAGGGATAAAATCCGAGCGGAACCCGTCATCATTGAGGGGAATAATGCCACCAAAGAATACGGAGCCACTCTTGCCCAGGATATAGCGCAGCCCAATGGCACAATCCATGATATCGTTTCGCTCAAAGGCTTCCAGAAACAACGGCTCATAGATAATTCCTTCCTGACGACAGGGGTCTGAGTCAGTACATGTTTCAGCCTTTCGGTCTAACACTGCCTGCCGTATATTGGACGCATCCGGAAAACTCGCCTGGGGTTCAAACTCCGTCCGTCCGATGAAATCCACCATCAGCGCAAAATTCTTCCACACCTCGACCACTACCCCCACAGTATACAGGAAGCTAGTCCGGTCGATATCATTCGCGTTAATCTCAAACCCGACGTTGAGATGCGGCTCAAATCGGCCCCCAATTACATTCGACAAAAACAGAAACGGACTCACCCGCACATCGCCCGTGCCGTGAAAATCGTCCTCATCCCCACTGGGCACCAGCAGGTTCAGCCCGACGGCCGCGCCGCCCTTTTCCGTCTGCAAAAAGGGCAGCCGGTACTTCATCCGTAGGGTAATATCCCCGATCCCCGTGGCACTATCCCTCCCGTCAGCCTGTCCGGAAAAGACCCGTTTGCCTCTGGTATACTGCAGATCTTCCGGTGCAACCGGTACGCCCGTATCCGTGTCAAAAAACCCTTGGCCTGAGGTCGGGATCTGCCCCTGATCATCTAGTTCAAAGTGGAAGTCCGACCCGATAGGCTCAACCACCGTGGAGATCGAACTGCGCACCCGTAGCGACGTGTTCACAATTGGAATCGTGATCCCCACGTCCCAGTTGTCCGTCAGCCCATACCGTATCGATGGGACCACCACATGGGCCTGCACATCGATCTTTGAGCGAGTAGTAGACAAGTAACTCGGAGCTTCATATACCATATTGCCAGTATCTGGGTTCTCGCGAACAAACTTCCTTTCATCTGGAAGCACGTTGAGCAGCATGCCGGGACTCTGCCCCTTACCTAGGTTAGTCCCGTTAAAATCGTCAAAGCTGACGTATGAATAGGCCGCGCTGAAATTCCACTGTCCTTTGCCAAGCGTCAGGGCGCGTTCAGCAAACAGCGGCCCAGGGATATCCGTGACCAGCTCGGGCAGGCCTAGTCGTTCATTGAGTCGATAGGTAAAGGCCGGGGAAATGGAAGCCAGCGGGAATTGTTGAGTCACGGCTTGGCCGACCGCCCCCGATAGCGCTGCCGAGATAGGACCGACACTGTCTCGGGCAGCCAGCCCAAGTCCGACTCCTCCACTCGGGGTCTGTGGGCTCAGCCCTCTTTCCAGGACTTTGGTCAAACTTCCTGCGTTACTCACTGTCTCGCCCCCGAGAAAGAGAGCGAACGAAAAAACAATGGTCCGAAACCATCGACCTTTACCCCAGTTCAATAACCTTCCCTCCATAGCTTTCCTCCTTTTAGTAAGCACCCGTTAGTAAACACCGGAAGACACACACTCACTGACCGTATCGAGGAAGCCCTGGGTTTCCGTGTCTATCCTGTGCAGGTCCTCAAAATACAAGAATTAGAGGCTGGTTCAGACTCTCCCGTAAGAAGAGCTACTCCAAGGCCTCAAACGTCCACTGCCTGTGACTCTGAGCGTGGGCGGCGCGGCCTTGTAAGACATCACCACGAAGGACAATTTCGTGTTCCTGTACAAAGGTCGGGATGGCGACACCTTAACAGAGCACGGGCCAGATACAACCAGAGTGGGAGACCCGGAGGGGAGGGACCACATGGCGTGAAGCAGGTCCGCCGAGTCGAAGTCTGCCCCTCACGGACACGCAAGCACCACGTTGCTTGCGAAGTCTTCGGTCTTCGTTAATGATACCGCTCCATGGCGCACAAAGACTCTTTGTCCGGCCCAGTTAAAATTGCCTACGGCTTCGGACTCTCCGCCGAAGGTATTAAGACCAACGCGTTCAATCTCTTCCTCCTCTTTTATTATCAGCAAATTGTTGGCTTGGACCCCGGCCTGTGCGGCCTGGCCCTCTTTATTGCGCTGCTCATCGACGCCGTGACGGATCCCGCGGTTGGGGTGTGGTCGGATGGATTACAGTCTCGGTTTGGGCGGCGGCATCCCTTTATGTATGCGTCTAGCCTACCGCTCGCGGCCTGTTTTATCGGTGTCTTCATGCCCCCTGCAGGCCTGAGCCAGACAGCGCTGTTTCTGTGGCTGCTGGGATTCGCGTCTGGGACACGCTTTGCCATGACGCTGTTTGCCATTCCGCACCAGGCGTTAGTACCGGAGCTGACCAAGGACTATGACGAACGGACGTCGCTGCAAACGCTCCGGCTGGTCTTTGCGTGGCTCTTTGGGCTGGTATACGCCTACCTAGCGTATGCGGTGTTTCTGCATGCGACAGAGCAGTATCCACAGGGGCTGCTGAACCCCGACGGCTACGTTAGCTTTGCCATCTGGGGCGCGATTATTATGGTCGTGACGACCCTTTTATCCTCCCTTGGGACGCAGCGCGCCGCGCTCCGGAAACAGGTCAATGAGAGCCGCATGCAGCAGGTCCGTCTCAGTAAACTCCCCCAGGACATCAAAGCGGCACTGCAAAGTCCTTCGTATCGGGCGGCTGTGTTGGGCGGCTTGTGTTTGTGGGTCTCCTTTGGGGTGACCCAAACCCTGAATAATTACTTGTTTACCTTCCTGTGGGGCTTTACGTCAGAGCAGCTCACGATTTTCATTTTTGTCCTCATGGCCAGCTCCCTGCTTGCCCTGGCCATTGCCCGGCCGCTGGCGCAACGTCTTGGGAAAAAGCACCTGACCATCACAACAGCCGTGGTTGCCCCGCTCATCTTGTCCACGCTCATTTCTGTGCGGATCGCCAACCTGTTACCGGGTACTGGTGAGCCTATTCTGATGTGGGTCGTCGGGGCGGCGTCATTTGTGAGCTACACCGCCATAATCATATCTATGATCATGGTCGGGTCGATGATAGCCGACGTTACCGACGAACATGAGCTCCGGACAGGAGCCCGCCAGGAGGGTCTGTTGTTCTCGGCCAATGCCCTCATCGCCAAGGCGTCGTCCGGGCTCGGGGTGTTGGTCTCGGGGTTCGTGATTAAGCTCGCCGGGTTTCCAGCCAACGCGACGACGGGCAGCGTTGATCCCCAGGTTGTCCACAACCTGGGACTGTTTACTGCACTGATTACGCTGGTCTTCGGACTCGGGATGGTGCTGGGATTTCTCCCCCACCGGCTCACCCGTGAATGCCATGAGGCGATTATCCAGGAGCTGCAGCGGGTCCGAGAATCCGAATGAGTGGGCGGCAGTATACCTCGCCTCAAACTAAAGGGGGCCAACCAGAGAACAGCGCCAAAGCAAGATCGTATTTTTCTGTTACTTGCCGCCGTCCTGTTAGTCTTCCGCACCTATGCCTACGCCGATGACCTTGCCTATCTCCGAGCCCAGGCTGCGGCCGCTCCTGGGTCTTCGCCCAAATACCGAGTTTTCCCCAAGTGTCTCGAGCCTCCGCCGCTGCGACTCGAAGGCCGTCCTATCACCACTGTAAAGAATCAGGTTATCCGCTGTACCCACATGGTTCGGAAAGCCCATAATGGAGCCAGCGACGTAATAACCATCGTTCTCGTGGATCAAGCTGGCTAAGCCCCTAGCCTCAATAGGTTTGCCAGTCGTCAACTGAATAACTGTGCGTTTGGGCAGGAGTGTGTTATTAGTACCGACTAATTTTCGGCCGGTCTCGTAATCCGCGAGGCACAGTATCGAGCAAGGGCTCGCGGTAAGGGCTTCTTCCGCAGATTTCGCGACCGTTACTCCCGATTGCGCTAACTGTTCCGCTTTCGACAACGTCCGGTTCCATATCGTGAGCGAGGTTCCTACGTGAGCGAGCGCGGGACAAGTGCCGCGCCCATATTCCCTGTTCCTAAGACCGATATTTCGCTCCTACATCCCCCTTCGCATGATAATATACTGTTCACATGCGGAAATGGACCGGGGCATGCGTGACAAAGAGCGAAAGTCCGCGGCAACCGCACTGAGGCGGGAAGATGGCACGTACGCATGCGAAATCATCATGCCTATAGTGAGCTTGGTAACTTTCTTTCAGGTCGGATGGGCCTCCCAAACTATATCCGGGGCCAGCCGACGGAGGCGGAATGTTTCAGAGCGCTTAGACTAATGGAGTCACCCGGTGGCGGATCCCCTTAGTCCGGCGTCCTGATTCATATGCGAGCGGAGTCCTTGGTAGGGTATACTCTCCATCTGCTTTGCGGATGTGATTGAGGCATGACCACGAGATGCGCAGCATTCTTTTACGTTGTTGAGTAGAAACAGAGCAGAAATATTTGTTGCGAAACGAGAGGAAACCCGGGAAATGAGAGAGACTAGGAAACTTAGGAGAGCACCAAGGTGTACCGGCAAATACGCAGGGTTACCGCTACCTAGCTGCTTTCGATTGAGTTTTGCCTTGGGGGCCTTTGCGGGTTCGTAGTCTGCCCCTCTATCCAGACTGAGCTAAGGGCGCGTAGGCGAGAGAAGCGAGCGCTGCTGGTGAAAGGGCTGGAAAGGAAGGGTTCGCTAGGAGCCGCCTTCTACAACACGCCGCCAGGGGATAGCAACTCCACCTTTGCGTCAACATTTACTTTGCCGATTCTTCTTGTCAGACTTTTGTATCCTCACCCTTCTTCAGTTACTATGCTCGGAAAGAGGGAACTTACTGTCTTGATTACCGTTCTTCCTCTAGGAGGCTGCTATGTACGGGGGAGGTGTTCGTCTTTGTGCGGTATTGGCCATTCTTTCTACTCTGGTCTTACCGCTGCGACTTTTGGCCACAACAGTCCTTTCCCAAAGCTTTCCGGATCTGGTGCATAAGGCCGAGATTATCGCCGTTGGAACCGTAACAGGCATCAATAATCATTGGGATGCAGCGCGCCGAGCACCATTTACTGTTGTAACCTTCTCGAATTTGAACGTGCTGAAAGGCACGGGCGTGGGGAATACTCTCAGCTTGTATTTCCTTGGCGGCATCACCCCAAAGGGACACACGATCTCCGTTCACGGCGTCCCACGCTTTTCAATTGGCGAAAAAAACGTTGTCTTTTGTGCAGGAAATAGGCGCAATTTCTCTCCATTAGTCGGAGTGTGGCAAGGCCGACTGCGCATTGCTTTTGATGCGCAACGTCAGATCGAAACGGTTCGGGATAACTTCGATGCCTCGATTTTCGGCGTTCAGAATGGACAATTTTTGAAAAAGACTCCAGGCAGCCAGGTTATCCAAGAACAACCGGTTTCTCTGTCTTCCCTCTTGCAGTTGATCCAAAACGAGCTTCGTAACTCTCATGAGTAAACCGGCAAAGAAACGGCACCGGCCTATGCCCTGGGTGTGGGTGCTGAGTAACGTATTTCTCACAGCCCTTGTTCTTCTTTCTCCAGCTGCTCGTGCCTTTGTCCGGATTACTTCACCGGCTGGTACGGCGCAATTCTGGCCCGAGGCTACAGCCGATCTCAACCTACAGCTCGGTTGTCCAGAAACGCCCCTATCCGACTTTGGTCCGTGCTGGGATGATGTGGCAAAGAATGCTGCCGAAAGCTGGAATACGAATGCGGAAATATTTCGCTTCACAACGCCTACTCCAATCCCAGCCTCCGCGTGTGAAGACCAGGCAAGTCTGGACTTTGTCAATACCGTGGCTTTCGAGGACAGCCTGTGTGGGACTGAATTTGGCGGGGCTGTTGCCGTCACGTTTTCCAGAGCGCTATCAACCGGGGAACTTTTGGATACCAACGTTGTCGTCAATGAAAACCTTACTTGGTCTGCCTATACCGGTCCTTTCGAATTTCCATTCGACCTGCGCCGCGTGCTTATTCACGAATTTGGGCACACTCTTGGGCTGGACCACCCGAACGAATCTGGACAGACAGCGCCGGCTATTATGAACAGTACCGTCAGCGATTTCGACGATCTTCAGCCAGACGACATCGCAGGGATAAACGCTATCTACCCTGGATCTCCAGTTGGGCAATTAGAGAACCCGCAACCAAATAGCTGGGTCAGTGGCCTGGGCATTATCACCGGCTGGATTTGTTCAGCGAGCAGCCTCACACTTAATATCGATGGTGTTGTTCACCCCATCCCGTACGGTTCGTCTCGAATCGATACCATCCCGGCCTGTGGCGATGAAAATAATGGTTTTGGCTTTCCGATTAACTGGAACGTGCTGGGCGATGGTCCCCACACTATCATTGTTTTTGCAGACAACATCGAGGCTGGCCGAGCAACAGTCACCGTGACCACACTCGGCCAGGAATTTCTTACCGGGGCGGAAGGGACGTTTACTTTGAAATTTAGCGGGATGGACGTCGTGATTGAGTGGGTGGAAAGCCTGCAGAATTTTCTGATCACGGGTTTGCAATGAAAGAGCGGAGAGGGAGGGATTCGAACCCTCGGTACGCGTTAAGACGTACACTCGCTTAGCAGGCGAGCGCCTTCGACCACTCGGCCACCTCTCCCTAGCATCGTTCGTAAGTTCTGATCCTATCGATTTCCCTTCCTTCGCGCAACGATATTCACTGCTTCCACTGACGAGCTGCCACTATACTCAACTGTTTGGCTCCATTCGTAAGTGTATATAATAACCCATGTTTCCAGTATTTTGAACCTGTCAAAAGAAGGCATCAGTTGTCGTCATAGAGAGACTAGAGGTGCTTGGCCCGGTCTTGACAAACTCAATTGAAAATGATTTTCAATTTCAATTATGGATTTTAGGAAACACCGAGAGCTGACAAAAATAGTATTGGCCCTGGGTACAGTGGCTCTTGCACTGGGCATTCCCAGACCGGTTTATGCGATTGACGAAGACCGCATGCAGCAGCTTGCGGAACAATTGACAACGATGCAGAAAACGATGTCCGCCATGCAGCAGGAGCTGCGAACGCTGCAGGCAGAGCAGCAACAAGAAAAAGAAGAGCAAGCCCGCAAGCAAAACGTGCTGGCTGAAGAAGTCGATAAGCTGCGAACAAGCTTGACCATCCCGGAGTTCAAGTCGTTAAGCATGGAGGACAGCGTATACGGCCTCGGTCCGGCAGCATCTAAGGTGTATGGGCTTACGGGCGGACTGTCGATCGGCGGGTATGGCGAAGCCTTTTACCGTAAGGATGTGGGCGATAAAACCAAAAGCGATCGAGACACCGCCGACTTTCTGCGCTTCGTGCTCTACGCAGGGTATAAATTTACCGATCGCATCATTCTGAATACCGAACTGGAATTTGAACACGCAACAACGAGCTCAACGGAAAGTGCGGGCGGGGGATCGGTGTCGGTCGAGTTCGCCTATCTCGACTTCCTCATGTGGAAGTGGATGAACTTCCGCGCCGGCATGCTCCTCGTCCCTATGGGCATTGTCAATGAGCTCCACGAGCCCGTCTTCTTTAACGGCGTGGAACGGCCTGAAGTCGAGCGGCGGATTATTCCTTCCACTTGGCGAGAAAACGGGATCGGCATCTTCGGCGAGCTGGCCGAAGGACTCGAATACCGCCTGTATGGCATCAATGGTCTCAATGCCAAAGGCTTTCGCGACAATGGCTTTCGCGGCGGTCGTCAGAAAGGTAATCGCACCCTGGCCGAGGACGTCGCGTTTGTGGCACGACTCGATTATTCTCCAACGCCGAATTTCATGCTGGGCGCGTCCGTATATACCGGCGACTCCGGACAGAACCAGGAAATCGACGCAGTCGAGTTGCCAGACTCGCGAACCACAATCTGGGAGCTGCACAGCATCTATCGTTACGCTGGTCTTGAGGCACGCGGTCTGTTTGCCATGTCACACCTGGGTGACGCAGGCGAGTTGACGGATGTGCTGCGTGCAGTCGGCGAACTGGACTCAGGCCGCACTCTGGCCAGCCAAATGATCGGTGGCTACGGCGAAGTCTCATATGACATCATACCCTTTCTGTATCCGGGCAGTGACCACACTCTCACGCCGTTCTTCCGCTTCTCCTATCTCAACCTGCAACATAAGACGCCATCCGGTTCACGGTACAAGGCGAATCTCGGCCGTGAGATGCGTATCTGGACCCCGGGCGTCAGTTATAAGCCGCATGCCAACGTCGTACTTAAAGTGGATTACCGCAACTTTAATACGGTGAAGGGCCATCGTTCGAATGAGGTAAATTTTGGCATTGGCTTTGTCTTTTAGAGACCTTGCCCTTAGCAGAACGGTTGCGCTAGGCACGGCTGTGCTGGGCATGGTGATTGTGCTGAGTGGCACCGCCGCCAACGCAAAGGTTTTCTATTCAAAGGAAGAGGCTCTGGAGATGGCGTTTCCCAACGCAGAGCGAGTCGAGGCGCGCAACTTTTTCTTGACCCAAGAGCAGGTCGAACAGGTGCAAACAATTGCAAAAGCCCGCATCGACTCAAAACTGGCCACCTTTCATGTCGGCCATACAGCCGAAGCAATTCTGGGTTATGCTTTTATTGAGACCCATATTGTCCGTACCTTTCCGGAAACATTTCTGATTGTCTTGTCAGCTGAGGGGACTTTACAAAAACTCCTTATTCTTGCCTTTTACGAGCCGCCCGAATATCAACCTACCGAGCGCTGGCTCAAACAGTTTGATCAGAAGACGCTGAGTCCGTCGCTCCGACTTCGCCAGGAGCTGCATGGCATCATGGGCTCAACCCTGACGGCCCAAGCCATCACCAGTGGGGTGCGCAAGGTCATGGCACTCTTTCAGGTCCTGATTCAGGGGAAACGATAATTATATGCGTTTTGTTGTTACTGGCGAGTGGTCGAAAAACCCGCTCCTGCAACTCATTATTGTTATTTTTGTGATCTATGTCGCCGGCCTGTGGCTGACGAATGCGCTGTTGTATTTCCATAAGATGGATCTGACCTCTACCTCAGTCACGCAATACTACCTAGGGTCGGAAGAGCACTTTCTTCAGCCCAGGAGCTATCAAGGCATGCTGGAAGTCACACATTTCCACTTGTTTGCTATGGGCCTGTTGCTCCTCACGCTCACTCACTTGATGCTGTTCGTACCATTATCAACCAATCTCAAAGCCTGGTTCATCATCATCCCCTTTTTCTCCGCGTTGGCGGATGAAGGCAGTGGCTGGCTTGTCCGCTTTGTGCACCCTGGTTTCGCTTACCTCAAGATTGCGAGCTTTCTTGCCTTAGAAATCAGCCTTGCGGTGTTAATCATTGTCACGCTGTGGGCGGTCTTTCGAGGCTCTCAGGACAGCTATCGACAGCAACCGCCCACGCCGCCTCCAAACGACGCGCCTGGCTTAGAAAATATAGGCCTCGGGGAGGCAGGCGAGCCGACAGAATGAGACATACTGGGGATTGGGGATTGGGGATTGGGGATTGGGGGACACGTATGGGAGTCGTCTGTCTGGCAGTCTGCAGCCTCGTGGGTGTAGCCTCTGCCTGCGAGACCGACGGCCGCTATATCATGGGCACGGTCTTCCAAGCCACCCTGTGCCGTGCCGAGACGACGGGAACGTTGCGGCGTCAGCAAAGTATGCAAAACGTTTTTACTAACGTATTCGCTACGACACAGCGCTTTGATGCGTTGTTCACGACCTATTCCTCAGAGAGTCCGCTCAGTCATATCAATGCCCAGGCCGGACAAGGCTTGCAGCAGGTTCCGCCCGAAGTCATCGATATTCTCCGCATGTCTCAGCTGTATACAGATCTGACGCAGGGAGCGTTTGATGTCACAGTGGGCCCACTCCTCACCTTGTGGCGGCAATCGGCAACCGCTCAGGAGCAGCCGGCGTCCGCGGCTGTCATCAATACCCTGCTTTCCATTGGCAGTCATAAGATTCAGTTTGATGTCAACGACCGGGTCGCCCTACCCTCGCATACTATGACCTTGGATCTGGGCGGCATTGGCAAAGGTTACGCCCTCGACCAAGCGGCGAAACAACTGCAAGAACAGGGAGTGACAAACGCGTTGCTCAACTTTGGCCAGAGTAGCCTGTGGGCTCTCGGCCAGCCTCCGGGGGATAACGGCTGGCGACTGCTGCTCCGACAACCCAAAGGAGAAGCCGTTGGTATTGCGAGGTTCAGCAATCAGGCCATCTCCGTGTCCGGCAGTCTGGGCCACAGTATGGAAGTCGGAGGTCAGCGCTATAGTCATATCATCGACCCACGCACCGGTATGCCCGTGCAGCGTGATCTCCTGGCCTGCATCGTTGCACCGAGCGCCGCCCAAGCCGAAGCATTGAGCACGGCACTACTCGTCTTAGGCGAAAGTGAAGGACTGACACTCATTGAACGGCTGGAGGGAGTCGAGGGAATTTTACTAGAGGCGAACGGCAGCAGGTGGATGACAACCGGGTGGCAGCAGACTAGCCATTTTGTCTCGTTTTAAGTCTGAAGCGGACTATTCTGCTGTCTCCGCGGCTTGAAACGCGACCGTTGCGTGCGTGCCGTCGCAATACGGCTTATTTTTGGATCGGCCACACCGACACAAATACAGTGGATCTTTTTGTCCGATATAGACTCGGCCCTTCTTATCAGTCAGACGTGGATCTCCACTGACCTCATACGGGCCATTTTTCAAAACGCGAATACGAATGTTCGACATAGAAGGTTCTTTCTTTCGTGGTTATGCTGCAGCCTGCGGCACGCGCTGCAGTAGGGTTTTCATGACCGGGTTTCTCAGATTTTCCAATATCACATAACCAGCCGAAGTTAGCACTACGGGCAGGGCTTGCATATCGAATTGAAATTGATTATCAATTTCATTCAGACCATAATAGAAGGGCCGATCAAAAAAACATACGGAAGTATCCACGAGTATAACTATGAAGACGCTCGCTGATCTCACACCAGACGAACAGGGCTGCATCCACTCCATAACAGGTGGCGACGGGCTTGCTCAGCGGCTGGCTGAGCTGGGTTTTACAACTGGCCAAACGGTTCAAGTCGTGTGTTGCGCCCCGTTTGGAGACCCGCTGCAGGTCCGTATCCGTGGGTTTCACCTTGCCCTGCGACGCCAGGAGGCGCAGCGCGTGCGTCTTGCTCCGCAATAAGAGGCAGTTGGATTTTTTATGGCTGCCGCTACCCCGCCTGCGGCTTCTCCGCTCGCCGAACCACCTCATACAACCCCTTTGTCCAGTCACCGCGCCTACCGTGTTGCTGTTATTGGCAACCCAAACACGGGCAAGACCACACTCTTTAATGCTCTTACTGGTCTCAGCCAACACACCGGGAATTATCCTGGTGTCACCGTTGAAAGTACACTCGGTGAGTTCCGGCAAGACGATACGCAGTTTGAGGCAATAGATTTACCTGGCACCTATTCGCTTGCTCCACGCGCCCCGGATGAGATGCTGGCCGTTTCCGTCCTCTTGGAGTATGGGCGCGGCAGTGTCACACCCGACGTCATTCTGTGTGTCGTGGACGCCACAAATCTCGGCCGCAATCTCTATCTCACTACCCAGATTATCGATGTCGGTCGACCTGTTGTAATTGCGCTCAGCATGGTCGATTTGGCCCAGAAACAAGGGATACACATACACATTGCAAGACTCGAAAAACGGCTGGGGATTCCGATCGTGCCAGTTCAGGCAGCGAAGCGCCAAGGACTGGACCAGCTTCGCCTAGCGTTACGCAACGCCGTCCACCATCCAGTACTACCACCGCGGCCGGTTACCTTTCCCCAGGCATTTACAGCTGAAGTTAATGAATTGACACAGGCGCTCATAGAGAATAATCGGCAGGTTGAGGGACAAGCTGGATATTCGGCGCAACCTATCCAACCTACCCCGCCCCGTTTTCTTGTAGAGCGTTTGCTCATTGACGCCGGCGGAATGATTGAGCGGGATCTCACTCGGGAGCGAGGGGAGTGGATCCGTATCCAGACGCAAGCGGCACGCCAACGTTTGGCTGACGCTGGTATTCCTCTTCCCCAAATGGAGGTGGATAGCCGCTACGAATGGATTGCCCAGGTTGTTGAGAAAGCCAGGGGCGCTACCCCACCTTTCCAGCAAAAGCCGCAAAGTCGGCAAAATTGGCAAAACTGTAGTGACCGGCTTGACCATATTGTGACCCATAAGGTCTGGGGTCTGATAGTCTTTCTCGCTGTCATGGGCATTACCTTTCAGTCCATCTTTTCTTGGGCACTGCCGTTGATGGACGGGATTGACGGTGTCTTTTCGGCCATCGGGACGTGGGTCGGCGGCACGCTGTCCGAAGGGCCGCTGCAAAGCTTGATTGTTGATGGCCTCATCGGCGGTGTAGGGGCGGTTATCGTGTTTGTCCCCCAGATTGCGATGCTTTTCGGTTTAATCGCCATTCTTGAAGATTCCGGCTATATGGCCCGCGCCGCATTTCTCATGGATCGCTTGATGGCCGGCTTTGGGCTGTCCGGTCGCAGTTTTATTCCACTCCTCTCGTCGTTTGCCTGCGCTGTTCCTGGCATTATGGCCGCTCGGACTATAGAGAATAAACGAGATCGGATCGCCACTATCGTCATTGCCCCGCTTATGAGTTGCAGTGCTCGGCTGCCCGTGTATGTACTCTTAATCTCAGCCTTTATCCCTGCCCAGACCATCTGGGGTGTGGTGGGTTTGCAAGGGCTCGTCCTGTTTACCATGTATATCCTGGGTTTGATCGTTGCTCCGCCGATTGCGTGGGCACTTAAACGGACCGTCTTGCGCGGCGAGGCCGTTCCATTTCTCATGGAGTTGCCACCGTTTAAGATGCCGGCTTGGCGTGTCATCCTTTTCCGCATGTACGATCGCAGCATGGCATTTTTGAGGCGGGCGGGAACGATTATTCTTGCCACTACTATCGTGGTCTGGGCACTCTCCTACTATCCAAACCACGACCGCGTGACAGCACAATTCGAGGCACAGCGTACGGCTGTCAGTCCACAGGTGCGCCACCAACGGGAGAGAGCACAGGCGAGCATCCGGCTCCGAGAAAGCTATCTTGGCCAAGCCGGGCGGGCTATTGAGCCTTTCGTTCAACCCCTCGGCTGGGATTGGAAGATTGGTATGGCCACGCTGGCCAGCTTCCCTGCCCGTGAGGTGATCATTGCGGCCTTGGGGACGATTTATAATGTCGGCGGCGGCCTTGAAGAAAAGAGTCTTGAACTACGTGACGCCATGCGGGCAGAGCGCCGGGCAGACGGCCGGCCGGTCTACACCCCGGTTGTAGCCGTCTCGATCATGGTCTTTTTCGCTCTGTGCTGTCAGTGTGGTGCGACCTTGGCAACCATGAAACGCGAAACCAATTCGTGGGGCTATCCGGCGTTTACGTTTATCTATATGACCAGCCTGGCCTATCTTGGGGCTTGGACCGTATATCAAATCGGGAGTCGGATTGTAGGATAAGTGAGGACACGCAATGGATCTCCAAACCCTCCTCATATTCCCCGTCATCGCGCTTGCGGTATTCTACGTCGGCCGCTCGCTGTGGCCGAAACGCACCACACCGGGCTGCGCCTCCTGTCCGCAGAATCGTAATCGGGCGGACGACCACGTGTGATCGCTATGCGCCCCCTGCCCACGCCTGATACTCAGATCTATGGATGCTCAGACCTATGCACACCTCAGACACCTCGAACACCCCACTGCTGCGCCACGCCGCTCCCCTAGCTCTCTTCTGGTTTCTCATTATGGGTGCGCTGGGCGTGTTCTTCCCCTATTACGGCCTCTATCTACGTGAGAATATAGGGCTGCAAGGCTTTCAGATCGGCGCAATCTTTGCCACCTTGCCGCTGGTGGGTTTTTTCATTCAGCCGTTGTGGGGCATTATTGCTGATCGTAGTGGTCTGCGTATTCGCGTGCTTGCCGTTCTGGCAGGTGGAACGGCGACCGGCTATTTCTTACTCGGCCACGTGCACTCTTTTTTGCCAGTGCTTTTTGCTACTGCACTCTTTGCTGGTTTCTCACGAGCGCTTATTCCGATAACTGTCTCTGTGAGTCTAGCCGTTCTTCAGGACAGCCGGCATGCCTTCGGCGTTGTCAGGGCGTTTGGTACGCTCGGGTTTTTCTGCTTGGTGATTGGATTTCCGTGGCTGCTGGACCTCCTTCCGGCAGGTACCGAGCCTCCACCGGTTTTGAGCAGCATGCCCTCCGAGCCCCAGCTCGGCATCCTTTTTCCACTTGCAGCCGGACTCACCGTCTGTGCCACGCTGGCCGCCTTCTTCCTCCCGACCCGCGGCACGGTGGCTCTGCGTGCGCTTCAGGGCGCGTGGCGACAGCTGCTCACTAATGGTTCGTTCCTGCGTCTGACACTAGTTGGATTTCTAGCCTTTCTGTGTCTGCACGGTCCAATGGATGTTTTTCCTATCTACATCCGCGACCGAGGCGGGAGTATCGAGACCATCCGGAATATGTGGTTTGTGATGCTGATCCCGGAGATGCTGCTGATGACCTTACTCGGAGCCGGGCTCAGTCGCTTGGGCCCACGCGGACTGTTGGCCCTGGGGATTGGTGCAGGGGGCTTACGCTGGATCTTGTGCAGCTTTGTGACTACGCTGCCCGTGCTGTATCCGATTCAAGTTCTCCATGCGGTTACGGTGACAGGACTCTTTCTCGGCGGGCCGTTGTACATTGAAGCAACAACGCCTTCTCAGTTACGCTCAACCGGGCAGGCATTATTCGGCATGAGCGGGATGGGACTCGGCGGCAGCAGTTCAAGTCTGCTGACAGGCTGGCTGCTGGAACACGCCGGCACAACTGCGCCCTATCTCGCCGGTGGCATCGGGGCATTGACGCTGACGCTCTTTCTGCCACGTCTGTTGCCCCTGCCCAATCAGTCTGCTCAAGCTACTTAACCTGCTCAGCCTGCTTCGCTCGCATATGAGTAGAATCGCGGCACGACTACTCGTCCGCTCTGCCTGCCCTCCGCATTCACTACGCTGATTTTTTTCCTGCCATGACCATCCGCGTGGGCGCACGACTCTCTCCCTCTCCCACAGTTGGCGGCACGGACCCAAGCGGTAAACGGACGGAAAAACAACTTCTCTGTCCCAACGTACTTTTCACATCAATATGTCCACCGTGGGCTTCGACGAGTTCGTTGGCAAGAAACAAACCAAGCCCCATGCCTTCATGATAGCCATTTTCCGTGGCGCGACGGAATTTCGGAAACAGATCGGACAGGGCCGCTGCGGCAAGACCCGGGCCCGTATTTTCCACAGCGACAACAATGGCTTCGTCCTCGGCACGTGTCCTGAGCGTCACGCAGCCCGCCTCAGGCGTAAACTTGAACGCGTTATGCAGCAGGTTGGTAACCACGCGCTTAAGGCCAGAGGGTCGCCTAAAATCTGCGGCAAGTCGGATGGCAAAGCAAACGTGAGAGCGATATTACACGGTCTCGCTTCAGTATCGTAGCGTTGGCCCACCAGTTGAACAACATCATTCAGCAGCAGTGATTCTTTAGTCAGGGTGAGATGGCCTGCCTCAATTTTTGAAAAATTGAGATTGTTCGCGACAAGAGAATGTACAGTCAATGCATTAATGCGAATCCGCTCGAGGACGCCTTTTTCTTCCGCCCTACCCTGTTCGCCCAGCTCCTCTAACAGTAGATCCGTATAACCAAGGATAACGCCTACGGGGTCTTTGATGTCGTAACTGAGCATGGCAATAAATTCAGTCCGCTGCCGTTCAGGCTCTTTCTTGGCCGACAGGTCTCGATTCGTGCCATGCAGGCCCGTAGGCTTGCCGGCTTTATGCCGGCTATGCCGTAACTGACACTCGACTGGGACAACGCCTCCATCTTCTCGCACGAGTTCTAATTCAAACGTAGATGCAACGCTCTCTCCTTACTGAGCTTTTTGGGATCGATCTTTGATCAGCGTCGTCGAGGCCGGGGTAAGGATTGGGGCACAGGCTTGCCCATCAGGTCATCTAGACTCCAGCCCAGCAAACGCGCGCTTGTTTTATTGACGTTGGTGATACGACCATCCAGCGACAGAGTTGCGATTCCGTCATGTGCCTCCTCAAAAAGGTTGTGGTAATATTCCTCACTCTCACGCAGCTGGGATCGGTCGTCACTCACAATCAGGGTGGTAGGCGAACCAGGTCGTGGCATGCTGGGGCGTTTCCCTAGTGTCTAAGCCGGCTATCGGGAGTTTGACGCCATCATTGAGTCCATGTTTTCCCTAAGAAGGGGTCCCCCTAGGATAGGATCCCAGCAACACACCTCTCAGCACCCACAGGAAAGCTATAGCGTCTCCACAGGGAACATTTTCAATACGCGGATACGAGGGAAGGGAAAGGCAGGAGCTTGTGACGGCTTCAGGGGAATATGGCTAATTCGGCCGGCGGGTGAATTCCACCTCTATCGTGGACGAGTCGGCCGAGGCATCGAGTTTACGCTGAATATATCGCTTGATAGCTGATCGAGTTGAAGGAAAAAGCAGGCTAAACCCAACGACGTCGGTTATAATCCCAGGGGTAATCAAGAGAAGTCCAGCTGCCAGAATAAGGCCACCATCGATGAGTTCCCCGGTTGGCGCAATGCCCTGCTGTATGTTTTCCTGCATCTGTCGCCACGTCCGCCAGCCCTCGAGCCGGGCGAGCTGAGCGCCCAGAACACCGGTGCCCACGACCACCACAATCGTCATCCCGACGCCGAGATAACTCCCGACATGAAGCAGCAAATACAGCTCAACAAGAGGCAGGAGGGTAAACAATAAGACAAGACGAAAAAACATGGCTCACTCGGACAGCGGATAGCACAACCTCGCCGCGCGACGGTCAGCAACGGTCAGGCATAAGGTTGCGCGTCAACGGCAACCCAATAACGAAAATTGCAGTGCCCAGGCCGAGCCATATAAGATTACCCCAGACCAGACCTATAACAATCGTGGCAGCCCCCCACAGAGTAATAAGGATACACAGCGTTGTCTGTATGGCGAAGGAAGTCATTAGCACGCAGCTCCTTTGCTTTTCGACCTTTTCTTCATAGAATCCAGAGCACCCGTAGGCAAGCCCCCGTATATAAAAAAACAATGCGGCAAGAAGGATTGGCCGATGAGAAGAAATGGCGAGGTGAGGGCTTCGGAAGAATAACCGCTTCAGCTTGTAGGACCTTTGGCCAGAGACGCTTTCAGCCCACGATATTACTGCTCCCTGAGCCCCAGGACCAGGCGTTTTGCGTGCATGCCCCAAAATACACAAACGAGCCAAACTAGGGCGTATCCCCAATTGAGGATTATCTTAGGGAGTGCTCTCATGTATTGATGCCAACGGAACGAAAGGAAGGGTGATTGTCGTGTTGCTCTACACGCGAACAACACGACCGGGGGAAAACTCTTCCACACCTGGAACAACAATTTCCAGTTCATCACCCGGACCAAGGAGATAGTCTCTCAAGGACGGTTCTCGCATGCGCCTCGTCCACAGAAGAGCTAAGCGATCCTGGTCTGTACTATGAGCGCTGTCTTGGGCGAGGCTGGCCACGACGCCGCTTTGACTCGTGGGAACAGACGCCGTCGCCACACCGGGAGATGGGGCGCGCGAGGAGCTGCAGCCGACAAGCCTGAAGAGGAGGGGCAGTAGTGCCCGCAGAACGCTGCAGGAAAACGTAGGGCTCGACTCCTTAGCGAGCACAAAGGTACAGGGAGCCGGCACGCCGGAAGCTATCCGAGGGAATGCCCGTCCTGGAGCGGTCAAGCAATTCGACGAGGAGGAGGAAGAAAAAAGCACGATGATAAGTCCTAGTAGTAAGGCGTGATTATGATCTATGAATCAGCTGCATTCTCATCCGGTCTTTTCTCCTGGCGAGACAATCGCCTGCGGCGTTTGCCTCCGGCCTCTTCTTAGCTCCGTGCGCACAAAAAAAAGCCGGGCACCTGGTGTGATCTTGACGATGATCACGTCGGTAACCCGGGCAACACTACGCTCCACCCCTGTAACGAGAAGTTCCGTCGGCTTTCCGCCCCCTGGTCACCCTGGGTTTGGCCTCAGCGCTCCATTTTCAATATTCGGCGCCGCAAGAGCGCATATTCCTTCTATCAAATGCTAAAGTCAATAGCTTTTCGCGTTTTATTTATCGGCCGACTTACGACAGAAGTGTATCTGTTTTCTGATGCTGAGCCACGGACAGGGCGTCGAACCGGTGCTCAACAAGCGCATCCGCACGCGCCAAGAGCGTTTCCTCATTGGTGAACTTCTCGACCATATAGCTGAGATCGCTCAGATCGTGGATGAGGAGTTTCACCGCTTGGTCGCGCACCATCTGCTCACGAACAACGTGCAGGAGATCAACAACAACATCCTCAAGTTCTGAGCTTTCAACATCAATCGCCATCTCAAACGCACGTTCGACCGAGATCTTCTCTCTCGCTTCACGGCTATAGACATTGAGCAAAGACCGCAACCGAACCACCGTCGAAGGGTCGTACCACACCTTACTACTCTCCCCGATGTCGGGATCGTTTTCGATAACGCCTTCTACAAGTGCAAGAGCGCCAAGGTGGCTGGCTTCGTGCCGAGCCATGCCAAACCAAAATTTACGTAGTTCTTCTTTGGCCTGAAATGCACGCGTAAACTGCATGTAGAGGGCCATGGTTTTTTTTTCGAGGTTCACGGCTGTGCGAAGAATATCCTTCACCGTTGTCCGTTGCGGACGGCGCCGCAAATCCGCTCGCTCTACCATGCCTCTCTCTTAGCAAAAGAGGCGGAGAGAAAAAATAGGGGCTGAACGGAACGAGGCTGCTCACCCGCGCCGTTCGATCTGAGCAAGCAGGCCTACTCGCCCAGGATGGTCTTTTACAACACGATCTTCTGCTGCGTAATCGTCACACCCTTCAATGGGTCTAAGGTCACCACCGCAACGCTGCCACCGTCGTCTACGCCCATATACAGGGGAGCCGGCGTACCAGGATAACACGACGTTGTGGACCCCTGACTCAGTTCGTTAAAGACATGCACATGGCCCATGGCAAGGTAGTCGAGACCTGACTGTTCGATCTCTTCGGGTGTAACCGGGGAAGACCGCTGGAAGCCCTCTTCCCCAACAAAATAGCCATGCGCCATGCCGATGTGCCACCAATCTTCCTGACGTGTTGGAACACCGGCAAGCGGGCGAAAAGCCGGATCGTGCTCAACCAGACCCTTCCCCCACACCGTTGCCCGCAGTTCCGGGAGTGCTATGGTCCGCCCATCTTCTTCAGTCAACGTATGGACATGCGGTCCAGCCAGGGTAAAGTCGACTTTCTTGTAAATGGAGCGGTGGTCGTAACAGTCGTGATTGCCAGGGATGAGAATCACCGGACAGGGCGTGCGGCTCAACTCCGCATTAACAAACTCAACACCAGATTCCGGCACCCGGTTTGAGTCAAACAAATCTCCCGCTATGAGGAAGAGATCGGCCTTTTTCTCGCAGACCATGTCCACGACCTTCTGAAAGGCGTCTTGAATCCGGCGGCGGTAGGAGAGACCCTCTTCGCCCCGACCAAAGGTATCGCTTTCGAGGTGGACATCAGAGGTGTGAATAAGTGTGAGGGCGGGTTTCGCCATGTAAACTCCTTCCGGCCGAGGCATTTTCTGCTTGAGATGCTCTCAGCGGTAAAATCACAGTTGCGCTGCCTGGCGTCAGACGTGTTCCCTGCCCGTTCTCAATCCAGACCTCGCACTCGACGTAACCCGCAGCTTGCTCAGCTTGCTCATTTTGCTCTCTCCATTTTTTGACAACTCTGCCGTTACACACCAGGGGCTCATTCACGTAGGCGATATCACGGTTGGCATAGGACAGCTTTTTCAGTACTCCACCTGCGCCGATCCAACGAGTGAGAAGCTGCGATAAAAACGCGCCTCGCAACGGCCCGTGAACAACGATATCACGGTATCCCTCGCCCTGGGTAAACTCTTTATCAAAATGGATGCGCTGCGGATTCCAGGTGATACTGCTGTAGAGAAAGAGCAAGGTGTTGGATGGCGTCTTCTCCAGAGCTGGCAACAGCATGCCTTCTGTCACGTCTTCAAAATAGAGTTGTTGTCCTTCGGTCATAGGCATCCTTTCTGGCGTAAGATAGAGGACTCTCTAACGTAGGATAGATACCCCTTTTTCAATGAGCACCAGGGCATCATGCTGATTGGTATACCGGGTCTCTCGGACGACAAAGATCAATGGACCCGAGCGCCCCTCTTTCTGGTAGATATCAACGATCTTACCCCGCGCGGTCAGCGTATCGCCCACGCGAATCGGAACAAAAAATTCGATTTCAGTCCCGCCATCCATGAGGCGTGGCAGGGAGGTCGGAGGAATGGAAAACCGGCCCTCATACGGCAGACCATCAGGACGCAGTTCGCTCTCCGGAACCGGGTCTGTAAGCGGGGCCATGTAAAAGAGTGGTGGGGCAATCAGACCACCATGCCGGCTTTGTTTCGCCAGTTCCTCATCGCAGTAGAGCGGATTCGCATCGTCGGTTGCCACGGCAAAACGTTTGACATCCAGCGCCGTCACCTCAGTAGTCCAAGCCGGCGTCTCACGACCGATCCAGGCGCGAATTTCATCCGTAATCAACGATTCTGCCACGGTTCACCTTTCTTGCTGACAGGACTGGCCGAACGGGTATATTTTTTCTAACAGCTCACCTGGGCAACAGCAAGCAATCCGGGCGCTATCCCCCAGCAGGACCCCGCTCATCCTTGTAAGGCCCCCTCCCCTTCTTGAGCCCATCTGGCCCACCTTGAGCAACTGAAGTGTCGCCGTTACAGTCCCGGCATGATCGACTTTGCCCACACTTTTCTGCTTCTCTTTGGCCAGCTTGCATTTGGTGGAATCATCGCCTTGAGCGTATCCGGGTTTCAGGAGATCGAACGTGGATTTTTCAAATCCACCGCCTGCGTCTACCTGGGCTGCGGCTTGCTTATTTTCCTCGGCAAACTCTCACTGGCCGTTTCCACCCCACCCAACGGCCTCTGGGATATTCGGACATTTGAAATCGGACTGTGGTTTGCCTTTTGCTGCCTGGGTGGCCTATATGCGTACACGCTATGGGGCAACCCCTTCGTGTTGCGCGCACGTGCGTATCTCGGCACCGTACTATCCGGGTTTATTGCCCTCAGTGTCAGTGCAAGCGCCTACTGCACGGCAGGACTGGTCTCCGTTGAGACCCTTTTCTACCCACTCAGCCTGCTAACTTCTGCGTTGATGCTGGGGGCTGTGGCCACCGGCATGTCGCTCGGTCACTGGTATTTGATTGAGCTCGACCTGTCGCTAGAGCCATTCAAACGCTCCTTCAAATTTTACGCGGGCGCAATCGTCGTTCATCTGGCGACCCTCGTTCTCGGCCTGCTGCTGCTTCTCGTCATTGGCAACGAAGAAACGCGGGGACATCTTACCACTTTATGGGCCGACCACCAGACGTTACTCTGGATGCGTTTTGGATTAGGGCCGATCGCCTCACTCGGCGTTGCATATATGATCTGGCGGACGCTTCAGATTCCGCAAACCATGGCGGCAACCGGCTTGTTTTATGTAGCGCTTCTAGCAGCGATTGTGGGCGAGTTTTTGGGGCGGTTCCTTCTGTTTCGGACCGGGCTGCCCTTATAGCTAATCGTAAATCTTGATGGTAGATACGCGCAGTCCTTTTGACGTCCAGCCCACGTCGAAACCGACCCGCATGCCTTCAGTCAAAAATCGAATATCCTGGCGGGGAGCACCTATGAGTGTCAGGAACGGAAAGACGAAAGGGATTTCTTTTCCGGAGTCGCTACGCACCAAGCCAGTCTCTTCTCCAAAAAAGACTTTATGGATCACTCCGTGATAAAAACGATCCCGTGACTGCTCCCATTCTGGGGTTTGTTGCATGTCTTTTTCCACGGTTAAGCAAAGAGCATTTCGTGTACGGCCTTGCCCGTGGGCACCATGGGATAGACGCCGGCATTTTTGGGAATGAGGACCTCAACCAAAACCGGTCCCGGCTCTGCAAAGGCGGCCTGTAGCGTCGCGCGCAGCTCGGACGTCTTTTCAGCACGGAACCCTTTGGCCCCATAGGCTTCGGCGAGTTTCACAAAGTCCGGCATGGCCTCCATATACGAATGTGCATAACGTTCTTCGTGGAATTTTTCTTGCCACTGTCGGACCATGCCTAGATAGTGGTTGTTGAGTATAATGACTTTGACCGGGACCTGGTACTGCACGGCACAGGCGAGTTCTTGCATATTCATCTGGATACTGCCGTCACCACTAATCACGACAACTTGGCGGTCGGGCGCGGCAAATTGCGCCCCAATACCCGCCGGCAAGCCATAGCCCATCGTGCCCAGTCCGCCAGAGGTCAACCATGAGCGCGGCCGATTAAACGCCACCATCTGAGCGGCCCACATCTGATGCTGGCCTACGTCAGTCACGACAATGGCTTGGCCCTTGGTGAGCCGGTTAATCTCTTCGAATACTCCCCGCGGGAGGATTTCGCCGTTCGCGCCCTGCGTGTCATACGGGAGCGGCCTTTCCCGTTTCCAGTCCATGATTTTCTTATGCCATGCGGCCCATTTTTTCTGACTCGTTGCCAGTTGCTCCTGGCTCTTCACCTGCGCCAGCATGACCTGCAGCACTTCTTTAATGTCGCCCACGATGGGGACATCGACTTTGATATTCTTACTGATGGACGAGGGGTCGATATCGATGTGGACGATCTTCTTCGCTTTTGGCGCAAAACTATCTGTCCGGCCCGTCACTCGGTCGTCAAAACGTGCGCCCACCGCAATAAGCGCATCGCAATCCTGCACCGCCATGTTTGTCCAGTAGCCTCCGTGCATACCCAACATGCCCAGACACAGCGGGTCATCGCTGGGATACACCCCAAGGGCCATGACCGTCGTAGTAATGGGGACCTTGAGTCCGCGAACCAGCTTGGTGAGCAGCTCTGCGGCACCAGACCATTGGACTCCGCCGCCTACATAGAAGAGCGGGCGTTCGGCCTGTTCGATCACCTTGAGCGCCCGATCAATCTGTGGGGTATTCCCCTTGAGCGTGGGCTTATAACCTCGCAAATTGACTGTCTTGGGATAGGAAAACACGGCTTCGTTGTTTTGCACATCCTTGGGCAGATCGATCAAAACCGGGCCGGGTCGGCCACTACCAGCAATATGAAAGGCTTCTTTAATGGTCCGCGAGATATCGTTCACATCACGAATCAGATAATTGTGTTTGGTGCACGGACGGGTAATGCCGGTCACATCGGCTTCTTGAAACGCATCGTTGCCAATCAGATGCGTCGGCACCTGACCGCAAATGACCACAAGTGGAGTCGAATCCATATACGCATCGGCGATACCGGTGACCGTATTCGTCGCCCCCGGCCCAGAGGTTACGAGAACCACACCGGGCCGACCTGACACCCGTGCATACCCCTCGGCCATATGCGCGGCACCTTGTTCGTGCCGAACCAGGATGTGACGCAGGGCCGGGTTCTGTACTAAGGCGTCATATGTCGGCAGGATCGCCCCGCCAGGGTAACCAAAGATTGTATCTACGCCCTCGGCTAGCAGACTTTCAATCGTGATCTGTGCGCCCGTCATTTTTGCCTCTATCTCTTCTCACCCAACACATGATTATACGGGGGCCGGGGAAAAACTCAAGGAAATGCATGCAGCTGAATATTCTCTTGACAGAATAGCTCAATCTTCTATATTTGTTAGCCTTTCATAATTTTAGCCCTCGATACGTTCGGTGGAGCCAGGTATGGAACTCGACAACCTCGACACCTTGGATATGCATATCTTGTCAGTCTTGCAGGAGAACTGCAAACTTCCCCTGGTCAAAATCGGCGAACGGGTGGGTCTTTCTGCTCCGTCCGTCATCGAACGCATTAAGAAGTTGGAAGAGGGTGGCGTCATTCGTGGTTATACCGCGATCTTAGATGCGCGCAGGCTCGGGAAGGATATTACTGCGTTTATCGGAGTTTCTATTAACCATCCCACGCTTATTACAAAATTTGAAACAAAAATCTCGAGTTTTGAAGATATTCAGGAATGTCACCATGTGACAGGCGAATACACTTTGCTCCTCAAGGTCAAAGCCAATAATACCACCAGCCTTGAGGAACTCATTCGCCAAATTCGCTCCGTTGAAGGCGTTGAACGAACGGAGACTTCTGTCGTCTTGTCGACCTATACAGAAGGCTTGTGGCTTGCACTCGAGTCTCAAGACGCTTCAGAAGGCGCACGGCACGAAGAGAACGGCACAGTGTCGTTAGCGCTCAAGGCAAGACGTAGCGCATAGCGCATGCGCGTCTCAACACACAGACCGATACGGCACTATATGGTTGAGCGTTATTGAGTGAGGAAAGGGCTTACATATGACATACCCCGGTATGCCCCGCAAACAAGGACTTTACGACCCACGTTTTGAGCACGATGCGTGTGGCATTGGTTTTGTCGTCAACATTAAGGGCAAACGGTCGCATCACGTTCTTGAACAGGCCTTAACTGTTCTCATGAACTTGGATCATCGTGGCGCACGTGGCTGTGAAGAAGGCACCGGGGACGGCGCGGGCATCCTGCTCCAGGTTCCGCATGATTTTCTTCAACACTCCTGCGAAGGGCTCGGATTTCAGCTCCCCAAACCCGGTCAGTACGGTATCGGCATGGTCTACCTCCCCCCAGACAGGGAGCAGCGCCATCAGTGCGAGCGTATGCTCGACACTATCATACGCGAGGAAGGACAACAGGTGCTGGGGTGGCGGAGCGTTCCCACTGACAATGCCTACTTGGGGGAAACAGCAAAGGCGTCTGAGCCGTTTATCAGCCAGGTTTTTATCGGACGCAATAATACCATGGGTGACGATCTGGCCTTTGAGCGCAAGTTGTATATTATCCGTCGCCGGATCACCAATGCGATTCGGTATGGGCGCATGCCTGGTGGAGAGTATTTTTATATACCCAGCATGTCGTACAAAACGCTCATCTATAAGGGTATGCTCACCCCGCAACAGGTTGAGACCTTTTATCCGGATCTATCCGACCCGCGCATGGAGACTGCTATCGCACTCGTCCATTCCCGCTTTAGCACCAATACTTTTCCAAGCTGGGAGCGCTCCCATCCGTACCGGTACCTGATTCACAATGGCGAAATTAATACGCTCCGCGGCAATGTGAACTGGATGCATGCCCGCCAAGCGATGATGACCTCAGAGCTGTTCGGCGACGACCTGCTAAAGGTCTTCCCGGTGATCTTAGAAGATGGCAGCGACTCCGCGATCTTTGATAATTGCCTAGAGTTTTTGGCTTTAAGCGGCCGCTCGCTACCGCATGCCATGATGATGATGATCCCAGAACCGTGGGAGAATCATGAGAGCATGCCAGATGAGAAGCGGGCATTCTACGAATACCATAGCTGCCTGATGGAGCCGTGGGATGGTCCGGCCTCAATCGCTTTCACAGATGGGACGCGGGTCGGCGCGGTCCTAGACCGCAATGGGCTGCGCCCGTCTCGCTATTATGTCACGAAAGATGATTTGGTCATTATGGGCTCCGAAGTCGGTGTTCTGGAAGTAGAACCAGAGCGAGTGTTAGAGAAGCGTCGTCTGCAGCCCGGCCGGATGTTCTTAGTTGATACGGAGGAAGGGCGCATTATTAGCGATGAAGAGCTGAAGGACGGTATGATTTCCGCACAGCCGTATCGGCAGTGGTTGAACGAGCACACCGTCTACTTCGACCAACTGCCTAATATTCCCGAAGAGCAGCCCGCCTATGACCATGACTCAACACTCCAACGCCTCCAGGCGTTTGGGTATAGCTTTGAGGACCTGCGT
Source organism: uncultured Enterobacteriaceae bacterium (assembly GCA_964495015.1). Classification (GTDB taxonomy): domain Bacteria; phylum Desulfobacterota; class Binatia; order Bin18; family Bin18; genus Bin18. Next base: position 20,773 of record CAZBUD010000027.1, on the reverse strand, counting down.
ATCAATATCGGTCCTATGGCGGTGAATAAAATCCAGCCGATAGGCTCGATGGGCACGGATACGCCCCTAGCGATTCTGTCAGATAAACCGCAGCTGTTGTACAACTACTTCAAACAGATTTTTGCCCAGGTCACCAACCCACCAATCGACCCGATTCGGGAAGAGCTGGTGACATCGACAACGCTGACTCTGGGGCCTGAGGGCAATCTGATCGGGGCTCGGCCGGACAGTTGTCGCCAGGTCCGGTTATCCATTCCTATTCTAAAAAATTCAGAGCTACAAAAGCTGTGCCAGATTGATCTCCCCGGACTGAAAGTCGTCACCTTGCCGATACTTTTCAATCCCACAGCCGGACAAACCACTCTTGAGCACACACTCGAAGAACTCTTCCAAGCCGCAGACAAGGCCATTACGGACGGGGCGAGCATTCTCATTCTGTCGGATAGAGACGTTGATCAGCAGCGTGCGCCGATTCCCGCCCTGCTCGCCTCCTCCAGCTTGCATCATCATCTCATTCGAGCCGGCACACGGACACGTGTCGGTCTCGTGCTCGAATCGGGCGAGCCACGCGAAGTGCATCACTTCTGTCTGTTATTGGGGTACGGCATTCAGGCCATTAATCCCTATATGGTCTACGAATGCCTGAATGACATGATCTGCGAGGGCATGCTGACGAGCATTTCCTATCCTGACGCCGTCGGTGGTTACATCAAAGGTGCCGTCAAGGGTGTGGTCAAAGTCATGTCCAAGATGGGTATTTCTACGATTAAGTCCTACTGCGGAGCCCAAATTTTTGAAGCCGTGGGTCTTGGGCAGAAGCTGGTCGACAACTATTTCACCTGGACCCCGTCTCGGGTGGGCGGGATTGAGCTTGCACAAATCGCGCGTGAAGCCAGGCAGCAACACGCCAAGGCCTTCCCCGCCATTCCGGTCCGTGGCCGGACTCTCGAAGTCCATGGCCAGTACCAGTTCCGCAAAGATGGAGAACTGCACTTATTCAATCCACGCACCGTCCACCTGTTGCAAAAGGCGTGCCGCACGAATGACTACGTGACCTTTCAGGAATACACCAAACTCATCGACGACCAGTCAGAGCGGATGGCCACGTTGCGTGGTTTGCTGGAACTCAAACCCGCTCCGAAGCCCATTCCGCTTGAGCAAGTGGAGCCGATCGAAACCATCACCAAACGCTTTAAGACAGGAGCCATGTCGTATGGCTCCATCGGTCGGGAAGCGCACGAATCGCTCGCCATTGCTATGAACCGCATTGGGGGCAAGAGCAATACCGGCGAGGGTGGCGAAGACGCCGCGCGCTATACGCCGGACACGAACGGAGACTCCCGAAACAGCGCCATTAAGCAGGTTGCGTCAGGCCGCTTTGGTGTCACCAGCGAATACCTCACCCAAGCGCGAGAACTCCAGATCAAAATGGCACAGGGTGCTAAGCCGGGCGAAGGCGGAGAGCTGCCGGGCCGTAAAGTCTACCCCTGGATTGCCAAGGTGCGGTTTTCAACACCTGGGGTCGGTCTGATTTCGCCCCCACCCCACCACGACATCTATTCCATTGAAGATTTAGCCCAGTTGATTCATGACCTGAAAAACGCCAACCACAAAGCCCGCATCAGCGTCAAATTGGTATCTGAGGTCGGTGTTGGTACTATTGCAGCCGGTGTCGCCAAGGGACATGCCGACGTTGTGCTCATCAGCGGCCACGATGGCGGGACAGGCGCCTCGCCACAAACGAGCATTAAGCATGCGGGTTTACCGTGGGAGCTGGGGGTGGCGGAAACACATCAAACTCTGCTGCTCAGCAATTTGCGTAGCCGCATTGTAATTGAGACAGACGGGCAGCTGAAAACCGGACGCGATGTCGTGATCGCCGCCCTCCTTGGCGCAGAAGAGTTTGGCTTTGCCACTGCCGCACTCGTGTCGTTGGGTTGCATCATGATGCGCGTGTGTCACCTCGATACCTGTCCAGTAGGAGTGGCCACCCAGAATCCAGCGCTACGTGAAAAATTCACCGGCGACCCCTCACATGCCGTCAACTTCATGCATTTCATTGCTCAGGAGACACGAGAGCATATGGCCCAACTGGGCTTCCGAACACTGAATGAAATGATTGGACGGACAGACAAAATTGAAGCCAGACAGGCTATCGAGCACTGGAAGGCCAAAGGCCTGGATTACACCGACATTCTGTACCAACCCACAGTGGGGCCTGAAATCGGTCGTTACTGTCAGATCGGCCAGAATCATGGATTAGAAAATTCGCTAGATAATCAAACCCTGCTTGACCTTGCTGCACCGGCTTTAGAGCGCAAAGAAAAGGTCAAAGCCACCCTGCCCATACAGAACGTCAACCGGGTAGTTGGAACAATTTTGGGCAGTGAGGTCACGCGTCGTTACGGCCGTGAAGGGCTGCCTGAGGATACAATTCACTTTCATTTTCAGGGATCTGCCGGGCAGAGTTTTAGTGCGTTCGTGCCGCCAGGCATGACCCTCGAACTGGAAGGCGACGCCAACGATTACTTCGGCAAGGGCCTGTCCGGAGGGAAAGTCATTCTATATCCGCCAGCGGGCTCCACGTTTGCCCCGGCGCAGAACATCATTGTTGGCAATGTTGCCTTTTATGGCGCAACTGCAGGTGAGGCATATATCCGGGGCATGGCTGGCGAGCGCTTTTGTGTCCGGAACAGCGGTGTCCGGGCAGTCGTTGAAGGCGTTGGGGATCATGGCTGTGAGTATATGACCGGTGGCCGCGCGCTGGTCATAGGCGAGACGGGACGAAACTTCGCCGCCGGTATGTCGGGCGGTATTGCCTACGTACTCGATGAGAATGGCACCTTTGGTGATCGCTGTAACCTTGAGGCCGTGACACTCGAGCAACTGGAAGGAAGCGACCGAGATGAGGTCAGGACGATGTTACAGCAGCATGCGGCCTATACCCAGAGCGCGCGCGCTTTACAGCTTCTTGCCAACTGGGATGAGTCTGGCCAGAAATTCGTCAAAGTCATGCCGAAAGATTACCAACGCATGCTCACCGCAATTGCGCAAGCGGAACAGGAGGGACTAATTGGCGAGGATGCCATTATGGCCGCTTTTGAGGCCAATAAAAATTCTGCCGCGCGCGTCAGCGGCAATTAATTGCGCAGCGGTAACTAACTATTAGATTCAGGACGACGAGCAAGACGCACAGGGTGAGTGAAGGAAGAGAGTATGGGGAAGCCGACCGGATTCATGGAATATCAGCGGGAGTTGCCAGCAGACCGCTTACCGCTGGAGCGTGTCAACGACTGGCAAGAGTTTCACCAACATTTCCCTGACAGTAAGCTCCAGGAACAGGGCGGGCGGTGCATGGACTGCGGTATTCCATTCTGTCACACTGGCACGCTCATCAGTGGACTGGCTTCAGGCTGCCCGGTTAACAATCTCATCCCCGAGTGGAATGACTTGGTGTACCGAGGACTGTGGCGGGAAGCGCTCGAGCGGCTGCATAAAACCAATAATTTCCCGGAATTCACCGGGCGGGTCTGTCCGGCGCCGTGTGAAGGGTCATGCGTCCTGGGCATCAGCGATCCAGCGGTGACAATTAAGAATATTGAGGCTTCCATTGTGGATCGTGGCTTTGCTGAAGGCTGGATCACACCCCAACCGCCTCGGAAACGAACGGGCAAAAAAGTCGCCGTTGTGGGCTCTGGTCCGTCAGGGCTCTCCTGTGCGGCACAGCTCAACAAGGCGGGCCATTTGGTCACGGTGTACGAGCGGGCCGACCGAATCGGTGGGCTGCTCATGTACGGCATCCCCAATATGAAGCTCGACAAAACTATCGTGCAACGCCGGATCGATCTCATGGCCCAAGAAGGCATTAAGTTTGTCACAAGTACCGCCATCGGAATCGATATCCCAGCCAGACAACTGCAACAAGATTTTGATGCCGTTGTGCTGTGTAGTGGCGCAACCAAACCACGTGACCTTCCGGCACCAGGACGCGACCTGAAAGGCATTCATTTTGCCATGGAGTTTCTGCACGCCAATACCAAAAGCCTGCTCGACTCGAATCATGCTGACAGTGCGTATATTTCTGCGGCAGACAAAAATGTGATCGTCATCGGCGGCGGTGACACTGGGACTGACTGTGTGGGCACGTCGCTGCGACACAAATGCAAAACTCTCACCCAGTTTGAGATTTTGCCTCAGCCTCCGCTAGAACGGCAGCCGAACAATCCCTGGCCGGAGTGGCCGAAGGTTCTTCGGATTGATTATGGGCAAGAAGAGGCAAATGCCCGCTTTGGCGACGACCCGCGGATTTATTTGATTCAGACCGAGAAGTTTGTTGCGAATGCCGACGGCCACGTGAAGGAACTGTATACGGTAGAGATTGAGTGGGGGAAAAACGAGAACGGCGCTTTCATTCCAAAACCGATAGCCGGTACGGAAAAAGTGTGGCCGGCGGATCTCATCCTCTTAGCCATGGGCTTTCTGGGCCCGGAAGATCCCATCCTTGAACAACTCGCCGTTGAACGCGACCCCCGATCCAATGCGAAAGCGGAGTTCGGAAAGTTCCAGACTAATGTAGACGGCGTGTTTGCTGCCGGAGATATCCGTCGAGGACAGAGTCTGGTAGTCTGGGCCTTTAACGAAGGACGTGGCGCGGCCAGAGAAGTAGACCGGTATCTCATGGGCGCAACAGACCTGCCTTAAGAGAAGCAGGCTGACCAGCCGATCGTTTCTGCATACAGTCCAAGAGGAGTATAGGCCATGAAACCTATCACCGTGTATTCATCAGACTATTGAGGCTTCTGCTCTGCAGCAAAGGCTTTGCTGACAAGAAAAGGCATTCCATTCGAAGACATCGATGTCTTCGACGATCCAGCCCTGCGTGAAGAGATCGCCCAGCGCTCGGGCCAGCGAACCGTACCGCAGATTTTCATTGGGGACGAGTCGATCGGAGGATTCATGGAGTTGCGGACACTGGAGGTCAGCGGCGAGCTGGACGACCTCCTGGCGGAGTAACGCTTCACCCACCCTCTTTTCCCCCGCTCTTCGCTTTCCCCGCCTGAGAGACTTTGCTATACCCCCCTACATTAATGTAAGGAGGGGACGATGGCACTCTATCTCGATGAAGTCTGGCTGAAAGATCCGAGCCCGAAACGGATGAAAGAATTCGCGCGTTTTATCGGCGCAGCCGCGAAGAGTCCGGCCTCAGTCGGCGCGCCACAGGAGGTGCGTTTTGTTGCCGGACCGTGGGCATCGAATGAAGAGGCAAAAGTCATATTCGTTGTTGACATCCCTAACCACACGCCTACCTACCAAATTTTCGGCAAGCTCCTTTCAACAGGATTAGTCGAGAAACGCCGTCTCGCTCCGATTGTTGCGTGGGGCGAGGTCGAAAAGATGGTGGAGCAATTATAGAGATTCTTCGCTGCTCTCAACATGACACCGTGAAACCGTTACCCGGATAGCCTCTAAGACGACACTTCACACACCACGCAGACTTCAGGGTCATTCTGTTCAGCCAGAATACGATCCTCCTCAGTTTGGTATTGGGGCGTATCAAGCCGTGAAGTACGTGCATCTCCATCATTCATCGCTGAGTCTTTCCAGCTGTCATCTTCAGACCAGCGGAAAAGCAGCTGTTTGATTTTCCCCGGCTCTTTTAGCGAGCTGAAAGTGTCGAGGCTCTCGATCAGAATCTCTCGCTGAAGGTCAGGCTCATGCGGTTTTCCAGCCGTGTGCCCGAGCGCATAATCGAGAAAGGCGGCACGGGGCGGATGAACCGACTGAAGAATGTCCAGCGCACTGCCCATACACAGGGTGGGGATGCCAGCTGCCTCAACATTACGTGCGATCAGTCCCACGGACTGATGACATACGGGTCAGACAGGGACCAGAAGAGCCACATCGACCCGTTCAGCCTTCAATTGCTCGGTTAGTCCAGGGGCGAGTTCCTCTCGCACTTTCCGCGAAGAATAAATTCCACCCATGAAAGTGAAGGCCTTGTCAGCCAGTTCACCGATCACGCCCTCTTTTTCTAGTCGACGCAGCGTATCAATCGGAAAGACCACGTTTGGATCCTGCCGGGCGTCGGTTTGGTCATAGGCAAAATGAGCCGTACGCAAGTCAGAAGTTTTAACATCCCTGGGAATGACTCGAAACGAAAAATCGTCTTTGGTGTGAAAGGCGACCTGGCCGGTAACATAGATACCGCCGGAGGCTATCAGCCCAAGGCGACACTCTGATAGCTGCTTTGTGAAAGGTGTCCATGGCGGGACGTCTTCATTCCGCACCCATTGATACGTCTTATAGCCCAGCGCGGCATAATTATCTGTAATCCGCTTTATATAATCGACTGGTGGCTTCTGCATCGGCACCTCCAACGGGTTCAACGTGGCAGGTTTCACGGGAAAAGACAACGCCGCTAGGGAGTGTTCGGCAATCAGCCTTGTGACAAGAATATGATCGATGCGCAGCCCTTTATTTGATTGAGTTGACATTCCAGGTGGCAATGCGCATGGCTCAAGAACGCGGGAGAATGTCAGCTTCTACGATCGTCAGCCCAGTCGGCAAGGCCAACGTGTCCCCAGCAACAAGGACGCGTTCAGTCCAATATCGCTGTGCCGTAGGGTCGGAATGACTGAATATTTCTACTCGGCGATCAACAAGTTTGACGATCCAGTATTCCAGGATGCCACTTTCCGCAGAGACCGCCGCTTTACGGCCACGATCATTAAAAAAAGTTTGTTCAGCAACCTCAATCGCGAGAAATACTTGATCCCCTTTGGGATGCTCCTAGAACGACAAAAAGGATCAAGCAAAGGAAATGAAGAATAAAACCACTCCCTCAAGAGGCTAGCATTCTGTTTCTTCTCTCTCAGGAGCAGACGAGCCTTCGGCTAAGAGAGCCCCCTGGAAACCGATCTTGCGGTAGGTGAGACCCGCAAAGGCCGAGACGGTTTTAGTCAACTCGCCAAACACATCTGAAATGGAAACCGAGTCGGGACCGCCCAGCTGGGTGCTGAGCAGGACAAGGGCTTCCCAACCAACCTTGGCTTCTCCTGGTGGCGGGAATGCTTGAGAGAGCCGTTGGACACGACCGGCATGGTTGGTACACGTGCCGTCTGTCTCGGGCGCAGCGCCAATTGGTAGGACGACGTCAGCATATTCCGTCGTGTCGTTATAGTCTGTGTCGAGCAGAATAACCGTCGCATCGGTCAGTGCTTTGTCTATGCGCTCTTGACCAAACGTCGTCACTAAGTCCGCGCCAAAGACGAGCAGGACTTTGACCGTCCCATTTTCTACTGCAGACAGAGCTGCTTCCGCCTCTCCTCCCCCATTGAGCAGGCCCAAGCTTTTGAGCCCCTGCGTATTCGGGTTCTTATCAGCACGAATGAGAAAGTCATCCTGGAAAGAGTCAGCAGGAGACCAAGACAGACCAGCAATGTGAGCCGCACCGACTTGTTCTTTGAGCAGCCGAGACACGAGAAAGGCTTCTTCGTTGGTTGCCTTTGCGCCGATAATTGCCGCAATGGCAGCAGTGCCGTGTTCTTCTTTCGCTTGGAGCAATATTTGGGCAGTCTTTTTTGCAGCGTCAGCCCATGAGGCCACCTCAAAAGACGATTCGCCTCGCACTAAAGGACTGGGAATCCGGCTGTCCTGCCGGAACGACTTATACCAGTTGCGCCCTTCGTCGCACATCCAGTACTCATTCACCTCCGGATTCTGGCGCGGCCGAAAGCGGTACAGCTCGCCCTGCCGATGGTAGATATCGATATTGCAGCCAGTGGCACAGCGCGTACACGTTGACGGGGTTTTTTCGAGGTACCAGACACGTGACTTGAAACGGAAGTCTTTACTGGTCAGCGCACCGACCGGACACACGTCCACAACATTACCGGAGTACGGATTGTCCAGTTTCTTGCCCGGGAAAAGACTAATGCGAGAATGATCGCCGCGCTCAAAAATTCCCAGCTCGCCAGTTTTCGTCACTTCGTCAAGAAAGCGGGTGCAGCGGGCACACAGGATACAGCGCTCCTCGTCGAGAACGACTTCTGGCCCAAGATCAACGACCTTCCCCTTATGAACCTTGGCCTCAAGCCCCATCTCGCTCGTATAGGCCCCATACAGCATGTAATAGTCTTGCAGTTTACATTCGCCGGCTTGGTCACAAATCGGGCAATCAATCGGGTGGTTGATCAGGATAAATTCGAGCACGGCCGCCTGCGCGTGTTTGGCCCGTTCGCTATTGGTTTTCACCACCATGCCGTCGAAAACACGGGTATTGCACCCAATCTGGAGCTTGGGCATTTTTTCAATTTCCACCAAGCACATACGGCAATTGCCCGAGATGCTCAGCCCTGGGTGGTAGCAGTAGTGGGGAACTTCAATGCCTGCCTGTTCGGCGGCCTGGATGACGTTTAGACCGTCTTCAACTGTAATCTCTTGACCATCAATCTCAAGCTTGGGCATGAAAACCTCTTGGGCTAATTTTTGGGGAAATTCTTGGGATAACTAAGCAGCGTCCGACTGCGGCGCAGATTTCTTCAGCGGGCAGCCAGCGTGGGTGATATGAGCGACAAATTCGTCGCGGAATTTTGTGAGAAAGCTTTGGGTTGGCATAGCTGCAGCATCAGCCAACACACACACGGTGTTACCCATCATGTTGTTACAGATGCGATCGATCAGCTCGAGATCGTCAGCTTTGGCGTTGCCCTCTTCGAGTTGGACCAGAAGTTTGTGCAGCCAGCCGGTCCCTTCACGACACGGAGAACACTGGCCACAGGATTCATGATGATAGAAGCGATCAATAATCTCTAGCGTACGGACCATGCAGGTGTCTTCATCCATGACCATGACACCTGCGGTTCCCAGAAACGCGCCGATAGCCCGCATGGAATCAAAATCCATATGGACGTCAATCTCATCTGGTGTCAAAACGGGAAACGACGAACCAGCAGGCATGACGGCTTTGAGTTCCTTACCCCCACGGATGCCGCCAGCATAGTCATAGATCACTTCCCGTAAGGGTAGGCCCATGGGCAACTCATACAGCCCCGGTTTCTCCACGTGGCCGCTGACGCCGTAAATCTTAGGACCAGGGCCGCTTTCGGGGCCAATAGACATAAACCACTCTGGACCGTTCTTGATAATGGACGGTAGGCAGGCCAAGGTCTCCACATTATTGACAATAGTCGGGCAGCCAAACAGGCCATAGACCGCCGGGAACGGCGGTTTGATGCGTGGATAGGCCCGTTTGCCCTCAATCGACTCAATCAGGCCGGTCTCTTCGCCACAGATATACGCCCCAGCCCCCCGGTGGACATACACGTCAAGATCGAATCCTGTTCCAAAGATGTCTTTGCCTAGCAAGCCCTTGGCGTACGCATCGGCAAGCGCTGCTTCAAGACACTGCGCTCCGTAGGCGAACTCTCCACGAATATAGATGTATGCCGTGTGGGCTTTGATTGCGTAACAAGTGATGAGCATTCCCTCTACGAGAATATGCGTATTCCATTCAATAATGGCCCGATCCTTAAAGGCCCCTGGCTCGCTCTCGTCCGCGTTGCAACACAGATAGACGGGCTTATCTGAGTCCTTGGGTAAGAAATTCCACTTTACGCCTGCCGCAAACCCCGCACCGCCGCGCCCGCGCAGATTCGAGGCCTTGACCTGCGCTGTCACTTCTTCGGGCTTGAGCGTCGTGAGCGCCGTGCGGGCTGCCGCATATCCGTCATGGGCTAAATACACGTCGAGCTTGTGAATGTCAGGGATATCCTCGTGGCGCAGCAATACATTTTCGGCCATTCGTCCGTCCTTATTACAACAACGTGAAGGGGAACATTAATGAGAAAGGAAATTCCACCTGGAGCCAAGATATCGACCCCGGTTTTTAGTGTCAAATGGCCCTCGTTAGTCCTGGTCAGTCCAGATCAGTCATGGGCAGTCCTGGTCAGTCCGCCATTTACATTTTTAGGACCCTCTGGTTTAACATCCGCCAATGAGCGACTTCATTCTCCTGTGGGTCCACGTACTCGGATTAGCCGTCTTTTTTGGTAGCGGGGTGACACTGCTGGTCATGTTGCTTCCCCCTGCCGCTCAGATTGACGATCCAGCTGAGAAGCAGACGTTTATAGCCAACGGGCTGAAATACTATAATCCGCTCAGTATAGGCTCACTGGGTCTGGTTCTGATGACTGGGGCCTGGAATCTCACCTCGTTCAAAGCAAAACCAGGCTTATCCTTTTTCACTCCGGAGGGCTATCTATCAGACTTCGGCAGCCTGCTTGGCGTCAAACTGCTCATTGTATTTTTTCTGATTAACGTCAGCGCTGCTGTCTCCCTCGGTATGGGCCATCGCCTCGTTCGCACCGAAGTACGCGGAGAAGCCTTCCCACCTGACAAGCTGCCCGGTCTGGTCAAACGCATGCAAATTTTCACCATACTAGCCCTGGCACTTACCGCCTGGATTGTATGGATCTCGCTCGATATGACGCGTATTGCATTGGTAGTGTCGCGGGCAGGGTCGTAAAATAACGAAGGACGCAACGGCTCCCAGCCTGGCTCGCAGCACTATTTTCCCGACCAGCGTGGTGGGCGTTTTTCCATAAAGGCAGCTACGCCTTCACGGAAGTCTGGTTCAGTCATCATCCGGTCAATGAGGCTCCTTGAATGCTGGACCGCCGAGGCCGCGTCTCTGTGCAAGTCGGTATAGATCTGGTTCTTCGTTTCCCGCAACGATCCAGGCGACACCCGGGTAATCATCTCCTGCACATAATCGCGGGTATTAGGAAGGAGTGCGTCAAAGGGCAGGACTTTATTGACCAGCCCAAGCTCATACGCCTCTTCCGCCAGGAAAATACGACTTGTCAGCAAAATATCATTCGCTCGTGTGACACCAGTGAGGCGCGGCAGCAGCCATGACAGCCCAAACTCAGCCGGTAGGTTGAGCGGGCCGTGGGCGGTCGTGAATTTTGCACCTTCCGCTGCAAAGCGAATATCTGCATAACATGCCATCGCCAGCCCAACTCCAGCCACCGCCCCGTTAATGGCAGCGATAACCGGCTTTGTCAGGCCGAATTGATACACGAAATCCGCGTCAAACTCAGGCCGCACCCCGTAGCCGGGGTTTGCCATCTGGGGCGGCGTGCCTGGATCGTAGGCCCCTTTTTCAACATGGCCTTCAAGCGCGCGCGAATCCGCACCAACACAAAAATCTTTCCCCGCCCCAGTCACTATAATAGCGCGTACTGCAGGATCGTTCTCAGCCTGCTGGATGGACCACCGATACTCAACATGCATTCGGCCCGTCCATGAGTTTCTGCGTTGTGGACGGTTGAGGGTGACTGTTGCGATCCTATCTCTGACTTCGTATCTGATGACTTTGAGTTCCATACAGGCTCCTTACCGTCGTACGCTGTCCTCTTATTTCCCCCACGTATTCGCGAGCGTCGCAAACTCCTCGAGACTTAACGTTTCTCCTCTACGTTGTAAGTCGATGTTTGCGTGTTGTCCGATCATCTCAAGATCGTCTCCACTCATTGTCAAATCACTTACACCGACGCTTCTGCTGACGCTGCGCAAAGCATTGCGTAAAGTCTTTCTGCGCTGATTAAAGGCGGCCTTCACGATACGCCGAAAGAGGGCAATGTCTTCGATCTCGACCCGCGGAGCGTCTTGGAATACGAGCTGAATCACCTGAGAGTGTACCTTTGGGACCGGGAAAAAGCTGCGTGGCCCGACTGTACACACAGGCTTCGCGCTGGCATACAGCTGGATCAAAACCGATAAGACTCCATACGCCTTTGTTCCCGGAGACGCGGTAATGCGCGCGGCTACCTCCTGCTGAAGCATAACGGTTACGACTCGGAATAGTTTGCGGTAGTCGAGCAGACGAAAGAGGATCGGCGTGGCGACATTGTAAGGCAAGCTTGCCACGACTTTGAGAGATTGGTCATGGAATACCTCATTGAGATCAAGCCGAAGAAAATCAGCTGGGATAACCTGCACCTGTTTGTCATTGCTAAACCGCTCCGTCAACCGTTGGGCTAGAGTTGTATCCATTTCGACTAACGCCAGACGGCCCGCTTTTTTGGTAAGCGTTTCAGACAACGCACCAAGTCCAGGGCCGATTTCTAATACCGCGTCTTCAGGACTAATATCTGCAGCAGTGACCATGCGCTCAATCACCGCTACGTCAATGAGAAAATGCTGCCCCAGACGTTTATGGGGCCGCATACCCAGTTCGCCGAGGATGAAACGGGCTTGCTGGAGGAGGGTTGGCACAAGAGGCTTTCAAAAGACTAATTTTTTACGCATGAGAATACATTTTTACGAATGTTCTAAACGGAGGACGGCAGAAGCATTCAAATCTAATCCAGAGCGCTGCCCCGAGGCGAGACGCCACGCACCCGCAAAAGCAATCATTGCAGCGTTATCAGTACACAGCTTCAACGTAGGGAAAAACACCGATAGGTTGTGCCGAGGCCCAACCTCAGCCATACGTTCGCGTAGCCGTGAGTTAGCCGATACGCCGCCTGATACAACAACGCGCGCGACGCCACTATCACCCGTAGCCCGCAGGGTTGTGTCTACCAGCGTATCAATGATGGCCTCTTGATAACTCGCCGCAATATCAGCATCGCTGTATTCTGGTCGCTCCGGCGAGAGAAGGAACCGACGCAGTGCGGTCTTGAGCCCGCTATAGCTGAAATCATACTTGGCATTCTTCATACGGGCACGAGGAAACCGGAACGCCTCTAAATTGCCCTTCTTGGCGAGTTGATCGATACACCGGCCACCCGGATACCCCAAGCCGAGCATTTTTGCCCCTTTGTCGAAAGCCTCTCCAGCCGCATCGTCGCGGGTCGCCCCAAGCCGCTGATAATCCCCCCAGTCACGGGCGAGATAGAGGCTGGTATGGCCCCCAGATGCCAGCAAACAGACGAAGGGAAAGGCGACGTCTTGTTCAAGCTGAACGGCCAGGAGATGTCCTTCGAGATGGTTCACCCCAATAAGCGGCAGATTTTTAGTAAAAGCCAGAGACTTGGCAAGTGACACACCAACGAGCAGCGAGCCGACCAAGCCCGGCCCAGAGGTCACCGCAATGCCATCGATACGGTCAAGGCTGACATCGGCTTGCCCCAGTGCGTCACGCAGCAGAGGGAGAATATCCTGTATGTGCTGGCGAGAGGCTAGCTCCGGGACTATTCCGCCGTATGGACCGTGCACGGCATCCTGCGAAGAGACCACATTCGACAGAATTTGGCGCCCATGCACGACAGCCACTGCGGTGTCATCGCATGAAGATTCTATGCCGAGGACGGTAAGATCGTACTGACCGGAAGCCTTCACCCTGCGTCATCCTCCGGCAGTCGGCCCAATGCACTCAGAGCACGCAGATTGTAAGGAGAAAATTCTAGACAGCGTTGATAACGCAGCCGCGCCGAAGTGTTGTCGCCTGCATCTTCGTGGACCGCGCCTTGCAAACAGGTCGTCTCCCCCAACCAGTCAGCATTGTCTTGTGTTAACAATAATTCCGCCTTGAGTAAGAAGGCTAAGGCTTGGTTTGTATCACCCTGGGTAAAAGTCATGCGGCCGAGGAAGTAGTAACCATACGGTTGCAAGGGGGCAACTTCAATTGCCCGTTCAAAGAAGATGCGCGCGCGCGCGAAATGTTCTCGCCCGAACGCCGTGCGTCCCTGTTCTACGAAGCGTAATGCCACGCGCTCTTGTGGAGAGAACTTTACCGAGGCAGGCACCAGGGGTGAGGTCTGCTCCGATAAGGAGTCCGGACCCTCTAATCGCTCGCCTTTATTTTCCCCGTAGACAATCGAACTTCCGTTTGCCCATAGAAAAATAAAGCAAGGGATGATCCAGACAAGCAGGGGTCGTATTAGCCGTGTTAGAAGAGCTGCCACCACGGTTTTGCTCTGTTCGATGAATCCGGCGGAGTTTCAATGACAACGGGTTGCGACGGTTGCAGAGAAAAGAATATGCCCTTTTCAGAAGTGGCTTGCGGTGGTGTACGCCGCCGGGAGGGCAACGTCGTGCGAACTGGCGTACGGCGCATGCTCCCAGGAGCATGGCTTCCTGGAGCATGATAGGGGCACGAAAGAATAGGTTCCTGGCCGTTAGGAAAGGCTTCCTGAATAACCTTTGGGCAGGACGGTGTTGCACGCAAACCCGTTTCTTGATCAACAGCGACAAGAGTGACTCCGGGCGGCGGCGAGAAGGAACTCGGCGGCGTCCCTGCCGTCGCGCGTTTCATAAACTCCGTCCAGATCGGCAAGGCGGCCTGAGAGCCGGGCAGTTTGAGTGGCGCTCGCTGGTCAAACCCGACCCATACAACCGTTAACAGTTCCGGCGTATAGCCAACAAACCAGGCATCGCCGAAATCATTTGTTGTTCCCGTCTTGCCCGCTGCCGGTCGCCTAAATCCAAGCCCACGGGCCCTCATTCCCGAGCCCTGCGCCATCACACCTTCGAGCAAATGAGTCAGAACATACGCATCATCTGGATGAATCCGCTGTTCAACTGTCAACATACTCTGTTTGAGCGGTTCGCCGTCCGGATTTGTTATCCATTTGATAGTCGTTGGTCCGGTAAAGATGCCTTGATTGGCAAGCGTACTATACGCTTGCGCAACCTCAAGAGGGGTGACCTCTGCCGCCCCAAGCGCTAGGGAGGGGTAAGCGGGCAAAGAGCTAGTAAAGCCAAGACGCTGCGCCGTGTGGCGGATCGGCTCAAGGCCAACTTCCTGAGCAATACGAGCCGTGGCAGCATTCAGCGATTTCGCCAAAGCTTTACGCAAAGTCACCATCCCGAAGTATCTGTCTTTATAGTTTCGAGGACGCCACTCCTTATCCTCATAGAACCAAGTAAATTGGGTATCATTGATAAGGCTGGTGGGAAGAAACCAGCCATTTTTGTGGTGCCGCTCTCTTTCAAGGGCAGCCAGAAAGACTACCGGTTTAAAAACCGATCCTGGCTGCCGGTGTGCTTGCGCCACGCGATTGAACTGCGAGACTTGGTAGTCCCGCCCGCCGACTAGAGCCAAAATCTGCCCTGTCTGCGGCTGAATGGCGATGAGACACGCCTGAAGGCGCTCTTCGGGAGCCTCGCGTTGCAACTTCGGATGTTTTGTTTCGAGTTCTACTAATCCTTTCTGAACCACTTCGCGGGCCATGTGTTGAAGCCGCATATCTAATGCGGTAAAAATATTGAGCCCAGTCTTTGTTAATGTTCCAGCCGAATAAGATTTTTCGAGCTCTTTTCTGAGAAAGTCTACAAAATATGGGGCTTTATTCTTTTCGAGCGGAATTTTGCGTCGCCCGAGAGTTTCTTGCGCCGCAGCCTGCGCCTCTTCCTCAGTAATATCACCTAACTTGGCCATCCTGTGCACAATCTGGCTACGACGGTGGATCGCACGCTCAGGGTGGCGGTTCGGCGCAAAGCGATTTGGCGCTTTGATCATGCCTGCCAGGAGGGCCATCTCGCCCAGCGTTAAATCGCGTGGCTCTTTCCCAAAATAGAAGCGGGCCGCCTCCCAGATTCCAAAAATACTCTTTGCCCCACGCTGTCCCAGGTAAATCTCGTTGAGGTAGTTCTCCAATATCTGCAGCTTAGAATAATGATTTTCTACGATAACGGCCATGCATACTTCTACCAGCTTCCGTCGTAGCGTCCTTTCCGGGGAAAGAAAGAGATTCTTAATGAGTTGCTGTGTAAGTGTACTCCCGCCCTGCACGGTGCGTCCGGCAACCACATTTTTCCATCCAGCACCGAACACCCGCCATAGATCAACGCCCTTATGCTCAAAAAACCTTTGATCTTCAGCTGCAAGTAATGCTTTGACCAGCAACGCTGGCACCTCATAGAATTTGACAACACGCCGCTCTTCCCACGCTTCGGCGTAGAGACGAGTAATGATCTCAGGTTCGGTCTCTATAAAGACAAGCCCAGTCCCATCATCAAGGTCAACCACACGTTCGATGTGTCCCTCGTCTAAGTAGAGCGCAATCTGACGGGCGGGCCGCTGTCGTCCGGGGTAGCTGGATTCCCGCAAGAAAATATGTACTTCTCCCGTTTCGGAGTCATACCAATAGTCTCCTCTCGCCCGAATATCTCTTTCCACCCTCTGGTAATCAAGCCGTCCGAGTTGTGCAAAAAGATCGACGGCCGCTATATTGAGACCCGGATAGAGAAGTAAAGGCTGGGCATAAATCTTGGACGGTACCTCCCAGCGATGGTCTGAGAAGCGAGTGATGACTTCGTGTTCGAGCTTGTGGTAGAACTGCCAGCCCAGCACACTGCCTGTTGCCAACAATCCGAGGAAAACAAAACCTACGATACCCCAGAATATTCGTTGCATATGCGTATCTAAAAAAGAATCTTTATCGGCTCGATAGCAAGAGACAGTACCTTCTGCCCAGCACGAGGGCGCTAGCCAGAGCATGCGGAATCGTGGAATACTCCTCGGGCTTCCGGGACTCGACGTTAGGAAGAACGCCCTTTTTTCTTAAGCTCAACATAACGCATACGCAAGTCAAAAAGGATACTTTCCAACATCTGTGCTTCACCTATATCAAGATTCCCAGCCGTTTTTCGCTCTAACATGGCAATCACATCAATCATTTGCTGCGCAGCAAACAGGTCGGTTGGAACAGCCTGGTCTGCAGCAGGAGGGACTTCGCCCAGATACATGAGCGCCTGCGTACTGAGTCCAAGAATAAAGCTCGAAAAGGTAATCTCGACCGGGGAGAAAGAAGTGGTCTCTTGAGGGTAATCGGACTGTATCGTGTCCAGGGCTGGAGGCTCTTTTTCTGGTCCGGCATCTATTTTCTCATCCGTTGCCTCGGCTGACCCAGGTTCCCCTGATTCAGGGGAGAAACGCCGTCGATCTGTCACGCGGAACCCCCGGCTCTGTTCTTGTTCATCTTCGCTCTCCTCGCTCATGGCGCCCTTCCTCCATCTAATAGGCTAGGCATAATCATGTAGTCACACTATAGTATGTTCCGGAATTCCATGACAAGTCAGTTTACCCCCTTTTCGCTCCCGCTCCATTGGTCGAAGAGACCTATGACCTGCTCTACAGGTACTTCTTCTAGAGAGATACCTTCCCTATCTGGGTTTTCTTTTCGATAGGTATGATTCCGGACAACTGTGATGGCCCGTCCCAACGGACGCCATTGTTCGGGCCGAGTTGGCCCAAATATCGCAAGCCCCCGCGCCCCAACCGCTCCAGCGAGGTGACTCACCCCAGAATCATTTCCAATGTAGAGAGTTGCTCTGCTAAGGATGCTGGCGACCTGGGCGAGATCGAGGGAGGATTCTACACGACCAAAGCGTTTCCAGTGGGCTTCTTCTTCTGCCTCAGCAGGGCCCAGAAGAATGCAGACGGGTTGCCCTTTTGTGTTTATCCACCACTGTGCAACCCGTTCGTATCCTTCCGGTGCCCATCGTTTTCTTGCTCCGCCACTTCCGGGCTGGATAACCAATATCTGCGTTGAAAACCACCCATTCCGTCTCCAGTACTCCGCTCCCCACTGCCGCCACTCCTCTCTTAGCCGGAGAGAAAGATAGAGCCCTTCCAATACCCCAATACAGCGAAGATAGTACGCACTCGCATGACATTCGGTCTGGCCAGAAAAAAAAGGGAAAATACGGACCCGACCAGGACAATACCTGTCAAGGTTCATTCTGACACTGGGGTAGGTAGAACCAGTCCACGAAAAGACATCGGTGATTGAAGAAAAAAATGAGCCAAATCGTTCATCTTTCGTGTCAGCAGCTGGGGTAAAGAGATGAGCAAAAAGATCTCTCTCGATCGAAACTGTTTGCAGGGAAACTTTTTGCGGGAGAAAAGACAACGCCCCAAGAACCGCGCATGTCACCTCCCTCCCGGCCATGACCAGTTCTTTTCCTCGTGTTCCAAGAGCCCGTAGAGCAGGTAGAAAGCAGATGCAGTCGCCAAGACTGCCAGGGAAAAGCACCAGTGTACGAGTCATGTCCGAATTGACTTTATACTTTCACGTCGGTAGCGTATGGTCGAGTCAAAATCCTTAAACACTGCTCATTCTTATTCGTTTCACTATGCCTGCCTCATGCCAAGTAGCAAGCTCCCTCCTTGAACTAATTGGGAATACGCCGGTTGTAAAACTGCAGACCATTGCTGATCCCGACAGTGCAGCAATATGGGCAAAGCTGGAATCCCTTAATCCTGGTGGAAGTGTCAAAGATCGGATTTGTGTAAATATGGTTGAGGCGGCTGAACAGTCTGGAGATTTGGCTCCAGGGATGACGATCGTCGAGCCAACGAGCGGGAATACAGGCATTGGTTTAGCCCTTGTTGCTGCGGTGAAGCGGTATCAACTCACTCTGACCATGCCGGACACGATGAGTGAAGAGCGCCAAAGCCTCCTTGCCGCCTATGGTGCTGATCTTATATTGACACGGGATAGCAAAGGCATGCACGCAGCGATTCAAAAAGCAGGAGAGATCGTATCAGAACAGCCTCATCACTTTATGCCGCAACAGTTTGATAATCCGGCGAATCCTGAGGTTCATCGACATACTACGGCTCAAGAGATTCTCCAACAGATGCCTAGTATTGACGCGTTGGTTCTTGGAGTCGGCACAGGTGGCACCATAACCGGGGTTGGAGAAGTTTTGAAACAAGAGCATCCGCAGATACAAATCTTTGCTGTTGAACCTCGTGCGTCTCGAGTTCTAGAAGGCAAAAATCCCGGGTATCATACTATCCAGGGCATTGGGACAGGATTTATTCCTCCCATCCTCAACACCCAAATATACGATGAAGTCCTCTCCGTATCAGATGAGGAAGCAACCACCTACGCCCGAAAACTTGCACGGCAGGAAGGTATTCTCGTGGGCATTTCGTCAGGGGCAGCATGTGCAGCGGCAGTCCGCGTTGCGAAAAATTTAGGAGAAGGGAAGACGGTTTTCACCATCTTCTGTGACACTGGAGAGAGATATCTGACAACCGATCTCTTTCACGCTGAAGGCATATAATATGGAGATTCGAAAAAGTGCTGATCTCGATTTTCGCCTCGCACAAAAGGTCACGACTCTTAAAGCAATCCTTGAAGCGAAAAGAGCCCTGCTTGTTGCTTTTTCCGGAGGCGTAGATTCAAGCTTTTTGCTCGCTGTTGCGTCTGAAGTGCTCTCCGGCAATGTGGTCGCACTCATGACGGTTTCCTCATCCACGCCTCCCGAAGATGCAAAGCAAGCGACACAGCTTGCGAAAAAGCTGGGCGTCGAGCTTCTGTCCATCCAACACAATGAACTGGTCATCCCTGAGTATGCAGCAAACCCGGTAAACCGGTGCTACTTCTGTAAGAACTCGTTGTATGAAATTTGTCGAAGGACGGCCGAACGGCTGTCCCTGCCTGCTATCGCTGATGGTGTCAATCTCGATGACCTTGGAGACTATCGTCCAGGTTTGCAAGCAGCTGACGAATTTGGCGTCTTTCATCCTTTGGTTGAAGCCCGATTCACAAAGGAAGAGATCCGTCAGGCTAGTCGGGTATTAGGACTCCGGACCTGGAGTAAACCCGCTTCGCCGTGCCTTTCTTCCCGGGTGCCCTATGGAACGCACATCACTGCGAAGATGCTATTACAAATTTCCCGGGCAGAGAGCTTTCTCCAAACGCTCGGGGTAGAACAGCTTCGTGTTCGCTACAATGGTCAAAGCGCTCGGATTGAAATAGACAAGCGAGCACTAAGTAAATTCACTTCTCAAGGAACACTTAAAGCTATCGGACAGAAATTAAGAGCCCTAGGTATCCCTCTCGTCACATTGGATTTAGAGGGTTATAGAAGTGGAGTTTTTAACGCGGGGCTTAAGGTTACCCTACCAAAAACGACAGGTTTTGCTTGATTTTCTTTGCTAACAGTGTCACTGTGGGAGCAGGCTAATAAGGGTGTTGGCAGTTCTGAAAGGAGTGGGGTGATGGATCTTCCGGCGGATTTTCCGAAATGCTTGAAGTGTGATGGGGAGGGAGAGTTGATCCCGTTATCGGACTATGGGCAAGAAGGAGCCTCGGTTTTATTTAAGGCATGGGTCTGTACGAATCCAAACTGCGGCTTTTCTTTAAGGGTTGATAAGGGAGAAGTAACATACGGGAGGAAAATAGAGCCAAAGCAATAGCCCCCCTACATTTTCTATAAAAATAAGACAAGAAACGGGTCTCCTCAATAAGGAGACCCGTTTCTTTTTAAGAAGAGTACATACACCCAAGTGGTAACTCGCTGGAAAATCAAAGTGGGAAAGCCTCACGGCCAATTAGTATCGGTAAGCTCAACACATTACTGTGCTTTCACCGCCGACCTATCAACCTTGTAGTCTACAAGGGGCCTTTAGAGGTGCAAGCACCTGGGATTCCTTGTCTTGGGGAGGGCTTCCCGCTTATATGCTTTCAGCGGTTATCCCTGCCGCACGTAGCTACCCGGCAATGCTCCTGGCGGAACAACCGGTACACTAGCGGTGCGTCCAACCCGGTCCTCTCGTACTAGGGTCAGCACCCCTCAAGAATCCTGCGCCCACGGCGGATAGGGACCGAACTGTCTCACGACGTTCTGAACCCAGCTCGCGTAGCGCTTTAATGGGCGAACAGCCCAACCCTTGGGACCTTCTCCAGCCCCAGGATGCGATGAGCCGACATCGAGGTGCCAAACCTCCCCGTCGATGTGAACTCTTGGGGGAGATAAGCCTGTTATCCCCGGCGTACCTTTTATCCGTTGAGCGATGGCCCTTCCA
>CAZBUD010000026.1:0-52198 GCA_964495015.1 uncultured Enterobacteriaceae bacterium | reverse complement strand
CCGCACTGCTGTTTCACCTGGTGCGCCGTCCTGCTCCGATCATACAGGGGATTTCTTTTCTGGTCTTCCTGTTTGCAACTACGGCATTTCTGGCCTTGTGGTTTGAGGGGCGTCCACTCTTTCAAGCCGGGGGATGGATTGGCGGATTCCTTGCCCTGCATCTGCGCCAGACTGGGAATCTGATTGGAGCCTACGTACTCCTTTGCCCTCTTTTGCTAGTTTCCTTTATGGGGGCTACGCAGTTCTCGCTTGCCTGGGCTGGCGCTGTCCTGACGTCAGGAACGCAGGTCCTTTGGCGTCAACTGCGGACTGTTCCGTCGGGGCTGACGCAATTTAGGAGACGAGTTGTGTCCTGGTGGACGGTCCGGCGGAAGGAGGCCGTCTCTCTCTTGCCCTCTGAGGAATTCGAACCAGAAGTCTACGCGATCAAGAAGGAGCCGGCACGTCTACGGACCACGCGCCGGAAGAACGTTCGTCGTGCCGGGGAGGACAAAGGGCTTGGGGCCAGGGAAGAGGCTAAGCCGCCGATTATCATTAGCCGGCCGCTCTCCTCAGAAGGCAAGACGAAGAAGGGCCAATCACGCTCGGCCTTCGTGCCGAGCGCAACGCAAGGGGCGGATGATCGGCCGTATGACCTGCCATCCCTATCTTTGCTCGACCCGCCCGTCCGGCTAGCGGCGAAGGTCGATGAAGGGGCACTCCACGCCAGCTCACAGATTTTGGAAAGTAAACTGAATGACTTTGGTGTGTCTGGGAGCGTGGTGGCCGTGCGACCTGGGCCGGTTATCACAACCTATGAGTTTGAGCCCGCCCCCGGCGTCAAGGTCAATCGGATTGTCTCATTAGCGGATGATCTGCAGATGGCCCTGCGTGCGGTCTCTGTCCGTATCCTGGCGCCAATTCCTGGCAAAGCCGTTGTGGGTATAGAAGTCTCGAATCCGAAACGTGAGAAGGTGTGTCTGCAGGAGATTCTGAACAGTACGGTGTGTCAGCAAACAGGATCGCCTCTGGCGCTTGCTTTAGGCAAAGATACGGTTGGCAATCCTGTGGTCGCAGATCTCTCGCGTATGCCCCATGTGCTGGTTGCCGGGGCGACGGGGACAGGGAAATCGGTGTCTCTCAACGTCATGATTATGAGTATCCTGGCCCGCGCGACGCCGCGCGACGTACGCTTCATCATGATAGACCCGAAGATGCTGGAGCTGTCGCTCTACGAAGGGCTGCCGCATCAGCTTTCGCATGTGATTACGAATCCCAAAGAAGCCGGTGTTGCCCTGCTAGAGGTCGTCCGGCGGATGGAATATCGTTATAAGCTGCTCAAGGATAAAGGGGCGCGGAATATCGCGGGCTATAATCGCTCGCTCGAAACCGGGGAAGTGGAAACCGACGGGATTATTAAGCTGACGGAGGTCATTCACGACGATGAGGACGGGGCCGGGCCGGCTGCGCCAAAACGTTCATCCAAGGCTGCGCGTGGACTGAAGCATGAACGCTTACCCTACCTTATTGTCTTGGTCGATGAATTGGCCGACCTCATGTTGACGGTTGGTCGAGAAATCGAGGAACCCATCACCCGCCTGGCGCAAATGGGTCGCGCTGCGGGTATTCATTTAATTCTGGCAACCCAGCGACCGTCGGTTGACGTCATCACTGGGCTTATCAAAGCAAATTTCCCTGCGCGTGTCTCCTTTCAGGTGTCGTCCCGTATTGACTCTCGGACGATTTTGGATGCCATTGGGGCAGAACGCCTTTTGGGCGATGGCGATATGCTGTTTCTGCCGCCGGGAAGCGCGAAGTCGCAGCGTATTCACGGTGCCTTTGTCTCGGCGCCGGAGATACGCAGGTTTGTTGGCGCGATTAAGAAGCAGGGGAAACCTGTATTCGATGCGGACTTAGTCTCTGCGCTGGAGACCGCGCGTACCCAGAAAGGGGCGAACCTGGAGGAAGACCACGATTACGACGAGATGTATGAGCAGGCACGCGATCTTGTGATAGAGAGCCGCCAGGCGTCTATCTCGTGGATCCAGCGGCGTTTGCGGGTGGGCTATAACCGGGCAGCGCGGATGATCGAACGCATGGAGCGCGAGGGGCTTGTTGCCCCTGCGGGCGCAGCCGGGACGCCGCGCGAGGTCCTCGTTCAAGACCAGCAGGCAGAGGGAGAGTAGGCAGCGTACGCTTCTTTTCTCATCCAGAGTTGTTGAAACTCGCAATGATACAAAACACTCGGCTCTATCATCTCGTTGTTATTCTGGTTTTACTCCTACCGGCAGACAGTCTCTTTGCGTCCCCGGCCGGTATACCGGACGGGGACGCCGCCGTACCAGATGGCAAAACCGGTGTTGAAGATGTCGTTGCGCGCTTGCAGGCCCACTACGATGAGACCGACGGTTTTCGAGCCGATTTTACCCAAGAGGTAACTTCAGCCATCTTGGCGCAGACGCTGAATTCGCGCGGGCACGTTTTTTTTAAAAAGCCCGGACGCATGCGTTGGGAGTTTGAAGAGCCCAAACAAACGCTGGTTTGTGATGGCAGTTTCTTGTGGCTCTATCAACCGGCTGAGCAGCAGGTAGTAAAAACACCTTTTCAACACGCGTTCAGCTCGCAGACGCCGGTGTCGTTTTTGACTGGGGTAGGGCGGCTCGAAGAGGACTTCTTCGTTGGTCTACGAGGCGAGACTGAGACAGTCTATCAACTACGTTTGACGCCAAAAAAAGCTGCTGAGGCTGTCGGTCTATTGGATATCGAGGTCAGTAAGCAGACGTTCGACATTCTCCAAGCCAGGACCACCGACCCGCTCGGCAACACGACCCGTTTGCGATTTGTGAACATTGAGCGTGATATTGTTATGGAAGAAGCACTGTTCACCTTTGAGTTGCCACAGGGCGTTGATCTTGTTGAGCCGCTGTCGGGTGTGTAAAGAAGAAGGAAACCTTGGGCTGGGCTCTTCACCAAGAATCGCTAAGAATGGCCGTTCGCTTTGAGGTGAGAATTCAGATATCCGCATCATTGAGTGCCTGGACTGTAAGGCCGGGACCCTCTCCTCTCCAGCCCAAGCGCTCTCCACTGTCATGCCCACGTAGGCGGGCATCCAGGCTGTTTGTCCCGGTGCGTGCGCGATGACTGGATTCTCTAGATTCACAAACCAAGTGCGACACCGTCTTGATAAGGCGTTGTCATGGAAAAGAGCTACAGCCACCTTGCACTTGAGGAGCAGTAAGATTGCCGGTCTTCAAGGCACGGGCGACTCAATCCGGCAAATTGCGGCAGCTTTGGATCGCGCGCCATCGACGATTGCCCGCGAGATAGAGCGCAATCAGAGCGCACAGGGGGCCTACACCCCGGTCTATGCCTAGCAGCAGGCTTGCGCCCACAGGTGCTGGTAGTTCCAGCGGCACGCTGACTGTTAACGGTGTGGCTATTGCCTTGAACAGCGCCAATGCAAGTGGTTTTACCGAGTTCGCCGCTACGGTCAACTCGTTCGCAAACCAAACCGGTGGCAATATTGCTATTAGTGAGCAGGCTACGTCTCCTCTGAATGTGGTCCAAGCCACGGTTGCCAGCGGTACGGCAACCGGCCCGACCCGGAGCTTTGAGGCGGGTCTCACGCTGTCAACGAAAATTGACGGGGCGCTCTCCGTGACGAGTACCGACGCTGGGGAAGATCTGGGGTTGTTGGCTTTTACGGCGACCGACCAGCGGCTCAATATTGTCTATCCTGACCTCCGCCGGCTCGAACAGCGCCGTTGAAACCATAGACTTTGCGCTGGAATAACTGAGCAATATTCGGAGCGGAGTAGGTGCGATCCAGAACCGTTTGACGTCCAGGATCAGCAGCTTACAGGTGGCCTCGGAGAACCCGTCCGCCGTCCGATCCCAGATTCGGGACGCAAACGTGCCGGTCGAGACTGCGGAACTGACCCGAAACCAGATACTGCTTCGGGCTGGTGTATCTGTGCTTGCACAGGCCAACCATCTGCCACAGATCGCCTTGTCCTTCCTCCGACAGTAATCCGGGCCCAACCAGATGGGACGAGGACTAGCATGATGCGTTTGAGGATACAAACGGTAACCGGAAAACAAACGAGAACGAGTTCCTGGCGGATTCACACGCCGGTAGGACAGCCTCCCGCCCCTCCCATATTCTAAGGGACTGAACTGCAAATCCGGCCCCTTTCCTTTTCTTTTTTTTGTAAATCACTAATTCTTAGTGGTTAAGTTTCCAGCTGTACTAGCGGGGCTGTGGGACTCGTCGAGGTTGCCTGAAACCCATCGGCTCGGGACGGTCGGTGGACCTGGTCACCAAAAGGGCTGGACCGCGAAGGTTCGTTGTCCGCAAAATGCGCTACACCTTGCAAGAACGTGGAGATGATGTCAAAAAAAGGGGCCTCTCGGACCGCCCAGAAATACGAGGCGAGGAGGAGCGTATGGAATCGCTACGAGGAAAAGTCGCTATTGTTGCCGCGGCGGACACCGACGTTGGTGTGGTGCCGCAGTTCAGCACGACGCAAATGTATGTCAATGCGGCCAAACGGGCGTTGGAAGACGCTGGTATCACAAAAGATGACGTGGACGGCCTGATCACCTGCAACTCGTTTGTTGAGCCGTATATGTATCACGCGGAGATGATAGCCGAGTATATGCAGATCTTTCCGCGCTATTGTCTAAATGTGGCGACAGGTGGCGGGACGACCTTGGCCATAATGCATCATGCTGCGTCGGCCATTGCCAACGGCGTGGCCAATACCGTGCTCATCACCATGGCCGATAATATGCTATCAGGCTTATCCCGAAATCGGGCGATTGAAGCCATGTCCACTGCGGGTCATGCCCAGTTTGAGCGTCCCTATGGCCCGCCGATTCCGGCTTTTTACGCCCTCATTGCCCAGGCACACATGCACGCCTATGGTACGACGAGTGAACAATTGGCAGCTGTAGCGGTCGCGTGCCGGAAGCACGCGTCCATGAATCCTGCCGCCCAAATGCGCGATCCGATTACCGTTGACGATGTCGTCAACTCAAGAATGATCGCCCACCCACTGCATCTTTTGGACTGCTCATTAGTCTCAGATGGCGGCGCGGCGATTATTATGACCTCAGCCGAGCGCGCCAAGGATTTTCCGCATAAGCCGGTCTATATTCTCGGTGCAGGAGAGGGGCACTCGCACGAGCATATTAGCCAGGCGCAGAGTTTAACAACGTCTGCAGCAAAAGAGGCGGGCGAGCGCGCGTATGCTATGGCCGGCTTAGGGCCCAAAGACATTGATGTGGCCGAATTGTACGACTGCTTCACGCCAGTCGTGGTGATCGAGCTGGAAGACCTGGGCTTTTGTTCCAAGGGTGAAGGTGGAAGTTTTGTTGAGAATGGCCGTATTGAAATCGGCGGCGAATTGCCCATCAATACCCACGGGGGACTGATGTCGCACTGCCATCCCGGCCATCCCGGGTCGATGTTTTCCGTCACTGAGGCAGTGTTTCAGCTGCGTGGCGACGGTGGTTCGCGTCAGGTCAAAGATGCGGAAATTGCTTTTGTGCACGCACAAGGCGGGATTATGTCCACCCACTGTTCCATGATTCTCGGCAGTGGACTCTAGAAAAGGAAACAACATAATGGCGACAACCCAAGAGACACCTGTGGAAAAGCAAATCCCCGTTCCGACTAGCGAGACTAAGCCGTACTGGGAGGGCTGTCACAATCATGAATTGCGTATTCAGAGTTGCCAGGCGTGTGGTAAGCATCAGTTTTATCCACGCTTATACTGTACGGCCTGCATGAGTGACCAGGTGGAATGGGTGACTGCGTCCGGCCGGGGAACCATCTTATCGTTTACGATCGTGTATCGCCCGGTGACCAAAGCTTTTGCCGGAGACGTGCCGTATGTCGTGGCCCTGGTGACGCTGGACGAGGGGCCGAAAATGATGAGCAATATTGTTGAGTGTGACCCAGAGCACGTCAGTATCGGCATGCCGGTTACCGTGACCTTTGAGGATTGGTCTGAGGAGATTTCGGTTCTGAAATTTCGGCCTATGGCATAACGCGGAATAACGCTGGAACGCGTAGGACGTACGCTCTCTGACCCGTCTCCAGCGTCCATAGGTTAGGATACATATAGGAAGACGTGTCTATGCTGTATGACATCATCATTCGTAATGGGACGGTCATCGACGGCTCTGGCCGACCTGGAGTGGAAGCTGACGTTGGCCTGCAGGCTGACCGGATTGTGACTGTTGGTGATTGTGGCGGTGAGACTCGACAGACCCTTGACGCCACGGGCCGTATTGTTGCCCCCGGCTTTATCGATGTCCATTCCCACGATGATTTTGCTTTGCTTGATCGCCCCGAGTGTGATTTCAAGATCATGCAGGGAGTGACGACGGAGGTGGTCGGTAACTGTGGCTTTGGCGCTGCTCCGGCAAACGCTGCCTATAGAGATTTTATAGGCGGCTTTGGGCCGCTCCTGTTCGGTCCGATGGGGCGTTTTGACTGGGAGACGACCGAGGAATTCTATCAAGCGCTTGAAGCTCGGCCAGCTGCGGTTAATGTTGCCAGCCTGGTGCCACATGCGGCAGTCCGTTACGGTGTTTTGGATGACGAAAAACGGGAACCGTCTGCCCACGAACTGCTGCAGATGCAAGATCTGGTGCGTGAGGGGCTGGAAGCCGGGGCGGTCGGGCTGTCAACCGGCTTGTTCTATGCCCCCGGTCGCTATGCCCAGACGGAAGAAGTGATTGCCCTGGCGCAAGTGGTGGCGGAGTACGATGGGGTGTATGCCTCCCACATGCGGGACGAGGCTGAGCATCTGCTCGACTCGATCAACGAAACGGTGCGCATTGGCGAAGAAGCCGGAGTAGCGGTGCAGATTTCGCACCATAAGGTTATGGGGCGGAGTAACTGGGGCAACACCAACAAGAGTTTGGCTTTGCTTGAACAGGCCCGTAGACGTGGTTTAGCAATTACCTCAGACGCCTACCCGTACACGGCTGGCAGCACAACGCTCACGGCATTAGTTCAGGGTGGCGTGCTAGAACGTTCTGCCCCGAGTGATGTCTTGATTGCTTCAACCCCGTCCCGACGCGACTATGAGGGTAAAAGCTTAGAAGAAATTTGCCAACTGACCGGAAAGCCACTCCAAGAGACTGTCTCCGAGCTGCTCGCGGGTGAGGGGGAGAGTACCGTCGCCGTGATCTTTGGTATGGATGAGACCGATGTGCGTCGCGTGTTGGCCCATCCCACGACTATGGTCGGCTCTGACGGGATCCCGTCGGTGGAAGGAAAACCACATCCGCGTTTATACGGCGCTTTTGCCCGCGTTTTAGGAAAATATGTCCGCGAAACAGGGTTGCTCACTCTGGAGGATGCCGTTCAGAGGATGACGGGTTTGTCCGCCGAGAAATTCCATCTCAAGGATCGTGGCTTCATCCATGAAGGGGCCTATGCCGACATTGTGGTCTTCGATCCACTCACCATTGCTGATATTGGGACGTACCAAGAACCCCGTCGCTATCCTCCCGGCGTCAGCTATGTCCTGGTGAATGGTCAGCCTGTTGTCGACCGCGGTCAGCATACCGGCGTTTGCAACGGACGTCTGCTTCGCCACCGTCCTCGCCGTTAAAAATCCCGCACTTTCCGTCTGTTAACTTAAAGAGGCCTGCATTGTGGGAATGCGGGCGCATTCTCTGGGGGGAGTTATCGACACAGGGGACGAAGATGGCAGCGCTTACGACTCTGGGAGCGGCTTGCGTTCAAGACATTACTGCCTGCCCTGTTTTGCGGCGTCTCCCCAGTTTCTGCGTCGTCTGAGCTAGATGTGCGCATCCCGTATGATGCCGGACCGATCTAGATCCAGATTGGACTACGACCCTTTGTTCTCAGTGGCAGGAACTGGATACCGCTGGATCTCACTTATGGTTTTGTGAATACGACCCCCGACCTGGAATAAGCCGTCACGCAGGCGGCTGTTGAGGAGGCTTTGGCCTTGGGAAGCGGTCAGTCCGCTGGCGTTTACCGAAGTGGTTGCTTGCGGCCTGCCTTTCAATGATCCGGCTTGTGCCGAGCTCGTTATCCGTATCCTCTTTGGTCGCTAGGATCACGGTGACCTGTTCCCGTTTAATGGTGCTCACAGGGTTTTAGCCCATGCTTTTCTTCCACCGCCAAACGGGGGCTAGGCCATGCCGCATCTGAGGAATGCCCGGACCCGAGAACCGGAGTCTCCTCTTTGATGTGTGCTTTCTACACCGGACCTATCGTTTTCTTAGTGCTGACGATATTGCGGGCATACGGGCCTTGTACGGGAGCAATCTTTCGGCCCGTCCTCATGATTTTGGGGACCCGGAGTTTAGTGCATTTGACAGTATGATCTGTATGTTGAAAGCCTGATCGAAAGGTTAGAATCCAGTGGTATGTCCGTTGCAACCACACGCAGGTTGTCAAACTCGATCAAAAGGGCGGGCCAACATATTGCATATGCCGAGCGGGCGTGTCTCACAGTAGACGAAGCGCGCGCGGACCAGAATCTACGGGAAGCGAGTCGAAAAATACTCTTCTTCACTCGTGCATTCGATCAGCAGGAGGTCCGAGGGCAGATACCTTTTGATACTGCGGAATCTTTTCGATCGAGCGCCGATAGTATTGATCAGAAAATAACGTCCAAACGTGGCAGCCCGCCAGTGTGTTGAGATCTGGCAGAAATCTGTATAATCGGCGGATAGACCTTTACCCTTCGTCTGATATCGGACGAAAACCTTCAAGCTCAGTCAGGCGCCCTTCGCTCAGGACCTGGACGACCCATTGATGCCCTTCCCGCGCTTCCTGCCCTTCTCTCCATTGCAGGCCGTAGAGCGCCTGGGCCTCCTCCGCTACTTCTTCCTCTTCCTCCACGAGCGTATACACGCCCGTCCCAAACTGCATGCCGCCACGTTTTTTTGCCTGCCGTGCGAGATAGGGCGGATACTGCTGAGTTGATACAATGTAGTGCTGATCGGTTCCGGTCACGTGCTCTTCCCACCCACGCGGCCGCCACACCGGACTAAAACCGTAATACCAACTCAGCAGGCCGCCGGCGCCACACAGCACCAGCCCCCCGCCCGCGATGGCTAGACCAAAGGGAGAATTATATATCCATGCTAGGCTACCAAAGAATAGTCCTGCGAGGCCTGTGACGACGCCGGCATGGGCAAGAATTGTAATGAGTCGCACGCAGAAATATCCTTTACAAATGAGAATCGCGTGCACAAAAGAGTATCCTATGTGAGCGATGCTCGGGTGTAGCGTGTTTTTTCGTATGCTACCACTCCCCCAGTTGCCTTTGGTTCATGTACATACTTTTTAGATACTCTTGCCAAACGGCTCTGAACCCGGACACTAACAGGGAGGCAAAGGAGAGTACTGCATGCGTACACCACAAGAACGGACGATACTGGCCGGAGACTACACCGTCCGTGTTCTGGAGGCCGGCCAAGGCGAACCTCTGCTTTTTTTGCACAATGCGATGGGAGCAGGACTGTGGACGGAGGGGATGGATCGCCTTGCCGAGCACTTCCATGTCTTTCTGCCCGATCATCCTGGATTCGGCCCATCGCCTCTGCCGGATTGGCTGCGCGGTATGGATGACCTTATTTTTCATTATCTCGACGTTCTCGACGCACTCGGGCTGCAGGATCCGGTGCGTATTGCCGGCGCGTCGCTGGGCGGATGGATCGGTGCTGAGTTTGCCGCCTTTCACCCTGAACGGGTCAAAAACCTGGTCCTAATTGATGCGGCTGGTTTGCGTATCCCTGAGGTACCTCTGCCCGACGTTTTTCGCATCGCCCCTGAGGCCCTACTGCCCTTGATATTTCACGATATGTCAAAAGCCGTAGCCGTGATGCCGAAAGAATTCAGCGTAGACACCCTGATCCAAATATTCCATGATCGGACCGCTTTTGCTCGCTTGGCATGGCATCCGTATCTCCACGACCCCAAGCTGCCGCGTCGCCTGCGGTATGCCACAGCCCCAACGCTTCTGGTATGGGGAAAACAAGATGCAATCATTCCACCAGCCTACGCTGAAGAGTACAAACGCCTGCTGCCTGCCGCGCAAGTGGCGTATATTGACGCGTGTGGCCATGATCCAACAGTAGAGCAGCCAGAGACATTCGCACAGGTCGCAATAGATTTCTTGCGCTACGCACAAAACGAATAAGGAGCGAGCATGCAATCGTATTTCTTCCATCTCATGCCGTGGACGGATTATCCGGACGATTTCGAAGAGAAATACGAGTCCTCGTGGGTGACTTTCCCCAATAGCTTCTACGATCCGGTCAAAGGGGCGGATCTCTACCATCGCTATCTGGATGAGCTCGAATATGCCGACACGTTAGGCTATGACGGCATCTGTGTGAACGAGCACCATCAGAATGCTTACGGTCTGATGCCGTCGCCCAATGTGATTGCGGGGATGCTGGCGCGGCGGACCAAGAACGCGAAAATCGCGATTCTCGGTAACGGACTGCCGCTGCGGGCCAATCCACTCCGGGTGGCCGAAGAGATTGCCATGCTTGACGTGGTGACTCGAGGGCGTGTGATATCAGGATTCGTACGCGGCATTGGGTGTGAGTATTTGTCGCTCGACCTCGATCCGACCTTGTCGCGGGAGAAGTTTTACGAAGCGCACGATCTCATCGTTCGGGCCTGGACTGAGCCCGGGCCCTTTGAGCATCTCGGCAAGCACTATCAATACCGCTATGTCAACATTTGGCCGCGGCCGTACTCCAAACCCCATCCTCCTATCTGGCTGCCCTCGGCCGGGAGTTCAGAAACCATCGAATTTGCAGCGGAGCACCGTTATCCGTATGTGTCGGTCTTTACGCCTATTGAAAATGTCAAAAGGTTGCTGAGCAGCTATCGTGGTTGTGCCCAAGAAAAGTTTGACTATGACCCAGACCCGGCCCAGCTTGGGTATGCGCCAGGCATCTATGTTTCAGACGATGAGCAACGCGCTCAAGATGAGGCAGCTGAGCATAGCGCCTTCTTTTTGAGTAACGCGTTTAAGATCCCGCCTCATTTTTTAATCCCACCCGGCTATGTGACGGAAAAGTCGCTTAGAGGCTTTCTAGCAGTGGGAGAGAGGTCCCTGGGCTCCACCATTGCCGGAACACCGAAGACGGTACTCGACAAGCTGATCGCCGACTACGAATATTTGGGCGGGTTTGGATATATCATCTGCGGTGCCGGCCCCGGTAACGCAACCCATGAGCAGACGGTGAAGCATATGACGTTATTTCAGAATGAGGTTATGCCGGCATTCAAGAAATACCACGAACAAAAAACGAAAGCGCCCTCGTCGGAGTGACTGTTTCGCTAGAGTTCGAAGGGCGATTTTGGGCAGAAAGTGGATGGAAGCTTTTCATCTTCTTTTTTTGTTCTGCTTGCTGAAAGTCTAATTTCGGCGGTATGTTACCTCAGCTCAGGGTTGGACTGCGCGCGGCCTTTATACGTTTACTCCAGGCTGGGAATGTGTTAGCCCTATGGAAAAGTCCGCTGTCGCGAGGAGATTGCCATGTCCGGCCATTCCAAATGGAGCACGATTAAACATAAGAAAGCGGTCAAGGATGCCCGCCGTGGGAAGATGTTCACCAAACTCATTAAGGACCTCACCATGGCTGCCCGGATGGGTGGGAGCGACGCGACCTCGAATCCACGCCTGCGCACGGCGATTGCGGTGGCAAAAGGGGCAAGCATGCCGGGCGATACTATAGACCGGGCGGTAAAAAAGGGCGCCGGGGAGCTTGAAGGCGTCAACTACGAGGAAGTGACGTACGAAGGCCATGCGCTGGGTGGTGCTGCCATTATGCTGCAGACGCTCACAGATAATAAGAATCGGACCGTCTCAGAGGTGCGCCATCTCTTCACGAAAAACGGGGGAAGCTTAGGGCAACCCAATTCGGTCGGATGGATGTTTACCCAACAAGGCATTATTAGCATCGAAAAAGATCAGACCGATGAAGATCGGCTCATGGAGATTGCCCTTGATGCCGGGGCGGAAGATGTCACAGTTGGGGACGACATGTTCGAAGTGGTAACGGCGCCCAACAGCCTCGAAGATGTGAGGCTGGCCCTTGAAAACGCCAATATTGCGATGGTGTCTGCAGAAGCGATCATGGTGCCCCAAAATACGGTGAGCCTAGCGGGCAAGGAAGCGGAGCAAACGTTACGGTTGCTGGATGCACTCCAAGAACTTGATGATGTCCAGACGGTTTCCGCTAATGTCGAGATTGCTGAAGAAGAGATGGAAAAATTAAGCGCGGCGTAGGGGGGGGGGAGGATTATCGAATCCCGCAAATCTCGTGTATCTCGCGAATCTCGTGCGTCCTGTGAATCCGGGCCCGCCGGTACCCAGCTGCGCGTATTAGGGGTAGATCCCGGAACGCTACACACGGGATGGGGCGTGGTCGAGAAGACGCGCCGTGGCCTGATCTTCCGTGCCGGAGACGTAGTCTCTGTCAAAGGCTTTCATTCTTTGCCTGAGCGATTGCGTATCATCTATGAGGAGATTGTCGCGGTTATTGATCGTTGGGCTCCGCACGTCTTGAGTCTTGAAAAAGCCTTTGTTGCCTATAATGTCCAAAGTGCCTTGCGCCTTGGCGAGGCACGCGGAACCATCCTCCTTGCCGCAGCCCAAGCCGGTCTGCAGATTGCTGAGTATAATCCTACGGAAATAAAAACCGCTGTGGCTGGCTATGGACGTGCCGACAAAATGCAGATCCAGAAATCCGTCTTTGCCCAGCTGCGCCACCCGGACGGAGAGGACGGGGCATTCCCCTCGAGTCTGGACGCGACAGATGCCCTGGCTGCGGCGGTTTGTCACTGTGGGGCGGCGGGCATACCGGATGTATTACGCCAGGCCGGCGCTCGTGCTCGGCGTACGAGTAGACCGCGTGCGCGCTTGTTGCGTGACGTTTTTACCGAGCGGACGGTTGCCCGAATGCTGGCAGCAGAACAGAAAAAGCGCGGCTAACAGTCCCATTCGGCGACACTCATGATTGCGCGTCTACACGGAGTGCTACTTGAAAAGACGCCTGAGCAGCTCGTTGTCGATGTCGGCGGAGTGGGTTATCAGGTGCTGGTGTCCTTACAAACTTTCTACCGTTTACCAGGAGTAGAGGAGCAAGTCAGCTTGCTCATCCATACGCATACGCGGGAAGATACGCTCCGGCTGTACGGCTTCCTCGAAGAAAAGGAAAAGTCGTATTTTTTGCTGCTACGCAGTGTGAGCGGAATTGGGCCTAAGCTGGCCTTAAATATCTTGTCTGGGATTCCTGTTGATGAACTCGAAGCTGCGCTGCACGCACGCGACGTGACGCGTTTGGTTGCGGCCCCCGGTGTTGGGAAGAAAACTGCTGAGCGTATGGTGGTCGAGCTTCAAGAGAAGGTCGGCGCGCTCGAAGGTGCCAGTGGCGCGTCCTCCGGAACCCCAGATCCGCTTTCTACTGAAGCAGTATCCGCCCTTGTCAACCTTGGTTATCGTCAGGCCCAAGTCGAGAAGACCGTGCGCGAGATAGTGCGAAATGGGGAAACGGCTATTGCCGGTGTCATCCGAGAATCTTTACTGAGGCTCAGCGCATGAGCCAGAAAGAAAAAGGCGGAAAATTGGAAAGCCCTGCGCGGGAGTTGCTCAATTCGCAGCTGGAAGAGGAGACTGTTTGGCCCGAAGAACGGCTGACTGAGGGATCGCTCCGACCACGCAGCCTTGAGGACTATATTGGACAGGAACGGACGAAGGAGAATCTGCATATTGCGATTGAGGCGGCAAAGCAGCGGCGTGACGTCTTGGATCATCTCTTGTTTTGCGGCCCACCTGGATTAGGTAAGACCTCGCTCGCCCATATCATTGCGCATGAGATGGATGTTGCCATCCGAGCAACGACTGGACCCGCGATTGAACGGACGGGGGATGTGGCAGCGATTCTGTCGAGTCTGGAAAAAGGCGACGTCCTCTTTATCGACGAAATCCATCGACTCAATCACGTGGTTGAGGAGTTTCTATATCCAGCAATGGAAGACTTCAAACTCGATCTCGTAGTCGGCCAAGGCCTATCGGCACATACTACGGAGTTCCCGCTTAAACATTTCACCTTAGTCGGCGCAACCACACGTGCGGGGCTGTTGACCTCGCCGCTGCGTGACCGTTTTGGGGCAACATTTCGATTGGATTTTTACCAGGTGTCCGAGCTGGAACAAATCATTCGGCGATCGGCATCCATTCTTGCGGTCGAGACCGATGCCGGTGGGATTGCAGAAATCGCACGCCGCTCGCGTGGAACGCCTCGGATCGCCAATCGCTTACTGCGCCGAGTGCGCGACTTCGCCCAGGTCAAAAATAAACCTATTGTGAGCCGAGAGGTCGCTCAGGCGGCGCTGGCCTTGGTAGAAGTTGATCCGGCCGGCTTCGACAAGATGGACCTCGTTATTCTCCGCACGATTATCGAGAAATTTAGTGGCGGGCCGGTTGGCGTAGAAACAATAGCGGCTGCGGTTGGGGAAGAGAAAAACACGATTGAGGACGTCTACGAGCCGTATCTTTTGCAGGAAGGATTTCTGCAACGGACGCCTCGGGGCCGTCTGGCAACGCAAAGAGCGTACGAGCATCTGCAGATTCCTTATCCAGATAGAAATGGCGGAATAGCCGGAAAAGAGCCGGGGGACTTGTTATAGGCGACGTGTATGGAAATTCCAGCCCACCAGCAACAATCAGATGA
Organism: uncultured Enterobacteriaceae bacterium; assembly: GCA_964495015.1. GTDB lineage: Bacteria > Desulfobacterota > Binatia > Bin18 > Bin18 > Bin18. Next base: position 37,465 of record CAZBUD010000026.1, on the reverse strand, counting down.
ACACAAGCGTCGCCAACGCTGGGAGGGCGTTGTCATCCTCGCCGCAGGGCTCGGCGTCTTTCTGTTTGCCTTTCTGCAGAGTCGTTCCCCCCAACTGAGCGATAATTCAAGCCTCGTCAGTAACATTACCTTCGTTCTTCTCATCAATCTCAACATCATTCTCTTAGTCCTGCTAGTTTTTCTCGTTGGACGGAATCTGATCAAGTTGTTCTACGAGCGCCGCAGTAAACTGCCTGGCGCGTTTCTGCGTTCACGTCTCGTCCTTGCTTTTTTGGCGATCTCGCTTTTCCCAGCCGTCTTACTGTTTTTCATCGGCGTGGGGTTTATGACCAAATCCATTGAGGGTTGGTTTGCCCTACGTGTTGAGAATTCGCTGAGCGGAGCGCTCGAGGTGGTAGACGGTGTCTACGCCCGCCTTGCGGATGAGGCCCTCGTTCACGCGCGCGCAATATCTCATACTATAACGACACAGGACTTACTTGAGCCGACTCATTACGAAGGCTTGCAAGCCCGGATGACGCTGGAGCAGCAAGTCCGCGGCTTGGCCCAGCTGGTGGTCTATTCTCCGCAGCTGACGCTCCTGGCCAACGCGCCCGAGACCAGTGGAGCGCTGACCGCCCCACAACTCAACGATGCGCTCTTGGAACGAATTCTGTCCGAAACCGAGGAGGTCCGTCAGATCGTGCCGATGGAACAGGCCGAACTGGTCTATGGTGGGGTGCCTATTGTCGTCGGCGCACAACTCATTGGCGTTGTGGTGGTCGGCACCCAGGCGCCTGATGATGTTGTCAAACAAGGCCTTCAAGTCGTTGAGGCGCTACGCGAATACCGGCAGTTAAAAATTCTTAAGCAGCCCATCAAAAACAACTATGTGATTACGATGTTTCTGGTCACCATGGTGGTCGTGTTTTCGGCGATTTGGGTTGGTCTGTATTTGGCGAAAGAGATTACCGTTCCTCTGCAGCAATTATCCGCAGCCACGCATGAGGTCGCCCAAGGCCACTGGGCACATCGTATCGAAGGTGAGGGGGAGGATGAAATTGGAACGCTGGTATCCGCCTTTAATCGGATGACGGTAGAGCTGGAACAGAGCCACCAAGAACTCGAGGCGCGGCGGCGCTATATGGAAATCTTGCTGGGTAATATTAACGCTGGTGTGGTCGCGTTTGACCGAGACGGACGGCTTTCTACGGTGAACCGTGCAGCAGAGCGCTTGCTTGGGCTGCGCGCTCCGGACGTCATCGCCCGTGATTACCGTGAGGTCTTTCCAGTAAATGATTTTGACGAGGTGCAGCGTATCGTGCGTGAGCTTCTGCCCGTACAGGAGCTGAAGGGAAAAGGACACAGCCAGGAACAGCAAGGCCAGCTCCGCTTGGACCGCGGCGGCCAGGTCTTCTCGCTCCTGGTCACAGGGACATCTTTGCCTGACGATCGAGACAATGCCCTTGGCGTGTTGTGCTTCTTTGAGGATGTGACCCAGATCGTCCAAGTCGAACGCATGGAAGCTTGGCGAGAAGTCGCCCGCCGGATTGCGCATGAAATTAAGAATCCGCTGACCCCTATTCAGCTTGCCGCCCACCGACTGCGGCGGCGGTTTGCGCCACAAGTTACAGATGATGCAGCGGTGTTTGATGAGTGTATCCAGAGTATCGTCCAAGAAGTGGACGCGATTAAAAATTTGGTCAACGAGTTTTCGACCTTTGCGCGACTACCGGCCGGAGACCATACTCCGCATGATCTGAATGCGCTTGCCCAGGAGTGCCTGGTTTTGCTATCTGAAGCCCATCGTGACTTGGATTTTGTCTTCGTCCCGGACCGATTATTGCCGCTCCTGCAAATTGACCGCGAAGGCATGCGACGGGTCATCCGTAATCTGTTAGACAATGCGGTGGCTGCCTGTCGTATCAGGGAGAATGGGGTACCAGCTGGGATATCTGGGCGTATCGAAGTGACGACGCGGTATTTACAGCGGGTGGGGATTGCGCGTATTGAGATCGCTGATAATGGCTGTGGCATTCCTGCACAGATGAAAGAGCGATTATTTGAACCCTATTTTTCGACTAAAAAAGAGGGCACAGGACTAGGGTTGGCCATTGTGGCAACGATTGTGGCTGAACATCAGGCGTTTATCCGGGTGCGAGATAATAGACCCCAGGGCAGTCGATTTGTCATCGAAATGCCGGTACGTAGAAACGTCCGAGTGGCGAGTGCGATGTCGGATACGCCCTCGTTTGGCGCGGACGAAGATGCAACCAGGGGATTATAAGGAGCCCATATGGAAGAGTCGATCTTGATCGTGGATGACGAAGAACACATTCGGACGACTTTGCGCGGGGTGTTGGGCGATGAAGGGTTTCGGACGCTGGAGGCGGACTCGGGCGAAGGCGTGTTGGATATGGTAGCCGAGCGGGGTCCGAGTTTGGTCATCCTCGATATCTGGATGCCGCACGTTGACGGTATCGAGCTCCTTAAACAGCTGCAGGCGCAGGATCCGCAGTTACCGGTCATAGTCATTTCCGGCCATGGGACAATTGAAACGGCCGTGCGCGCCACAAAACTTGGCGCCGCTGACTTTATTGAAAAGCCATTCTCCGTCGAAGCATTGCTGCGCGCGGTTTATCGTGCACTTGGCCAGGACCACGGTGAGCAGGATTCTCAGCAGCTCGCAACGGCAGCAGCGCAGGCTGACCCTGTCTCACTCAGGGAACCTGGAAAAATTCCGGCTCGGACCATAGGGAAGAGTGTTGTGGGATATGGCCGTGGACTCCATTCCGGGGTGAGAACCGGGATGATCTTGCATCCACTCCCGCCAGGGAGCGGCATTGTCTTCGGAAACTTGTCTTCAGACATCATCATTCCGGCAACCGTCGAGTATGTCCAATCGACCGGCTACGCAACCAGCTTATACCGGGATGGCACTGGGGTGAAAACGGTTGAACACCTCCTATCGGCCTTGCACGGCTACGGTATCACAAATCTACTTATTAAAATGCAAGGAGAGGTCCCCATTCTGGATGGGTCGGCCCTAGAGTTTTGTCAATTGCTTGATAGTGCCGGCATTGTTGCACAAGACGAAGAGGTGGAAGCGTTTATTGTGGACCGGGTCTATCAGGTGGGCGATGATGATGCCGGTAAGTTCCTCCGGATTGAGCCATCACAACAGCTTGAAATATCGTACTGCTTAGAATATCCAGAGCCAGTTGGCAGGCAGGAATACCACTATGTCCACCGTGATGCTGACAGTTACCGTGAGGCCGTAGCACCGGCCCGTACTTTCGGCTTTCTCAAGGAGCTTGAGACGCTTGAAGAAATGGGGCTGGCCAATGGCGGGCGACTCAATAACTGTATCTTGATTGGCGAGCAAGGCGTCATCAATCCGCCGCTCCGCTTTCCGGATGAGCTCGTCCGGCATAAGATTTTGGACTTGTTGGGCGACCTGTATTTATTAGGACGACCCGTATGGGGAAAAGTGACAGCCCACCGGACGGGACATGGTGACAATGTCGCCCTCCTGCACGCAATTCGTGAAGGCCAGGCCTCGGTCATGATAGAGAACGCGCCCGGTGCTACGGTCTCTCTTCAATAAAATCGGGCACTCACGTGCAACGCTTGTGACGAGGCGAAGTATCAACTGTCCCGTGGTGAGTCGTATCGTCCATTATTACATCTGGGGAATATCTGAAGAAGAGGAAAACTACGGTGTCACTCGCTCCAGCATCCTGGGAAACGGAATCGATTCGCGTACATGATGCAAACCGCACAGCCATGTGACCAAGCGCTCAATGCCCATGCCGAAACCGGCATGGGGTACTGAGCCGTAGCGTCTCAGGTCGAGGTACCAAGAGAAGGCTTCTTCCGCCAGATCCTGCACACGGATCTTCTCCTGTAGTACGGACAGGTCATCTTCGCGCTGTCCGCCGCCGATGATTTCACCGTAGCCTTCCGGCGCTAAGACATCCATACACAGAGCGACTTTTGCATCGTTAGGATCGGTCTTCATATAGAAGGCTTTGCTCTCTGTGGGATAGCGATGTACCATAACCGGACGGTCAAATTGTTGTGACAAGATGGTCTCATCATCGCCGCCAAAATCGTCTCCCCACTGAATGTCGACGCCTTTGGTTTGGAGTCGCTGGATGGCCTCGCTGTAGCTGATACGCGGAAACGGTTTCTTGATCTGAGCCAGCTTTGTGATGTCGCGCTCGAGCGCTTTCAGCTCGGCCTGCCGGTGCGTGAGGACACGCTGAACGACGGATTCCAGAAAGTCTTCGGCTAGATCCATGTCGCCATTCAAGTCACAGTAGGCAACTTCCGGCTCAATCATCCAAAACTCAGTCAGATGGCGGCGCGTTTTGGATTTCTCGGCGCGAAAGGTTGGGCCACAGCAGTAGACCTTGCCAAACGCCATTGCGCCGGCCTCCATATAGAGCTGGCCGCTTTGGGTGAGATAGACTGTATCATCGAAATACTCAACCGGAAAAAGGGTACTCGTGCCTTCACACGCGGTAGGCGTAAAGATCGGGGCGTCCAGGAGGGTAAAACCGTGATCATCGAAGTAGTCCCGACAGGCTTTGATGACTTCGCTGCGGATGCGCAGCAGGGCATGCTGACGCGAAGAGCGCAGCCATAGATGACGATGATCCAACAGAAAGGCAACTCCATGCTCCTTGGGCGTAATGGGATAGTCGTGGGCCTGCTGAGCGATCTCTAGATGTGTGACGCCAAGTTCAAATCCAATGGCAGAACGAGGGTCGGCTCGCACTGTGCCCTTCACAATGACGGAAGATTCTTGGGTCAGGGTATGCCCTAAGGAAAAAATCTCGGCAGAGACTTCGCCTTTGAACAGCACACATTGAATCGTGCCTGTGCCATCGCGGACTTGAAGAAAATGCAATTTCCCGCTGGAGCGGTTACTGTACAGCCAACCACGAAGCTCAACTTCTTTGCCTTCGTATTGTGCAATATTTCGGACATAAACCCACTCAGGCATACGTATCCCTTTCTTGGGTTGTAGTGTGTGTATGAGAGATGCACTATAGCATAAAGGAAAAGGAAGACAGGAAGTGACAGATGCGGCACTGGATTGCAGTTAGTGCTGTGACGGTGTGTGGTCTCTTCGCCGCTCACGAAATTAGTGCCGCTCGCGTAACTGCCCAAACTGCCCATGAGTCGAGGCGCGTCGCACCGCAGGACTACGCCCGCTCCCAGCAGCAAGTCGATCAGATCGAGCGGGTCGCGCGCCGCTTGCTTGAGTCTGTCCGACAATCCCCTTCTGCGCCTCCTGTCCAGTTTATTTTGGCTGCTGGGGAGCCGACGATTAATGCTGGGGCGACATACAGAAAGGTGATGGTCTCCTCTGGAATGATGGGGTTTGTACGTTCGGATGATGAATTAGCCATGATTCTCGGTCACGAACTGGCCCATATTACGAAAGGACATGTCTCACGCGGGGCGACGAATAATGCGCTCTTGAGTATCGGGAGTACCTTGGCCAGTGCTGTTTTTCCTGGGTCCGGATTGGCAGTTGGAATGCTTGGCCAGCTCTTTCTGAACCACTTTAATCAAGACCAAGAGTTGGAGGCGGATCGTGTAGGCCTCCAGTATGCTGCGAATGCTGGCTATGATCCCCGAGCAGGAGAGGCGGTTATACTCCGCATGGCCGAAGAAGTTCCGCTCAGCGCCACGGCGAGCTTTTTCTCCTCCCACCCCTCTTCGGTTGAGCGTGCGGCTGCCCTGAAAAAGGTGGCTGGACAGCTCGGAGCATCGTCAAGTATATCCAGTCGGACAATAGCCTCTACACGATTTAATCGTGATGAAGTTGCCTGCAATCGGGCCAAGTCGAATTTTTATCGCGCCCTCAAAACAGGGGATTTAACGGAGAAGGTATCCCTGTATCGACGCGGACTCCGGCAGTGTCCCGAGAGTCCGCGTGCGCATTTTGAACTTGCCGAGACGTACTCTCAGATGAGCCAAAATGATCGTGCTGCGGCAGAACTGCGCCACGTGTTGCGCTATGAGCCGGGGAATCTGCGAGCCAGACGCCGACTCCGAGCAGTCGAGCAGCGCATGTCACGGGGGCATCACTAGGGATCTGCTGGCCGTATTGGCGTATTGGATTGTTCTTATTGTTCCTGTGCTGGTTCGGCCTGACGCGTCGATGCCGCGCGCCGGTCTTAATGGTCTTTTTAATCTTATTGGTCTTATTGGTCTTGGTGATGGACTGTCTGTGGGGTGAGGATTTCGTTCACCATAGAGGAGAGCGATTGGGCCGGAGGCTGTGGCGACTGCGCCAGGGGAGCCAGCAAAGTTCTGAACAGGCTCGATTCGCGCTGGAAGAAGCCTTCTGTATGATAGGATTCTCGAAAATGGAAATAGGTATAATCCAGATGGTGGCAGACCTCGTGCAGTAGGGTTCGCAAGAATGTTCGAAAAGCAACCGTCTGCTGCCGTTTTGCCGTTCGCATCCATACCTGAATCGAGTCGTTTTTGCTGCCACCGCTGTATTGAGTGTAGAGTCCGTGTAGCTCTCCACGACGGCTTGAGGGACGTATCCCATGTACTCGGACCTTTACCGTGCGTACTCCTAGCCGCCAGCAGATGTGATTGACGATTGTTTGTGACAGTGTCGCGACATGGGACTGCTCTGCTGCAGCGAGGGCCACAGGCAATGTCTTCACGGCAGCGTAGAGTTGTGGTGTTGGATCAAGCTCAATGGTTGTGGTCGTGGTGCTGCGGTCATAGATCCGTCGCTGAAACGGTGTCAGTCGTGCACGCCAATTCGGCCGCATGTCTCTCTCCTCTCCCGCCCTGTGCCATTGTGGCCTGAAAATATGAGGACGGCAAGTCTGCACATGCTAAAAATCCTTTCTTTTTAATAAAAATTGCAGTCACTATATGGTTGCCCTGAGAGAGCAGAGGAAAGTCATGAAACTGCGCCGAATAATGACTCTCTAGCTGTGCCTATTGAAGCGCTATGCATTGCTGTATCCGAACAGTGTGACATAGGCCGACGCGTTTTTGCGTTTTTTCGCACAACAAAAAGTCGGACAGAAAATTACAGTTACGGACGGATTCAAACGATTTTCTACACGGTGGAAAAAGCAATATTTCATGCGGGATTCGGTGACAGGTGACGTCGAGTATAAGTAATATTTCGGCATGACCATGGTTCCGACGCTGGTTGTTGGGAATGGCTCTGTGTCCATTAAAGCCACTTTGATAGACAAGATGCTGCTACTCTGTTTTGACCAAGGCCAGGTGAAAGATCTTCCACTCATGGGCGAGTCGTTCTAGTTTACGGGCGCTCTTTTCGCCTAACAGTATCGTACCACGCGGATTACGCGAGGCATGGGCGTAGCGGGGATCCCTCTATTTTGCTGAGAAGTGTCTCAGCACAGCCCCCAGAGTATCTGCCTATGCCGCCGCAAGAGAAAAAAGGGAAGACGACGCACCACCTGAAAAATAGGAACAGTTCTGCTGGTAGGCAACTGTCGGAAAGTCATTAGAGGAAATTCCGTTCCCGTCATCTGCTTGTGGAATCTTGCTTTACGTGAAGACTTTGCTCCGTTGACAGCCGAGAGAGCACGCCTCTCTTTTATTCCCCCTCTCTCTACGTCAGAGGGACCTCTCCTCAAGGCGCTCAATACGGTCTTCTTGACGATCGTGTTGAGGCAGGTCGAGAGTTCCTAGTATTATAGCGCTCGACGCGTTATCGTGCCGCATTTTTAGGGCCCTTTCCTGAAGAGTCCGATAAGGGATGCAGAAGATGAGCAGAGCGATGCACAAGATGAGAAGAATGAGAAGGGTGGGAGCAGCATGAGTTGGGAAGCGTGGTTCACTCTTGGCATTACTGGGCTTGGTATAGCGGCATTGATCCGTGAAGTCTTAGCTCCCGATTTGATTTTTCTGGGCCTCCTAGCGCTCTTACTTGCTGCCCGTGTCTTAACTCCAGAAGAAGCCCTGGTGGGTTTTGCCGATCCAGGCATCGTATCTATTGGGGCGCTATTTGTCGTTGCAGGTGCACTACAACATACTGGCGCTCTTGAATTTGTCGCCACACGCATCTTCGGCCAAATTAAAAGTGCGCGCCGCTCGTTGGTGAGAATGATGATTCCTGTTGCTGGAGCGTCGGCATTTCTCAATAGTACGCCGATTGTCGCCATGTTCATTCCGGTCGTGGTTGGTTGGACTCGGCGGCATGGCGTCTCCCCTTCGCGTTTTTTAATTCCGCTTTCCTTTGCGACTATATTAGGCGGAACCTGTACGCTCATTGGAACCTCGACGAATTTAGTCGGCAATAGCTTGATGATTGCCGCTGGGATGCCAGGATTGTCTTTTTTTGAACTCAGCGCAGTTGGGCTACCGTGTGCTCTGGTCGGCCTCACCTTTATTACGTTTGTTGGCTGGCACCTGCTGCCTGATCGAAAAGGATTGATCGAGCAGATCGAGGATGACCGCCGAGAGTATCTTGTTGAACTGGAGGTCACAACAGAATGTCCCCTGGTTGGGCAGCGGGTCGAACAGGCCGGCTTGCGCCATCTGCCCGGCCTGTTTTTAATCAGCATTGAGCGAGCAGAAGAAATGGTGGCTCCGGTCGGACCTCAAGAGCGCATTCAAGTTGGCGACAAGATGGTGTTTACGGGTGTTGTGTCAACCATTGTTGATCTGCAGAAAATACGAGGACTGATTCCTGCTGGGGAGCACCGGGATGGTCGGAAACACTTTCTTGAACGGGCGAATTTGAGTGAGGCCGTTGTTTCTGAGGATTCTCCTTTAATTGGGAGTACGATCCGGGCTGCCAACTTCAGAACGCGTTATGGAGCTGCGGTTGTAGCCGTCCATCGAGGAGGACAGCGGATCAGCGGAAAGATTGGCGATATTATTTTGCATGCAGGAGATACCCTGCTTTTGGAGGCGTCATCCGGATTCGCTCGTACATATCGTAATTCTCCCGATTTTTACTTAGTGTCCGAGGTGCATGATAGTGCCCCCCCCCGCTATGACAAAGCGGTTCCGGCTCTGCTTGTCCTGATCGTACTCGTGGTGACTGTAACCTTGGGAATCCTGCCTATGATGACGGCAGCGCTTTTAGGTGCGGTTACTGTTGTTATGTTGGGCTGTTTGTCGATCGGGGAAACACGTGGAGTCGTGGACATGTCTGTCCTGCTCTTAATCGCTGCCGCATTTGGTATTGGAAAAGCCGTAGATAAAACTGGGGCTGCAGAAGTTCTGGGCTCAATATTGGTGAATGTGGGTGCTGGCTTGGGGCCTATTGGGGTGCTTGCCGCCGTCTACCTTGCGACGTCGGTCTTCTCCGAAGTGATATCAAATGCGGCAGCTGTGGTGCTTGTTTTTCCTATTGCCTGTGAGGCAGCGCGCCAATTGGGGGTGGATGCGAGACCGTTTGCCATTGCGGTCACAGTTGCTGCATCCTCCAGCTTTGCTTCCCCGCTTGGCTACCATACCAACCTGATGGTGTATGGAGCCGGAGGGTATCGTTTTCTTGATTTCATCAAGATCGGACTCCCGCTCAAGGCCATTCTCTTTGCTGTCTCCATGTTCTGTATCCCCTACGCATGGCCATTTTAAAATACAGATCCCTTTCGGACAGAGCGGGCAGATTGATCTCAGGACCTTTTGGGGTTGACAATGTGGACGCTATAGGTCTATTTTAGGCGGGCCGAGCTCGCCAATAAACATGAGGGCCGTGAGGGCGTGGATATTAAAACCGCCTAGTGGGAATATCGGGCGAGCTGGCGGGTTAGGCCAAAAACATTCATAAAAAATTTTCAATGGTGCGGCACCACGGCTTGTATCAAAAGAAGAGACATAAAGAATTTTTTCTAGCGAGACATGCGTTTGCTTGTCTGCTACGCCTTCCCGCTGCAGCCCAAAGCAGCTCTCACAGAGTAGTCTATATATAGGCTGACCGAACGGCGACAGAGTCATGACGTGCAGGCTGAGGAGCATCCTTGGTGAGCGAACAAGACATTATCGAACGACTCAAGCAGATTTCCTATCCTGGCTCCCCACGGGATATTGTCACGCTCGGGCTGGTTGGCAAGGTCGAGGTCCAAGTGGACAGCGTTGTCATTCAGATCCGGGCAAGCAGTATGAAAGAGGAGGTCCTGCGACATCTGCGTGGACGCGTCACGCAAGAGCTTAGCGCACTGCCAGGGATCGAGCATGTCCATATACACGCGGTCGCTCCTCGGGCAGAGCAAGGCCAGCCAGGCCCATCTGGTAAAGCTGGCAACCCAGCCGTCCGAGAGCGAGCCGATATTCCGGGGGTACAGCGGATTCTTGCCGTAGCGAGTGGAAAGGGTGGGGTTGGGAAATCGACCGTTGCTGTGAACCTCGCATTAGCGCTGGGTTCGTTGGGGAATACGGTCGGTCTTTTGGATGCAGATATCTATGGGCCGAGTGTCCCGCTCATGATGGGCGCTGAAGCAACGCCACGTGCTGGCCAAGACAAGAAGATTTATCCGGTTGAAAAGTATGGGGTGAGCCTCATTTCAATGGGATTTTTCCTCGACGATAAATCGCCGGCAATTTGGCGTGGTCCGATTGTCATGGGTATTGTTCGTCAGTTCCTACGCGACGTCATCTGGGGCGAGTTGGATTATTTGATGGTGGATCTTCCGCCAGGAACTGGTGATATTGCGCTGACGCTCACCCAGGAGGTCCCGCTGCACGGTGGCATCGTCGTGACCACTCCACAGGATGTGGCGCTGCTAGATGTCCAACGCGGCATCGCCATGTTTAAGCAAGTCAAGGTGCCGATCCTTGGTGTGATTGAGAATATGAGTTTCTACCAGTGTCCGGTGTGCCAGGAGAAAGAAGACGTATTCGGCCATGGCGGCGCGGAGAAGACAGGACTCAAAGTCCTGGGCGAAATTCCACTTGTAGAAGAGGTCCGGATCGGTGGCGATGTGGGCAAGCCGCTTATTGTTGCTCACCCTGAGCACCCGGTTGCCCAGGAATTTTTCGGTATCGCAAGACAGGTGGTAGAAGCAGAGGAAATGCAGCTGCAACACTCGGTGCATTAGGGGTGCACTAGGTGTGAATGATAAGGGTCAGATAAGGACAGTCAGCATGCCAACGCCCATCCTCCTTACTCCGATTCCGGAAGAAAACCTGCTTCGCGTGCTTTGGGACGATGATGTCCTGAGCGATTACCCATTTGTGTATCTTCGGGGCTGGTGTCCGTGTGCCGTGTGCCAAGGACATGGCGGGGAGCGTCATTTTACTCAGGTGGAAGATCCACAGCTCGTGGGCGTCAATCTGGTGGGAAATTATGCAGTCAATCCGACATGGAATGACGGGCATGAAACAGGGATATACACGTTTGAATACCTTCGGGAGTTGAGCGACAGCTTAGCAAGCCGTAACAGCCCAGACGAAGCGCAGTAAAGGTTCACCAGTATGTCGACGCCAACGCCGCAGGAGTTATTAGAAGCCCTCAAGCAGGTAAAATATCCGGGTTTTAACCGGGATATAGTCGCTTTTGGCGTGGTGAAAGATATTGCCGTGGGTGGCGCCGCCGTGGTGGTGGAACTCGCCCCTTCGACCGGTAATACGGAGGTGATCGAGAATATTCGCCGGAATGTTATTGAAACGCTCAGTCCGTTAGTCCAAGTCCCGGTGGAGGTTGCCATCCAACAGCCCGCGACACCGGCTGCAATGCCAAAGTCCAAGCCCGAGATTCCAGGTGTTGCGAATGTGATCGCTGTTGCCAGTGGTAAAGGTGGTGTCGGTAAATCCACGGTTTCCGTGAATCTTGCGGCGGCGTTGTCGCACATAGGTCAACGGGTTGGGATCATGGATGCGGATGTGTATGGCCCGAGCATGCCCCTTATGTTGGGTATCACTGATAAGCCCCGGAGCACAGAAGACAAACGGCTGATCCCAGTGACGAAATACGACATGCGCGTCATGTCGATGGGTTTTCTCGTTCCTGATGGCCATGCCGTTATTTGGCGCGGCCCGATGATAGATAAGCTGTTGACCGAATTCATCACCAAGGTCGAATGGGGAGAGCTGGACATTCTTATTGTGGATCTGCCACCCGGCACGGGTGATGCTCAGCTCACCGTAGTGCAAAAGACTCCGTTAGCCGGTGGACTGATAGTCACCACTCCGCAGGATGTTGCCCTGCTCGACGTTCGGCGGGGCGTTAAGATGTTCCAGGAAGTCGAGGTGCCTGTATTGGGGGTCGTGGAAAATATGAGTTATCTAGTGTGTCGTTCCTGCGGCCATCGGGCTCATATTTTCAACCATGGTGGAGGAGCCAAGATGGCGGAGCAGTTTAATCTGCCGCTACTCGGAGAGATCCCGCTTACAGGAGATATTGTCGCCGGAGGAGATGCCGGCACGCCGCTTGTCATTGCCCAGCCGGGCCATCCGCAGAGCCAGACTTTTCTGGGGATCGCCCGACAGGTTCTCAACCAGCTTGAGCAGGTCGAGACGCGCGCCGGGCAAAGCACGACCTTACAGTAACGCAAACCGAGACCCTCTCAGCAGAGCAAGAGAGAAAGGCGGGTGGGTGCCCCGGTGATACGTCGCTGGTGACAGGTCACTGATTCGAAGCTGAACGAAGTTGAATAATGGCACGATTACGCGTCCTGTTTGACAATGGAGATCCTGAACAGACAATTGAGTGCGACCTGGCGAAAGCGCCGTTTCACCACGATGGAGAGCCAGGCTCTATCCTCGACATCCTTTTAGGCCACGGGATTGTTCTTGAGCATGCCTGCGGGGGCAATTGTGCCTGCACGACGTGTCACGTTATCGTGACTGAGGGGATGCAGCATCTGTCCGAGAATGAAGAAGAAGAGGATGATATGCTCGACAGGGCACCTGGTTTACGATCAACATCTCGGCTCGGCTGTCAGGCAGTGATGGCGGACGGCGATGTCACGATCCTCATTCCTCGTCACACCATTAATCAGCAGGTGTGATTCAGGTGTGATTATTGAGGAAGCCGCAATGCAAACGGTAGGCGCATCCAACCCCTCCTCCCCATGTGGCTCTTCCCCCGGGGCTTTTGAGGCAACTATTACGCGCGTTGTTGAGCGCGCGCCGGATACCCGCTCATTTTTCCTACATATAGCTGGAAGTCCGGGTAGCCGGAAATTTATATTTAAACCTGGCCAATTCCTCTCCTTTTCTTTGCCGGCGGGCGAGCAGACTATTACTAGGGCCTATACTATTGCTTCATTACCTGAGGACGCTGAGCATCTGGAAATTTGTCTCAACCGCGTACCGGATGGTCCTGGCTCATCCTACCTTTTCAGTCGGAAGGAGGCGGATGTTCTCCGATTTACCGGACCATGGGGCACCTTTGTGCTCGATCAACCGGTTAAGACCGAGTATGTCTTTCTTGCAGACCGGGTCGGGGTTGTTCCCTTTCGCTCGATGATTCAGCGTGTGCTTTCTAGCAGCGAGAAGAGTACTGCACGACTGCTTTATGCTGCGCGACGAGAAAGTGACTTGTTATACCGCGATGAATGGCAAGCCTGGGACCGGCAGGATCCACGGTTCTCTTTCTGGCCGATTCTTGAACCGCATAATTCTAGTAGGGCTAGTGGGCCTGATGGGTACGGGATGGAAAAATTGCTGCTGCCCTATGTCGAACAGCACTATGTCCAGAATGATACACGTCGCGACCGGCGATTCTATATTTGTGGTGTAGGGAGGCCGATTCTTCTTCTGCGAGACCGCTTGCGTGGGGCTGGCTACGAGCGGAAAACGGTTAAATATGAGAAGTGGTAGCTGGTCAAGCAAGAGATAAATTAATACGTTAGTCCAATGGAAAGAAGCGCGGTTGACAAGTTAGACTCTATAACTCTATTATCGAAATAGTCGTGGGGGCGTGTTTTTACCCAACTACTCTTAGTGATGGAAAGGAATCTCACATGGCATACACAGAGAAAGTCATAGAGCATTTTGAGCGGCCGAAGAACGTGGGGAGTTTTGGAAAAGAAGAGCAGAACGTGGGGACGGGAGTGGTGGGGGCCCCAGAATGTGGGGACGTGATGAAGCTGCAGCTGAAGATCAATCCGGCCACGGAAGTGATTGAGGATGCGAAGTTTAAGACGTTTGGGTGCGGGTCGGCGATTGCGTCGTCGAGTTATGTGACGGAGTTAGTAAAGGGAAAGACGGTGGCCGAGGCGTATGAGATCCAGAATACGCAGATCGTGACCGAGCTGTCTTTGCCGCCGGTGAAGATTCACTGTTCGGTGTTAGCGGAGGATGCGATCAAGGCGGCGGTGGCCGACTGGCGGGAGAAAGGTCGCGTGGACACCCCCAAATCTGACAAAGCCGCGTAACGTGACAATGGGAAAGGTATGGAAAATCATCCCACGTCGACAACGTCAACGCGACCAGAGGGAGGCGAAGAGGCTCTCCTCGGAGACGCTGCCGTTCTGACCCAATTAGACAAAGCTTTGGGCTGGGCTAGAAAGTACTCTATCTTTCCCTATCCGTTTGCGACAGCGTGCTGCGCAATGGAATATATGTCATTGTCCATGACGCCGTACGATATTGATCGTTTTGGCGCATTGCTGCCGCGGTTTAGTCCAAGACAGGCCGATCTCCTTATGGTGATTGGAACGGTGACCTGCCGACAGGCGCCTATACTGCAACGTGTGTACGAGCAAATGGCGGAGCCAAAGTGGGTCATGGCGTTTGGTGCGTGTGCCTCAACCGGCGGGTTTTATGATAATTACACTACGGTCGCCGGTATTGATCGTCTTGTCCCTGTGGATGTCTATGTGCCCGGCTGTCCCCCTCGTCCGGAAAATGTGCTTGATGCGCTTATGGCATTACAGCGTAAAATCCAAAGCCAAAAGCAGAAATTTCGTGGGGCTGAGGTTTAGGCGAGACCGCAAGTCAGCCTGGACTTCTGGTCTTGGTCCGTGTGTCTGCTCAGACCGTAATAGGGAAAGGGTGATGCAGGGAAATCAGAAGTGAGGCGAACTATGGACACACCAACGGCGCAACGCTCGACCGAGCGGAGTTCTCTGATGAACATTGGCCGCCGGGTAGATTACGCGGTTCGGGCACTCACCTATCTGGCCGCGCAGCGGCAAGACCGCGTCGTGCCGCGGCGGGAAATTCAGACGCAACAGGATATTCCCGCACATTTCCTCTCTAAGATTATGAAGCAGCTAGCAGGCGGTGGTTTGGTTGAGTCGTCTATGGGCGCCCGGGGCGGGTTTAGGCTCAAGAAACCCGCATCGGAAATAAGTGTGCGGGAAGTCTATGAGTACTTGGAAGGACCGCTTTTACTGATGGAGTGCCTGGATGAAGACGGCCGCGCGTGTTGCTATCACCCGGTCTGCAACCAGATTTCAGTCTGGGGGGAGGCGCAGCGCCTGCTTGGGAGCTATTTAGGTGGCGTTTCTATTGGGCAAATAGCACACAAGGTCGGTTTGCGAGAGGAGCTTGCCCATCAGGAGCAGGGGAGATATAGAAGGGCTGCTCGTCATCAGTCTGTTGAACCGTCGCTTTGAAGATGAGATGGGTGAAACAACTTCCGTTGCGAGGACGGGGATGTTGAGGGCCCCGATCCGGCAGAAGGAGCTTTAACCGTGGCGTTTAATCTTGCGAACGTGCTTGTGTTTTCCATAGTCGCGATTGCTTTCTGTGCCGTTCATCTGGCTATTGGCAAGCTGCTGCGACCGCATAATCCGGAAGCGAAGAAACTTACCACGTATGAATGCGGAGAGCCGCCTACGGGTGGTGCCTGGATCAATTTTAATATCCGTTTTTATCTCGTCGCGCTCATTTTTGTTATTTTTGAGGTCGAAGTTGCTTTTATCTTTCCGGTTGCAGTGGCGTTCCGAGCTTGGCTCCTGAATGGACAGGGGTTGTTCGCGTTAGCTGAAATCTTGATATTCCTCGGCATCCTGATTGTCGGCTTGGTGTATGTGTGGGTCAAACGAGACCTCGAGTGGATCAAACGCCTGCAGCCAGCGACAACTGAGGAGTCGGAATTACCAAAGGCCGCGTGAGGAGGAAACATGTCGCTGATTAATAGCGTTCCGGAGATGGTTCTGACGACTAAGCTTGATGAAGTCCTAAATTGGACACGGAAATCATCTGTTTGGTATATGCTGTTCGGTTTGGCGTGTTGTGGGATTGAATTGATACAGACGGGAGGTCCTCGTGCCGATATTGAACGATTTGGGGCGGCCCCACGGGCCACACCCAGACAGTCCGACATGATGATTATTGCCGGCACGCTCACGCTCAAAATGGCGCTTCGTACGAAGGTCTTGTACGACCAAATGCCCGACCCGAAATATGTCATCTCAATGGGCAGCTGCGCAAACTGTGGTGGGCTGTTCCAGTTAGCCTACTCGGTGTGTGACGGTGTAGATAAGGTGATCCCGGTTGACGTGTATGTGCCTGGCTGTCCGCCCCGTCCTGAAGCTTTGACCGAGGGTCTGCTCAAGCTGCAGGAAAAAATGATGCAGGAACGCTGGCTGGTGAAGGGCTCTTCTGCTCAAGCCGCAGCTTAGAGGAGCTCAGGACAAACGAAATAAAAGGACGTAGGCAGAAACTGTGTGTAAGTTATGAGTCCTGCAGGCGTATATAAAAAGTTACAAGACCAGTACGACGATGCTGTTGAATCTTTCGAGACAGAAGCTCTTGACCCCTTCGTTGTCATTAAACCGGATGCTCTCGTTGAAGCGTGTCAGTTCCTTCATGACGATCCGGATCTTGCCTTCGATTGCTTGTCCAATATGTCTGGGGTTGATTACTTCAAGGAAGACAAGATCCAAGGTGTCCTGCATCTCTACTCGTATGCACACCGCCACAAGATTGTGGTCAAGATAGATGTGCCGCGTGAAGACCCGAGCATGCCTTCGGTTGAAAGGGTCTGGAAGGCTGCCAATTGGCTGGAGCGCGAAATCTATGATTTGCTCGGCGTGGTGTTCGGCGGGCACTCTGACTTGCGGCGTTTGTTGATGCCGGAAGATTGGATTGGACATCCTCTCCGCAAAGATTTTGTTGAGCCTGAAGAATACCACGGTATCAGCACACGCAGAGAGAGCCTGCTGAAATAGACGGACGCCCGTGTTCCATCCTTGTTTCATCCTCTTTTTTAGAGCGATCTTTTTTCGAGCCCAAAGCTGGAGGAGTGTATGAGTCTGGCGGGTTATGAATTTGAAGTCCAACGCCATGATGGCTTAGCAACGGAAGAGATGACCCTGAATATGGGGCCGCAGCATCCGAGTACTCATGGTGTGCTGCGTTTTATCGTCAAGGCTGATGGCGAAATCATGCGCACTGCCATCCCCGATGTTGGCTATCTCCACCGTTCGATAGAGAAAATATCTGAGAAGGTAGGCTATCACGGTTTCATGCCCTATACGGACCGGGTCGATTATGTCTCGGCCATGCAGTGCAACCAGGGCTGGGCCATTGTCTGTGAGCGAGCTGCGGGGATCGAAGTCCCCAGACGAGGAGAGTTTTGTCGAGTCATTGCCTGCGAGTTAGGTCGCATTGCCAGCCACCTGCTCTCGGTTGGCACGATGGCCATGGATATCGGTGGTATGACACCGTTTACGCATGCGCTTCGCGAGCGAGAAAAAGTCAACGACTTGCTTGAAGACCTGTGTGGCGCGCGTTTGACCTTTAATTATATGCGCATTGGCGGAGTCGCCTGGGATCTGCCGCCAGGGTATACCGAGAAAGTGACGGCATTCCTTGATCAGTTTGAATCCCTAATCGATGAGTATAATGACCTCATTTCCTATAATAAGATCTACGTTCAACGCCTGGCCAATGTCGCCGTGATCGGTAAAGAAGTGGCGATCAACTACAATCTAGTTGGCCCCAACCTGCGCGGCAGCGGATTGCGGTATGATGTCCGCCGAGATGAACCGTATTCTATTTATCCCGAATTAGACTTTGAGGTGCCGGTTGGGGCTGGAGAGGTTGGAACCCTCGGCGATTGTTTTGATCGCTATATGGTACGGATTAAGGAATTCAAAGAGTCCAGTAAGATCGTCCGCCAATGCCTCAGCATGATGCCTGAAGGACCGGTTTTGGCGAAAGTTCCCCGGAAGCTGAAGCCACCTGTTGGGGATGCCCATATCCGAATAGAAGGGTCTCGGGGGGATATGGGCTGGTATGTGGTGAGTGACGGCAGCGAATTCCCGTATCGAACGAAGATTCGAACGGGGTCGTTCTCAGCCATGGGTATTGTGGATAAGGTCAGTCGCGGGTTGATGATTGCCGATCTGATCGCTCTTATTGCCAGCCTTGATGTAGTGGCTCCCGAAGTTGACCGGTAGTGTGAAATAGGGTACGAAGTGTGGCGCTATGCAGGGCTTTATTGACGGTTTATTGGCGAGTGGGGCGTTGGGTGGATTGCCTGCTGAGGTCGTGTATCCCGCCGCCATGTTCCTCTTCGCTATTCTCGTTGTTTTTGGCTTTGTCTTACCTCTTGTGACCATCACCGTTTGGCTCGAGCGCCGGGTCTGGTCGCGCATCCAGTCGCGCGTGGGCCCGAACCGCGTGGGCCCCCAGGGCATTCTGCAGGGTCTTGCCGATGGTGTGAAAAATATCCTGAAAGAAGATGTCATTCCTGATGCCGCAGATCGGCCGCTATTCGCTTTTGCACCCTATCTGCTGGTATGGGGATTCATAGCTACGTTTGTGGTCATTCCGTTCGGCAGCGCGTTGGTGATCGCTGATTTGAACGTCGGTATCTTGTATGTAACGGCCATTGTTGCACTCTCAGCGGTCGGCGTGTTAATGGCAGGCTGGGCGTCGAATAATAAATGGTCCCTACTGGGTGGCATTCGTTCCGCTGCCCAGGTGGTGAGTTACGAAATTCCCGCGGGACTGTCGTTGTTACCGATCGTCTTGCTGACAGGCACACTGAGCACTCAGGGCATTATTCGAGCCCAAGGCTGGGCGCCGTGGGACTGGTTTGCCTTTCAGAGTCCTTTTACGTTTCTGGCTGCCTTGGTCTTCTATATCTCTGCCCTTGCAGAGACAAATCGTACGCCTTTTGACATTCCAGAGGCAGAGTCCGAATTGGTTGCCGGATATACGACTGAATATAGCGGTTTTCGGTTTGCCCTGTTTTTCTTGGCGGAATGGGGCAGCTTATACGTGACGGGTGCTCTTATGACTATCCTATTTCTGGGGGGATGGCAGATTCCTGTAGGCTGGACCGACAATGCAGCGCTATTGAACGTCGCACAATTTACCGTCTTTTTCCTCAAGTCGTATTTCTGGGTTTTTATTGCCATGTGGATACGCGCCACCTTGCCGCGCATTCGTGTAGATCAGATGATGTCGTTGTGTTGGAAATATCTGGTGCCCATCAGCTTTGTGAATTTGATCGGCACGGCGGTATGGATGGTCATTTGGCCCGAGGGGAATCAGCTCGTGCCTTACTTCCTGGTCCTTGGTACGCTTGCTGTCATTGTTATTTTCTTCCGACGCGTTCTGTATCATTTGCGCCGAGCAAAACCCGAACTCTATTTTAATCCGGCGATTTAAGGCTCCGCCTTTTACAGCTACGCCTAAGGGAGTGACGTATGGAAAGTGGGCTCGGCCAGTATCTAACACACGCAAAAGAAGCGGTTAGCACTATTTTTGAGGGGATGAGTATCACCTTGTCCCACTTTGTTCGGAAGCCCTATACGATTCAGTATCCTGACCGGATGCCGGTGCGGGTTCAAGATACACTCCCGCTGCGCTACCGTGGAATCCTTGAAGTCGATTTGGAGATTTGTACCGGCTGCCTGGCGTGCGAGCGGGCGTGTCCAATTGACTGTATTGTTATTGACGCGCCAAAAGACAAACAGACGAAATCAATGCTGTTAAGTCGCTTTGATATTGACATCGCCAAATGTATGTACTGTGGGCTGTGTAGTGAAGTGTGCCCTACCGGCTCCATCCATCATACTACTGAGTTCGAAGGCGCGGACTATTCGCTGGAAAGTATGATCCGCAGATTCGTAAAGGATCCCGTCTTGGCGTATAAGGCGAAGAAGGGCGAGGAGACGGATCCTCTCATCGCTCCGATCTTAGATCGAGGCATGGGCTTTCTCGCGGAGTTCGCAGAGTCCGTGGATATGAAGAAATATAAGAAGGCGCAAGCAGAGCAAACAGAAGCGGCAGCAGAGGCAAATGCTTGAGTGAGGATGGGTTATGCCTTTAGAAGCATTGATATTCTACTTGCTCGCGGCTTTGACGATTGGTTCTGCGCTGGTTGTGGCGTTCTCTCATAACCTTGTGCATTCCGCGTTCTCTTTGCTTGGAACGTTTATGGGAGTGGCCGGACTGTATGCCATGCTGGCGGCCGATTTTGTCGCAGTGATACAAGTGTTGGTGTATATCGGTGGAATCTTGGTGCTCATCATTTTCGCTGTGATGCTGACCCACCGTATTTCCGATGTCGATGTGTCAAATCGGGCTGTTGGGCGGATTCCGGCAGCCTTACTTATTGGTGTTGTTGGAGCGGTTATGGGGGTGTGTATCGGATCGGCTGAATGGGCGCAACAGGAAGAGATTGTTACATCTCCAACGACCTTCGGGATTGGTGAAGCGTTCTTAGGCCCGTATATTTTACCGTTTGAGCTCGCCTCAGTCGTGTTGCTTGTCGCGTTAATTGGTGCAGTTGTGGTCTCGCGGAAGGAGATCCGTGAACAGGTGTCTAACGGGTAAGCCCCCAGTCGCGCGCGACCAACCTCCCTTGATTTTTTTTAGCGTCCCATTTAAGACGGGACGACCTTCCTCGTTCTACGAATCTCTATGGATGGATTACTGCTCGATATAGGGCTACGGCATTTTCTGTTCGTCAGTCTGGCTGTCTTCGTGCTCGGCCTCTACTGCGTCCTCACCAGGAAAAACGCCATTGGGATATTGCTGGGAATCGAACTGATTCTCAACTCGGCCAACATCAACTATATTGCCTTTTCGCACTTTTCCTCGGGGGGCTACGATGGCCAGATCTTTGCCGTTTTCGTTATTATGCTCGCGGCTGCTGAAGCGGTCATCGGGCTGGCGATCGTTCTCGGGATCTATCAGAACTTTTCTTCGATTGACATTGAAGCGGTGGATAGCCTGCAAGGATAGTCTATGGATCACCCGATTCTCGTGTCATATTTACGCTGGATCGTTCTGTTCCCCCTCATTGGAGCGATTATCAACGGTGTTTTTGGCGCTATGCTTCAGCAGCGTTTCGGTAAGAAGGCGATCAGCATTGTTGCGTGTTCCGTTATCGGCCTTGCCTTCATCTTTGCCCTGAGTGCATTTTTCCACCTCGTCAGCGTAGAACCTGAACAGCGCTACCTGCTTGACTCCGTACTCCGTTGGATCCATATAGGCAGCCTCCAGGTCGATATTGCATTTGCGGCTGACCCGCTCTCCGGCATCATGATTCTCATTGTCGCCGGGATCGGCGGGCTGATCCATGTGTATTCGATTGGCTATATGCGTGACGACGAGGCGTACTGGCGCTTCTTTGCCTATCTGAATCTCTTTTCCGCAGCCATGCTAACGCTGGTCCTTGCGGATAATCTTCTCTTGATGTTTGTCGGCTGGGAAGGGGTCGGGCTGTGTTCGTATGGCCTCATTGGGTTTTGGTATAAAGAGCACGAGAACACTACTGCGGGGAATAAAGCATTTATTGTCAACCGGATTGGTGACGCCGGGTTCACGCTGGGCGTTTTTATTATTTTCTGGAGCCTGGCCGAATCTGGTCACGGGACAGCGATCTTTCGCGACTTGAGCCATACTATTCATTATCTCGAAGGTCAGGTGGTCTGGGGTCTCCCGGCCGCGACACTAGCCGCGTTGTGCCTCTTTGTCGGTGCAGCCGGAAAATCCGCCCAGATTCCACTGTATGTCTGGCTACCTGACGCCATGGCGGGGCCGACTCCGGTCAGCGCGCTGATCCACGCCGCGACCATGGTAACCGCGGGCGTGTATATGATGGCTCGCATGCATTTCCTTTTCTCTCTGTCCCCGGTTGCCCTCGGGGTGGTGGCTACAGTAGGGGCGTTGACTGCGCTGTTTGCCGCAACCATCGGTCTCGCCCAGTTTGATATTAAGAAAGTGCTGGCCTACTCAACCGTCAGTCAGCTTGGCTATATGGTGCTCGGGATTGGGGTCGGGGCGTATGGGGCTGCGGTTTTCCACTTGATGACGCACGCGTTTTTCAAGGCCTGCTTATTCCTCGGTTCGGGCAGCGTCATCCACGCCATGGGCGATGAGCAAGATATGCGCAAGATGGGTGGGCTCAGGGGAAAAATGCCGCTGACCTTTTGGACATTTCTGATCTCGACGTTCGCGATTGCTGGCATTCCGCCCTTGGCTGGGTTCTTCTCAAAAGACGAAATTCTGTGGAAGACGTTCTCAGGAGGACATCAGTTCCTGTGGCTGCTCGGTTTTGCCGCTGCGGCGATGACGGCCTTCTATATGTTTCGCCAAGTGTTTATGGTGTTCTCCGGTGAGAGTCGAGCTGATGAGCATACGCGGGAGCATCTGCATGAGTCACCTCCAGTGATGACCTATCCCCTCGTCGTCCTTGCGCTGGGGGCCGTCTTCGCGGGTTTTCTTGGTGTTCCTATCGCACTTGGTGGGAGTAATATTTTTGAACATTGGCTGGAGCCCGTCTTTGCTGGCGGACATGCTGGACATGCGGTCCAGCATCATATTGAAGCCACTGAGTATATTCTCATGGCCGCATCTGTAGGGATCGCCGCAGCCGGCATCCTCTTGGCCTATTTGATGTATTACCGCCGATCCGTGTCGGCCGACATGTTTACGGCAATTGGCGGCGGCGTTCCGTATCGGGCGGTCTTCAATAAGTACTATATAGATGAGTTGTACCACGCGACCGCTGTGCGTGGCACGCTCGCTTTCAGTTGGCTCAGTTTAAACTTTGATCGCTATGTCATTGACTTTTTTGTCAACGGTGTGGCTAAGGTGACAGCCTTCGTTGGTTGGGCGGTCGGTCGGTTCGACGACTGGGTTATTGATGGCCTGGTCAATGCCTCAGCCGACGTCACCTTTGGGATCGGTAATCGCCTCCGCCAAGTGCAAACCGGCAACCTGAGTATCTATCTGTATGTGATCGTCGGTACGGTCGCGGCCGCCCAATTCTTACCGCACATACCGGCTGAAGTCCTCCTCCCGGTCATCGTGCTATTCGTCGCCCTCGCGGTGGTTGTTGGGATTGCCTTATGGCTCTCTACCAGACAAATCCCATGGCGTCTGATGTTTATTAAAGAGGGAGTCTCCCCGCTCCGTTGAGCGAGTCCCTTTGAATTTGGACGTGATGTAAGGAGCCGTTATGGAGTCCTGTATTCTCACCCTCATGATCTTCCTTCCCCTGGCTGGGGCGGTGACAATCTTCTGTCTTCCCCGTCAAGCCTCAGATTTAGTGAAGTGGACGGCTTTGGCTTTTACACTGCCGGCATTCTTTCTCGGGATCTGGCTGTATCAAAGCTTTGATACCACAACGGCTGATTTACAGTTCGTGGCGAATGTGCCTTGGATCGAGTCTTTTAATATTCGTTATTTCGTTGGTGTGGATGGGATCAGTATAGCTATGGTTTTGCTGACGGCCATTCTGTGTCCTATCTGCATTCTCGCGTCTTGGAATATCGAGCGGGCACAGAAGGGCTATTTCGCTTTGTTTTTGCTCCTGGACACAGCCATGACCGGGGTCTTTTGCGCCATGGACTTCTTCCTGTTCTTTCTCTTCTGGGAATTGATGCTACTACCGATGTACTTCCTCATCGGGATTTGGGGTGGGCCGCGGCGTGAATATGCGGCGATTAAGTTCTTTCTTTTTACGATGGTCGGCAGCGCGCTGATGCTGGTTTGTATGCTCGTGTTCTATTTTGAAGCCGGCGCCATTGAAGGGATAGGATATACGTTCGATCTGACTCAGTTGCCGGCTGTCGCCCAGCACTTTCAAACGGAACCGATTCTGTTTGGTTTCTCCATGCCGCAGATATTGTGGATAGCCTTATTCCTTAATTTTGCGGTCAAGATTCCGGCTTTCCCCTTTCATACCTGGTTGCCTGATGCTCATGTCGAAGCCCCAACCGCAATCTCCGTTATTCTGGCCGGCGTTCTGCTGAAAATGGGAGCGTATGGAATTTTGCGTGTCAATTATTATCTTCTGCCCGAGGCAACATTCCAGTTCGCCCCGTATTTGTTGGCCGCTTTAGGCGCCTGGAATATCGTCTATGGGGCTTTTTGTGCCCTGGCCCAATGCTTCACCGAACCCAAGGATCTTAAAAAGCTTGTCGCGTATTCCAGCATCAGCCATATGGGCTACGTGATGCTAGGCATGGCCTCGTTTACTTCGCAGGGCATTAATGGTGCGGTGCTACAGATGTTCAACCATGGCACTATTACGGCCATGCTCTTTTTGCTCGTCGGCGTCATCTATGACCGGGCCCATCATCGCCGGATTGATGGTTTCGGTGGTCTGGCGTCTGTGATGCCGATCTATACTGGAATTGTTGGATTGGCCTTTTTTGCGGCAATGGGTCTGCCCGGCCTGTCCGCATTTATCTCTGAAATCTTATGTCTGCTGGGTGCCTGGCATAGGTACAAGATTCCGACTTTGTTTGGCGCACTGACTGTCATTCTCACCGCAAGTTATCTCCTCTGGACGATCCAGCAAATGTTTCTCGGAAAACCGCGGGACGATTATGCTGAGATGCATATCTCAGACATCAATACCAGAGAATTGTGCATGCTTGTTCCTCTTGGGGCGATTGTTATCCTCCTGGGGATTTACCCGCATGCGGTGCTCGATCTTCTAGATGTCTCGTTGCAGAATCTCAATGAAATCGTTCTCTTTACGACGCAGGATACTGCGCTTGCCCTGCGCTAGCGCCTTGAGTCGTAGGGAAAGAATGTCATGAACCTGGGCAGTATTGACAGTTTGGCCTATCTCTATCCTGAGGGGATTCTCGTTTTGGCGATTGTCACAATCTTCATTGTTGACCTGTTTGTCTCGGACAAGGCACGACTGGGCAATATTGCGCTTCTGGGAGCTGCCTTAGCTTTGGTCTTTACTTCGGGCATTTCGTTCTTTGGCGTTCGTCTCATCGCGGGATTACAAGGCGCGGGAGAAGGGTGGCTTTTCCATCGCATGATCGCGCTCGATAGTTTTGCCATTTTCTTCAAAGTGATTCTTTCTCTGTCCATGGTTGGGGCGGTTTGGATGTCGCTTGGGTCGAAAGAAATTGGCGGACCGAATCAAGGCGAGTATTATGGGATTTTGCTGGCAAGTGGGCTGGGGATGTTTTTTATGGCCTCAGCCACGAATTTGCTGCTTGCCTATTTGTCCCTGGAATTTGTCAGTCTGACATCGTACGTGCTGACCGGATACTTGCGGCATAACCGTCGATCAAGTGAAGCAGCGCTTAAGTATTTAATTTATGGCGGTGTGGCATCGGGAACAATGATCTACGGCATGAGTTGGATCTTTGGTCTGACTGGAAGCCTGGATTATGCTGAGATCAACGTTGTCTTACTGCAAGGTGCACCGGACCACCTTACCTTGTTTATTGCCCTGGTCCTTATGCTGGCTGGCTTCGGCTATAAAATCGCAGCTGTTCCCTTCCATATGTGGGCGCCGGACGTGTATGAAGGCGCGCCGATTCCAATAACAGCGTTTCTTTCGGTTGGCTCAAAGGCTGCTGGCTTTGCCTTACTGATGCGGTTTTTCTATCCCGCTCTTTCCCAAGCTGGAGACGCTGGGGTTTGGCATTTCGTCCCCGGAGTAGAGTGGCCACAGCTTATGCTCATTGTTGCTATGGTGACCATGACGCTAGGGAATCTGGCTGCTTTGAATCAACAAAATGTGAAACGTCTCCTGGCCTATTCCAGCATCGCCCATGCTGGCTACATTCTCATGGGGTTCGTTGTGCTCAGCGATGAAGGGCTTCGGGCGATGTTGTTTTATATTGTCGTCTATTATTTGATGAATCTGGGTGCCTTCATCGTTGTTATGGTTGTGGCGAATAATACTGGGCGAGAAGATATGGACAGCTTTCGTGGGCTCGCGTGGCGTGGGGGCGCACTGCCGGCCATAGCGATGACTATTTTTCTCTTTTCTCTGACCGGGCTCCCCCCACTGGCGGGCTTCATCGGAAAATTTTACCTCTTTGCGGCTGTTATTAAGGGACAGTTTTACTATCTTGCCGTTGTTGGCATTCTGAATAGTGTAGTGTCTCTGTACTACTACGCCCGCATTGTGCGGACCATGTTTTTTGACTCCCCCGTAGACACAGCAGGCGAGGTCTCTCTCGATCCCCATAATGGTTCGTTGCTCGCAATTTTAAGCATCGCTACCATTATACTTGGCGTGTACTGGGCTCCAGTCTTTGATTTTGCTGATCGTTCAACTCGGTTCTTCTTGGGCAGTTAGCGAATCGTATCTTCTGTGAGGGATAGAATACCGGGAATTGTGCCCGCTAGGACGGCATGGTACGGTGACGCAATAGAAACGGGACGTCGTCTACTTGGAGATGGGGATAGACACCACCGTGTCGGGGCGTAGCGCAGCCTGGTAGCGCACCTGCCTTGGGAGCAGGGGGTCGGCCGTTCAAATCGGCTCGCCCCGATAGGACACGATGTCGAGGAGTAAGGAGAATGCGTGCTCCTGGCGTCCCCGATCTTGAGCGCGCCAGTAGCTCAG
Organism: uncultured Enterobacteriaceae bacterium; assembly: GCA_964495015.1. Lineage (GTDB taxonomy): Bacteria > Desulfobacterota > Binatia > Bin18 > Bin18 > Bin18. The sequence goes on along the minus strand of CAZBUD010000026.1, from coordinate 10,764 downwards.
TTGGATAGAGCAACGGCCTTCTAAGCCGTGGGTCATGGGTTCGAATCCCTTCTGGCGCATAGGGTGGGTGTAGCTCAGTTGGCAGAGCACTGGGTTGTGGTCCCAGGGGTCGAGGGTTCAAGCCCCTTCACCCACCTTTCTTTTCTTCTCCCTCATGAGAGTTCTTTCTTGTTTCCGATAGGCATTGATGCTGTCGCTCCCGTTGCCATGCCTTAGAATAGCGGGTATGGTCCCCGTGGGCCGCTAGCTCAGTTGGCAGAGCAGCTGACTCTTAATCAGCGGGTCCGGAGTTCGAATCTCCGGCGGCCCACTATATTGTAGTGGGGCAGATGCGAGAGTGGCGGAATTGGCAGACGCGCTAGACTTAGGATCTAGTCCGCTTTTAGCGGATGGGGGTTCAAGTCCCCCCTCTCGCACTCAAGTCCCCCCAGAGGAAAGTGGCTGCCTATACCGCGATATAACAGGTGATGATTCTATGAAAATCTCTATTGAGACGCTGAGCCCTGTCCAGAAGAAAATTGCTTTTGAGATTCCACCCGACCAAGTCCAGGCAGGGCTGGAGAAGGCATATCGGACCTACCAAAACCAGGTTCGACTGAAAGGATTTCGGGCTGGCAGAGTACCGCGGCCCGTCCTTGAACGTCACTTCGGCGAGCAAGTTGCGGCAGAGGTTAGTTCCTCGCTGGTTGAGGAATCACTGATGCAGGCGTTAGAAGAGCATGACCTCGCGATTGTTACCAAGCCGCAGGTCGTTACGGAACGATTGGTTGCGGGGAAGCCTTTCTGTTACTCGGCGACGATTGAAATTAAGCCCGAGGTTCATAATGTCGATTATGAAGGGCTGGAGGTCAAAAAGGTTATTGCGTCTGTGGAAGAACGCGAAGTTGACGAGTCGTTAGTAAGACTGGCCGACTCGCTTGCCCAGCTCCATCCGATTACGGGTCGGGATACGGTCGAGTCAGGGGATGTTGTGACTCTCGACTATCATGCGACACAACTCGGCCATCCCATTTCTGGCCTTGAAGGAAAAAGTCGTTTGGTCGAGGTAGGGAAAGAGACATTGCTGCCCGGGTTTCAAGAGCAGCTTGTTGGTGTACGGAAAGGGCAAACTGTCGAATTTTCACTGCCCGTGCCAAAGGCAGAAAATGCTGAGGAGACGGCGTCTGTCACGGCGGATTTTAGAGTAACTGTCCATGATCTCGCAAATAAAGAAGTCCCACTATTGGACGATGAATTTGCGAAAGACCATGGGGAGTGTGAGACACTAGAAGAACTGCGGGCCAAGATTCGTGAGAATATCGAACAGATGGCGGAGCGGAGGGCGGAAGGCCAGATGCATGAAGACCTTATAGACCAACTCCTCAGCCGTAACCCATTCGATATTCCTCCTGGCCTGATCCGGGAACAAACACAGCAGCTCCTTGTCGAGGCAGGGGTGCAACGTCAGGAAAACGATTCCTCTCAGGAAACTACGATTCCTGAAGCTGTACGGGCGGGGTTCTCACTGCGGGCAAAAAGACAGATTCAAACGACTGTGATTCTTGATGCGCTAGCAGGCCAGATTGGACTCACCATAACAGCAGAAGAAGTTGACCAGAAAGCTGCAGAGTTTGCATCAGCGAGTGTCGATCATCGACAGCAAATTGAGGCATTTTATACTGATCCGACAAACCGTCGGATGCTCGAGGGGCGGCTCCTCCGAGAGCAAGGGCTCCGGGCTGTTGTAGAAAAAGCCAACGTTAGAATAGTCCCGAAAGATGTTGCTGGTGAGCAGGGAACAGATTAGAATAACTGCTGGACTGTCATGAATTTTTCATATACCACGTGCAAACTCTACCTCTGTGCATCACCTTAGGAATGCTTAGAGGTATGGTACTATAGTTGAGTACCTGTATGCTGCAGTACGGAAGTGATCTGAGGAGTGTGTATGCCCAGGAATGGCGATGATCGTCCAGGAAACTTAGTGTGTTCTTTTTGTGGAAAGAGCCAGGATGAGGTCCGCAAACTTATTGCCGGACCCACAGTCTATATCTGCGACGAGTGTATAGATCTGTGCAACGACATAATTGCCGAAGAGTGTGATGAAGAGAGCTCTTTAGCGACATCTTCCGCTGTGCCAAAGCCGGTGGAAATAAAACGTATTCTTGATCAATACGTTATCGGGCAGGAACAGGCCAAAAAAATTCTGGCGGTGGCCGTGCATAATCATTACAAACGTGTTGATTCGCAGATGGTGACAAGCGACGTTGAGCTTCAGAAGTCAAACATTATGCTGATCGGGCCGACCGGGTCCGGCAAGACCCTTCTGGCGCAGACCCTAGCGCGGTTCCTGCAGGTCCCTTTTACAATCGGAGATGCGACCAGCCTGACCGAGGCAGGCTATGTTGGTGAAGATGTTGAGAATATTGTTTTAAGCTTGTTGCAAAACGCCGATTATGACGTTGAGAAGTGCCAGAAGGGGATTGTGTATATCGATGAAATCGACAAAATTGCGCGCAAGGGGGATAATCCTTCAATCACGCGTGATGTATCAGGAGAAGGCGTTCAACAAGCCCTACTCAAGATTATTGAAGGGACGATCGCGAGCGTTCCCCCAAAAGGAGGCCGGAAGCACCCACAGCAGGAATTTGTTCAGGTTGATACGACCAATATTTTGGTCATCTGTGGCGGCGCCTTTGTTGGGCTCGAAGATGTTATTCAACGCCGAATCGGTGGAAAAAGTCTAGGGTTTGGTGCTGACGTGCGCAGTAGGCGGCAGAGTGACAGTAGTCTTCTCTCTGAAGTCCAGCCTGAAGATTTGCTGAAATTCGGTATGATACCGGAATTCGTTGGCCGTCTGCCGGTTTTGGCTACGTTGAAAGAGCTGGATGATGAAGCGTTGGTGCGGATCTTACGGGAACCGAAAAACGCTCTTGTGCGACAGTACCAAAAGCTTTTCGAGCTAGAGAATGTACACCTACGATTGACTGAAGGGGCCCTAACGGCAATTGCTCGGGAGGCCTTAGTAAGAAAGACGGGGGCGCGTGGGCTGCGGGCTATTATGGAGAATATCATGCTGGAGATCATGTACGACATTCCTTCACAGCCTGATATTAAAGAAGTCCTCATATCTGAGGAAGTCGTTTTGCGGAACGCGCAGCCCATTGTGATGTACCAAAAGGCGAGAGCCGAGAGTGCCTGATTGCAGCGTCTGATGTCAGGGGAGAGTCGCTTCATGTTATTTCGGAATGACAAAAAAGATAACCCGGAAGAAGGATAACCCGGAAGAAGGATAACCCGGAAGAAGGATAACCCGGAAGAAGGAGGGGTCGTGCGTCTACCGCTTTTACCATTACGAGATATTATTGTTTTTCCTCACATGGTTGTCCCGCTCTTTGTTGGGAGACAGAAGTCTATTAAAGCGCTTGAAGAGGCGGTCGCGAGTAACAAACTGATCTTCCTAGCAACCCAGCGTGATGCAAAAGTGAACGATCCGCTTGCTGATGATATCTATCAAGTCGGGACGATAGGACATATTGTTCAGCTCCTCAGGCTCCCCGATGGAACAGTGAAAGTCCTTGTTGAGGGCAAACAGCGCGGACGTGTGATTCGTCACCTCGAGCAGGACGATTTCTTCTGGGCTGAGATCGAAGAAGTTCAAGAGTCATGCGAGCGACAGACCGAACTGGAGGCGTTAGCGAAAAGTGTCAACTTGATATTTGAAAACTATGTCCGCGTCAATAAGAAAATCCCGCCCGAGATGATTATGTCGGTTGCGGCGCTTGATGACCCGTCTCGACTCGCTGACACGATTATCGCCCACCTTGGTATTAAACTGGACGACAAGCAGGCTCTGTTGGAGACTATTGACCCGGCTGACCGCCTCGAAAAAGTCCTTAGCTTTACCCGGTCCGAAATCGAGATTCTTAAGGTTGAACGGAGGATACGTAATCGGGTTAAAAAGCAGATGGAGAAAACTCAAAAAGAGTATTATCTTAACGAGCAAATGCGGGCGATCCAAAAAGAGCTTGGGGAGAAAGATGAGTTTAAAAATGAGCTTCAGGAGTTAGAGGAGAAAATTCGGCAGAAGAAGATGTCCGAAGAGGCGCGAGAAAAAGTCGAGAAAGAGCTGAAGAAGTTGAAAATGATGTCGCCAATGTCTGCTGAGGCTACGGTCGTTCGGAATTACATCGACTGGCTGCTCGTTCTGCCCTGGTATGAATATACGGAGGATAAGCTAGATCTCGAAGATGCAGAAAAAATTCTGGACGAAGACCACTATGGCCTTGAGAAAGTCAAAGAACGCATATTAGAATATCTTGCTGTCCAAAGTCTGGTTGGCGAGTTAAAAGGCCCTATCCTTTGCTTTGTAGGACCTCCGGGAGTAGGGAAGACGTCTCTTGGGAAATCCATAGCGAGGTCGACCGGGCGTAAATTCGTTCGCGTTTCCTTAGGGGGGGTACGTGATGAGGCGGAAATCCGGGGGCATCGACGGACATATATTGGTGCAATGCCTGGGAAAATGATTCAGGGGATGAAGAAGTCTGGGGCGGGGAACCCGGTTTTTCTCCTTGATGAAGTTGATAAGATGTCGACAGATTTCCGCGGTGACCCTTCTTCGGCTTTAATGGAAGTGCTTGATCCTGAACAAAACACAGCGTTTAACGATCACTACCTTGATGTCGATTACGATCTGTCGCAAACCCTTTTCATCTGTACCGCTAATAGTCTGGAACGTATTCCAAGACCCCTGCAGGATCGCATGGAGATTATTCGGATACCTGGATACACTGAATGGGAAAAACTCAATATTGCTAAGCACTTTTTATTCAAGAAGCAGCGCGAAGCCAACGGGCTCACCGAGAGTAATATTAGTTGTCCTGATAGGGTTCTCTCTACTGTAGTTCGTTCGTATACGCGGGAATCTGGGGTGCGGAATTTGGAGAGAGAACTTGCAACACTGTGCCGCAAGGTTGCTGTCGAAGTGGTCAAAAGTGGCCGAGACAGGCATGTGCGGCTTACGCAGAAAAAACTCGAAAAATATCTGGGGCCTATTCGCTACCGGATTAGTCGGGCCGAGCAGGAAGATAAAATTGGTGTTGTGACTGGGCTAGCTTGGACGGACATGGGCGGAGAATTGCTGGCCACGGAGGTCACAATCCTGCCAGGAAAAGGAAAGCTGACGATTACTGGGAAGATTGGCGACGTTATGCAAGAATCCGCTCACGCGTCGATGAGTTATGTACGCTCACGAGCTGATGAGCTCGGACTGGAAAAGGACTTTTACCAAAATATAGATGTTCATCTTCACATTCCGGAAGGTGCTATTCCGAAGGACGGTCCTTCTGCTGGGGTTACGATTACGACCTGCCTCGTTTCAGCTCTGACAAAAATTCCGGTCAGACATGATACTGCAATGACTGGGGAAATTACTCTGCGCGGTCGGATTTTACCGATTGGAGGACTGAAGGAGAAGATTTTGGCTGCTCATCGAGGAGGTATAACGCGGGTTCTTATCCCTGTCGAAAATGAAAAAGACCTCCAAGAGATCCCAGCAAATATCCTTCGAACAGTCCACGTCGAATCTGTCGATCACTTGGATGACGTCTTGCGTGGAGCACTCGTACTTACCCAGCCAGAGAATTTTTTAGCAAAGAAGGATACCTCGGTTGATCAGGATGCGCTCTATTCTTCCGATCCTACTCTTCCGGCTGAATCGACGGAGATTGTGACGCATTGACGAAGGTATTGACTGGAGTGAGGGACAATGGTAGATCTCGTCCCTCACGAGGGCAAGGGCGTCATCTTCCCAGGTAGGCTCTTTCGCCCTTAGAGAGGGGCGGTTAGCTCAGAGGAAGAGCATCGGCTTTACAAGCCGAGGGCCATCCGTTCAATCCGGATACCGCCCATATTATGGTGGGGTCGTAGTTCAGCTGGTTTAGAACGCCGGCCTGTCACGCCGGAGGTCGCGAGTTCGAGTCTCGTCGGCCCCGCCATCCTAAGATATATAGGAGAAGGCGCAATTTCTGATGAAGAAAGAAACTCCAACATTCTCGCAGAAACAGGCCTTTGCGGCGCGCCGCTGGTATCTTATCGATGCTAAGGACAAAACAGTTGGACGGCTCGCAAGTGCCCTTGCGAGTAGGCTCCGAGGGAAAGACAGTCCCACGTTTTCGCCCCATATCGATAATGGTGATTTTATTGTTGTGATCAACGCACGTCATATTAAATTTACCGGGAATAAACTGCGGGACAAACGCTATTATCGACACACCGGATACCCTGGGGGAATTCGGAGCACTTCAGCCGCGGAAATGCTTAAGGCTTCCCCTGAGGACATCATCAGGAAGGCCGTTAGCGGCATGTTACCGAAGAATATATTCGGGCGTCAGCTCATAAAGAAATTAAAAGTCTATCCTGACGTTGATCATCCGCACCCTGCCCAGAGCCCAGTTCCTCACTCTTAGGGCAGGCGAAAATTAAGAGAGGGAAGGCACTGCACATGGCGGAGAAGCAAGCAGAATGTTGGGCGACTGGCAAGCGGAAAAACGCTGTTGCCCGAGTTCGTCTTACCCCGGGAGAAGGAAACTGTACCGTCAATAAGAAGACTCTGGAGGAATACTTTGGGCGCGAAGCCGTTCGTATGATCGCCCGCCAACCTCTTGTTCTTACTCAGACTGAGGAACAGTACGACGTCAATGCCAAGGTCCACGGCGGTGGGAATTCCGCCCAAGCAGCGGCTATTCGCCATGGTATTACCCGGGCGCTTCTAAAAGTAAACCCTGACTTTCGGCCAGCCCTCAAAAAGGAAGGGTTTATCACTCGCGACTCACGAGAAGTTGAGCGCAAGAAATACGGCAGACATAAAGCTCGCAAGCGTCCACAATATTCTAAGCGCTAGCCTTTCGTGGTACGGTTAGTCGACGCCTAATAGAAAATAAAGACCGACTAAGCTCGCTGTTGCATTGGCGAGCCACGCTGCGAGTATGGGGGGCAGGACTCCGCTGTGCCCCAGGGAAATGCTAAGGGCGAGAAATACCCAATAGCCGAATCCTACGACGAGTGCAGAACCTAGTGCCGCTGACACCGAAAGCTGTTGAGCCCCTGGTACGGCGAGCGCAACTCCCAGTAACGTCATCACAAGTGCGGCGAAGGGGAGAGCCCCTTTAAGCTGCAAATCCACTTGGTACTCCGTGGTATCCAAGCCCTTTTGTTGAAGATTCCCGATGTGTGCTTGGAGCTCGCGTGAAGAGAGTTCTTCGGCCTTCATATCAACCAAAGAGAAATCCTCAGGCTTTTCTTTGAGCAGAAGAGAGGGAGGATGTGAAAGAAGGGAAGTCGCAGGATCGACTCTGTTTTCTTGGATTCCCTCAAAATGCCATTTCCCGTCCCGCCAGGATGCTCGGCTAATCTTTACGAGCGAGTGTACCTGGAAAGTATCACTGAGTGCATACACAGTCAGACCCGAGAGTATGTTTCTACGCGAGTCAAAGTGATCGATATGGTAGAATGCCTGCGCCCCGTGATACCAGAACCCGCGTGAATGGAAGAGTCCTTTAAACTCTTTCTTCTTAATTTCTACAGTATTGATATAGCGGGATTTGTGGAAAGCGTAGGGGACAACGTTTTCGTTCCATACCCAACCGCCTATGCTCAGGATACAGGCTGAGAGGAGTAGTGGTGTAGCAATCTGTAATGCGCTCACTCCGCATGCCTTAAGGGCAAGGAGTTCCCGGTTGCGAGAGAGCGACCCTAGGCTTAAAAGGGCCCCCGCTAGCGTGGCAGCAGGGGAAGCCTGGATGACGAAGAGCGGCAATTTGAAAAGAAAGTAGCGGCATATAGCAGAGAAGGGTGCCCCATGTTTTACGAAGGTATTAAAACGATCGAAAAAGTCGATGAGAAGAGAGAGCCCCAGAAATAAAAGAAGGCACAGGAAGAAGAATCGGATAAATTCTTTACACAGATAGATCGCAATCAAAGGCGGAGGAAGGGCTGAGCCTATTTGAGACATGGGCGTTGGGTACCAAGATCATCGAACAGTCATAGGTGCAGACACACGTTTTGGCACGTATTTAGACACCCAAATCGGCAGGCGAAAAAGCGGCTTTTCCTGGGCAACTCGATAGAATAGATACGATCCGATGCTGCCCAAAACCACATTCGGAATCCACAAGGCGATCGCAGGTGAAAGTATACCCCTTTTGCCGAATGTTTCTCCAGCGGTCAGGAGGAGATAATATAGGAGGATGACGCCAAGGCTGACACCAAATCCAACCGAACGATGCGTCCAAGCCGTCCGCATGCTGAGAGGAAGGGCAATGAGGCCGAAGACGGCACAGGCGAATGGAAGTGCGATCCGACGGTGGAATTCGACAAGCGCTTTGTTGTGCCGAGAAGACTTGTCCTGGTTCTGTGCAAGCACATTCAAGAGTTCCTGGGTCGTCATATCTTTGGGACTATGGTGTGGTTCTTTCATATTGGCAAGGAGTGCCGCCATGTCTAACGTTACATCATAGGTGGCAAAATGGGTCGTCTGATAGCTCTTTTCTGCTCGCCGTGTACTATGAACGGTCCCGTCTTGCAACCGGAGGGTGAGGAGGCGTTTCTGTGCATTGGAGACAACCAGCCCGTGACGGGCGAATATCGTGTCTTTTTGTCTGGAGTTTCGACCGTCAGCTATCATAATGCCCTTGAGAATAGTACCCGGAGGTTCAATCTCCTCCGCATAAATGACTAGGCCGTCTGAATACTTATTAAACGTTTTCTCTTTCAGCCCTGCAGTTGCTCGTGTTTTCGAAACAACATAGAACACTTGGTCAAGCCCGGCGTTACTCCACGGGCGAACGTAGAGCGTCAAAAAAAACGAACTTCCAAGGAGGAGGACTGTCAATAAGCCTAGCGGACGTGCCATTTGTAGGAGGCCGATCCCACAACTCTTGAGTGCGATTACCTCTCGGTCGGTTGAGAGACGGCCAAGTCCCCAGAGTATGGCAAGCAGGAAGGCCATAGGAACAGTGACTTCGAAAAAAGAGGGGAGAACAAAAAAAAGCATCTTGAGGATAGAAAGAAGGGATACTCCTTTATTGACCACTAGTTCCACCAATTCCAGTATACGAGTGGTAAAGAGAATACAGGTAAAGATGAGCAAACTAATGAAGAATGGTATCGTAATTTCGCGGACGAGATAGCGAATCAAGATTTTACCCATGGCCCGAGATCCTAGGAAAAAAGCGCCGAAATGTAAACCGCGAGTTGTTTATGGCCTGCATCCCGTTCAGGAATATCTCCGTGCACGACCAGACACGATCGCAGGACTGTATGTTATACCCTCCCCAAAAACAGCCCGGCTGGTCGAAGAGGCCCGCCGGGCTGGTATTCCTGTATGTTACGAGTCGCAAAGCGCCCTTGATACCCAAACGCAAGGGGGAACGCATCAAGGAATCGCTGTGCGTGTGCGCCAATTTTCCTACCTATCGCTGGGCGATCTTCTCAAGAAGGGGGCCGACTGTCTCCTTGTTTTGGATGAAATATTGGACCCGCGAAATCTTGGGGCTTTGCTCCGCACGGCTGAGTCGGCTGGTGTGGGGGGTGTAATACTCCCGAAACGTCGTTCTGCACCACTGTCTGCTCTAGTTGAAAAAGCTGCAGCAGGGGCAATAGTGCATCTCTCGATCTGCCGAGTCGGGAATCTTCGGCAAACACTTGCCATCTTGAAACAAACCGAATACTGGCTAGTTGGCCTTAGCCCGCAGGCACAACGGAGCATATACGATGTTGAAATGCATGGGAAAATTGCTTTCGTTGTAGGGGGAGAAGGGAAAGGGCTACGTCCAATAGTGCAAGACGCCTGTGACTATCTTGTCTCAATTCCGATGAGAGGGAAGGTGGCTTCCCTAAATGTCTCTGTTGCAGGTGCTGTTGTGCTTTATGAACACCTCCGTCGAAGAAGAGAAGTCGTATGATGCTACTCTTGGTTGTGGTCAGGTTCTTTTTCTGGTATCTGTTCGTAAGTTGTGGAATTTGAAAAGATTTCTATAGAACGCTTTGAAAAACAGGGATAAGATTTCTCACTATTGACTGGGTGAAATAGCTGGGGTAGGATGGGTCGCTCCTCAACAATATAACAAGGTCTTTTTTTAGTGTCTACCAAAACCCGATAGTCCATGAGCTACGAGAAATTGCACTGTTTGGCCGCTGGCGTAGCTCAATGGTAGAGCAACTGATTTGTAATCAGTAGGTTGTAGGTTCAAGTCCTATCGCCAGCTTTCGTTGATGATGAAAACCGTGCGTGCAAGTGTGGAGAGGTGCCCGAGCGGCCAAAGGGAGCAGACTGTAAATCTGCCGGCGTTTGCCTTCGGAGGTTCGAATCCTCCCCTCTCCATGATGAAATTTGAAAAAATAAATCGGGCGGGAATAGCTCAGTTGGCTAGAGCGCGAGCCTTCCAAGCTCGGGGTCGCGGGTTCGAGTCCCGTTTCCCGCTCCAGTAGTATTGTCGGGAGGGGTATTGGGTTTCTCTGGTGACGCTGGGCAGGCTTGATGAGAGAAACGGTGCTATTTTAAGAGTAGAAAATTGGACAAGATGCCCAGGTAGCTCAGCAGGTAGAGCGCGTCCTTGGTAAGGACGAGGTCGGCGGTTCAAGCCCGCTCCTGGGCTTGTTACCATTTTAATTAGGAATTAAGAAAACCTAGCCGCGTGGCGGAAAGAGGTCGCGCGCATTTTTTCACAACTATCGACCCGGAGCAGGGAAAGGACGAGAGACGATGGCGAAGGCGCGGTTTGAGCG
>CAZBUD010000025.1:0-52360 GCA_964495015.1 uncultured Enterobacteriaceae bacterium | reverse complement strand
TTTCTTCCATAATCGAACGTGCTCTCTCTCCGTCGACCCAGAACTCGTCCGGATGAGGAAGACCAGAGTGGTGCTGGAACGGAGCATATTCACGGCTGTCGTGAAGATACATCAGCCTGTTACGGGTCATAGGGCCATGCTGTAAGCCGATCTGGAACGGTAGGCCTGCGCGTCGTAGCCCGACAGATATCGCTCTGCCATGTATGTATTCAAACGAATAGAAAATCCCAGATTCTGCTCTCACACGCAGGCCTACGCGTTCGACAGCACGTGACAACAAAATCATATTGGGCCAGTACACGGCAACCGATCGCCACATGATCTCGCGAAAGAGCCCATAGACGTTACAATCACCCATCTGAAAGAGTTCGCGATACCCCGGTTGTCGATCCAGCAACCAGTATCGCAGCAGATAGCGAGGGTCTAAGAAGTGCTTGAACACTAAGGCTACCGAACCGAAAGTCTCTAAGAACAACCAAGGCTCAGGCGGGTGCCGGCGAGCCTGCGTAAGCGCCTTGAGCCGAGTCCAGAAAACCGTTGGCGGTACTGCGGCAATGTCATCATACATGCGCAGTACATATATGGAGCGAGTTTTTCGTTCGCGCGCCAGCATACTCAGGTTTGCCCCGTAGTACATATCCTGCCACGTCCCGCCTCGCTCGGTCCATACCCGTGGGAACCAGGTGAAAGCCAGAGTAACCCGCCCGAGTTCGTCAACCTTATACGAAGCGTCCCGGGTAAACAGCTTCGCGCAGACTGTAGCAAAGAGCATGCTGGCAAACGCACGGGCCCACTGGAGCGTCACCTTAAAGAGAATTCTGGCAAGCGAACGCCTCCGATACCGAACGCCCGGGGGCACGATGACTCTGACGCCCCTGAGAGAGCAGGCCTGCTGGAGCAGATCCATAAGGCCAACGTTACACACTGCAACGCATGCAGTCGCTCCCAGCTTTTCGAGCGCCGTAACAACAGCACGCAACCTAAAAAGCTCCCAGTAAACACCTGCCCTCGGCCCGTTTTTCTGGGAGAGCTCCGCATACCACCAGAGTGGTATGTCCCGGTCACGGAACAGGTCAAAGAACGTTAGCTCCGGGCGGATGGGACGCCGCGGAAATTCAGCGACAAAAGCAGTGAGCTCGGCCCGCACCATCGGTACGACACGATTGATTTCGGTCGCACCATTGAGGAACTCTACCTCGCTGTCAAGTTCCTGACGAATCTGCGCCTTGTTCTCTTCCGACAGAAACTCGCGGAAGCTCAACACATAAGCAGCCTCACCTACAGCACGTCGTTACCACTTCAGGAGAGCAGTCAGTGCCTCGACACTCACGCTCCCGTCGTCTACCAGTCGTACCGGAGCAGCTGAGCAGTTCATACGCTTTGAAGCCGGGCCAATTCGGCAAATCGAGAGTCCTCCCTACTATAGAGTTCTTCGTATGTCCCTTCCTCGACAAGGTGACCTTCGTCCAGGACATACACATAGTCACAGCCTTTCACCGTTGACAGCCGGTGTGTGATGAGAATGATCGTTTGGCTCCCCTTCAATTCATCCAGACTCTTCTGGATGAGCGATGCGGACTTCGCATCTAGGGCACTCGTAGCCTCATCTAAGACCAAGATTTCTGGTTCTTTGAACAATTCCCTGGCAATACAAATCTGCTGCCGTTGTCCCCCCGACACCGTGCTTCCACCATCCCCTAAGATGCTCGCATACCCCTGCTCGGTCTCCTGAATAAATTCGTCACCGTGCACAGCTTTGGCCGCAGCGATAACCTGCCGTACGGACTCAGAATCCCCCTCGTCGTACCTCCACAACGAGATGTTGTTAGCGATCGAGTCATGGAAAATCACGCTCTCCTGTGTCACGTAGCCAACGAGCCGCCGCAGGCTGGCTTTATCAAGGTCCCGATAGTTGATCCCATCAAACACAATATCTCCAGATTCGGGTACGACCACACCCAAGATCAGGTCGATCACAGTAGACTTTCCTGAACCTGTCTTGCCGACGATCGCAATCGTTTGGTTCTTCCTAATAACCATATTGATGTCGAACAGGATCTGACGTTCCCCGTGGAAGAAGTTCATCCCCCGTAGCTCAAGCGCGGTGCGGAACTCGGTGACTTTTCGAGTCCCGTCGGTCTCGAGATGCTGACTCAACTTCTCAAAAGTTCTCGAGAACTCGTCCAAACCCCCGACCGTGCCGTTGAACTTCTGCCAATTGGTCTGGACCGACATGAACTTCGTCATCATGCGGTAGAACACAAAGGCCAATACGAGGAGGCCGGCAACTGGCTGGCCCAGCAACGACACGTGCACATAGAGCAGGACTACCACCACCACCACACCGAGCGGCTCGCCGACTGACCTTAACGCGCCATCCACCACGCCGAGTCTAAACATATAATCCCCGAGAGTCCTGATCTCGAAGTTCAGCTTCGTTGTCAGCTCGGGAAAGCTGCTCGTTGCTCGCAGATACTTGAAGAAGTGAATCGTCTGGATCAACAACCCCTGCAAGCGAGCGTTGCGTTCCGAAGTGCGAACGGAATACTCACGCGACAGCTGGTGGATAGCTCTGAGCGACACGAGCGTAACCACACCCAGGGCGCCCACAAGCAGTGACGCCTGCCAGTTGATAAAGGCGCACACTGCCGCATAGACGCATACATACACCATGCTGACCAGGGTATTCGCATAGTGCCCGAACGAGGCCACCGCACGATCCGATTCCGTCGCGACGATGTTGGTCAAAAAACCGGTATTCATTCGGAGGAAATGTACGTAGTTGGTTCTCACCAGCAGGGAGACAAGATTACGCCGCAGATCCTTGGTCAGAGTGGCGGTGATGTGGGCCGACAAGGACGCCTGGACAAGCATAATGAAGCCCTTGAGGAGAAACACGACCATAATGAAGAGGAGGATGGAGAGGAAGCTTTCCTGAATACCAAGGAAAGACAGCATCTGACGGAGCAGCCCGGAGACAGCATCTGCCTTGGTTGGTACGACTGCTCCTGCGCTCAAGAGCGGGATAAACATACCGACCCCGACGCCCTCGATGAGACCGCCGACCAGCATGATCAGGACCAGTGCGTGTAACTTCTTGCCGGCGTGATGGATGAAGACGGTGTAGTAGTGAAGGAGAGACGATATATTCATGAAGACTGTTTCTCGACCAATTCACTGACTCCCCGCGAGACAAAGGCAAAGACCAGTGCGAAGTACCAGTAAAAATCGAACTTAACCGTGGTAAGCATACTGAAGGAGAGGCTTATCGCAAAGGAAAAAAGCGCCCACGCCGGGCGGGTATCAACGCCTGTAGTACCACGCAGCTGCGCGAACACCTTCCAGGCCTGGCCGAGGAGGTATACAATAAGCACGAGCCCGGCGATTCCCCACTGCATTACGAACTGAATCCACAAGTTGTGCGTCGAATATCCCGGTTCTCCCTGCTCAAGGGTCAAGCCATCCCGGACAACCCGACTCAGCGCATAGGTCCGGTCTTCCTCCATAAACTCGGTGACAGGATCGAACACGACCGTCGTCACCAGCGATGAGCCTATGTAGACCCGATCTAATCCAGGGCCCGTACCTAAAAGAGGCGTGTACGCAATCACGTCTGCGGCTCTTGCCAGGTGGATTATACGATTCCGGACGCTCCTTTCCAAGGTGTGCGCATTACGAATCTCGGTAACCTGTTGGAACAGGAGTACATATGCAGCTATGCCTGCAACGAGTACGATAGCAGCGCCCACCCGCCGCATCATCACAGTCGCTCTCGGCAGCACCCGGTTCCTCCTCGCGAAGGCAATCAAGATGACCAGCCCAATCACAGACGACAGAATGACCATCCGATTCAGGGTCGCAAGCACCAGAAGAAGCCCGAGCCCGGCGGATAGGACATATTTTGGCTGGCTACTTCGGTAATAGAAATACAGTGATATGAACAGTGTTGTCATGCCGATACGACTGACATGGTGAACTGAGCCTTCGTTCGTGAAGAACCCGCTGATGAACATTCCGGCGGTGTTCACCGACAGCTCTCCTAGAAAAGGAAGCGCAGGCCGACCGATATAGAATGTTGCCAGGGCCTCCATCGCCAGGAACAAACCGCCGATCATGATGATCCTAAAAAGTATTTCGAATTCCCGTACTTGCCACTCACTGCGCCTGATCGCATAATAGATGATGAACGCGGTGACGAATGGCATCATACCTGCGACCTGCTTCTGGATTGGTATGAAAGCGCGGACCCCGTTGATACCGAGCATAGCAGTCGCTATCCCAAGCGCGTTCAGGATGAAGAACGTCAAGACAAGAACCCAAAATCCTCTCAACCGCCCCGGCATGGGCTGTGTCCGAACAAACAGCACCACCGTCACAAGCAGTAATAGGGCAACCAGCCTGACCGGAATCGGCGGAAGAACAAGACTCGCACCACATATGAAAACGAGACCGTTGACCAGAGCCGAAGGATTGAAGCGTAGTGTGAGCGATCGGTCCACCGTCCACAGATAAAGCATGAGCAGCACCCCAACGAGAGTCCCACCCCCAATTGTCCATATATTGACATTGCCCATGAGCAAAATGGCAAGGGCACGATAGGGCGGTAACCCAGAATCTGACAGAGAAAGAGCAACAGCAACAAGGTTGGGGAAGACCAGCCCCACGACCAACCCTAAAGATAGAAATACGGAGGCCTCCAGTGCACGCTCAATCACCCTGCGATTCCTCGCCCACCCCCTCCAGATCAACTGAGAGACGGCATCCATTCTAGACTCTGGCATATCTGTCCTCGCGTAGCGCGCTATGACCTCTCGTATAAACTCGCTAATGCCGCGCTTGTCACAATGCGGTTCGCACTAAGGCCGCAGCTGTGAGCCGATAGTAAATTTCCCTCGATCAAAATCTGGTTTCGCTACGCGCTACTTGGAATTCCGAAGGACGTGTCTCCAATCGAGAGCACACTTTATCCTCGCCCCATTCCAACTGGTATTTTTTGATAGCTTCACATAGAGCGGTAGACCGATCACCGCCGTTCACTATAGCCTCCATGAACCACCGTACAAACGATCCCATGCGCAACTGGGCTTGGCCATCCCGGAATGGGTCGACTTCATCCAGTGCTGACGAGAGATCACCTAGGCCGGGTATGGCTGAAGGACGTTCTTGGAATAGCTCCACACTCTGGATCAGCTGTCTCATACTCGTGAAGACAACGTTGGGATTGTCCCACTTGATTTTTCGGAACCAAGATCCGAACGGCCCTAATCGTAACTCTTCAGGATCCCAGAATACCGAGCGTGTTCCCGCTAGTGCAGCGATGGTGCCACCTGAGTTATATCCCAAAGAGACCACCACGTCTGAAGCGAGAGCCACCTCAACAACAGACCGCTTCCCTTCAAGCAAAACGGCTTGTCCCTCGGCAATAAGAGCGTTCAAACGAGAGGCCAGCTCTGGCGCATGGTCAAACACAGGAGGTCCGGTTAGATGTTTAGGTTTGACTATCAACCCGACATGTGGACCCGATGCAGCCCAGGCCAGCAGGGCTTCGTAAAACTGTCGGTGTCGAGCTGCAGGATAGCGGCTCCTCGGTTGGAGTGATCGGTCCAATACGCCAATAACGAGCGCCTTACCGTTGAGCTTTAGCTGTCGACGAGACTCGGCTGCACTGGCTCGGAAGAGTTGCTTGGCATCAGCATCATCAAAAACACAGCCCGCCGTGAGCAGGACCTCTGAATAGCCTCCTAATCTCTCCCCCACCACCGATTGATATCTGGAGCCCCAAACAAAATAGACTTGCTGCAGATACACCACTCGGGTGTTTGGGGACAAATCACTCCAATGGTAGCCGATCCTAATAGCTCCCACGATATCGGCTGCCACGGATATCGCATCAAGGCCCGTCTCTTCCCGACTAGAGACGACCTTAATGTTCTCGGTCTCCATCAAACTCTGCCAGCGCCTGAGGCTTACCAGCATTTGCAACCACCGCGAAATTTGCCAATAAGGGGCCGCGGCCTGTGAGGTCTGAGAGAGCATTCTCATCAGCGCCCTCAGGTCGGAGAGAACCCGACGCGGATTTATGGTCGGGAAGTCGTCTGTGGAAAATGAAGTTGCGTTAGCAGCAGACCGTAGGATGCGATAGCGATAACCGCGTTCTTTTAAAGAGCGCAGTGTTTGGTCATTAGCTGGGAACGTCGGATGATCAAAGAACACGAGATACTGATCAGGCGTCAGAGCCGATTTTGAATACCATCCAAGATCCTTTGATCTCCTGAGGCTATCGTCTATCTCCTGAGAATATTGGATAGCAAACGTGGCAGGCTTTCCAGCACGCTCTTTCCGACCAGACACATAAGCATAGCAACCCCTTCCCAGCTGGCCGATTTGCAAAAGCAGAAACCATACAAGTCTTACCAGCACGAGCGTTCTAAAATCTGCATATCCAATGAGACGTACATCACGGGAATCATCCAATACCTCCTGCAGTAAAGGAGCGAGGCCAGATAGATTAACTAGCGCAACTTCTTTCGTATCTGCGGCAGACCGGCTTTGTTCTAGCTTGCAGCAAAGCAGCAACTTCAATGGGCTATATATTGCCAGCTGCACACTCTTCTGCAGAAAGGCCCTTTGCCTTGGTAGAGCGATGCCGGCAGGCAAGTAGCCGAAGAGTGTCCTCTCCGCTAGGAGTCGCTTCACTAGGACTCCAGCCTTTGTCTGAACCGTCGCCTCCAGCCAATCCCAACCACAGCCACCCGTTGGCATCTGGCTCGTGAGGTCTCGATCGAGTTTCTCGATGCCGGAACACAAACCCAGCCACTGTAACGCCTGAGTCCATGTCCGCCCCGGACGGGTACTCGATAAGTAGCGGACGGAGCGCACCTGGTTGCATATAGCAAGAAGGAATAGTCTGAACCCAGAGAAAAAGCTCAGTGTGTCGGCAAAAACCACCAGTTTTCTACCAATTCGACGCTTCATTCGCATAGCCCTAAGCTATTTAACGGCATAGAGAGTACTTAGAATTATGATGAGGACTATTTAGAGGGCATGACGCGAAATCGCAGGACACCAGGTCAGTATCCTGTTGATCGTTGTGTGGAGCACTTCAAATGTAATGGTTTGTTGGAGTCTCACAACCCGTCCGGTACTTCGACCAGTTCGGACCCAACCTCACCGTAGAGTCGAAAGTCGGTATTGCTGCAAACAGGGCAAACGGCGTATTCCAAAGCCGCAGAAATTATTTGGTTTATTCAGTATGCTGAATCCAGAACGCCAAGGACCGACTGTTCGCGCGTCAGGGCGTTATCACTTTGTGCAAGACAAAAGGTTGATGAAAAGTTATTAGTTTTTGGATCAGACAGGTGTACCGCAACCTGCTCCCGAAGAGCAGTCGGCCTGGCTGGGTCGACGTCGATCCAGACACAACGTCGGCGTAGGGCCTCAGCAGACATCTCCGTCAAATTTCGCAGCCCTATATTGAAGTAGATGATAGGTTTTGAGGTCGCTACAGCATTCCACGCTGCGCCCGATAGCACGTCGAAGACAAAGATATCCGCCTGATCCAGGCACTCCTCAAACCGCCCATGCATGACGCGTGTTGCACCTTGTAAAGTGAATTTGGCATCATCAAATTCCTTGGGATGGCGCTTCAGTATCAAATCCGGGAACTCCTTAAAAAGCGCTTCTTGCCAGAACAGATAAAGGTGGTCGGGCAAAAGATGAAAAGGGCCATAACGGCGCCACCCATAGAACTGGCTTGGGACATACATCAGCGTCTTACCCGCCAGGCTCTTGAGTGGTTCAACCGCCTTGCCATTGTATTGGCTACGTACAAAATCCGAATCTGCGGACACGTAACTCGGCTGTTCGTAAAGTGACTTGCGATAGTGCTCGTTTTCGGGAACAAGATCCCCGCCCCCACCATACCCAACATAGAAAGTGGGGAAAGTACGTTCTCCGTACCCCACCGCAGGCTCATCGAACACACCATCACCTTCACCATGACACACACCGACCACGGGGATGCCGCTGTGTCGCCCCAAAGCCGCCATGAAACGACTTTCTAACCCCAACAAAGTACGCGTCAGGACCAAATCGTAAGGGAGTTTCTTGGGTGGGTCTAATTCCCGTGTCTTTACAAGAATATGCCGGTCCAGCAATTCTGCCAAAGCACGGTAGTGATGATGAAGATCCAAGGATTGACATATATCGTCGACAGTTGTCCTAAGCTCTCGCAATTGAAAGGAGCGGTTCGGAATAGAGATGTGCCTTGGTACACGGTAATCAGCGCGAAACCCGGCTTGGGCCAAACGGCTATGTCCAATGACACCGGCATTCGCCCATAGTCTCTTGCTAGCATGCAAACTTTTGCCCGGGCTCAGAGAGGTAACCTTGGAAATCACTTCCCACTTGAGGTGTGCTAGACGTTTACGAAATGCTGCCCTGCCGTGATACCGTACTTTATAATTCTTGTCATCAACATTGATACCGTCGAGAATGTCTCGATACCCAATATATGGAAAGCTGCGTGTGCGCAGTGACCGTACGTCCTTCGGAGGAGCATAGGGTCCTTCCAACTCATTCCGACACACGGCAAGCCCTGTAAGGACACGCATAATATCGTGAAAAAATAAGGCTATGATATTCAAATATGGCGAGGCATTCTCCGCACACCGCTCAAACGCTACCAAAAGCTTCCGATAGATCAGGAGACAATCTTCGTTGTCTTTGACCATGAAATCATTCATCAAGTCCCCCGCCGTTTTCTACTCCTGTGGGGTGAAGACTCACGTGCCGCCACATTAATCTGGGCTTATGTCCCCATTGGCCGTCCAAGAGTCGACTCATAGGCTAAGAGGGGCCCAGGCAGGTGTGAGGCTAGCCTCAGACAATCCGTCCGCAAGGCTGCGCAGTCAAGGCCGGGACGGCGGCGGGCAATGCGGCGCGTCGTCAGGCTACTCCTCCTTACGCAAGCTGAGCTGTATGAGCGATACGCTCGACATGTCGAAATGGGTCGTAGCTTACACCACGAGCGTAGAGCTTTGCCAATCCTACCCGGTCATATCCGTATCGCTTCATGTCTTCCTCGCGCTGTTTCAGCTGAGCTTCCGCAAAATAATAACGGTAAATGGCCGGCTCCTCAAGTTTGAACTCCGCCAGCCGCTTCCCCGAGGCATCTTGCAACCATCCCAAAACGTCGTAGTCCGTCTCTAGCATTATATCTTCGACACTCGCTGAGCTGTTCAAGACACCGTTCCACTTGGCGCGTAAGAACTTCTCTAACGCGTGAGTCTCTAGCTCAACGCGCGCCGAATCGATCTCCCCCCGGCCCTGCTCTACAATCACAGCGAAGCACATCTGTGCAATGAATGAAATCCACTTGTCCAAGTGTTGACCGATAAGCAATCCCTTGTGGGTGAAAACTACATTATGGCCTGCTTCACCCCTCAGCAGCTTCTGATAGTTGTCATCATATCTGTAGAACTCAAAGAGCTCTTCCTCAGATTCGAAGAGTTCATCCTTCGTATCCTGGACAAAGCTCTCTATAACCCCTCGAATTGCTTCAGGAGCATTTCTGAGACTATTGAGCGTCTTCCAAATCCAATCGAGCGGCGATACGCTAATTTCGTTGAGGTACTTTATAAATTCATAATACTGATATTCGTTATACATAGCCTCGGTGAGCAGGCAAACTATTCTTATTTTTAGATAGTCGTCAAAAGATATCGTCTTACTCTTAACCGCCACTTCCTCTACGTCGAAGATGCGTCTACCGTCGTATTCACCGAAATCCTGCGGCACGATTCGCCACTTGCCTACATATCCCCATCGTTCTCGGTACTGTAGGTCCTTGTATTCTGTTCCATACAAAAGTTGCAATGTATAGTTGTAGATCTGCTGGGCGCCACACTCCATCATCTGTCTAAGCCCGCTCATAAATGTCTCAAAGGTCTCCCCCGGTAGGCAGGCGATAAGCTCTCCTTTCTGGATGCGGCCTTCCTTCAGAAGGACATCGTTGACTTCCTTGTATACATCCAGGCTAACATTCGATCGCTTGATATGTTTCAATACAGTGGGGTCCATAGATTGGGCTGATATATTGATGCTTAACGCCGGACCAAGGATTTCCGTGGCCTCAATAATCCGTTTCTTGTGATTTTTCCCGGTCGTTGAGATGATACGCTTCGGCCACCCGTACTCCTCCTGCAGCTCTTTCAACATTCTGCATAGCTCCGCGTCACGCGGATACATCCCAAAGTTATTATCTGCGAACACTACAGTAGTGACGCCTGCTTCTACAATCCGCGGCGCAATATAGTGCCACTCCTGCCTCAAGTATTCTGTCGAGAACTGATTTACTTTCTTATAGTAGTCCTCTCCGGCATTGCAAAAGTTACACATAAACGGACAACCCCGATTCGTCTCAAGCAGGGGAATAAGCTGCCCGTCGAAGAAATCGTCCAGCAGACCAGTCACATACGGGGATGGGACTTCATCTAAATTCTTTGTCCTAGGAACTGGTATACCTGTAATAAGCCGTCTCGTCGTCGGCGAGATCGACTGGCAACCGTCTACAGGACGTTCTCGTAACTCCTTGACGTCCCGACACTCCACGCAGCTCTTGATGAGGTTGACAAGCGCCTTCTCCCCCTCATAGGAAACGTGGAAATCTACAAATGGCCGCTGGCTCAAGAATTCAAGTTGACCATCGGCAGCAAAGGGATAGTTTGTCCCACCCTGCACCGTCAGTATGTTTGGGTTTTGCTGCTTCGCACGTTCGCACAAAAAATGTGATAACTGGCTGTTCCAGGTGTAATTACTACATCCGAGAATGTCGGGTGGACTATCCTTTAGGGCAGCAAGCAAAGGGCCGACATATTTAAATAGTTTTATCTCGACGGCGTCGCCCAAAACTTTCTTCGCATATGAGGCAACGAGCCCTATGTTGTAAGGAAATATCTCTACTGCAATTCGACCAGTGCCATCATGGGTCGGGTCTGCAAGGTAGATAAGAAGTGGCTTGGTAGTGCTATTGTCAGCCATGGGTTTTCTCCTTTAGTCCAATCGCGGATCATTCATTGTCGTATGCATACTCAGGTCGTGGTCCATTCGACCCTTACGGTAGAAATCACTAACAGAACTGCGGTGAGCGTCAAAACATCACCAGGCGGTCCACCCACCGTCGACGATCAAATTGGTGCCAGTGACCCATTTCGAGGCGTCCGACACGAGGTAGAGCAATGCGCTCGCCAAGTCGTCTGGTTCGGCCATGCGCTTGAGCATAGTGCGGTCGGTATAGTTCTGCAGAAATTCCTCGGGCTGGTTGTTGAAAACCCCGCCCGGCGACAAGCAATTCACACGAATGTCCTTGCCCTGCCAATAAGACGCGAGATAGCGGGTGAAGTTGAGAATGCCACTCTTAGTGGTCGCATAGGCGACGCTCGAATTAATCCCCGAATCGCCGTAGATGCGCTGGTCACAGGCGGTGACTCCATACGTGGAGCCGATGTTCAGGATCACGCCGCCGCCTTGTGTGACCATCTGCCTGCCCACCGCCTGACAGCAGAGAAACGCACCTGTAAGATTGACATCTAGATTAGCCTGCCAGACCTCGAGCGGAAAGTTTTCGAAATCGAGAACCTGACCATCGAAAACCGTCAACTGCTCGGCTGCCGCATTGTTGATCAACACGTCGATGCGGCCATACTGATCGACTATTGTGTCGGCAGCTGCAAAGACCTCGGGCTTCATGCTGATATCAACTTGTAAACCCAACGGTCTTGTTCCGTAACGGTGAGCCAAGTCTCCAGCGAGGCGTTCACACTGTCCACTATCGAGGTCGAAAAGGATCATGTTGGCGCCTACTTCGCTCAATACTTCACAATAGTGCCGACCCAGCCGACCTGTAGCACCGGTCAAAACCACTATTTTGTCTTTCATATCGTACCATTTTGAGAGTCGACTAGACATGCCTTATAACTCCAATAACTATGGCCTTACACCATAACAAGAAGATGTCTCAATGTAAGCTACTCGGGATATAGTTTCCCTAAACCCTTCCGTACGATTGATCAACGCAACAAGAAAATGAGCTCCTAGCGATCGGTTACCTATTTTTGCGGGGCACGCAGGATACAGTTTCTATCTCCACCCGTCGGGCATCGGCTGATGACTGGAGCGCAGCCAAGCCGACGCGCAGAACGTGTACCCCAGCAGTCATAGCGACAAGTGGTTCTTCCGCATGCTGTATGACGCGAGCAAAATGCTGCAGTTCATCGAGGTAAGTCTGGTTGATGTCATAATCGCTGAGGACGAGCAGATCCGCCCAAGCATTCCGTCTTGTCGTGAATATCCGTACTCGATTGTCCAGCAGTTCCCACTCTATAGTTCCCTCGCGACCCACAATCTGCAGGCTGCGGCGGTACGTGCGTTGGACGAAGTCGAGCTCGATCTCGGACAGGACGGCATTTTCGTGTTCGAGCACCATGATCGCCAGGTCTTCGACGTCACCCTCAAGGGCACGACGACGGGCCACGCAAGTGACAGCCTTCACGGCTCCGAATAGCCAAAAAGCATGGTCGATTTCATGAATACTAGTCAAAATCGCTCCACCGCCAAGGTCGGCACGCGCTTCGTAGCGCGTGCGATAATCCTCCCAAGGATGACAATCTGGCAAATACTCCCCGAACTGGGCACGGCTATAAAGGAGCTCACCGATGTCGCCGCGCAGTACGGCCTCGCGAATCGCCCGTAACGCGGGGTGGAAGCGTAAGTTGTAGCCCAGCAGCACCGCTGAATCTGTCTCGCGGATGCGCTGTTCAACCTCCTCTAACCTTTCAAGCGAATGCGATAAGGGCACCTCGACTAGTACAGCGGCGCCAGCCTCTATAGCGCGTGCTAGCATGTCGGTATGCAGCGCTGTCGGCGTAGCGACAATGACCGCAGCCGGATGTCGTTCAAAGGCTTGATCAACGTCTGTCACTGTGCGGTACTCATCACCTCGTAGCGTACGTGGAGACTTGGAGCTACGTCGCAGCACGCTAATATCCCGTTGGCCGAGTGCCAGCAAGTTGCGAACGTGCCGTTCGCCGATTGAGCCGAGCCCAGCAACAAGCACTTCACCATCAATCATTGGACTCTTCTACGTGAAAGGTTGTAAACAGCATATCTCCCGCCCGAAAAATATCCAAAAACCTCAATCCGGCAATGTAGATGTGGCGTGCCCCTTCATAGTTTGCGACAATGCGCTGGAACCAGCGCTCCAGCGGTATATGCCGGATAGGAAGCAATGGCACCTTCCCACGGATTGTGATTGTACCAGTTGCCCAGCGGCGCAGTCGCAGCCCAACTTGGGCGGTGAGGGCCGTCAGTGTCCGAATGTCATAGTGATACAGGTGGCCAGGCTCCAAGAACATGTCCCAATCGTGCCGGCTGAGGCCAGAGATCCATCGATTCAGGCTCGCGACATTGGGCACTCCGATCAAGACCTCGCCGCCTGGACTAATCCGTCGACGAACATGCCGTAAGAAATCGAGTGGTTCAGCAATATGTTCAAGCACCCCAAACATTGTGATGACGTCAAAGCTCTCGTCAGCAGGAAGCTTATCTGGCGATGCACAATATGCATCCAGCCCTAATTCATCTTGGACAAAAGATACAGCACGCGGGTCGGGGTCGATGCCGCTGACCCCATATCCCGCACGAGACGCCCGCAACAGAAACTGCCCCGCACCGCAACCAACGTCAAGCAGGCGTGCTGGGGGTTGAACGGTCAGCAGCAGTAGCTCATCCGTACTGGAAACGGAACGTATGCCAGCAATCTCCACCTTACTAGCTGACGCTAGAAAAGAGACCGAGGACTCTTCATACAATTGATCTGGTGAACGGCCGTCAGAAAGGTGTCTGGTTCGGTACAAGCCACATTTCTCACACCGCTCAATGCGTACCTGCAGAGAGAGTGGCCGATCCAACCCGTCCGGTACTTCGACCAGTTCGGACAGAACCTCACGGTAAAGTCGAAAGTCGGTATTGCTGCAAACAGGACACGGCAACATTATGGAATTTCTGCTGAAAAAGAACCCTGTCTACTTCCATGAGGTTCAAAGACGATGGGTTCCATGGCAGCGATGGTCTGAAGCCGGCTAGAACGGTCCACGCGTGTCACAGCTTTAGTCTTGCCCTCAAATGCACTTATGATCGAATACATCTCATAGGCGACCATCGATTGCCCAAGATCGTTTAGATGCACGGGATCAACGAAGACTTTATCCTCTAATCCTTCGAAAACTGAGACGAAAGACAGAGTTCTCAGAGAATCTGCACGCTTATCGTTCAGTTTGGAAACGCCATCTTGGATAATCGTATAATAATCAAGAAAACATGCCTCGTAGTCCTCGCGCCGAGAGGGGTGATTATCGAGAGATGGATGCAAAAGGTACTGGGGCTGAATTGTCAAAAGCAGTTTGATGTTATTCTCGGCGCTGATCGAGGCTAACAATCGCAAATTCAGCAGGTATTGCTCAGCAGTCTTACGACTGGCTTCTCGAGTGCAAACTGGAAGGTCGTCGAAGTCAGAAATTGGTTCTTCCCACATTGCTGGGCCAATCCTTCGGAAGATATATTTCAAAACAGCCGTCGAATACGGAAACACCCGTTTCTTGAGGAGTACAATGCTCTGGCTAACGTGAAACCAGATCGTGTTCTGCTTGTTCAAGTCCTCAACAGTGCTAAACTGGTACATTGAGTAATTTGGCTCAATTAATCGCTTTTCCTGGAGTAATTCCATTGCCAACCACATATCGTTGAATCCGTCAAAGGTGATAACATAGTCGGGTTCAAATCTCATAAGATCTACTATCAGATAGATCAGTTCACTGATCGACGCATATCCTCCAACACCTGCATTAATGACCTCGAACTGCATCATATGGTTTGCTTCAAGAAGCTCCTCCAATTCAGCCGCAATAGTCGTCGAATTGGAGGAAGCACCGTGCCCTTCAGCAGCAGAGCCACCTAGCAGAATAATGCGCTTAACCCCAGGTGGCTTGGGGATCGAGTAGTCCTTTGGAGTCCGATTATAGGTAAAACCCCATCGATCTGTTGAGAGGGACTCAACGCGGTTCTCAACATTTGGCGGGTTAGCATAGGTTCTATAAGGATGCCAGATCGATGTAACTTTATCGTTCTGAGGTCCAGAAAACAGAGGGTGTATCAACCTAACCCCCTCTCCCTCGGTTAGGTCTCCATCCTCAAGCTGGTGGTAAAGATATGTCAGACCGAGCGAGCT
The DNA here is from genome assembly GCA_964495015.1 of uncultured Enterobacteriaceae bacterium. Lineage (GTDB taxonomy): Bacteria > Desulfobacterota > Binatia > Bin18 > Bin18 > Bin18. Next base: position 37,077 of record CAZBUD010000025.1, on the reverse strand, counting down.
ATATTCAATGGCTGCCCAGGATGCAAGCAGAGAAAATGCCATGATTAGCGGCAGCCAGTAAGCCTTGTGTTTTTTCATGATACCGGTGCCATTTCGTAAACCAGTCGCGTATTAACCTCTTCGCGCCGCAACGTCCACAAGTCTTCGCGATGCACCCATTGCGGGTCTATTTCGACGAGCGTGCGGATTATCCGCTCGATCGGCACGTAAAAGTCGCTCTGCATAACGTGGCATCTCTGGGCCACCTCACGCATCAACTCGTAGTCGTCAGGATAGTCGAGCGTGACGCGAAAGCGCTCGTACTGGTGCTCAGGTTCAGCCTCCAGAATGCCGTTACGACATATCCACTCTGAGTCGAGATACCAAGTCAGATGCTCCGTTTGCTGGCGGTTGATCACCGTCTGATGGACGCGCTTTAGGGTGCGGACGTCGATCACCTCGCAGGCCATGCCGATTGGCAGGCGCTGGATACGTGTGTAGTCTAGGCTGTTCACAAGATGGTAGCCAAGCGCCTTCTCAATGTACTCACAGCTCACAAACTGGTCATCTCCCGTGACGCGTATTAGGACATCCCAACCAAAAGCGTCAGCAGTCTGCACCATACGACCCATGACATCTTCTGGCTCGCCCCGAAAACACGGAATATCGTTTTCCCTGGCAATCGCCTCAAGGGCGTCGTCGTCTGCCAGAACAGTAGTCGCCAGGACAACCTGGCCGATCGCACCCGGATACGAGACTAGCCGCTTGAGCAGGTAACCCAGCGTCGAGTACCCGTCGAAGAAGGGGAGTAACGCCTTGCGTGGCAAGCGAGAGGAGGCCAAGCGCGCGTTACAGAACACTCCAACCTTCCGCTGCAGTAGTGCTTCGGTCAGGCGCGTCCTCTGCTTGATGGGCTGAAGTAGCGGTTGCCCTAACAAGCGCGTGGCACGTGCCGAGCCCTCATAGCTTCCGTCGCGGGCAAGCTTCAGATCCTCTGACCTGAGCACCATTCCTGCCGGCAGATCGCGTGCCGCTAGCGCAGTGCGCTTTATCTCGCGCTGATACCCTCGCTCACCCTCGCCCATTTCACGTCGATCAACCCCAACGGCCGTCACCGCGTTGTGGATCGAGTCAACCATCTCTCGGAACTCGTGTGGCTCAAGCGAACTATAATAATCCTCACGGTGCTCATTGCGGTCAAGCGTGATGTGCTTTTCGATCACCGTAGCACCCAGGACAGCGGCAATCGCCGGCGCCTCGATCGCCATTCGATCATCGCCGGCCAGGTGGTCAGCCAACCCGACCCGTGCCTGAGGGAAGGTTTCCGCCAACTGGCGAATCCGCCACAGTTCCAGTTCCTTTGATCGAACGCCGCGAGCGGGTGGTCCACCCGGCGCACCCGCAAGTTTAGGAAATGCCTGATAGCCATGCATCAGCATGACCGGGCAACTCGATCCGAGTGCATCCAGGAGCGTAAACAGGTCAATCAGTTTGGTGCCTCCGCAGCCGATGGCGACGGGCAACCCAAGACTCTTAACCCCTTCAAAAACCGTTGGATTGTCTATGTCTGCCGAATGAATTTTAACTCCAGCCACCAAACCAACTGCTGATCGTATGACTTCCAAGCTAAAGGGTCCGGAGAAATCTACCCAGACACCTAGGCCCATATTCGCGCATTCACGGATGATGGCGTTCCATTCCTGAGCAGAGAAAGTAATACCACGGAGGTAAGCGTAATCTGGATGGTCAGGAGTGACAACTTCTTCCGCCGCGAAAACCTGAAACTTAACGGCGCCTGCGCCTGCCTCGTACGCAGCACGTGCCAAGGTGAGCAAGTAATCACGGTTCCCTTCGTGAATACAAGCGAACTCGGCGATCACAAACAGTGCTTTCTCGTCAAGCGTAAATCACCCTTTTGTTGTGGCTGCAGATGAAACTCACCTGTCCCCATCATCCAGCTTTGTGAGCAAATCCCAAGGACTCCACACATCAACTACACACTCGGGAGCTACTCCCACCTTAACATTATCCACTTCAACGTCTACGAGCCTCAAGACCCCGTCAGCCATCCTAAGGAGCAGTCCCGTCTCCGGGTGCCATTCCAAATTGTTCCGCATGTCTGGCTTATGGCTATCCATAACCTCACAATCGAAAACATGCCACCGTTTCTTCAGATACTCGACCCATGCACCCGGCCAAGGTCGCGCCAGGCCTCGGACAAGTGCGCATACCTCTGAACACATCATGCCCGGTTTAATTTCACCGTCTTCCACAGTCCGAGCTGGCCAGTATTTTGCGCAACGCTCGTCTTGGGAAGAGAGCGCGAGTGTACCGCTGAGGTACGCGGGCAGCCCATATCTGACCAGCGGGTCTACTTCTGCGACGAGCTTTGAATTCAGACTTGCTGCAGTCTCACCTTCACCAATCTCTACCTCACGCTGCATCAGTATCGGACCTTCATCGATGCCGTCGGTAATGACATGGAGTGCCAATGCGGTTTTTCGTACTTGTCTAATGATTGCCCAATTAATCACATGCTGACCCCGAAACTGTGGGAGCAGACCGGGATGGATATTCAAACATCCGTACGGTAAAGACTCAAACAGAACCGGCTTCAGGATCTGGCTGTGTCCAGCAACCAGCCCAATTTGTATTCCCTCCTCGACCAATAAAGCGGCTAAGCTTCTTTGATTGTCGCTTCCAAAATCAAATGTATAGGGAATATTATATGATCTGTATTGTAGCTCAGCCTGCCTGATCACTTTTGGGTCACGGTTTGTAGGTAACACCGCGTGGACTTGAAAATTCAGATCAAACAGAACATTCAAAGCTTTAAAACCAATATCCGTATAGCTAAAGAGAGCTATCTTCATGATCCGCTCTTGTCTACACACCTACAGAGGATGGTTGAAAAGAATCCCCGTAACTTCAGAGCTCAGGAAAAAGTCCACGCATGAGAGCCCTATTTGACTTCTCGACTTCCGTTGGTACCTTTTGAGAATCTCCCAGCATTGTGGCACTCCGACGACATCCATGTACAAGCACTGCCATCTCAGCCGGGTCAGCCGAGAGAATATGATCGGTACCCTCTAGCGTTTTGTCGAGCGTGAAGTGCTTCTCTATCAGCTCAGCTCCAAGCGCAACGGCCGCGATACAAGCGACCAACCCAATGGTATGGTCAGAGTACCCCACCGCACTGCCAAACCGTTCGTGGAGATACGGAACGCTGAGAAGCGAGACGTGCGCATCAGGCGCTGGGTACTCAGAGACGCAATGAAGGAGGGTCACGCGAGCTTGTGACCCCACCGCTTTTAGCGCCTGATCGATTTCCCCGACCTCCCCCATTCCTGTCGAGACAAATATTTCCTCGAAGGACTCGCCAACAAAGCGCAGTAAGGCATGGTTGGTGAGGCTCAGACTAGCGAGTTTGACGGCGCGGCAGCCCATGTCACGCAATAGCCTCGCCCATTTGATGTTCACGGCTGTGCTGAGAAAGGTGATGTCTCTCTTCTCGGCCTCGTTGCGCAACTGATAGTGGTTGTCCACGCTTAACTGTGTGCGGCGTATCCATAGCCGCGTTTCCTCAGGGACATCAGGTGAAAGATCTTCCTCACTGTAGGACTGGAATTTTATAAAATCAGCCCCGCTGGCTGCAGCTAATCGTACCATCTCCACTGCACGATCCACGTTGCCTAGGTGATTCTCGCCAGCCTCAGCAATTATACGCAGTGTCATACTAATCTCCATTCCTTTGTCAGGCGGATGGCAATCCGCTCCGCTCCCTGGCCATCGACGGCAGCCTGCGCCGCCTGAGCCATGGTATCGCGAGCTTGCCCGTCAAGAAGGCGCCTGCAAGCCTCGATCAATTCCTGCGCCGATAGACGATCGGCCCGGGCCGTCCGCAAGACTGCGCCCTTCTCTTCCAGTACTTTCGCATTCACGGCCATTTTGTCGAGTACGGGTACCACAATACTAGGCAGGCCAAGCGCACAGAACTCATACATCGTTCCCCCGCCAGTTGTAATGGCAAGATCAGCCTGCGCCGCAAGACCGGCCAGTTTCTCCGGTGTCACCGGTCCAGTGACGGTCAGCTCCACAGGATACGTGGCGGGCATGGCGCGAATAACAGTCCCGTGTTCGAACAACGGCCCGAGTACGACAATCACTCGGAGCTCACGTGGGAGTTCCCCCCGCTCAAAACCTTGGCGCAACAATTCCAGCACGAGTCCACAAGAATTTTTCGGATCGGTGCCACCAAAACAGATAAGGAGCTCGCGTATATTCACACTGATAGAGGGGAAATGTGCTCCACCGTAAGCTGCATGTAGGGGCATATACTCCGGATGCTGACTAATGTCGAAGTTCAGCGGAGCAAGCTTCTGATTCGCGTGCTCGGTGATTAGGGCCCACCCCTCTACAGCACGGGACACTTCTTTAGCATATCGAGCCGATACCGTTACGAGGTTAGCAACCAGGAAGCGCCCCGCTGTTCGCCCTAGTAGTTCAGTAAGCGCGAGCAGTGAGTCAGTCCTCTGGCTCACTGCAGGAAGCGGATACACACTATGCCCTTCTAGCATAATCTGCTGTCTCGCTCTCCCGTTTTCAGCGGGAAAAATGAACCCCGAACTAACTCCACGTGCCTGCAACACCGCTGCTACAGAGAGGCACTCACGTAAGTGGCCCCAACCCTCTTCCCGGCCAACATCGGCGTGGAACACAATCTCCGGCGATGGCATGGCGATGAACTACGCAAACACAGTTTCTAGCCGCTCGGGCCAATTCGGCTGCAACAATTGACTGCTTGAAGGCCCAAACAAGAATAAAACCTCAAGCGCAGAAATCTGCGGTACAAAGCCAGAATGTAACTGATTGTAAACGGGATGATGGAATTGCTGAAATTCTATACAAATACCTGCTCGTTCAAATTCCTTAAGATCTAGATAATCGCGCCCGCTAATCCCAGAAACATAGGTTTCAGCGCCCGCAGCCAGGCAAAGGTCGAGAATCCGCTGTGAGCCTGTGCTGTTTACGGCCAAGGAAGAACTGAGCAAAACTTTACACGTCTGCCCGAATTCGTGCAGCATCCAACGCAGTAGGGGAATGTTTACATCGACCAAGCTGTCACCCGCTTGCATCAAATGTGTAGAGAATTCTGCGAATATGGACTCAAAGTATGAGGCTTGGTGATAGGCTTGGGTAACGGTAGATCCTATTCGCTGAGCCCACTGTGGATTGGTCGTCGCTGCAATGCGCACCTCACTGATCTTCGTAGAGAGACTACTGCGTTCAACAGGCACAGTAATCCAGGATGTACCACGAGCGTTACGAATACGGTTACGGTTTTGGAAATAGTTTTTTCGAAACTGAACATCGTTGAGCAAAATCAGGCTATCGGCCAAGCTGGCTTTGTGAAAGAAGCCGAGCCATGGGGCGAACTCCGGCTGGTGTATTGTCACCCGCACTTAGAGAATCTCCCGCAGCAGTATAAACGCCTCGGAGGCGGCCTGCCCACACTGCACACCACGCACACAGGCTCGTGCACGCAGTGCCTCCTCGCTACGCGGGTGCGGAAAGGTACGGCTCTCACGGCCGTAGGCTGCCATGGCTGCTACCTTTCGGTCCAATTGCGCCTCAATGTCGATAAAGACATTGGGCATGAAAGTCTCAGATGTCCCTGGAAAAACTTGCTCGGTACCCGAGGGCACTTCATACGCTAACACTCGACGCACAAAGGGCGTGGCGATCGTCCGCAAAGCTATATTAGAGGCATGCGCCACCGTTCGGTGGTCCTGGTGAAGGTCCCCCACGTGACAGATGTAGACAATGTCAGGCTTTATTTCCATTATGACCTGTTCCAATGCTTCGAGCAGCTCTTGCAGGTGTGCATACAGGCGCTCATCCGGCAGGTCGAGGAAATGCAGCCGGCTGTAGCCGAGAATCTCTTTGGCCTGTAGGGCATTGGCTCGTTCGACTTCAATAGCCGCCGAGTCGTAGACACGGCCGTAGGCACGATTGCAGACCACACAGACATCTACTGTGTCGCCCGCATCAACACCCCGGACGATAGCACCACCGCAGCCTAGGACTTCATCGTCCATGTGGGGGGCGATCACTAAAACGTGGGCCATAACGATTCAGCCAGTACTTTCACCTAGCGATGAGGGCTCTTTAAGCCAACAGTTTCTCGTCAACGCTTTCCCAGGTTTCACGCAGCTGGGACTCGCGCTGGCGAAACCATTCAAGGTAACGACGAACACCTTCCTTGAACGGTGTTGTGGCTGCCCAGCCCAGCTCCTGCAACGCACGCGCGCTACTGATTTCCTTACCAGCGAAGTCGCCTGGGCGCGCTTCCGTGTGAACAATCTCCACCTCGCCGAGTAGATCCCGCAAGGTCTGAGCAATTTGCAAAATAGAGACTTGCTCGGAGCCGTCCAGATTATAGACGCGGTTCTTGGCCTTAGGCTTCAGTGCCAGGACCGTACCCTGAGCCAAGTCTTCAACATACACAAACTTGCGAAACTGAAGCCCATCACCGGCAATAGTCAGAGGCTTTCCATCCAGCGCCTTACGGACAAAGATCGGGACCACTGCCGCATCGCGCGCGCGTGGCCCGTAAGGGATACCAAAGCGCACAACAGTGTAGTCCAGCCCATACAGATCGTCATAGGTACGGCAGTATGACTCGCCAGCCAGCTTGGTCGCCGTATACAGATGTCGCGGTGGCGGAATAAGCGTCTCCTCGTCAACTGCGGCCTCGACACAGTCGCTATACACCCAGCTCGTGCTTCCATAGATAACGCGCTTCACTTTAGAGCGTCGCGCAGCCTCGAGGACATTCAAAGTGCCACGGGTGTTCACATTCTCGGCATAGACAGGATCATCATAGACTTCCTTTACATCGGCCACAGCCGCGAGGTGGATAACTGCATCCACAGCGGTCATGGACATCCGGAGCGTTTCAAGGTCCAACAAGCTGCCAATCTGATGCTCAACGTCGTCACGATACGACGAGTGCCGCTGGTCGAATATACGCGGCGTGACACCATGAGTGATCAACTGATCTACGACATGCGATCCAATAAAGCCAGACCCACCTGTAACAAGAACTCTCATCAATCTTCCCTTCTACCGCTGCTATGTTTGCATACGAGTAGCCGAACTTGCCAGAGTTATGAGGGGCTACACGGCCTCATGCCTGCACGGGCCTACGGCTCGCGCCTTTCACCACTCGTTCGAGCGAGTCAACAACGTACTCCAGTTCCGAGTCTGTCAGACCAGGGTATACTGGAAGACAAATGTGACGGCTAGCGAGGTACTCCGCACCGGGATACCCTCCTGGCGATTCTTGACATCCACACGTAGGCCACTGAGAGCACCGTTCTTCACTCCCGCCACGTTTTCGTCCGCAATACGTGTATCGCTGCCATACCGGCTCTGTGTGACACAGAGCAGCATAGACTTCGCCAGTAAGCGACACTTCATACTTGTCCTTCAATACTCGCTTGACCTCGCTTCGATCGACCGCCTCGTCTAAATAGGCGATATATTTGTAGTACGTAGACTGCACGTTCGACGCAATCGGCACAGGTCGCAGCTCTTGTATGCTGGCTAACGCGGTATCATAGAAGCGAGCGATCCGACATCGGTCCTCAACGACCTCCTTTGCCCGGCGCATCTGCTGGACGCCAAGCACGGCAGTCATTTCGCTGATCCGGAAATTGTGCCCGACCTCTGAAACATGATTTCCAAGGGCCGGATCCTTACCCTGATTGCGGATGATGAGGGCCCGTTGATACAATTCCTCATCGTTCGTGCTGATCATTCCGCCCTCACCGGTCGTAAGCACCTTGGTCGGAAAGAATGAAAACGCACCCGCGACACCGAGCGTCCCCGCAGGATTCCCATCGATACTGCAGCCGTGAGCATGGGCGCAATCTTCAATGAGAACAATCTGACGCTCCGCGCACAGGTGCTTTAACTCGTCTATCTGCGGCGTGATGATCCCCCCGATGTGGACAAGAATAATGGCCTTTGTGTCATCGGCTAAACGGGCTTTGACATCCTCTATGCTCAGCGAAAAGGTCTCAGGATTGCAGTCTGCAAAAATAACCCGATTCCCCGCATGTAGCACCGCGAGCGCAGTCGCAAGGAAGGTATTGGTCGGTACAATCACCGAGGCGTCGCGTATCCCTAGAGTTCTCAGGATTACTTCGAGCGCAGCCGTGCCGCTGTTTACTGCCACGCAGTACTTAGCGCCACAGAAGGCCGCGAAATCTTGCTCGAACTCTTCGGTATACCTTCCTTGCGCAAGATGGCCAGACGCCAAAACCTCACGAATCTTGTCACTCACGAAGGCAAGATCATCGGCAGTGAACGGAATTCTCAATATAGGGATCTGCATCAATTCCTCTTGTCGCTCTTCTCTCGCGTCTTGTTCCACCTCGAAAGGGATATCTCTCTTTCTTGCTGACACTTACGGTCATGACGACTCGTAGGACTACGTCGCCCCTTGCCAACGGACTCTAGGCAAAATCACGTCCTGCCGCACCCGATCTCGATACTCGGCGATGATGGTCAGCATACGCTCCAAGAGCCCCTGCGAAAGGTAACGGGGTTCAAGCCCTAGGTCGACAAGCTTGGTGTGTTGAGGGTTGTAGTAATGCTCCTCAGCCTCGACTCGAGGATTGACCACAGAGGCAATCTTCACATCCATATCCATTTGGCGTCCCTGCTGCTGTACGAGTTCGGCCAGTTCCATAACCGAAAAAACCTCGGTAAATTGATTAAAGACCCGATACTCCCCGGCCGGAGGCGGATTGAGGAGAGCCAGCTCTACGCACTGCAGGGTATCGTTGATGTTGAGAAATCCCCGCCTTTGGCTCCCCTTTCCATAAGGCGTGAGGGGGATGCCGCAGACTGCCTGCACACAGAAGCGGTTGAGCACCGTACCGAAGACTTCGTCATAGTGGAAGCTGGTGGCTAGACGGTCGTTTAGGAGCGTCTCTTCTGTTTCGATCCCGTACACGACGCCCTGGTTCAAATCGGTGGAGCAGAGCCCCCACACGCGACAGGCAAACATAACGTTGTGACTGTCATGGACCTTAGAGAGGTGATAAAAGCTCCCGGGCTGTTTAGGAAAGGGCAGTACGTCCCGGCGACCATGGTGCTCAATCTCGATAAATCCCTCTTCTATGTCGATGTTGGGCGTACCATACTCCCCCATAGTTCCGAGCTTTACCAGGTGAGCGGTCGGGGCGTGAGCCTGCATTGCGAAGAGGACATTCAAGGTCCCCGTCACATTATTCACCTGAGTGTGGACAGCGTGCGCCTGGTCAATCATAGAGTACGGAGCTGAAGGTTGTTCTCCATAGTGAACCAGGGCCTCGGGCTGGAAGTCCCTGATTATCGACTCTACAGTCGGGTACTCTTGAAGATCGCCCACGTAGAGAGGGATCTTGATTCCACTTTCCTCCTGGAATGCCCGAACCCGCTCATGAAGGGTTGCGATTGGTATGAGAGGCTCAACCCCTAGCTCTAGCTCCCATCGGCGCTTGGCGAAGTTGTCCAGGACGCCTACTTGATGCCCTTTTTTGGACAAATACATGGCCGTAGGCCACCCTAAGAACCCATCCCCACCAAGAATCAGAATGCGCATTCGTCCTCCCCGTTTACAACTTTTACAACAATGATGTTTCTGGGGATTACAGTCATAATTTTTCCGTTCAGTGACTTTTGATTCATCATAGCCGCCAGGCATTGTACGAATGACGACTTATAATTCGGTCCGTTTTCTCAGCCCCTCAAGATCGCTAAGTATGAGACTCTGCCCTTTTGCTTCCACCACACACCTCTACCAAAGAAGCATCCGGCGGCTAAAAGATCTCCCTCTCTCCCCTATCTCCACCACCCCCGCCAGGTTTTATTTACCGGACGGCTCATCTACCCCATACCTCGCTGCCGGTGCTCCAATGCAACTCATACAAAAATCCATACTTATAGATAAGAATCTCCCCTGCTAGTAGAGCACTCGGAAGATTGAAAGTGTGCCCCATAGTCACCGAAAGACGCTAAGTTTTTCTGCCCGGTAGGGCAGCGGTCTGCTGGAACCAGGCCAGACTCACAGCCCTACCCGTAAGTCTCCGGAAATCTTGGCTGCCTCTCATCCCTTAACCAACACCGCATAGGTATCCTAAGGGTCTCACGCTGCCGCTGGAATTGAACCTGTCCGGGCTGCTCTGGTCAGGATTTTGTTGAGCTGCCCTCCCAGATAGAACAAGATAATCAACAAGCTCTACTTCACTCTCTCCTGTCATCCCTCCACACCTGCCAGCGGGCCATCCTTGACCCGCACTAGCTCGCCCAGGCGTATGTAAGGTGCAGCGGTAGGATGTAAGCCGGAGCCTTCAAGTCGCCGTATCGTCTCGATCTGCTTTTCAGGAACTAGAGTGATTATGGGAGGGGCTAGCCCCAGAATTCTTACTACTCCGGGAATTTTCAATACCGAGAGTAGAGATGAAGGGGAACTCTCCCCTCGAAAGAAAACATAACCTGCAAAGAGTGGACGGGTGTACATTTTCTTACGGTCAGTCCTTCGACTCCGGTCTTGCACCGTCGACAGAAAAGGAGTGTGGCCTTTACCCCGCAGACTTCTCTCAACTACACGTTAGCCTCGGCTTCGAGTCCGGACCCCGTGCCAGGCATGATTTACCTCCCTTCCGTCTCCTCCCAGGCCAGTCATAATCAGTCTATTATCTTTTGAGCCTGCTTATTGTCAAGTCGGGGAAACTTCCTGGAAAGAGAGGTAAAACGCCGGATCGGACGCTAGGAACAAGCGGGCCGGAAGGAGCTGTTTCGTCTGAATCGGAATAGAATAGTGGGACCTGTGCTGGGACCGCTCACTCGCTTCCCGCCGAAACTCTCCCATCTCCCACTGCTTTCCTTTTGAGGCCACCCACATCGCGCGCTCGCTCCTCCAGCAGGGTCAGGAGCGGGCAGTATTTATCCCGAGGCACGACCCGTTCGACGCCGTACGGAGAATCTCAGGCGTGCGTGCTGGCATTCGTTATTCCATTTGCCCCCGACACGATCTTTTGGCTGTCTTGTCTATGTAGACCAGAAGACACAGTTGAAGCCTCCGAGAACCGTCAGGCTTGCCTTTATCCTAGGCCAGACCATCGGCATCCCAGTTGGCAACGTATTGCGTCTATTACATCTGTCACGGGTGCGTCGTTGAGGAGAGGGCCAGGTCGTTGGGCTGTTCCTTATTCCGCTGAAAATAGTCCAAAAAGAAAGCCAAAAACACCGTAACCACCAGCCCGAACACCCCTGCGAGCAGAGCATTAAGTCGCCGATTAGGTTGGATACGATGCTCAGCTGGGTAAGCAGCTTTGGCCAGACTGATTGTCCCGCTCCTTAATTCTCGGTAGATCTTTATTTCTTCCCATTTCTTACTGAGCACAGCATAGGTATCCTGGACAGTCTGGACCCCGCGCTTGAGCTGCAACTCTTGGAAGTGCCCCGAGGCCAGCTCTTTCTGGTACCGGGAGATCTGCCCGTCGAGCTTAGCGATAGCATCCGCCACTACCCGCATTTCTGTGACCAAGGCCTTAAAAGATATCAACGCCGCAAGGAAAGACCGTGCTCCGTTTCCGTCCGTTAATAGATCTTTCACATCCCGGTCCATACCAATAAGCCCAGTATCAAAAGAAGAATAACCGGCATCCGCCCGCGCCCTCACGTTCGCTCTGCTTTGTCCATTTCTATTGAGCGGTTCAGCTATAGTGTAGCCAGCGTCCAGGGCGCTTAATTTCTCTAGACTCTTTTCTATGATGTCGGTCAAGGCACCTACGTCGTCACCTGCTTCCTCGAATTCTGCCGACAGAGTGATTCTGAGATTTTCTAACTGCCCTAGACCGTTACTCAGCCCCAGGAACCCAAGTTGCGCAGTAAAGAGTTCGTCAATATAGGGAGCGATGCCTAGCGAAGGGAATTTCTGGAGGATCACTATAGCCTCACTACTATCTTTATTGAAGGAGTCTAAAGTGACCTTTTCGTCTAGCCTGGATTTCAGCTCTTCTTCGAGCACCTGCGCTGCCTCTAACTGCTGAAGATATTCCTGTATTTCAATTCTGCTCTGCTGGAGCCCGGCAAGGTCCTCTTTCCGCAGAGAGGATATATGACTGAGTTCCGTCAGGACCACATCGAGTCGCATAGGGAGCGCTTCGAACGCGTAAGTCCACCGCTTCACGTCTTGCCCGCCATCCTCCTGGAGCGTAGTCGCCCACTCAGACACAACCACTTTCCTTATCTTCTTTAGCTTAGTGACTAACTCTCGGTAATTCCCTATCTGAGACTGCATAGCATCCTGATTTATTTCGGAGTCGATCCGTTCCTGGGTAAGGATGGCAGTAATAGGATCCAGCCTGGAAAGGATCAGGGGCTTCGGCGAGCCCCTAGGAGTGGCAACTTCGAACATGACAGAGCCTGAGTTTAAAGCCTGAGCCTCTTCGCGCTTGGTGCCATTCTTCTCCAGACTACTCAATTCCCTGAGTCGGATAGCCTGCTTCTTACCCTCCAGTTCATAGGCGAGCTGCATATCCGTTATGGCTTTGGAGAGCAGGAAGGCTTCCCTATCCAGCAGCGCGAGGCTCTGCTGTTTAAAATTGAGGGACTGCCTGATGAGGCCCGCCTGGCTATTGATCTTCGTCTGAGGGACAAAAGCGTTTAATTGCTCTGAGAATCTTTCCGCGATAATAGAGAGCTCGGCCTGGATATCGAGCATCTTCCCAGTAATCGAGTAATAGAGGGTATTTGTCAGGGAGTCGGCCTGGTTCTTTATTCGGTCCTCCAGGTCGGCCTTCCTCAGCTCCTGCATGACCAACTTGTGGCTTCTCACCCGGATCTGCTCTGCCCGGATGGTCATCCGATTCTGCGCACTAAAATCCCGAAGCTCCTCTTCTGCCGTCCGGAGGTCAGTCACGGCCTCTTGGAGCTGGGTCTGAATAAACCTTCCGGTGCTCTCTACATCATGAAGTTCGAGTTCCTCCACATGGGCAATAAAAAGCTCTGCCCAAGTATTCGCAATCAAAGCAGCCTGCTGGGGATCCGCATCATTAACCCGGAGTTCTACCAGGTCGGTACCCCTCAGGTCGTTTATTTGGACCTGACCCGCTAGCTCTTTAGGAGTCAGCATCTTCGAATCGCTCTGCAAGCTCAGCTTCTTGATCACTCCTTCCTGGACCTGGCGGTCGTTGATCAGTTCCTTGACGGTCTGCATAGAGCGGACCTGGGCCGTGGCCGTCTCGATCTGCGACTCTAGATTCACTTGCAGCTGGGGTGGGGAGATGAGGAGCGTAGCGGTAGACTGGTAGATGTCGGGCATCCAGAGACTCACGAGGGTAGCGGTAATCATACAGACTAGGGTACCGGCTGTTATGAGAGTTTTCCGTCTCCAGAGACACATAAGATAATCGCCAAGCGCTATTTCTCTTTCTTCCATTTCTCTTTCTTCCCTTGTCACTCCAGCTCGTCCGTGGTGAACTCAGATATTTAGATTTAATAGCGACGGCCTGAGCTATCCTTTCGTCATGCTTAAGACAAACCCCAGCTCTTACCTGCTCGCCTATGCCGAGGCAAGGGGTATCGGAAAAAACAAGTCGGAACCACCTTGCCTCCCGGGAAAGACGGAGGAAATGGTCACATTATCGGAGGGATTCCCGTCGCCCCTCTTGGCTCCTTCGCAGTATCCACAGGCTCCCCGCATAGAGAAGGGTCAGTAAGAATTGTGAGACCACTACGGCGCAAGCAGCTCCGGCAATGTCATGCTGCGGAATCCATACATACTGTAAGCCAGCACAGCATATAAGACCAGCTAAGAGCACGAGCGCATTCAGCTTTGCGGAGCCACAACCGATAAGGATAGAGGAAAAAATAGGCAGGACAAACAGCATGCCGGTTCCGAGGGCTAAGATCTGTAACACCTCTGCCGCAGCCGCAAATTCAGCACCGTAGATCCAGAAGACCAGTGGCTCCGAAAAGACAAAAAGGCCGCCTCCAAGGGCGAACCCAACACCTGCGGCGGCACCTAAATACCGCCTTGCCGTTTCCCACCAGCCCACCGTGAGTCCTTTTTCTGCTATCTGAGGTAGAAGGACCAAACCAATGCTTGTCGGAACAATCGAGAGCGCTTCGACAAGCTTGGCAGCAGCACTATATAGTCCTACGCTAGTCTCGCCTTTGAGCACCTCTAGGAACACCACATCGAGTCGCAAGTAGAGGATGCTCAGACTACTGCCAAGCGCGATAGGTGCAGCCTGTCGTGTCATCCAGCGCCACAGACTGGGACAAAATGAGGGACGCAGGGGCCCGTAATTTTTCACCGCCCAGGGCCAGGTCGCCACAAGCGTGATCAGCTCGGCGGCGAGGAGCCCTAGAATCATCGTGCGCAGATCTGACCAGATAAGGAGAGCACTGACCCCCAGGACCGCTTTGAGCCCATTGCCCCCTGCCCACAGCATCGCATGGCTCCGAAAATATCCTAAGGCATCCCCGCCATGCCACAGCGTCCGCACGATGCTGCTGAAAAGGAGAGAGAGCGAATACAGCCAGAGAAGGCGTTCGGTTAAAGCAGGCAGGGAAGCAAAGCGAAAGATAGACAGCAGGAAGACAAGGGTGACTGTAACGGTGACAAGCTTCAGTCCGAGAGCATTCCTCAGGTAGGGATTCAATTTTGCCGGTTGCTTGCCTCCCTCTCGTATGAGCAGCAGATCGAGACCAAAGTCAGCAAGGAACGAAGCGGTGAGAACGATCGTCGTAATAAAAGCGTAAACGCCAAAGAGAGATGGCCCCAATACACGCGAGACGCTAATATTGAGCAGGAGCAGGCCGAACCCGTTCACCCCTCGGGCGAGGATAAGAGCACCCGTAGAAGAGATCAGCTGGCCGTCATTGCTCACTCCCTCCGCCGTCCTTTCTGAAGAAACACTAGGCCAAGACCCGATTGGCCGGATTACAGGCGCTCTTCCACCTAAAGCATGGAGGAGGGGATGATACCAGGGCAACGAGCGATTCGATTCCCAACTCGAGCAGCAGTCCAGGCTCAACGCAACTGGATTCCTGCTTTCGCAGGAATGACACCGGCGGACTGCCTCAATGCCAGCCGTCGGTTTGCTCTAGTCGACATGGCCTAGCCTAGCTCTGATCACCTTGACAATGCGCCCAGAGGTGTGTCCATCCCAGAGTGGTGGCACTTGGCTCTGTTTCCCTTTTCCAGACACAATATGCACCGCGTGTGTCTGTAGCAGCTGCGTGTCTCGTCCCACGAGAATATTCGTCCCCATTGTGACGGTCACTGGCCGTTCCGTATTTTCCCGTACGGTTAAGCACGGTATACCAAGATACGTTGTCTCCTCCTGGACACCGCCTGAGTCTGTAATGACCAGTGCGGCACTGCGCTGAAGCGCAAGAAAAGGTAAATAGCTAAGCGGATCGATAAGGCGAACCTTGGTCGCTGGGCGTACGATATCAAACAGTTCGAGTTGTTTGCGCGTCCGGGGGTGAACCGGGAAGAGGAGGACCAGGTCCCGACTGATGTTATTCAGGGCTTCGATAATAGCCGTAAGCATGGCCGGACTATCCACATTAGACGGACGATGCAGTGTCACAAGCCCATAGTGCTGAGGCTGAAGGTCGAGGTCAGTGAGAATTGAGCTTCTGTCTGCAAGCGGCAAGAGTTGGATGAGAGAGTCAATCATGACGTTCCCAACAAAGGCAATCTTCTCCTTTGCGACCCCTTCCCTGAGCAAATTCTCATCAGCATCAGCCGAAGGAGTGAACAAGAGGGAAGCAACCTGGTCCGTCAACAAGCGATTAATCTCTTCTGGCATCGTCCGATCAAAGGACCGCAAACCAGCTTCCACATGTCCGACTGGAATGCGCAGCTTGGCACATACTACTGCCGCGGCCATAGTTGAATTGACATCCCCGTAAACAAGGACCAGCTCTGGCTCGTGTTCCAACACCACAGGCTCAAAGCGCTGCATAACCATAGCAGTCTGTTGCGCCTGACTGCCAGAGCCTACGCCTAGATTGACATCGGGCTCTGGCATACTGAGCTGATGGAAGAAGACATCTGACATATTGGCGTCGTAGTGCTGGCCGGTGTGGACCAACGTTTGCGAAATGTCATCATAGACAGCGAGAGCCTTGATCAGCGGTGCTGCTTTAACGAAGTTCGGACGAGCACCAACGACGTGTAAAATATGCATAGGTTCGTCGATCAATGAGGGATAGAGCAGGACATGAATTCTCTCTGCACGCTCACTCTGTCCTTCCCAGCTCCCCTATCATTCCCAATTCGCCTTGTCGTGCCCAACTCGATTGGGAATCCAGCCACAAGGCAGCCGGATACCTGCCTGCGCAAGAACGACAAATGGACCGTCACATCTCTTTTTTCTGCGTCCTTCCCAACTCCTGGACGCCTCTTCCTAAGAGCAATCCCAAGACACGCACAGAGAGGCCTAGCGCAGCTAGCGCATTGAGCGGATGCCAAGTGGAGCGGGTGACATGTTTGCGGTAGAGACGATATGCACTTTGGTGAAAAGCGATCAGCGAACGAAAGAACGCCCGTTTACTACTCGCCCCAACGACATGGGTGACATACACCTGGGGATCATAGACCACATCCCACCCCTGTTTGTGTATGCGCCAGCACAGGTCGGCATCTTCCCAATACAGGAAAAACTGCTCATCCAATTCTCCGACTTCTTCAAGGGCTTGGCGGCGAATGAGCATACACGCACCCGACACCCAATCGACGACCTGCAGTCCTTCGATCTGAGCATTCAGGGCCTGGATCTGGCCACCGGAGAGGGGATTGTTAGGGAAATGACGGGTCAGGAAACTTGTCCGCCCAAAGAACGCAGTAAATACACCCGGAAACGTCCGGGCCGAACCCTGGATAGTTCCATCCTCATTCATGATGCGTGGACCGATAATGCCAATGTCCGCGTGTATATCAAGACGGGACATCAGATGGCGCAGGCTCCCGTGGGTAAGCGCCGCATCAGGATTGAGCAGCATCAGGTAACGCCCCTGACTTCGGCGTATACCTTGATTGACTGCACGGGCAAAGCCGAGATTCTGAGAATTGGCCAGTAGCGTAATCTGGGGGAACTGTTGCTGGAGTCTTTGCACCTCGTCTGCTTGCGACCCGTTATCGACGACCAGACACTCTCCACTCACCGTCTCCAGCTCTCTGGTAATCGTCCGCAGGCACTCTTCGAGTACGCTGCCGGCGTTCCAATTCACCACGATCACCGAGATATCCATAATAGAAGATCAAACAGCAGATCAGGAGAACGGGTTACGAATGCTTGCGGCGCCAGTCCTTGAATGCAGTCGCGATCTTTGTGCCAACCCAGCGGCGCTCCAGGTGTTGCAACAGAAGGCCGACAGATCCCGAGTTCTGTTGTTGCACCACCCTCCTCTTCTGCCACACCATGGGCAGCGCTCGCAGCGCCGCTCCTTTTGCGTGCAGAAAGGTCAGCCCGTGCCCGCGCAGGACAAAATAGCCAAACGCCAGCAGATTGAAGCCCAGGTGGGCAGGTAAACAGCGCAAGAGCAGAGCGAGAGGGAAATTTTTCCAGAAGAAATATTCCAGATTTCGCTGGCCATAAAAGACATACTCCCAGCTCATATAGCCCAGGGACGCATTGACCTTATGGCGCACCACGGCTTCGGGCACATACCAACAGCGATATCCATTCAGCCGAGCACGCACGGCCAGATCGACATCTTCATAAATGAGAAAATAGTCCGTATCCAGTCCGCCCATCTCCTCGATCAACCGCCGGCAATACAGCGCGGCTGCCCCAGCCGGGCCAAAGACCTCTCGCGGCGAAGCATGGTCACAGGCAGGCTGCAAGTGGCCATGCTTAAATGATGCTCCAGCCATTGTCAGCCCGTCGCCCGCACTATCTAAGACATTTGGTTGATTGTCCAGGACGACGCGGGACGCCCACATGCCATATTCCGCCTGTTCCTGGGTCGCTGTCTGGAGCGCGGACAACCAGCCCGGCTCGGCAACCGTATCGTTATTCAGTAGAGCGATAAACTCCCCCTTGGCAACAGCTATACCGGCATTCGTGCCTCCGGCAAAACCCTGATTCTCAGCTAGCGCGACCACCTGGACTTCAGGGAAATGCTCGTGCAGAAACGGAACCGAACCGTCCTGAGAGCCATTATCAACTACCACGACCTCAAAACCCTTGAACGTCTGAGCCCGCAGGGCCTGCAGACATGGCCCCAGATGGTGTCGGCCGTTCCAGTTCGGAATGATCACACTGATCGTAGGCAGCGCCATGAATGTTTTACAACAAACCCATTTTCTTAAGAACTGCCAGGAAGTCCGATGCAGATCGAACCAATATCACCTACCTGCACTTACCAGCTTCAGGACCGGTCTTCTATAGACTAGGTCTTCGGAATACCCTGCACCGGGGATTCCACCCCGGTCTTCGCCAGGACTCCATTGACATGCGCGCGCCACGACAGATACCAGATTGGGGGATATGACAACTGAACGGGGTGTGATGTCCTGGTCTTGTGTGGCGTGTGGTCTGACAGTTGGCATCCTCCTGAGCCTGGCCTGGAATCCGCTCACAAGGCCGTCCGAGGCAGGCGGGAGCGAGTCGCCAATCTTTGTCGATGCGACTGAGGCGACTGGCGAAAGCTAAGCCCTCAGAACCCGATGCTTGGAGTACGGCAGCAGTCTTCGTCGATATCGACAACGATGGAGATCTTGACCTGGCCGTTGGAAACTATGTCAGCTGGTCGAAGGATATTGACTTGAGCGTCAACTACCGCCTGGATGGCATCGGGCGCGCCTTCGGCCCCCCGACCAATTTCGAGGATAGCCATTCGTCCCTGTACCGGAATGAGGGCGACGGCACCCTCAGCGACATCTCCGAGCTGGCGGGCATCCAAATCGTGAACCCCAGCACCGGAACACCCATGGGAAAAGCGCTCGGGCTGGCGCCGATCGACGTCGACCGCGACGGCAATGCCACCGGGCCAGGGGCATCAATGCCGCCCTCTAGCGTAACGACCACCAGCTGGGTTTCTTTATGGGAAACTTTGCTCGTGAGATGCCCTCACTGTATGCTTCCCAACTGCCGAGCCTCTTTGCCCACGAGGTCATCGTGGCGGGTATTGAGGCCGCAACGCGGATGGTTTTAACCTTTGGCCTATTCCTCTTCGTTGCTGACCTGGACGGTCGTCTGGACCTACTCCAAACCAATGGACATCTTGAGGAGGACATTAATCTGGTTCAGCCGAGCCAACACTACCGCCAGTCGACACAATTATTCTGGAATGCTGGCCCCAAGAGTGAAGTGGCCTTTGTGCCTATAGAAACAGACCGCACAGCTGATCTCGCCCGCCCCATCGTTAGGCGTGGGGCTGCGTACGCCGATATTGACGGGGATGGCGACCTGGATGTGATCCGGACCCAGGTCGGTGTTCAGCCGCTGCTGTTTCGCAACGACCAAGCTCTCGGTCACTACTGTCTGCGGACGAAGCTGGTAGGCCGTGCTGACAATCCTGATGCAGTCGGCGCCTGGATTAAGCTGAAGGCAGGTGGTATCACACAGCGCCGCCAGGTGATGCCGACGCGCAGCTATCTGTCCCAGGTCGCGCTGCCGATCACCTCCGGGGTCGGTCGCACTGACCGGATTGATAGCCTCGCGGTCGAATAGACCGATGGCACACTGCAAGAGCTGTCGAACATACCGATCGATAGCACCCTCATTATTGACCAACCCGGAAACGGAGAGGACTAAAGAGTACGGGTTTCGGCAAGCCACCGCGTTGCGAAGGTTGATCAGTCACGACCATACACCTGTTCATAAACCGCAGGGGTCTGTTATGCACACCGTTCCCAGGAAAATGAGTCTGCCTGCTGGTATCCTCTGGCGCGTAATGTGGTGTACAGCGTCCTCGAGTAGAAAACGCGGCCCATCAGCTATTTCTTCAATATTAGTGGGAAAGACACACACGGCCGCGTCGCCCGCTACCTCCGATAAGGAAGAAACATTAGCAGTTAAGACCAGCACACCACATTGCATCGCCTTTATCCAAGGCAGGCCAAAGCCTTCGTACAGTGAAGGGTAAGCGAAAATGATTGCCATGGAGTAGAGTGCGGGCAGATCCTGCTCGCTGACATAGCCGATAAAATGAATGTGATCGTTCAAACCAAGTGCCGTAACCAGCGTTCGGACTTCTTCGTTCAACAAGCCTCTACCACCAGCAATCACGAAATGCACTTCACGTCTCAACCCAGCCGGCAACCGGGCGTAGGCTTGGGCCAAGCGAGAGATATTTTTACGGGGCTCGAGCGCACCTACAAAAAGCATAAAAGCAGGAGGAAGCTGATACGTCTGCTGTATGCGGGACAAGACGTCTGGGTCCTCAATGCGCTTGCGCCCTAGAGGGGCAGCAAGAGGGGTGACAACATTCCCCGCAAGGTGGAACTCAGGATACACGAGAAAGCTCAGATCGTGGATCGTGACCACGAGGCGTTTCTTCGCGCTCCGGAAACGCGACACGCTCAAATTCGTACTATGAACGAGATCTACGTCTCCCAACAGCTTCTCGCGACAATCCTGAGGAGCATACGGGTGTCGCAAAAATCGCAGCAGCGTACGAGGGATCTTTTGAAACGCCACCCGCATATTGGGCGCTTGGGGGAAAATTGCATCACGATAGTCTGGCCGGAAGACATAAGAGAAAACCGGCTACAGGACATACTGGTTTTGTAGGTCAAGCTGGCTCAATGCCTGCGCCAATTAATTTGCATAGCGCCCGATGCCGGCTCGTTCTCCCCGACGAGGCTACAGTCTAGGCCGATTTTCATATTCTCCTGTCCCTTTCCTCTGCCAGCTTGACCCTCTCCTCTTCTCGCCACGTCCTGAGACCTAGCGCAGTTGTCGCACTATGATAAAGAAGGCTTGCTCCTACCTTCAGAGCTTGAGCCCTATTCTCGCAAGTGAGCAAATCACGCGCCTCTATGGACATATGAAGATGAATATTCCCTTTTTGATCCATTCCACTGGTGCTGGTGTTGTGCTGTGAACTGGGAAGCTTGCACAAAATCTGTTCTGATTATCTCTCTTATTCTGGCTGAGCTCACTCAAGGAGCCCTAGCCACGAAGGATCCGCTGGTCGGCCTAGCTGGCAGCGCAGTCGCTTTACTCGGCTCCCTATTCGCCGCGCGGCTGTTTCCACGAGCCACTCTTTGGTCCGTCTTACTAGTAGTCTATATTTGGCGTGGCCTACTCCTTCTGCTACTCGGCCACATCTCCTCCTATCATACCATTCCACTCACAAGTTGCTTGTTAGGAATTATTCTTGCTCGCCCCAATTTTCGCACGTGGGATTTACCGCAGTCATGGAAGTTTCCCCTTATTTTTTGGGGACTCATTGTTGCACTGACGTGGCCCATTCTTCTCTTGCGTGAGCTCGACTTTTCTCCAGCGCTTACCCTCGGCGTCCCTCTTTTCAACAATGGAAATGGCGTTTCCACGAAGGTTGCTGCGCTGTGGGTCGTGCGTACCGCAGTCACCCAGGGTGTAGGCTTTTTGTGGATAGACTGGTTGTTTCGGACGTTCCGGAGAGAACCACAGGGACAGTTCCAGCGGCATGTGCTTGTTCCGCTTGCAATCAGTTTTATTCTGACGAGCTGCGTGGCGTATTATCAAGCGTTCGTTGATCTTTCATTCCTCAGCTCGCGAGTCTGGCTCGAGGTGCATCGAGCGGTCGGGGCACTCATGGACGGGAACGCGTTCGGCATACTTGCCGCCTACTGGATAACGGCGTTTGTCGTTCTTGGCATGCAAAAGCACCCCCCTACGTCGAAGATCATTGCGGCTTTGCTCGTACTATTGGCTATCGGTGCGCTCTTACTCGCTGGTTCAACAAGTGCGTTGCTGATGGCTGGATTCCCACTTGTGTTCGTGTTTTGGGCGACCTGGAAAGGAACTCTTAAGGCTTCCAAACGCACCGTGCTTACCTGGAGTTTGGGCAGCCTGTGTGCTCTTGTGGGTCTCATTTGGGGCATAGCCTCAACGTCAAACGTCGTCAATCCGTTTGAAAAACTTCTTTCTCAGACTCCACCCAGTGGAGAATATTCCTTCGGCTCGGTCATTAAGGCCCAGCTTCGAGACCGTCCCTTCTTTGCCTCCCTGGCTGCACGCATGGCACTAGAAGCTCCCCTGACTGGAACGGGACTAGGCAGCTTCCATACCTTGGCCAATGACTATGCGTATAAATACGGGCTGGCCGACACATTAAATTTCGATAGCGCTCTTAACTGGTATGCGCAGCAGGCTGCTGAATTAGGCATACTGGGGTGTCTTGGATGGGGTTCCTGGCTTTCGATCTGTTTCTGGTCTCTCGTCCGGCCTCGTCCTCCCCCAGAAAAAGAAATTTCCGTTGGACTTCTCCAGACCAGTCTGGTTGGCTTTGGGGTCGCCGCATTATTCGGAGTGCATGCCGAAGGTCCGGAAGTATTGATTTCGTTCTGGACATTTCTTTTTTGGCTCTCCTCATACTTCCCCCAACTTTCGAGTGTCACTCTTCCCGGCAAAGAACGTCGGACCCTGTGGGTCCTAGTCATAGGAATAGCCCTGGCGTATACGGCCTTACAGGGCTACGTCAGCCTGCAGACACTGCGCGTACCCTACCGGGCTGTTATAGCGAACTGGGATTACGAATACGGATTTTCTAACTGGCAGCACGCGCCGGGCATCGGCAAGTTTCGCTGGACGCAACACAAAGCCGTGGCGGTTGTTCCCGTGCAGGGTTCGCGGTTACACCTTACTCTGCAGGTACGACATCCAGACGTAACAACAAATCCCGTACATGTGTGGGTGTGGAAAAACGAGGAGCTAGTGGCCGACCTCTGGGTTCACAGCCATAAGCCCCTGGTTCGCGACATCCTGCTCCCAGACGGGAAGCAGCGCATCGTCTTGACCATCCAGGTCGACCGCACCTGGCGTCCTTCGGGGCACGGAGGGGACGATGCCCGGCAAATCGGAGTCGCCGTCGCCGCGTGGAGTTTCTCGTAAGCCTCAACCCATTTCGTTAGGCCCTTTCCGGGGCTGATGAGTCCGTCTCTTGTGTGAACTCTAATCTCAGCTCCTTCACCCAAATACCGTACTCTCCACACACAGCGCGCACTTTTTTTCCATTTCCGTTCATGACAATACTCATAGAAGAAATGATCAATCCCTCAACCTGTTCTCGGCCGATAGTCTCAGACAGCTGTTCTATTCCCCCAACAACGGGAATTCCGTGAATCAATCTTCCCTGCTTCCTAGGATCATCATCTAGGAACCCAATAGGCTGGTATTGAAGACGACCATTCCGGCGACATTCCGTGACCACGATGTCTCCTCCAACCCCAGCCCCATAAACAAGAATTGGGCTGCCTCTAAGATGAGGCTTTGCCACAAACATATCGAGTAAGAGAAAAGAAAGCCGGGTCCCCGCCATCCCCAAAAACAATAGTAAAGGATACAGGACAAACACCACACGGGAATATCCCAGGAATCGATAGAAGAGGAGAAGAATCAGTACAGACAGCAGCGCCGCCCCTGCGGCTCCTTTTGCAAGCCGGACAAGATCGTACGGTCCGGTATAGCGCCATACAGTACGATAGATTCCCGTATAGAAAAAACTGCTGTACGTACCAATCAAAACAAGAGGAAGGGAAGTTAAATATTGCCTCCAATTCCGTTCGTCTAGATCGAACCCATCCTTGAGCATGAAAGCAAGATAATAAGCAAAGGTAATAAGAAAAAAGTCGAGCAGGACCTCGAGCAAACGCCGTTTGTAAGGAAAAAAATCCAAGAGTGTTGTGAACCCACCTTCTCGAATCTTTTGCTTGCCCTCCTCCGGCGATATAATCTCAATCTGCGCCAAGTAGGCGGCAAAAAGAGCGAACGAAATAATCACAAGTGGGAGTAAAGTCAAGCTGAAAGTATAGGAGGCCTGTTCGATGAGAAGAGCAGTGACACCAGAGATAGCCGCAATACCATACAGCAGGGTTACCGCCTTACGCTCGGTCAGGCCTAAGACGACAAGACGATGAGAGGAATGATCCTTCCCCCCCTGAGTGACAGATTGTCCGCGCACAATCCGGGTTAAGGACACAAGAACGGTGTCAAGGATAGGAACGAGCAAAATGAGCGTCGGGACAGCTACAAGAGAAAGGATATTCGACGCCTGGCCATGGGCTTCAATGGCCAGAAGGCTCAGCAGCGATCCAAGAAACAGGCTCCCCGCGTCCCCCATAAAAATCGAAGCCGGATAGAAGTTGAAGGTCAGGAACCCGCCAAGAGCCCCTGCCAATGAAAGGGCAATAAGAGCACCCGCCAAGTCTCCCTGCTGATAAAAGAAAAAAGCGAGGAAGAGCGCGGCAATCAATCCAACTCCGCCGGCGAGCCCATCCATATTGTCAAGAAGATTGAGGGCATTCGTGAGCCCAACGATCCACAAAATCGTGAGCAGCGTATCAAAAAGAGCGCCAGGGAAAAAATTTAAAGAATAGCCCCAAAAGATAGCCATGGCCGCTACTATAATTTGGCCAACAAGCTTCATCGCAGGATTGATATGACGAAAGTCATCATACAAGCCAAGGATGAGTGCAAAAAAAGAGATGACAACGAGCGGGGAAGAACGCGAGAACGAAAATCCCCAAAGGAGCACTGAAACGAGGAAGCCAAGAAAAAATGCGATGCCCCCAAGATAGGGGATAGGCTGCTGACGCCAGCGCTCCTGTGTCGGCAGCGAAACATAGCCGGACCGCGTTGCAATGCGGCGAACTACAGGAACGAGAAGAACGGAGAGGAGAAACGCTGTGCTCGGCGCAAGAAGGAGGCGACTCCAGTCAGAGAGATTCGGCATGCTGGAAATAATCAATCACATCCTGCACGATAATGCGCAGGTTCCGGGTCGGCTTATAATCAATCAAATCACGGATTCTTCTGAGGTCGGGAACCCGTCGCGCCATATCCTCAAAGCCTTCTTCATATGCCTCGTCATAGGGAATATAGCGTATCTCAGACGGACTATTCGTCATCTTCTTTACGAGCGCAGCAAGCGCAGACATCGCCACGAGTTCCTCACTGCCCACATTGAATACCTTCCCGATGGCGCCAGGGTGATCACTCAGTCGTATCAAAGCTCCAACGACGTCGGCTACATGGGTGAAGCAGCGCGATTGCGTACCATCACCATATACCGTGATAGGCTGGCGCTGAAGCGCTTGGCGCACAAACGTCGGTAAGACCATCCCATAGCGGCCTGTTTGACGCGGCCCAGCTGTATTAAACAGGCGCACTATCACCACAGGGAGCTGTTTTTCTTTCCAATAGGCCAGCGCGAGGAACTCGTCGATGGCCTTCGAGCAAGCATAGCTCCAACGCCCTTTGACAGTTGGGCCTAGGACAAGATCACCGTCCTCCTCAAAAGGAATAACTGTTGATTTCCCATAGACCTCGGAAGTGCTTGTTAATAGCACTTTCTTGTTTGCCCTATTTGCATATTGGAGAACAGCCTCCGTCCCCCTCACATTGGTTTCGATAGTGTGGACGGGACTTTCAACAATCAGTTTCACACCTACCGCGGCTGCAAGGTGAAATACGGCATCGCAATCCGAAATAAGCTCAGCCAACAACGGGAGGTTGAGGACACTATCGACAATGTATAGAAAATTGGCTTTCTCTTTTAAGTACTCAATATTTTGCAGAGAGCCTGTGGAGAGGTCGTCGAGGACAGTAACACTTTCCCCTTGGTAGAGTAGCCTTTCAGACAGGTGAGAACCGATAAATCCCGCTCCCCCCGTTATCAAATAACGCACCTCGGCTCCTTTCGAGATCCCACCGTTCGATTGTTTTGGATGTTTAGTGGAAACCAGGCTGGTTTGCAAGCCAGCACAATGCCGTATCGATGGACTTTCCCTGAGGTAACTCTGGCTAAGAAAAAGAAACGCGGAGAGTCGAAGAGTTTCGACTCCGTAGACGCTCCTTTTCCTGCTTCACGTAGGAAGAGGCGGAGGCTTTTCAGCCTCTCCTCGAACCAGCGCCGAGAAGCGTCCGCAGGCATGCCTACCGGGTACTTGTAAGCCGTCAGTCTATCCTAGGCCAAAAGTGAAGGCACTCCCATTTCTGAAATGCGTTCTCATTAAAAAAACCTGAGAAGCTATTACTCGTCAGCAACCGGGAGTAACTATTGTGCGTGAAGAAACGCAGCTCATGCGTACCCGTTGCTACCCCGGCCGGAATGGCAAACGTACAGCTCCCCGCCGCTGCCCCACTGCCGGGGCTCCCAGCCCAGCTGGCGCTTGGCTTTTGAAGCATCCGCTCTCAATCGATCAACCTCTGCAAGCCGGAAGCAACGCGGATCCGTCAAGCCATAGTCTTGCCACTGTAGCCCGACATCGCGAAAGGCTTCGTGAACAAAGTCACGAACGGAGTGAGCTTCTCCGGTTCCGATCACAAAATCTTCCGGTTTATCCTGCTGCAGCATGAGCCACATGGCTTGTACATAATCTCCGGCAAAACTCCAGTCGCGTTTCGCATCCAGATTCCCGAGCTGTAATTCCCGAGATGCCCCACTCTTAATGCGAGCGACTCCCCCACTAATCTTCTTCGTCACAAATTCCTCTCCTCGACGTGGGGACTCATGGTTAAACAAAATCCCGGAACAAGCAAAGAGATCATAACTTTCTCGATAATTCACAGTGATCCAGTGGCCATAGACCTTGGCTACGCCGTAGGGACTTCGGGAGTAAAGCGGCGCGTCTTCATTCTGCGGACTCTGTTTGACTTTTCCAAACATTTCTTTGCTGGCGGCTGGTAGAAGCGAATTGGGGATTAAAGCGACGGGTTGCTTCAAGAATTCGAGTTACACCTAAGCCTGTAAACTCTGCCGTGAGAACAGGTTGGTTCCAGGATGTTGGCACATAAGGATTGCGCGGCTAAATTGTACACTTCCTCGGGCTGGCTCTCCTCAACGGCTTCAAGGAGAGATGTCTGATCGAGGAGGTCTCCTTGCAGTAACCGAACATGGTTACCTAGGTGTTCGATACGCGCGAATCGTTCCGTACTGGCGCGTCTGATAATCCTGCATACCTCGTAGCCTTTGTCTAACAAAAACTCTGCCTGATACGATCCGTCCTGTCCGGTCATACCTTTTATCAACGCGCGTGGTATGCTTGTCGTTATCAGACATTATGGGCAAGGTTTTGTCCCCTTGCCGTCGTCTCATTCAAAATCTCGATGAAATGCGCCGCAGCAGATTCCCAGGAGAATTTTTTGGCCTGCGCATAGCCTTTCTGCTTCAGTAGAGCCCGTTGCCGTTGACTTGTTGCTATTGCGCGCATCGCACCAGCCAGGGCGCCAATATCACCACTCTTGATCAGCAAACCTGCTTCTCCCACCACTTCTCGCATAATGGGGATATCCCAGGCAACGACTGGAACACCGCGGATCATAGCTTCAAGGACCGGGAGTCCAAACCCCTCATAGGTCGAGGGAGAGATCAACGCCAATGTTCGCAAATATAAATCCTCGAGATGCTCATCTGAAATGTGGCCGAGAATGTGTACTCGGTCGGCAACGTTCCATGTTTGTGCGAATTCCTGAAGCGCCCTTTGCCGCTGAGCATCGCGCTCTCCTACCACGACAAAGTGACATTCTGACGACACCTTTGAGAGTGCTTGGAGGACACATTTTACCTGGCGTCGAGGCAGCAAACTCCCCGCGAACAGGAAAAAGCGTGCTGGAATGCGGTTGCGGCGCATTCCGGCTTGTAGCCGTTCCGGCCGGCAGGACGGGCGCTCTGACCCTGGGGAAACCACCTGAACCTTTTCTTGCCGTAATCCATATACCCGCAAGATTTCTTGTCGCGAAAATTCAGATACGGTGATCACCTTCGTTGCCCGGCGGCTTGAGGGGTAAGCAAGGAGTTTTGGTTTAAAGTGAATCCAGGACGGAAATTCCTTGGGGAAAAGAACGAAAGAAATGTCATGCAGACACACAATCTGAGGGACAGAGGTCAAAAGTGGACCACAATAATAAGGTGAGAAAAGCACATCAATTTTATCTTTCCGCACCGCCCACGGCAGGACACACTGCTGCCACACGAGCGGACTTGCTGTGAGAGGATTGTGTCCAAGAACACGCTGCATAAACGGCCTTTTTTCAAAAGGCAACTCAGGCAATGCATTCCGACACAGATATAAAATATAGTCATGCTGCGAGGCCTGTTCGGCGAGAGCACGAAGCAGACCAGCGAGGTAACGCGCCACGCCCATCGGCGCCGGCTCTGCCAACACGCGCGCATCTATTCCAATCCGTAAGGAACGAGCTGCCATATAATCCGAAATCTACTCTCTGGAGACCCTATACTTTCTTCACCCAGTTTCAAGATTTCTATATTGCTCGATGACGTCGCTCACAGGTCCGCGCATCTGAATTTGCCCGTTTGAAAGCAGCATCGCCTCACCACACAGGCGAGCAATCACGTCCATCTGATGGCTAACAAATAACACCGTTCTGCCGTCACGACTCACCTCGTCAATTTTCCCTAAACATTTTTGTTGAAAAGCCAAGTCTCCAACCGCCAAGACCTCATCGACAATCAGAATTTCCGGATCGAGATGCGCGGCAACCGCAAAGGCTAATCGCAAGAACATGCCACTGGCATACCGCTTTACCGGCGTGTCCAGGAATTTTTCGACTTCCGCAAACGCTACAATCTCATCAAATCGAGCTTCGATCTCGCGGCGCAGCATGCCCAGGATCGCCCCATTAAGATAGATGTTCTCTCGGCCTGTAAGATCCGGATGAAACCCCGTTCCAACCTCTAGCAGGCTTCCAACACGACCGTATAGCTCAACCGAACCATTGGTTGGCTCGGTAATCCGGGCTAAAATTTTGAGCAAGGTCGACTTCCCGGACCCATTCGGCCCTATGATGCCCACGATTTCTCCGGGCATGATGTCAAAGCTCACGTCCTTGAGTGCCCAAATAGTCTCGGCTTGGCGTCCGCTCCTGTGACCTACCCGCACTAACGAACGTATCCCATCAACAAGGGATTCCCGCAGCGTGACATACTGAACAGCGTGCGCTTCTGCACCCGAAATTCCGAGTTGATATTGCTTGCCGAGTTTGCGGGCTCGTATGATTGGTCGCATGAGATGATCCTGAGTCAGACAATATCGGCGAACTGTTTCTCCATACGGCGAAACACAAACGCGCACGCAAAAAATACGGCCAGGGTAATACCGGTTGATATCCCAAGCATGCCCCAGTCCAACGCTCCGCCAAAGAGTGCCGCACGATATCCTTCAACAATCCCCGTCAACGGATTCAGAGCAAGCACCCAGCGCCACTGATCAGGAACCAGACTTGAGGGATAGATGATGGGCGTAGCAAACAGCCACATCTGGATCAGAAAGGGCAAGGCATAGCGCACATCACGATATTTGACGTTCAGGGCGGCTAGCCACATTCCCACACTGAAGGCCAAGCCCGCCATCAGTACAATAAAAACAGGCAACAGAACGATACCCCATGCGGGAAACGTACCGTAGAACACCATCATGCCGATCAGCAACAGAAAGGCAATTGTGAAATCAATAAGTCCAGCCCCAACACTAGCTGCCGGAATAATCATCCGCGGGAAATAGACTTTCGTAATCAGGTTGGGATTCATAATTAGACTATTACCGCTGCTTGTTACGCTATTGGCAAAAAACGTCCACGGCACGAGTCCGGCATAGACAAATAACGGATACGGGAGTCCGTCTGACGGGATACCCGCCACGCGGCCAAAGAAAATCGAAAAAATCAGCATGGCAAATAAAGGCTGTAAAAGCGCCCAGGCTACGCCAAAAACGGTCTGTCTGTAGCGGACCTTGACCTCACGCCAAATCAGAAAATAGAGCACTTCACGGTATGTCCATAAATCGCCAAGGTTCAAAGCGGCCCAGAGTGGACTCGGACGGATGACAACAACCGGCTCGGTAGGCAACTGCCTACTGTTCGGAGCAGCCGTTTGCGTGACAGCAGATGAAGACGCTGTTACTGCCACCGTATGCCTCGGGATTTCAAAATCACCGGAGTCTCCACAATCTTTAAACAACGGGTCTGAATACCGATCGTTACTGCCTACCCGGCCAGCAACGATGCAAACGTCTATATTACCGTATACTGGCCCCTTGCCATTTCACGTCGCTCGCCCCTTCGCAAGAGCGTTCCAGTCAGATTATTAGGCCGAAGCAAACATCGGTATCTAAACATTGACAGTTCTCTCTCTGACAGAGATAATTCCAGACGATCCCCACACTTCCTGAGGAGAGAGAGTAATGCGATTCGGCCTCGGTCCCTTCTCCATGCAGTCCCCATCAGGCTCCGGCAAAACTCACGCCGGTCTCTATCATGAGATGCTCAATCAGGTCGCGATTGCCGAGGAGATCGGCTTTGCATCGGCCTGGCTGGTTGAGCACCACTTTATGGATGATGGCATGTGTCCGTCCCTCCTGGTCACGGCGGCGGCCATGGCCGCTCGCACCTCTACGCTCAAGATCGGGACCAGCATGTATCTGCTGCCCTTACACAGGCCGGTCCAAACGGCGGAGGATGTTGCCGTGCTCGATAATATTGCGCAAGGACGCTTTATCTTCGGCGTTGCCACGGGTTATCGTCCTGAGGAATACGCGGGGTACGAAGAACCGCGCACTGGGCGTGAAAAACGCATGGAAGAAGAGTTGGAAATCATCACTAAAGGCTGGACAACCGAACGCTTTTCTTTCTCCGGCCAACACTACCAGTTCGAAGATCTTAGCATCACGCCCAAGCCACACCAGAAACCACATCCGCCGATCTGGATCGGTGCTTCAACGCCGGGCGGCGTACGTCGTGCAGCCCAGTGGGGGTCAGCCCTGGTGGCTTCCCCGCGTCATCATCTCAACGAATTAAAAGAACATTACCGCCTGTATCATCAGCAGCTTGAGCGCTTCAATAAAACCACTAACGTGACCCCCGTTATTCGTGAGGTCTATGTGGCGGAAAGGACACAAAAAGCCGAAGAAGAGGCGCGTGCAGGCATCATGTACATCCATGGTGGCATGTACGGAAAATGGGCCAACGTGCGACCACTCAGAGATGATTCGGGCCGGGTTGTGGAAAACCCAGACAGCGTGACATTTGAGACCCACCGAGAGCGGTTCATTATTGGCGATCCGGACCATTGCATTCGAGAAATTGAAAAATATCAACGAGAGCTGGGTATGGATTATCTGATCTGCTGGATGCACTACCCCGGCGCAGATCATGACAAGAGTGTACGCTCGATGCGCCTGTTTGCCAAAGAAGTCATGCCACATTTTCAGGATTAAAGAAGACAAGAACGGAGGAGACAATGGGCAGAACCTGGATCGATTTGAACAGTGATATGGGTGAGTCGTTTGGCAACTTCATTCTTGGCCAGCCTGAGGAGGTCATGAAACGCATCGCACATGCCAATATCGCCTGCGGCTTTCATGCCGGAGATCCCAGCTGGATGGGCAAGACCGTTGGCTGGGCCAAAAAATACGGCGTGACCATCGGCGCCCATCCTGGCTTTCCGGACCTGATGGGTTTTGGTCGGCGCCTCATGAATATAACCCATCAAGAGGCGACCGATTATGTCGTGTATCAAGCCGGGGCACTGAAGGCGTTCTGTGAGATGCACGGTGTCAAACTCCAGGCGGCCAAACCCCACGGCGCATTCTTTTCTTGGGGACTCCAGTCAGAGGACAACGCGCGGGCCATTCTGGAGGGCTTTCAAGCAATTAACCCGGTCATCACCGTCTACCTACCCGCCCTGCCCCATTTTCCGCTCGTCTCCACAGCAGAGAAGATGGGCTTTCGTGTAGTCAAAGAGTTTTACCCTGGGTTGAACTATGATGATCACGGCGCCATTACGGTCAAGCGTTCCTACGGTACGGAGAACGTTGCCGAGATTGTCGATCTTGTGTTGCGATTTGCCCTTGATGGCAAGACGACGGCAGATAACGGTACCGTCATAGAGGTTGAAGGAGAAAGTGTGTGTGTCCACGGGGATGTGGTCAACGCCCCTGAAGTGCTCAATGGTCTACATGCCGCCCTTCAACGTGAAGGCATTGAAATCCGAAGCGCTATTCATACCGAGAACGCAGACATGCTGCCCTCGCGACAACGAGCCAGCGCGTAACTCTTCTTTCACTGTGATTGTTACGCTGTGATTTTTGAGCGCTCCTGATATAAGGGGGAGGTCTGTCGGATCGGGGAGCGGGCTATGTCAGAGACGCAATATCACTACGGAGGAGATGAATATCTTCTCGTTGTCTTCAGCGAGGCCATGGATCTCGCTATCAATTTCAAGCTGCTTTCGATTTGCCAGGAAATCGAACGCCGACAGGTCCCCGGAGTTATCGAAGCGTGTCCGGCCAACGCGTCCTATCTGATCCACTTCCGTCCGGAAGAAGTCCATCCAGACCACTTAATCCGCACACTGAAGGATATTGAAGATCAGATTCAGCACGCCGATACGCTCAAATCTCGTCTGGTTGATATTCCCGTTCTCTTTGACGACCCCTGGACAAAAGAATGCGCGAAACGCTTTGCCGACCGCCATCAAGATCCATCCGTTTCCAACCTCGAATACCTCATGCGGGTGAACGGTTATTCATCCAAACAAGAATTCATTCGCGCGTATTGTGACCGTCCATTTTGGGTCTCCATGGTCGGCTTCGTGCCCGGAACGGCCTGGTGTTACCGCATGTGTCCCCCGGACCAAGCCATTCAAGCCCCCAAATATATCCGTCCACGGACGGATACGCCTGAGCGGGCTGTCGCCCATGCTGGCGTATTTTTATGTATTTATCCGGTTCGTGGACCCGGTGGTTATCAAATGATCGGCATGTCCGCCGTGCCCGTTTATGATCCGGAGGAACATCTTCCAGATCTGCGTGGACGCTATATTTTGGCCAATGCGGGGGATCGCTGGAAGTTCCGCCCCGTTGACATGGACGAGTACAACGATATTCGGTCTCAAGTTGAAGCCGGCACCTATCGTTACCGCATTGTTGAGCAAGACTTTCGACCGGGCGAATACATCCACGATCCAATCAGTTATCTTAAACGCCTGCAAGAAGAAGCCGTCCAAGCTTAGCATCCTAGAGCCGGGCCCGCTGACCACGGTTCAGGATCTAGGCCGTCTGCACTGGTACCACATCGGCATGCCGCCCTCTGGCGCAATGGACAATCTTGCCTTCCGGGTTGGCAATCTCCTCGTTGGAAATCCGGAAGGAGCCGCCGGACTCGAAATGACCTATACTGGCCCCCAACTTGAGGTGACAACTAAAACGCTTATTGCTGTCACTGGAGCCGAAATTGCGCTTCAGATCAACCATCAACCCGCAGCATTATGGCGCGCACATCACGTGGTCCCAGGCGACCGCATCAGCCTAGGGAGTGTGAGAAAGGGAGCCCGCGCCTATATCTGCATTGCTGGTGGTATTGAGGTGCCAGAACGACTCGGGAGCCGCTCAACGTATATGCTCGGTCGCTTTGGCGGATTGGGCGGCCGGAAGCTTGAGGCAAACGATCAGCTCCAGCTTGGATCTCCAGCCGTCTCGTTCGAAAAAATGCCAGGCAGAACTTTCGATCCCGCCCTCATTCCCACTCCGAGCAAAGAGATGACCGTCCGCGTAGTGATAGGTATGTGCAGTCATCGTCTGACAGCCGCTAGCCTCAAAGAATTTCTCAATGCCACATGGGAGGTGTCAACCGAAGCGGACCGCATTGGCTACCGACTCAAGGGCCCAACATTCGAGTTCAAGTCAGGCGAGCAGCCGTTTGGTGCCGGCGCCGACCCCTCCAATGTTGTAGATCTCGGCTATCCCATTGGCTCAATCCAGATCCCCGGCGGCCTCGAAGCCATTGTTCTCTTAAACGACGCCGTCACGGGTGGTGGTTATACAACCATTGGAACCGTGATTAAATCCGACCTCGATCTCATTGCCCAGGCATCCCCCGGTAGTCAGATCCACTTCAATGAAGTCGGCATTGAACAGGCACTCCAGGCACGGCGAGACCGAGAGGCGACACTGAACCTCATCCGCATGGAGCTGCGAATTTTTGATCAGGCCGGGGCGCTGGGCCAGTAAAGTATTATCTCAACACAAGGTCATCACATACACACCCGGATCATCCAGCCTGACCTCCCAGCCAGGAAAAACAACAATCGAGGTTGTTTCTTCTTCAATGATCGCCGGGCCTCTAATCTGGTTCCTCACCAATAGTTTGGCCCCAGCGTATATTGGGATAGTGGTAAAGCCGCTGTGTTCCTCAAAGAACCCCTGGCGTTCTCCAACCTGCGCGGCCTTGGGATCAGCGTCTCCACGCGCAAGTCTCGGCAATTGGGGGCGAGGCACCTTCCCGATAACCGTGGATTCCAGATTCATAATCTCTACGGCATTATCTCGCTCACAATACGTGAAGAGTTCTTCGTGGCGAGCATGAAACGCCTCAGCAATATCCCCGATATTGTCCGGGCTGAGCTCAAGTGACGGGATAACCACCTGGCATTCATGGATCTGGTCAACATAGCGCATGTCCAGGCAGCGTAAGGTTTCGAGACGCTCCGGCCCCACACCAGCCGCAGTCAAATCCCGTTTGCCACGAGTCTCCATTTCTGCAAACAGGCCATTGAGCTGCGGGTAATCCATACTGTCTAAGCGGACAGCGTTTGAAGCCAAATAGCTGTGTTTCATATCAGACAGGATCTCGCCAAACGCGCAGAATGTGGAAGAGACCTTAGGAATAAGGATTGTTCGTATTCCGAGTTCACGGGCCAATCTTCCGGCATGCGCCGGACCAGCTCCCCCCCCCACTACAAGTACGAAATCACGCGGATCATAGCCCTTTTCGATCGACACACGGCGAATTCCACTGACCATATTGGAATTTACGACCGTAAATATACCTTGTGCGGCTTGCGCCACGCTGAGCTTGAGCGGGCCAGCAACGTCTGCCGTAATGGTTCGTCGAGCAGCCTCGGCATCAATGCTCAGCCGTCCCCCCAACAGCGCGTCCTGATTCAAATAGCCCAACACGACTAAGGCATCGGTCACGGTCGGACGCTTTCCGCCTCGTCCATAGGCGGCAGGACCGGGCTGCGCACCCGCACTCTCCGGGCCAACCTGCAGCAGACCCATGCGATTCACAAAGGCAATACTGCCCCCGCCCGCTCCCAAGGTTTCGACCTGCAGCATCGGAATACCAATCCGGTAGCGCAAAAAGTCAAAATCCTTGGCGACGTTGGTCCTACCGTCTTTACTCAGACTGATATCGAAACTGGTCCCGCCCATATCCACCGTAATAACGTCACGCGAGCCAAAACCTTCACCAAAGAACAGTCCGGCGTTCGGGCCTGCCGCCGGTCCGGAATTGAGGGCATAAATGCCTTTATCCGTTAAGAACTGGCCTGAGGTGAGCCCACCATTACTTTGCATATAACGAACCTGATTGGGATAGCCGAGATCTCGCAAGAACGCCTCCATGCGTTCGACATAACGCTGGATAATGGGACCGATATAAGCATTGACTACGGTCGTACTCGTCCGCGTGTATTCACGAATCTGCGGCAGGAGGTCAACTGACAGCGTCACATACGCGTCAGGCAATTCTTGACGGACAGTCTCAGCTATGCAGCGCTCGTGCTCAGGGTGCAAGAAAGACCAGACGAGTGACACCGCCACGGCTTCAACATCTTCCTCTTTGCAGCGCTGGATGCCACGTCGTACGTCCTCTTCGTTGAGACGGGCTCGAACTTCTCCCGTGCTCAGGACGCGCTCTCCCACCGGAAAACGCAGGGCACGTGGAACAAGCATAGTGGCCTGGGGGAAGTCTGCATCATAACGATGGCCGTCTTCCTTATGCCCAAGTCGGATCTCGAACGAGTCTTCATGCCCTTTCGTACAGAAGAGGGCGGTCGTTGCACCTTTGTGCTCAATGAGGGCATTCACGCCGACGGTGCTGCCAAGGATGATGAGCTCGCATTCATTTAGAAAATCTTCAACACGACAATCCAGATCAGCGCTGATTTGGCGCAGCCCTTCGTGAACGGCAATCGGCGGATCGTGTGGAGTCGACGGGGTTTTATATAAGCGAATACCGTCTCCACCAGACGTCAGGATAAAATCCGTGAACGTCCCTCCGGTATCAATACCAAGACGATAGGAATGTTGCGACATCACAGCTCTCAGTAATCAGTCCACGTTAATCGATTTTCATTCAGGGGACGGCCACAGGGGGCCGCCTCCACAAGGGTCTCGGTTCGTATTACTTCCCTACTACGAGTTTCTTTTGCACCTCGTCATCCACACACACGCCGTATTCTTCCCAGGCCGCCTGGACGGAAACGAAGCCGTTCTTCACGTCGTCAAGAACCCTGTCCACGTCGCGTTCGCGTGGATTGCCCACACCGCCGCCGCCTGGGTTTTGATTGGCAAAGCGTTCGCCCGGTGTAATCTCCACAATCTGGTTGGTCTTAATCTCCTCAACCTCACCGTCTTTCTTGTAATACAACGCCCGTCCGACTTTCGGCTCGCACACAGTCGAGGTTGCTCCTTGAGCACCCTGGGCCGGGTAGCGGCGGCCTTCTCCAAACATCACAACAGTCATGGGGTCATGCAGCGGCTCCACTTCCCAATGCGTTCCGGACCCACCGCGCAGCTTGCCCGCCCCGCCTGAATCAGTCATCAGGCCGTAACGGTGGATAATAATTGGATATTGATACTCCAGAATCTCCACATCTCCACTCGTCAGGGCACCAAAACAGCACTGCGGTCCGACCGCAGGCCAGCCATCCGTTTTATGAGACGCACCGCCGCCGCTGATAATCGTTGCCAGAATCATGGACACATATTCTTCGCCGGATCGATAATCCTGCCCCGCAATATTCAGCCCATTAGAATGGCCCCACGACGCGACCGCACGTTCAGGCAAC
>CAZBUD010000024.1:11625-55161 GCA_964495015.1 uncultured Enterobacteriaceae bacterium | reverse complement strand
ATATTGGCGACACCGGTGGCTCCAAGCGGATGCCCCTTCGAGAGTAGGCCGCCGCTGACATTGACCGGAACCTCTCCACCCAGCTCAGTTCGCCCCTCATCAATCATCCGTCCGGCCTCGCCTTCGGCACACAGCCCTAAGTTCTCGTAATGCAGAAGCTCAGCAGTGGCAAAACAATCGTGCAGCTCAACCAGGTCGAGATCTTGGGGCCCGATACCCGCTTTTTCGTAGGCTTCTTTGGCCGCATTTTGAGTCAGCGTATTAACATCAGGCATAGTCAAATCTCGGTCCGTATACGGATCAGACGTGAGTACCGAAGTCGCGACTTTCACTGGATTGCTGGTGAACTGCTTCATTTTGTC
Organism: uncultured Enterobacteriaceae bacterium; assembly: GCA_964495015.1. GTDB lineage: Bacteria > Desulfobacterota > Binatia > Bin18 > Bin18 > Bin18. The sequence goes on along the minus strand of CAZBUD010000024.1, from coordinate 54,799 downwards.
TTCCGACATCAAGATCGCGGCAGCAGCACCGTCTCCGGTCGGACAACACATATATAATGTGTTGGGGTAGGCAACCATGCGCGCGTTCATCACATCGTCCAGAGAGACCTCTATCTGGTATTGCGACAAGGAGTTATGGACGGAGTGTTTATGATTCTTCACTGAGATTTTTGCAAAATGCTCAGCCGTCGTGCCATGTTTACGCATGTGCTCTACGCCTGCTTGACCAAAAATCGCGGGCATAAGACCACTCCCTAAGACGCCTTCGACACTTTCGGCCCCGCTACGCGCACCACCCCCAAGCAGGCCCATTTTCCCCATTTGCTCGACACCGACGGCCATGGTGATATCGTACATGCCTGATGCCACACCGATATACGCCTCGCGAAATGCAGTTGAACCAGTGGCACAGGCATTTGCGACATTCAGCGCAGGAATACCTGTCTGGCCAATTTGTTGCAGAATCTTCTGCGCATTCATAGCATTCGCTTGAAACAGGTTCCCACACACGAGTAGTTCCACGTCCTTGATAGACGCACCAGCATCTTTCAGGGCAAGGGTTGCGGCTTCCCCTCCCATCTGTGATACGTCTTTGTCCGGGTAGCGTCCAAACTTAATCATACCCACACCGAGTACATATGCCTCTCTCATAATTGCACCCCTTTGTCGTCTTCGGGTTATCTCAATTCTGACTTGGCTTGAAAAAGAAAGCAATAATATCAATTGCTTCTTCAACCCCTTCAGCACTTTTCTCTTTTCGTTCCCGCACTTTCCTAGTGACCATTTCTACTGGCAGGCCAAATTCAATCTTTTTTGGATCAGGCTCAATATCTACTAAGTTACAGCGGATACTCACGCCGTCAGGCAGGTCCACTATCGCCGACACATACGGCACTGGGATCCCTGGCGCTGACTGATATACGATCGAATACACGTACAGCGTGCCATGATCACTCAACTGCACTACAGGCAAGTCTCCAATATAGGTACATTTGCTACATCCTACACGATGGCTGCCCAGATAGGTTGCAGCGCAATCGGGACACCGATATCCAACAAGATAAGCTTTTTCGTCTGGAGAGTCTGGTAACCGTAGTATAGGCGCAATAGCGCGTTGTTTATGGGCCATCAGCAGTCCTTTCTTCTCTCTGATGCAAACATTGCTCCCGACTCATGCCTCGCACCCCCTCTGGCCGGATCTTGGAAAGAAGCTTGATTCATTCCTGGTTAATCGGACAGACTCGCCATCGGGAGCTGCATACTAAGGCTATGGGTGTAGCAGAGAGGAAGTCTGCGCTGTAGTGCAGATACCAGTATACGAGCGCTATCCCCAAAACAAGTCCTTGAAAGAAATGTTTCATATACGCCAGGATCGGCACGGAGAGTAAAAACCCTAGAGATCAAAGATATTTGTATATGATACAATTTAGAACGGTTGAGAACAATGCAGCAACCCACGCTTGCCTTTTTATACCCTTCGCGATGTGTGAGCTGCCATATTCACCTCGATCCAGACCAGCCATTCTGCGCTGCATGCGAGCGCTGGATTCATCCCATTTGTTCTCCACTGTGCCCGTGTTGCGGCGTTCCCTTCTTCACACAAACTGGGCGCAATCATTTGTGTCGCCGCTGTTTAAAAACGCTTCCCGTTTTTTCTCAAGCATGTGCCTAAGCCTCCAATCAAACCGGCATCGATGCTCCGCAACCACTCCGCAACGCCCTGCTCCGTTTTAAATACGCACGAGAACTGGGAGCCGGCAAATATCTGGCCAGACTGAGCGTCGCTCACCCCCCGCTCAGCTACCAAGACTACGATGCCATCATTCCTGTTCCACTCCATATTGACCGCTGACGCTGGCACGGCTTCAATCAGTCCCTCCTGTTAGCACGTGCCCGAGGGAAACGCTGGATGATTCCGGTAGACCCTCTCCTTCTGATACGGACACGCCCCGCACCACCACAGACGCAGCTTGATAAAGAAAGTCGCCGAGCGAATGTACTAAACGCTTTTCAGGTTGACCTTCCGATTCAAGTGCAAGGAAAAAGGCTCCTCCTTGTTGATGATGTGTACACCTCAGGCGCTACGGTTGAAGAGTGCGCCAGAACCCTGTACCAGAATGGAGCCCGCGTCGTTGATGTGTTTACCCTGATACGAGCAGGCGACCTCTAGGAGTGCGGCCCAACATGTCCTCTCGGCTTCCCATTGGCGTTCTGATTTCTGGTGGCGGTACCAATCTTCAGGCAATCATTGACGCTATTGAGGGTGGCGGCTTACGGGCAGAGATCCGCATCATCTTCAGTAATACAAGCGATGCTTACGGCCTTGTTCGAGCAAAACGGTATAGTCTGCCGACAGTGGTCCTTTCGCACACGGACTTTGAGACACGGGAGGCTTTCGATCAAGCAATCGTTGCCGTTCTGAAAGACAACGGCGTCGAACTCGTTGTCCTGGCTGGATTTATGCGCCTCCTTTCCCCCTTTTTTATCCGCGCCTTTCCACAGCGCATTCTGAATATTCATCCCGCATTATTGCCCGCTTTCCCCGGTCTACACGCCCAGCGTCAGGCTCTCGCGCGGGGCGTGCGCATTGCCGGGGCAACCGTCCATCTGGTTGATGAGCAGATGGACCACGGACCCATCGTTATGCAGGCCGCCGTTCCTGTGTATCCGGATGATTCACAGGACAGCCTGAGTGCGCGGATTCTTATTCAAGAACATCGGATTTACCCTGCGGCCATCAGGCTCTTTGCCGAAGGCCGAGTGAAGATCCAAGACGGCAAGGTCATGGTGCGGGATGAGCAGCATCTGCCCGCAACCGCTTTTCAATCTCCTGATTCAGTATGACAGCATCCTCAGACCCAGTTGGCACCATCGGGATTGATGAGTCAGGCAAGGGCGATTATTTCGGCCCACTAGTCGTTGCCGGAGCCTATGTCACGCCAGATCAAGAAGAGGAGCTGCGAACTGTCGGTGTCCGTGACAGTAAAGCTCTGGCTGATAAGAAGACGATAACACTTGCGGGACAGATCCGCACCTTGTGTCCGACAACGCTCATCGTCATCGGTCCCGAGCGCTACAACGGTTTGTATGCGTCATTCAAGAATCTGAACAAGCTCTTAGCCTGGGGGCACGCACGGGCTATCGAAAACCTGTTAGAACAAGTCGCGTGCGAACATGTCATTGTCGATCAGTTCGGTGCCGAGCGCTTTCTGAATAATGCTCTGATGGAAAAGGGCCGGGCAATCAAACTCATCCAAAAACATCGGGCAGAACAAGAAATAGCCGTAGCAGCAGCCTCGATTGTCGCGCGTGCAGAGTTCCTACGTCGCTTACAGGACTTAAGCAGTCGCTTCGCGGTCTCGTTGCCCAAAGGCGCCAGCGCTCAGGTCATCACCACAGGCAAAGCCTTTGTGAAGCACCAGGGCTCGGATGCCCTTGGCCAAGTTGCAAAACTGCATTTCCGGACGACACAGAAAGTGTTCAGTAGATAAGGGAGTACAATGCCGCACGAACAACAACATCCCGCGTTTGCTCAGTTGGTTGAAATCATGACGACCCTACGTGGCCCGAACGGATGCTCGTGGGACCGTGAACAAACGCCACAGACTCTGAAGCCCTACCTCGTAGAAGAAACCTACGAGGTCCTTGAAGCGCTTGAGGCCGAAGACTGGTCCGAATTCAAAGAGGAACTGGGGGATTTACTCCTCCAGATCATCTTTCATTCACAACTGATGTCCGAGGCGGGTGAATTCAGCATTGACGATGTGGCCCAAGCCATCTCTGACAAAATGATCCGCCGTCATCCACATGTGTTTGGCAACTTGAAAGTTCACAGCACCGAGGAAGTTAGCCAGAACTGGACCAAAATAAAGGCACAGGAAAAAAAAGATAAAGCAGGTCAGTCCAAGCAGTCCGATCAACCCGATCAATCCATATTGGCGGGTGTTCCCAAGGGAGCACCAGCATTAATTCAGGCCCAACGGCTGGGAGAAAAGGCCTCCCGGGTTGGATTCGACTGGGCCGCCGCCACAGCCGTATTTGAAAAGGTCACAGAAGAGTACAAAGAGTTAGAAGAGACACTATCAGTCGGTCAAAAAGAGCACCAAGAACATGAGCTGGGGGATCTCTTTTTTGCCTTAACTAGCCTCGCCCGCCACCTCAATCTGGACGCCGAGTCTGCCCTGCGTAAAGCGAACGGCCGTTTTCATGCGAGATTCCGCTATATCGAACAGAAGCTGCAGCAAAACCAAGAAGATCTGTATCAGACGTCACCAACGCGTTTGGAGGAATTGTGGCAGGAAGCCAAGCACACGCTCGGGTAGCACGCCCATGAGGGCGCGTGTCTCTGCCTTCCCTCCAGGCCAAACAACCACGACGAAGCTGAGGAAACCTACCGCAACAGCACCGTTCAAACTGCTCACTCGTACGAGTAGAGAGACATTCCGCCCGAACCAGTCGATCAGACCAATCACCCACCACAACGGGATTGCTATCATGACAGAAGCGAGCCCAACCACACCCAAATCCCAAACGGAAAGGGTACGACTCAAGACGGCGACTTGTTGCGCTACCCGATTTGTTTCATCTGCAAAACTCACACTCCCCATAAGAGCGAGGCTGAATCCAATCTTCACAAACACATAGACCACTCCCCCCCAAACTGGTGTCTACGTATCGCCCAATGCATACGAACATGCAGTGAACTGCCGGGTTGCGGCAACTGCCCAGAGGCCGACCGCAAGCCCTTGCAGAGCTGCAGCAGTCACCACAATATCCTGTACAGAAAAAGCCCCTCTACAAAAGAGGACCGTTGTTATGGGCACAGCGAGAACAGCGAGACCGGTCGCCGCGGGCAGCGTCACGAGATTTACCAAGCGCAGGGCAACGCACAGATTGTCTTGTACCGCCTGCATGTCGTGTTGCCGCGCCTGTGCCGCCAGACTGGGCAGGACTGCGGTACTGAGTGCGACGACAAAAATACCAACCGGAAATTCAAACAGCCGGTTAGTATACCATAGACAGGAGACACTGCCGGCGGCAAGGAGCGAGGCCAAAAGCGTGCTGATGATTTGGTTGATCTGGAAGATCCCGGTACCAAAGACCAATGGTAATAACAATACTCCAACACGGCGAAGGGCCGGATGTCTAGGTTGCCAGCGCAGACGGAGGGATATCCCTACTACGCACAAGTGCGGGAATCTGCCACAACAGCAGACACGCGCCACCAATGACCACACCGTACGCGAGGCTGATGACCGGCTCAGCCAAATAAGCCGAGAGCCCTAGCGCGTAGGCAATCATCGCCACATTCAACAGGACCGGAGCAGTAAAATGCCGAAGTGAATGCAGCACCCCCATCGCTAGGGCAACCCCACCAATACAGAACAGATGGACGAACAGGATACGGGTCAGATCAATACTGAGTGCGAACTTTTCGCTTGCAAATTCAGGAGCAAACAAACGGATAATGGGAACGGCAAACAACATCCCGATACCGGTCAAAACGAGGAAAAGGCCAAGTCCGGTTCCCAGTAGGGCGCGGATCATATAAGGCGCATCTGCTCGTGGCCGATGGGTCAGATACTCGTTAATCTCACCGGAACGAAGGCGGCAACAGTCGCACCTTCGCCTACGAGACGGCGAAGGAGATTCGGTATGCGAAAGGCAACAAAAAAGGCATCGGCAGCCAACGCTGCGCCAAACACCTGGCCGATGACCACATCCCGTCCTAGTCCGGAGATGCGGCTGAGCAGGGTCAAACCTCCAATTTGCCCGCCAGCACGGACGACCTGCTGCTCTTCGTCTCTTCCGTCCTGCTCACCTACGCCCTGCCAAGATTGCCACATTGATCAGTCTCTCCGCGCATGGTAGGAGTATTCTACAAGAGAGGAGTATTGTAAGTGGCATCAGGAGAAAAGAAACGACATCGACAGAGTCTAGATCGAAACGCCCGCAACCACTCGGAAAAGTCGCGGGTCAAAACCCTTATAAAAAAAGTGGAGACGGCCGTCAAAGGTGATGATACCGCAGCAGCCGAAAGCTCCCTGCGTACGGCTATCAGTGCGTTGCACAAAGCAGGGCAGAAACGCATTATCCCGCACAACGCGGCTGCTCGCCATGTCGGGCAGCTCTCCAAGCTGGTTCACAGGAAAAAGAGCGCAGCCGCACCTTCGTAGACAAGACGACGCAAGAAGGGGCAGTCCGCGTGCTCCTTTTCCCACTCTCATTAAAAGTTCTCGCCTAAGCGAAAATATACTTCGCGAGCAGCTGTGGCAAAAAGTCGCTCGACTGCCAAGCGTCGTTGCGTTTCTGAAAACTGGGTATCCGTAAGACCGGGCAGGTCCTCAGGGTCCAATGTCCCTTGAAGAAATTCCGGCGAGGTCGTCACCACCACTTGCGGAGTTGCGCTGTAGTACTCCGTCACCTGGAGATTGTCGGCTTGCCATACAACCTGGCCGCTCGCCCTTTGGGTGAGTTGGATATTGAGTACGAGCGTCAGCTCGTACTCCAGCACCTGGTCGCGCCGATCAAAAGAATAAGGCCGCAGGTCAAGTCGCTGGAGCGTCACGTGGACCATGCCTTCTCCAACCTTTGTCACCTGAATATTGCCGCGGATGCGAAACTCCCGTTCGATAGCCCATTGAAGCTCTTTCTCGACGCCGGCTTCGAGCGTATAATTCGCAAACTCAGCAAAGCTCACGCTTTGTATTCCCTGCGGTAACGAGGTGGTTCCAGAGAACTGATAGCCGCACGCGCTCAACACAAAGACAAAAGGGACAAGGCAAAAAGGGAACGGTAGGAAGAAAATTGTTCCTCTCTTTTTCATTTTTGCCTTTGGATTTTTGGTTTTTGCCTCTCAGTGCTACGATACGACAAAATTCACCAGTCGGCCGGGAACAACAATTTCGCGCCGAATCGTCTTGCCCGCCAAATGCACGGCGACTTTCTCTTGACTCCGAGCTGCAGATAAGGCGGTCTCTTTATCCACATCGGCCGCAAGATCAATGGTTGCTCGGAGTTTTCCATTGACCTGCACGGCCATAGTGATGGTTTCATCACGAATGAGCTCAGGATCATACGTCGGCCATAGTTCATAGGCCAGAGTCTCCGCGTGCCCAAGACGCTGCCACAACTCTTCGCCCAGGTGAGGGGCAAAGGGGGCCAATAAGAGTACAAAGCTCTCAGCCATCTTGCGCGGTAAGCGATCAGTCTTTTGCGCTTCATTCAGAAAAACCATGAGCGCACTAAGCGCAGTATGAAAGCGCATCCCCTCGATATCTTCAGTCACCTTCTTCACGGTTTTGTGGAAGACACGCGTCAGCCCATCCTTGCGACCAAGATCTTGGTCGCTAGGATCTTCATCCACCATCTCTGTTCGGAGACTTCCAGCATCAGAAACAATCAAGGACCAGGCGCGGTGTAAGAATCGGTATACGCCTGCGACCGAGCGGGTATTCCACGGCTTGACCTGCTCAAGCGGCCCCATAAACATTTCATAACAACGCAGCGCATCTGCCCCATACTCTGCAATAACCGTGTCCGGATTTACCACGTTGCCGCGCGACTTCGACATTTTGTCAGTCTGGGGCTCCAGCTCAAGTTCCCGGGCGTCAGGGTGGTACGGCTTGTCGTCCCGCCATTCCACTTGATCTACAGGCACATATGCTACTGCCAGACGTTTATCCGGATCGGCCTTAAGGAGAAACCCCGACTCTTCATTGGACGTCACTTTCTCAACTGCAGGATAGCTATACCGGTTTCCTTGCTCATCCTGGTAATAGCGGTAGCTAAAGCCGAGGATCATGCCTTGATTGACCAGGCGTTGAAACGGTTCAGGCGTTGAGACAAGCCCACAATCATACAGAACGTGATGCCAAAAACGCGCATACAGTAGGTGCAGCACGGCATGCTCAACTCCGCCTACATAGAGATCAACCGGCATCCAGTAACGCTCTTTTTCTGCGTCCCAGGGGTGCTCTGTATTCTTCGGGTCCAAAAAGCGCAGGAAGTACCAACAACTGCCCGCCCACTGGGGCATGGTATTGGCCTCACGCAAAGCCGGTTTACCCGTCGCCGGGTCCACCGTTTCCACCCACTCCCGAGCCCCAGCCAAGGGAGGTTCACCCGTCCCTGTTGGTCGAAAACTCTCGACTTCGGGCAGTACAATAGGGAGATCGTTCGGATCGACCGGGTGAGGCTGGCCATCGACGTGCAGTACTGGGAACGGTTCTCCCCAATACCGCTGGCGACTAAATAACCAGTCCCTCAGCTTATAATTAGTAGTCTCTTCCCCGTGCTCATGCTCCTCAAGCCAGGCCGCCATTTTCTTCTTAGCATCCGCTATATTCAAGCCATCCAGCAAACCCGAATTCACATGAGGCCCATCCCCGGTGTAGGCTTCTTTTTCAATATCTCCGCCCTGGACAACCTCAATAATCGGGATGTTGAACTGGCGAGCGAAATCCCAGTCTCGCTGATCCCCGCCAGGGACAGCCATAATCGCTCCGGTTCCGTAAGTAATCAGGACATAATCCGCGACCCAAATCGGAATGGCCTGACCATTCACAGGGTTGAGCGCGTAGCCACCCGTATTAACCCCGGTTTTTTCTTTGACCAAGTTGGTCCGGGTCAAGTCAGATTTCCGCGCTGCCTGCTGGGTATAGGCTGTCACCGCGTCTCGATTCTCCGCAGTCGTAATACGCTCAACCAACGGGTGTTCCGGCGCAAGGACACAATACGTGGCCCCAAACAAGGTATCAGGCCGGGTCGTAAAGACCTCGAAGAGCGCGTCTTCCTCCGACGGCAGCCCACCATCGGGTTGACACAAACGAAACCGAACCCGCGCACCCTCACTCCGCCCGATCCAGTTCCGCTGCATGTCTTTGACGCTGTCGGGCCAGTCAAGTTGATCCAGCCCAGCTAACAGCCGCTCGGCATAGGCCGTGATGCGCAGCATCCACTGGTGCATGGGCCTACGGATGACCTCATGTCCACCACGCTCACTTCTGCCATCAACGACTTCTTCGTTTGCTAACACCGTGCCGAGGGCTGGACACCAATTCACTGCAACGTCCGCCATATAGGCTAGACCTCGCTCGTATAATTTGAGAAAGATCCACTGCGTCCAGCGGTAATACTCCGGGTCGCAGGAAGAAATCTCGCGATCCCAATCATAGGAAAATCCGAGCGCTTGAATCTGCCGCCGAAAGGTGTCGATATTCCGTGCGGTGGTTTCTCGAGGGTGGGTCCCGGTCTCTATGGCGTATTGTTCAGCAGGTAAGCCAAAAGCGTCCCACCCTATTGGATGTAAGACATTGAAGCCGCACATCCGTTTGTAGCGGGCAAGGATATCCGTTGCTGTATAGCCTTCCGGGTGTCCAACATGCAGCCCTGCACCGCTCGGATAGGGGAACATGTCGAGGATATAGTATTTGGGCCTGCTATGATCGATTTCAGCTCGAAAGGTTTTGTTCTGCAGCCAGTAGCGTCGCCACTTCGGTTCGATCTCATCCGGCCGATACCGTGCGCGAGACGCTAGGGGGAGCTCGGATGTATTCGGTTGTTTATTCGAGAGACTCATGCTGCTGCACTTTCTTTCCTACAGCACTGGCAATGCGGTCTAGCACCCCGTTCACAAAGGTAGGCGCGTCATCACCGCAATAGCGCCGCGCTATTTCGATGGCTTCGTTGATCGTCACCCCGGCAGAGAGATCCGGATAAGCCCCTAATTCATATGCCCCAAGACGCAAGAGGTTGAGCTCGACCTTAGGCAAACGTCCGAGCCGCCAGTGGTCTGCGGCCTCGGAAATGAGGCTATCAAGCCGGCCACGATCACGCCACGCGCCTTTGACCAAATCGGTTGTAAACGCACCTATCTCACTCGTCTGAGTAAAGCACTCCTGAAATAATGCGAGCGCCTGCTGCGGCGCCACGCCGCTGACATCAACCTGATAGAGGATTTGCAGGGCGAACTCGCGCTCCTGACGCCGTGATCCCATCGTACTGCTACTCGGTTTCTTGTAGTCTTTCCTGCAATGCCTTTAACGCCTGTACCATCTCGATGGCAGACAGAGCAGCGTCCCAGCCTTTATTCCCCAACTTCGCACCTGCCCGATCAAGCGCTTGCTCAACCGATTCTGTGGTCAGCACCCCAAAGGTGACAGGTACCCCGGAGGAGAGCATAATCTCTTTGATGCCTTGCGTCATGGCTGCGGAAATATACTCAAAATGCGGCGTCTCGCCCTTGATGACTGCTCCAACACACACAACAGCCTGGTAACGTCCGCTCGTTGCCATCTGCTTGGCAAAGAGCGGAATATCAAATGCCCCGGGAACAAGGACAACGTCAATGTCTTCGTCCCGCGCTCCGTGGCGACAGAAGGCGTCAAGCGCGCCGGCTTGTAAGCGTTCCGTGATGAAACTATTAAACTGCGACACTACAATGCCATATCGCATTCCTGTTGCATCGAGTTTGCCTGTAATGATCCGGGCCATGATTTCTCCCCTCCTCCCGCATCCAATCCCGTCTTGGCTAAAATTGGGGTCAAATTGGATACGTTTGATTCCACTAGAGCGGCGGTTTGAGTTCTGAAAATAAATGCCCCAGTTTTTCTTTTTTCACCCGTAGGTAGTGAATATTGCCCTTATGCGGTGGCGTCTCAATCGGTTGCCGTGCGACGACCTTAACTCCATACTCCTCGAGGCCGCTAATTTTTTGCGGATTGTTAGTGAGCAAACGAACCTGCGCCACACGCAGATCGCCCAAGATTTGGGCACCTATACCATAATCCCGAAGATCGTCTTCAAATCCAAGATGGAGGTTGGCCTCAACCGTATCCATCCCTTTATCCTGGAGTGCATACGCCCGAATTTTATTTGCCAGTCCGATCCCGCGCCCTTCTTGTTGAAGATAAATGACAACGCCGTGGCCTTCCTGGGCAATAAATTCCATGGCGTGCGTCAGTTGTTCTCCGCAATCACACCGCTCCGATCCAAACACATCCCCAGTCAAACACTGCGAGTGGACCCGAACGGGGACAGTATCATGCGCATCGATACGTCCTTTGACGAGGGCGATGTGTTCATGATTATCGACCTCAGTTCGGTAGACGATGGCCAAAAACTTCCCCCCAAAGGGGCTGGTAATCTCGCCTTCCCCAACCCGATGAATGACCGATTCGGTCCGTAAACGATACGTCATCAGGCTTGCGATACTCACGATCGGCAATCCATGCTCGCGCGCGAAATCTTCCACCTCTTGGCCTTGGGCGACATCACCATCGTCGCGGAGAATCGTACATAAGGTAGCGGCCGGTTTCAGACCGGCGAGCCGTGCCAGATCGACCCCCCCTTCAGATAAGCCACGCCGGGCCAGCACTCCACCTCGGTGGGTAAATAAGGGAAAGACATGTCCCGGCATAACAAGGTCGGCCGGTCCTGCACTAGCTCGTACTGCAGCAGTGATCGTGATTGCACGATCGTAGGCGGAGATACCGGTGGTCACGCCACGACGGGCTTCAATCGAAGCACCAAAAACCCGCTGTCGGCTCCCATCATACCCCTGCCCCAGCATAGGAATTCCCAGCTCGCGGATTTTTTCTTCCGTTAATGCCAGACAGACCAGTCCCCGGCCATGGGTTGCCATAAAATTGACCCCGGCCGGCGTGGTCGACTCAGCGCCGAGACACAGATCGGCTTCCCCGTCGCCGTTGTCGTTCTCTACCAGTACAACCATTTTGCCTTGGCTGAGATGCTGTAATGCCTCGTCTACCGGTGACAGCGCGATTTGCATAGCGACTCCTTATGGTGTCTAGACATATCCCGACACCATCACATCTTTTCCAATTTGGTCGAGCTGCATTGTACGAAGTTTCAGCCCGTCGGCAACCCGTACAATACCCAACGGAGCTAGCATAGCCCGGCCATCCCCGCCAAGCAGGACGGGGCCATAGAAAAATAGGACCTTATTCACAACGCCTTCTTGGAGGGCTGTTGCTGCCACCTGTCCCCCGCCTTCGATAAGCACATGCTTGGCTCCCCGGGTTGCTAAAGATTCCAGCACGGAAGACAACGAAATCCGCCCCTGCCGGCCGGGAAAGGATGCGACTTCCACCCCGTTTTTCTTAAATGCGACCCCATGAAGACGGGCGGCTCTTTGGGTTGTTGCGATCAGTGTCGCGGCTTTCGACTGCTGCGTGCACACCTGTGCCGCCGGACTGATGCTGAGACGTCCATCAAGAATGACCCGGAGCGGATCCCGTCCACCACGGATCCGGCAAGTCAGCTGAGGATTATCGGCTTTCACCGTCTCTGCTCCAACGATGATCGCATCGACATAATTGCGCAGTTCGTGCACCACACGACGCGACGCAACTCCACTAATCCAACGCGCGTCACCACTTGCCGCGGCAATACGTCCATCTAAAGAGGCTGCCAACTTGAGAGTCACAAAAGGCTTGCCAGTCTGGATGCAAACGGCGAAGTCCTCGTTGATGCGTTTGCACGTCTCTTTGAGCACTCCGGTTGTGACCGCAATTCCCGCGCGTCGGAGCCGCCGAATCCCACGTCCACGAACACGCGGGTTGGGGTCGGTCATACCAACAACAACGCGTTTAACGCCCGCTTCTATAAGCGCGTCCACACATGGTGGGGTACGACCATGGTGCGAGCAGGGTTCAAGATTGACATATACCGTCGTGCGTCGCACGGGAAGCTGAGTTTTAAGCAGCGCCTCAATCTCTGCATGCGGAAGGCCCGCCTGGCGATGATAGCCTTCACCGATAACACGGCGTCCGCGGACGACGACCGCACCGACAACGGGGTTGGGGCTCGTGCGCCCCTGCGCGCGCATCGCCAAATCCACGGCCCGTTGCATAAACACTTCATCAGCGTTCATGACGTCGGCTTTCCCTGACGCACGCGGGAGCGTGATCGACGGCGTATCTGTTTGGTCTCCGCACCACTCCGCTCCTGGATCAGATCCTTGAGTTCGGACATAAATTCGTCGAGATCTTGAAAAGAACGATACACAGAGGAAAAACGCACATACGCAACCTTGTCGAGATCATACAGATGGTGCATAACCTCTTCACCTACAACGGCACCAGTGATTTCTTTCTCACCCCGCGCCTGGAGTGCACGTTCTATCTGGTCTGCAATATTTTCGATGGTTTCGATGCTGATCGGGCGTTTTTCACACGCTTTTTTAAGACCAGTGATGACTTTCATCCGGTCATACGTCTCGCGCCGCCCGTCCTTTTTCACCACCAGGGGTAAAATTTCCTCGACCCGTTCGTAGGTCGTAAAACGGCGTTCACAGTCTTCACATTCGCGCCGGCGTCGCGTGACATTGCCGTCTCGGCTCAGGCGAGAGTCAATGACCCGGCTTTCAAGATGCGTACAAAAGGGACACTTCATAGAGTGGCGTAAAAGCGAAGACGAAGAACGGAGCGATCCGACTCTCGGCTTGACTATCCCTTTCTCTTCAGCCCAGGCCGCCTACGCAACACGGTGCTCATAGATGGGGAACCGCTGGCACAGATCCCGGACCTCTTCGCCAATGGCTGCCAACGCACGTTCATCGCCAACCTGCTGCAGGGCACGGAAAATAAGATCAGCAATCTGATCCATCTCTGCCTCTTCCATACCGCGGCTGGTCACAGCGGGTGTTCCAATGCGAACACCGCTGGTCACAAACGGCGAGCGCGTATCAAACGGGACCGCGTTTTTATTAACGGTAATCCGCGCCTGATCCAAGGTTTCCTGGGCGACTTTCCCCGTCAGTTCAGTCCCCCTAAGATCAAGCAACATGAGATGATTATCCGTCCCACCAGAAACAAGGCAAAATCCTTTCCGCGACAGGCCGCTGGCAAGCGCTTTCGCATTCGTGACGATTTGCTGTTGATACGCTTTGAACTCCGGAGTCGCGGCTTCTTTAAAGGCGACTGCTTTAGCGGCAATAACGTGCATCAGAGGGCCACCTTGGTTACCCGGAAATACCGACGAATTCACACTTTTTGCCAGGTCCTGACGACACATGATCATACCGCCGCGCGGGCCTCGGAGCGTTTTGTGCGTGGTCGTGGTCACAAGATCAGCATACGGGACGGGTGAGGGATGCACCCCCGCCACTACCAGACCCGCAAAGTGGGCAATATCGACCATGAGCAGCGCTCCGACCTCATCCGCAATCTTCCGAAAGGGTGCAGCATCAATCAGGCGCGGATAGGCGCTATGTCCCGCGACAATCATCTTGGGCCGATGTTGACGCGCCAAATGTGCGATTTCGTCGTAATTAATACGCTGGTCAGACTCCCGTACGCCATACGGTACGACCCGAAAAAACTTTCCGGAAAAATTGACCGGACTGCCGTGGGTCAGATGCCCACCGTGTGAAAGATTCATGCTTAGAATCGTATCCCCCGGTTTCAACTGAGAAAAATAGGCGGCCATATTGGCCTGGGCGCCGGAGTGGGGCTGGACATTGACATGCTTCGCGCCAAAAAGTGCCTTGGCACGATCAATCGCGAGTTGTTCCACCACATCCACATACTCGCATCCACCGTAGTAACGTTTGTGTGGATAGCCTTCGGCATACTTATTCGTGAGCACCGACCCTTGCGCCTCAAGCACAGCCTCGCTCACGATATTCTCTGACGCAATCAGCTCAAGGTTATATTCTTGACGTGTGGTTTCGTTTTGAATTGCTGAATAGACTTCCGGGTCCTGGCGGGCCAGCTCACTTTTCATAGTAGCTCTCCTTCTCCCTCCGTCGCTTCAGCGTCCTCGCGTTTGCTTTGTCCTTTCTTCAGGCAGGCCATATACATAGAAAAATCGCAGGGCTCCTTACCGAAACCACTACGATTCTTCAGGTCTGGGCACGTCTTTGCCCAAACAAACAGCAACTACTTGTGGCTATCGATATAGTCGATAACGTTCCGGACCGTTCGAATCTTTTCGGCCTGTTCGTCAGAGATTTCAGTATTGTACTCCTCTTCGAGTGCCATCACGAGCTCAACAATGTCTAGAGAATCTGCGCCTAGGTCTTCGATAAAAGAAGAGTCTAGATTGACCTCTTCTTCACTTACACCGAGCTGCTCGCAGATAATTTCCTTGATACGTGCCTCGGTTGAAGATTCTGCCATAGCCGGGACCTCCTCTCTCGCTCGACTGGACGGCATCGCCGGGGTTGCCACAACAGCTCCTCCCGTCTCTACATATACATGCCGCCATTGACGTTAATAACTTGCCCAGTGATATATCCCGCTCGCGGGTTCGCCAGGAAGGCAACAACATCGGCAACCTCCTCGACTGTCCCCCATCGGCCAACAGGAATATGGCTCAGATATCCTGTTTTTGCCTCTTCTGGCAAGGACCTCGTCATATCGGTCTCAATAAACCCTGGCGCTACGGCATTCACGGTAATAGATCGAGACGCCAGCTCTTTGGCCATCGTCTTGGTAAAGCCGATGACGCCCGCCTTTGCTGCGGAGTAGGCAGCCTGGCCGGCATTGCCGGTTTGCGCCACGACTGATGTCAGATTTATGACCCGCCCTGAGCGCTGACGCAGCATAGAACGGGTTACCGCTTTCGTGCACAGGAAGACGCCAGTTAGATTCGCATTCAGCACCTGTGTCCACTCGTCCGCTTTGAGTCGAACGAGCAGTGTATCGATGGACATCCCGGCATTATTGACCAAAATGTCAATCTTCCCCTGACGTTCAAGAACCTCTTGAACTGCGGTTGTGACCGCATTTCCATCGCCAACATCGAAACGACACAATGCAGCCTGTCCACCGTCTGCTTGAATCTGTTCAAGCACTTCCTCAGCAGCGGCTTGATTCTGGACAAAATTGATAATGACAGCTGCTCCAGCCCGTGCCAACCGTTCGGCAATCGCTCGACCTATCCCGCGTGACGCACCGGTAACCAGCGCCACCTGTCCATCGAGTCTCGTCGTCATTATTGGACGAACTCCAGACTCTTGGCCAAGCTGTCAGGAGCACTGACTGAAACACATGGAAATTTTCTATCAATACGCTTGAGTAAACCGGCTAAGACCCGGCCCGGCCCAAGCTCGACCGCTGCCCCACAGCCCAGGCGACGCACCTGCTGCATGCTTTCTTCCCAACGCACGGGCGCAGTGACTTGCCGTACGAGCAAATCCTTGATCTGCTGCGCATCCTGGTTGACCTCTGCTGTCACATTAGCAATCAGTGCGACCCTCGGCGGGCTGACCGGGATAGCTTCCAACACTTGGGCAAGACCCTCTGCGGCCGGAGCCATAAGAGCACAGTGAAAAGGGGCGCTCACAGCCAGCTCTACCGCGCGCTTTGCGCCGCGCACTTTGGCAATCACCACGGCTCTTTGGACAGCCCCAGTGTGCCCTGCCACAACAATCTGTTCACCACCGTTCAGATTGGCCGCAGACACAACTTCCCCTTGCGCCGCCTCTGTACACACTTCTCCAACGGTCTCCGGCGATAGGCCAAAGAGAGCGGCCATTGCCCCTACCCCTGGCGGAACGGCCTTCTGCATAAGACGCCCGCGCTCTCGGACAATGCGAACCGCATCAGCAAAGCCGAGCGCGCCGGTAGCCACTAGGGCAGAATATTCGCCTAAGCTGTGCCCCGCAACGCAGACGGGTTGAATATCAGATTCCTGCATCAGGACGCGGAGTGCGGCAATACTGGTAGTCAAAATGGATGGCTGGGCGTTTGCCGTCAGCTTCAGGTCTTCTTCCGGTCCCTCAAAACACAGCGTAGATAAGGGAAAGCCGACCGCGGCATCAGCTTCGGCAAACACATCAGCGGCCACCGGAAATTGTTCAACCAAGGCGCGCCCCATGCCGACTACTTGAGCCCCCTGTCCTGGGAAGAGGAAGGCCAGAGAGTGGCTCACTCGGAGGTCTCCTGCGTTTCGATATCAGTCTTTTCCTTTCTTTCAATCTTGGGTATTGATTCAGGCTCTTCACTCTGGTCTTTTGAGTGGCCGAATCTCTGGCGGAGTTGCGACCAGATTTTGCGCCCCCGTCGGTCATCCGCGGCGAGTGCTGCTATTTCCGGCAAACTTTTCAAACTTTGTAGACTTTCACCGATTTGCCGATTGAATCCTCGCTGGACCGAATCGTTGGCCACCCGGATGGCATTCTTTATCGCTTTGGGCGAAGACGCACCATGCGCAATGATGGTAACTCCGGCAGTCCCCAAAAGTGGAGCGCCACCCACCTCGTCCTTGTCAAGGCTCACCCGCAGATCGGCAAGAGAAGACTTGAGGAGAAGAAAGGCAAACTTCCCACGCCAACTCGAGGAGAATAAGGAACGCAGTTTCCCTTGGCTGAAGTCCCAAAATCCCTCCATCGTCTTGAGGGCTATATTCCCGGTGAAGCCGTCAGTCACAGCGACATCAACTTCACCACTATTCAGATCACGGCCCTCAATATAGCCGCAATAATTTATGGGAAGTTTTTTGAGGATATGGTGAGCCGCACGGGTCGTTTCTGTTCCTTTGGACTCTTCGGCTCCGTTGCTCAGCACCCCAACACTTGGCGATTCAACCCCACGCACAACCCGGGCATAGACTTCGCCCATCACAGCAAATTGCACCAGATGGAGAGGCCGACACTCACTGTTTACTCCTGCGTCGACCAGACAGGTGCGGCCGGTCAAAGCAGGCACATCCGTGATAATAGTTGGACGATCAATGCCCGGCAGACGACCTAACATTGTCACAGCGAGGCCCATCACGGCCCCGGAATTTCCAGCACTCACCACCGCGCCGGCGTGGCCGTCCTTCATCTGTTTGAAAGCGACTCGCAATGACGAATCTCGCTTACGGCGCAGCGCAGCAACAGAGGAATCCCCCATCTCAACAACTTCGCTGGCATGTTGGATGGCAATCTTCGAGGACTCACTGCGCCTATTCCGGGTAAGTTCGTGCAAAATCTTTTCGCGGTCGCCAACCAGCAAAACCGAGACGCCGTATTCCTGCGTTGCTTGGATGGCACCTTTGACAATCGCCATGGGAGCAAAATCCCCTCCCATGGCATCTACAGCAATATACATCGTAGGCTTCTCGCAACCGCTCTTACGCAGACAATCCAGAGGCGCTCTTCACGGTGGAGGACCTGAGCCGCGTCCTACTCTTCTTCTGCCAAAGCAATCACTTGCCGGCCGCGGTAATAGCCGCAGGTGACACAGATGCGGTGTGGAAGAACGGGATCACCACATTGCGAACACGTCGACCACTGTGGTGCCACCAGGGCATGGTGAGAGCGACGTTGGTTACGTTTTGACTTTGATGTTTTTCGCTTTGGTACAGCCATATTCTTTTCCTTGCAACTACTAGTGTAGCTTCTCTATCTTGTGAAAAGACGTCTGATGAGCGGGTGTTATATGAGGGGACACACGTAGAGCAGACAGCACCGCAAGACGCGGATCCTTCCACACGGGACCGCAGGTACAGGTTTCCACGTTGAGATTCACCCCACAGTGTTCGCACAGCCCTTTGCACTTGTCTTGACACAGGGGGCGACTTAGAAGCGCTAAGAAAAACTGTTCCTGGATAAGGGCTGATACGTCAACACTGTCTCCACTATAAAAACTCGCGGCTAAGTCCCCGTGGTTGAGTTCAAGCTCGCGGCTCGGTAAACCGCTCACCGAGCTGGGAGCACGAAGAGGCATAAGCACGCAAGAAAACGGACGATCTAGTGACAGCGGGAATTCCTCAAGACAGCGCGCACACTGGCAGACCAGATCTCCACACAGCGTTCCGTCAAACAGCAAATCTTCGCCTGACCGCACATAGTTCAGAGCTACCTGCAATTGACTCGTCAGTCGGTACTCCGTCCGGTCTCGCCCATCTCGCCGGCTCAAAGACCCATTGAGAGTCTGGGCGTCCACAGTGAAATGGACGTCTGTCGCAGACAAGAAGATATGTTGTATGCGTATTTGCACGTTTCACCTGCTTGAGCGAGGATTTATATTATGAAACTCATCACAATGCAACGCAATCTCACTCCGTTTACCTTTTCTGAGATTTCTTTTCGGTCCTGCTTTGCAGTCCCTTTCCTCTGCAGGATACGTTGGAGGCCACGGACACATTTCATACCCCTGTTTCTGTATTATGAGGCGGCTGAGACATATGCGACTGATTGCCCTTATTCTCTTCATCGTGTGGATTTTCAGCCTCTGGCTATTAGTTACCGAACGCCGTTGGTTTCCTACGCGGAAAATCCTCCGTCCTCTCGCTTTACTTGGGGGGACATTGCTCTTTGTTATTTTGAGCTTAACAGGTCTCGTCTTTCTCCAAGTACTTTTTCCAAGTTAACTTATTAACCCGACCCGCCACAGGCATTTTTAAACATCCCCCCCCTGCCCAACGCTTCTGACTAGCGCTCTCCATACTCTTTTACTCTTTTGGAAAGACAAGACTGCCCCAAAATGAACACAATGTATGCTTCTGCCGTCTAAGCGCAAGCGAAGGACGAACCAAACAAAATACGAAAACTACCCTATCGAGTTCACCTTTCTACTTGAAGCATGAAAATAGAACTTTTCCCCCCGATTGCTGTTTATCTGAGGAAAGGAATATGACCTATGGCTCCACAGCACAGAAAAAGCGGGCAAACACAACCACTTCATCGACCATCGCTGCCCCTGTTCCTGTATGACCTGGGGGAGGCGAATCGTCTGCTCCCGGCAGTAACGGTTCTGCCAGAGCAGTTTTATTCTCGTCAGTCGGGCACCAATCTGGCCAACGGCGCGATTTCGCTCATGCGAGCGGTCCTGGAAGATGCAATTAATTGTTTTCAGAAACAGTTTATCACAAGTGGCAAACGTGCCCTGCGTTTGGCACAAGAAGCAGAGGAATGGTTTTCTAGCAACGATACCTGGTGGTCGTTTTCCTTTGTGAGCATCTGCAGTGTTCTTGGGCTTGATCCGGAGTATATCCGCCTTGGGCTCAAGCGCTGGAAGAAAAACTACCCGGAACTTGGACCACCACAAAGCACTCGGCGCGCTGGCCCAACCGGACGGCTCATTAAAATTACGACCTAAGCCTGAAAATTACGGTCTAAAACTATGGCGACGCGGCCATCTAATCGTCCAATGTAGGCTAATTGTCTAACGTATGCTGGGCCACCAGTTCACGATTCCAGGTCGCATCGCCGAAGGTCACCTCTGATCCCTTCGCCCGTTTAAAGTAAATATGCATATCGTGTTCCCAGGTAAAGCCAATGCCGCCATGGACCTGAATCCCCTCGCTGGTCACCTTACGGTAGGCGTCGCTGCAATACGCTTTGGCCATAGCAGCCGCAAGGGCTGCATCCGGGGTATCATTTGACACCGCCCAGGCCGCATAATACGTGGCAGATTTTGCACTCTCGACCTGCACCAGCATGTCAGCGCATTTATGTTGAATGGCCTGGAATGATCCAATCGGACGGCCAAACTGTTCCCGGAGTTTGGCATACTCTACGCTCATGTCGAGCACTTGCTGCGCTCCGCCACACATCTCGGCACATAAGGCGACTTTGCTCTGATCGACACTGCGCGCTAATAGTCCCCAGCCCTGTCCTTGTGTCCCGAGCAGCGCATCCGCGCCGACTTGGACGTTCTCCAACGTGACTTCACACAGCTTGCGCGTCTGATCCATAGTTTTGAGTAGCCGTGTTCCAACGCCAGCCTGTTGGCGGGGGAGAATAAACAGCGTCACCCCGTCGGTTGTTCGCGCCGCGCAGATTATTTGATCGGCAACGTGAGCATCCGGCACAAAAAGCTTCACCCCATTCAACACATACCCGTCGCCGTCTTTCTGTGCTGTCAAGTTTACCCCGGCCTCATCCCAGCGGGCGCTTTCTTCTAGGAGCGCCAAGGTCAATTTAGCTTGCCCGGAAGCAACTCCAGGCAAGAACGTCTTTTTCTGCTCCTCACTCCCCGCTACCTGAACGCACAGCCCACCAAGCGCAACAGCTGAAAAAAAAGGACCCGGCAAGACGGCCTTACCCATTTCTTCTAAGACAACGACGAGATCGACAAGAGAGAGCCCTGCTCCACCGTATCCTTCTGGCGTGATCAGCCCCATCCAGCCAAGTGCGGCCATCTTTTTCCACAGGTCGTCAGCATAGCCGCGCTCATCCTCCATCATTTGGCGGACATAGGACATGGGACATTCATTACGTAAAAAATCTGCAGCAGCTTGGCGCAACAAGTCCTGCTCTTCACTAAAACCGAAATCCATGACGCCCCCAAAAAAAGAACGAGGACTGAGTTCATCCCAGTCCTCGTTATACGTTGTACAATAGTAAGTTAGCTATTCGCCAGAATAGTCACACAGCCAACTGAGCCTGGACCACCCAGATTGTGCGCGAGGCCAACTTCCGCACCTTTGACTTGTCGATCACCTGCTTTATTCCACAGGTGTTGGGACACTTCGTAAATCATGCGGATACCGGTCGCGCCGATGGGATGGCCAAATGATTTTAGGCCACCCGACGGATTCACCGGCACAGCACCACCATCAATGTCGGCTCGGCCTTCAGCCACATAGCGCCAGCCCTCACCCTTCTCACACAAGCCCAAATCTTCAT
This sequence comes from uncultured Enterobacteriaceae bacterium, assembly GCA_964495015.1. Taxonomy (GTDB): domain Bacteria; phylum Desulfobacterota; class Binatia; order Bin18; family Bin18; genus Bin18. The sequence goes on along the minus strand of CAZBUD010000024.1, from coordinate 33,213 downwards.
AATTCAGGATCTCGGTAATAGTGAAACAATCGTGACATTCGACTAGATCAATATCTTTAGCCGTCACGCCAGCTTGCTCATAAGCGGACTGCGCCGCTAGTGCTGTAGCAGGAAAACCAGTGTAGGCAAAGCTCGGTTTCAAGTACGGTTCGCCCGAGGTGACGGATAGGCCAATGCCCTTTACCCGCACCGGATCAGGCCGGAAAGACTTGGCCAATGATTCTTTACAGATAATGACTGCAGCAGCCCCATCCGTCGTCGGACAGCAATCGAACAGGCCCAACGGACTACAAATCAGCGGCGCGTTGACCACCTGATCTTCGGACACTTCCATCTGAAAATGTGCCTTTGGGCTCATGGTTCCGTTGTGGTGATTCTTGATCGCAACTTTAGCCAAAGCACTCTTATCAATGCCATAGGTTTCAAAATAGCGGGTGGCAGCCATGGCAAACAGCGACGGAGCTGTCGTGCCGTAGCCCACCACAGGGTGCGCCCCAAACGTCCCCAGCCCACGCTGACCGGAGTCACGCAACTTCTCAAAACCAAGCGCCAGGACAACGTCATACATCCCTGACGCGACGGCCATACACGCATTGCGGAATGCGTCCATGCCCGAAGCGCAGTAGTTTTCAACACGCGTGATCGGGATGTTAAACAGTTTGAGTGGATCAGCAAGAGCGTTGCCAGCGCTAGCCGAGCTCAGCGTACCGACCCACGCCGCCTGAATCTGACTAGGATCAATGCCTGCATCTGTATAGGCCTCAAGCGCGGCATCAACAATCATGTCTTCAGAGCTTTGATGGTAGTTCTCACCGAATTTACAGCAGCCTGCCCCAATCACGGCCACTTTATCCCGAATATTCATACTGCCTCCTTATCCAAGATGAGTTGCTCAGTTGTTGCTGTATTATTCAGCAGAACTACTGAGCGGGTCTGGCCTTCCAAAAATAATTCTTAATCCCATAGCCTTCATGATATTTGCGAAATGTCAACTCAAGCGGCATACCAATCTCAACACCTTCCGCTTGGCAATCTGTGAGTTGGACAAATAGCCGGCCACCGCCGTCTAAATCGATAACCGCATGTGTTGTCGGAGGATCGGGAGTGTCAGTCAGATAATCGTGCGTAAACGTAAAGAGTGTCCCCCGGCGTGACAGCTTCACCTCTTCAAGCCCGTCGCGCTGTCCACACTCGGTACAAATCCGATGAATGGGAAACTGAATCACTCCGCACTCTGGACATCTCCCCCCATACAAAGGCAATATCTGCTTTTGGTCGCGCATCAGTACCACAGGGGTAGATTCGTCGTCTGTTGAGTAGTCTTTGCGGATAAGTTTACGGAATCGGGCATATTTTCCATACGATTCCAGCGTGCGCTTGACTTCAATCTGGGAGTATACGCTCCGCGCAACCTGAAAATTCGCAATCCCATCAGTCGCCCGAAAGACAGCGGCATCCCCACCATCGCCGTAGCCAGCAACAAGGAGCAGGTCACCGGGTTTGGCCCGCTCAAGGACTGCGGCCAGAAGCACTAAGGGCTGAGCCGTTCCGGCGTCCCCAATCGTATTCCAAAATGTTTCCTGAACCTGGGTCTTGATATCAAAGCCTTGGCTGCGCAGGGCACTTTTGAGCGCCTTGTGCGTTGGGGCAGCAATCGCAGCATTTGTTATGTCTTTCTCCTCCAGATTGCAATTTTCGAGCACGCCTTGAACGGTCGCCGCAATAAAACGATTATAGCCAAACTTATTCTCAAATCCGCCAGGAAACGACTTGAGATAGTCCTGCTCCTCTGTGCGCCACGTGCCAAGGAACTCTTGGCTGATCGTATACGTGCCGACAAGCTCAGCAATCACATTTTCTGTGCCGACGACAACCGCACCACCAGCATCACCGTAGTTCTGCTCTTGGAGCGTATCCGGTTCGCCCATACGCGAGTCTCCGGCACACACCACCAGCAGCTCGCCAGCTTTGGCTAAATCTAATGCCGTCAGCAGCGCCGACGTCGCCGCCCGCAGCGAATCCGTGAAGTCCATGGTCCGTAGTTCTTTGTCCGTATCCAGCACCGTGGCAACCGTAGCCGCTGCTTGTTTCTCACGGTACGGAGGAGTTGTTGAGGCGAAAAAGATGCCGGCTACATCCTTGGGATTGCGATCACCCAGCGCATCAATGCTGGCATTGACGGCAAGGGTCAGACTATCCTCATCAAAACTCGCCAGCGCGCGTTCCCCGCCTAACGAAGGCGAGTCCCACTCTTTGGCAATCACATCACGCGGCAGACGGTAAGAAGGAATATACGATCCATACGAAACAATACCGACCATGTTTAAGACTCCAGACTCTCGTTTACTTGCCTTTGCTTAATTCAACCTGCTCTCCGGGACACCCGCGCGCAACATACAACCGTCAACTTGCAGATTGACCCCGTTGATATACCCGGACGCTTTTGAGGCCAAGAAAACGCACGGCCACGCGACTTCCGAGCCAGTTCCAAATCGGTTGAGCGCAGTTGCGCCAGTTGCTTTATCTTGGAGTTCTTTTGTTGGCCACAAGACTTCTTTCACTCCAGGAGTTTCAATCGGGCCGGGCGAGATGCAGTTCACCCGGATACCATACTCTGCCCACTCGATCGCCAGCGAACGGGTCAAATTAATAATCCCGGCCTTTGCCGCCCCGTAATGCGACATGGTGGCCGAGCCGAACACGCCGGCATCGGATGAGATATTGATGATGTTGCCACCGGTTTTCTTCTCCATCATGACGAGGGCTACTGCCTTTGAGAATAGGAAGGTCCCATTCAGATTAATCGCCACAATAGCGGCAAATCCATTAGCAGAAATCTCATGCGCATGAGCGACAAAGCTCGCCCCAGCGTTATTAATCAGGATATCGACCTGGCCCCACCTCTCCACCGTTTTGTTGACAACAGCCTCAACCTGGTCATTCTGGCGCACGTCACACACAATGGCATCGACTTCGCCACCTTCTTTTTGGATGCCTTCGGCGACCGGGCCCAAGTGATCCATCGTCCGGCTAGTAATCATGACCTTGGCTCCGCGCCGACAGAACTCAGCCGCAATTTCTGCGCCGATTCCCGTCCCTCCACCGGTCACTATGGTCGTTTTCCCTGTAATATTAAACGCTGCATCGGTCATGCGTTGTTACTCTCCCAATATTTTGGCATACTTTTCCGATACAGCCGTCATCCAAACACGCGCAGCCAATGCTTGCCACCATCAGTCGTGCGTAAGATGGTCCCATAGCCACCTACGATCCAGCCATGATCCGCATCGTAGAAATCAACCGCTCGCAGCCAGGTTGCGATGGGCATCCCAGTACTCGCCGGCGTCCATGCTCCATCCTGAAGACGCAGCACCCGTCCGGCTCCGCCAACAATCCAACCACCACCATTGCTTTTGCTACTGCCGTCAGTGCGCATTAAATGCGGAGCATACAACGGCTCAGTATCGAACGAAGCGCCATCTGTTTCACCTTGACCGGCAAAATTCCACTGCTGGCCACCGTCGGCTGTTGTGACAATTTTTCCTTCGAGACCAACGGCAACTCCGTGTCTCGCATCGGTAAAGGAAACACCGAAAAGAGTGGGGAGGTTGAGGGCATCGGTAAATCCGGCCTGCCCAAGCAGGCTATTTTGCTGCTCAGCCCAGTTCTGGCCCCCATCGGTTGTATGGTAGATCTTACCGAACTCACCAACAATCCAGCCGGTGTTTGCGTCAAGAAACTGGACATCATAAAAGATGGGATCAACAAGAGCTAAGGTCGCATCTGCCCCCACCCCTTCAGTCGAAGCCTGGATATAAACCGACTCCCAGGATTCTCCGCCATTTGTCGTTTTGAGGTACGTCGCGCGATCAGCCGCAGCCCAACCACAGTTTGCATCGATAAAGGACAGGCCAAATATCGGATCACCGGTCTGGCTGTCCTGCTTCTGCCAGGTTTCGCCTCCGTCCTTGGAATGGAGCATAGTACCATCCTGGCCACTGATCCAACCGTTGTGTTCATCAGGGAAGGCGATGTTGTAGAGTGCGGCATCCGTGCCACTGTCTTTGACTTGCCAGCTTTGCCCACCGTCAGTGGTGAGGAGAATTTTCCCGGCATAGCCGACCACGAGGGTCTTGTCGGCCGAAAATGCCTCCACATCAAAAAATTTATCCGTGATGGTAACGAGATTCGTGCTCAGAGGCACCTCTTCAACTGCGTCCTTACAAGCTGAGAAGAGACTCAACACGAGCATCAAAGACCAAAGACTGAATGTCCACTTCATGGGGATCCTACTTCCGCAGGCTCAATAGCCCTCATTCTCTACTATCTTCATTCGCGCTTTGCAATGCGTCTGCTGTCAAGTTTTGTCCTATTCACCCTGTTTTTTTCAGACCGCCCTTCCGGTTGGCCTGGGATTTGGTATAGTTTCATGCTTTAAAATACCTATAAATATGAGAGGTAAGATTAGCATATGACCGCATCAAAAATTACGTGGACAAAGATTGATGAAGCGCCAGCACTGGCAACATTTGCGTTACTGCCTATCGTTGAGGCCTATACAAAGGGCTCCGGTATCGAGGTCGAAATAAGCGATATTTCTCTTGCAGGTAGAATCATCGCCAATTTCCCCGAAAAACTCACTGAGGAGCAAAAAATCTCGGATTGTCTGACGCAACTGGGGGATATGACACAGACGCCGGCGGCCAATATCGTCAAACTTCCGAATATTAGTGCAACCATTCCCCAGCTGAAAGACGCGCTCAAGGAGCTGCACGACAAGGGCTACGATATCCCCGACTATCCGGAAGAGCCCAAAGACGATGCGGAGGAAGCGCTCCAAAAAAGATTCGCCCTCGTGCTGGGTTCCGCAGTCAATCCTGTCCTGCGGGAAGGTAACTCGGATCGCAGAGCCGCCGCCTCAGTCAAGAAGTTTGCCCAAAAGAATCCCCACAAAATGATGCAGGACTGGCCGGAGAGCGGCTCGAAATCCCAAGTCACCCACATGCATGGGGGAGATTTCTTCGAAAGCGAGAAATCCACCACCATACAAAACGCTTGTGAGGTCCAAATTGAATTTGTTGGCCAAGATGGAACAGATAGCAATGTCATGGTCCTGAAAGACAAGCTGTCTCTTCTCGAAGGCGAAGTGATCGATACGTCCGTCATGAGCGTCAAGGCGTTGCGCAAATTCTATGGTGAGCAGATCGACGCAGCAAAAAACGAGGGGGTGTTGCTGTCTTTGCACCTCAAAGCGACCATGATGAAAGTCTCTGACCCCATCATGTTCGGTCACTGTGTGTCCGTCTACTTCCAAGAGGCGCTCGCCAAGCACGCTGGTGCCCTTAAAGAGATCGGGGCAAATGTCAACAACGGCCTGGCGGATGTGCTTGCTAAACTCGACCGATTGCCCGCCGATAAAAAAGCCGAGATCGAAGCAGACATTGTCGCAGTATATAAAAATCGTCCTGCGCTTGCGATGGTCAACTCGAGAAAAGGCACCACCAATCTGCACGTACCCAATGACATCATCATCGATGCGTCCATGCCCAATGTAGTGCGTGACGGCGGTCGGATGTGGAATACGGAAGACCAGCTCCAAGATACAATCGCCATGGTACCGGATCGGTGTTATGCGACCATGTATAAAGAAATTCTTGAAGACGCGAAAAAGAACGGACAGTTTGATCCTTCGACCATGGGCAGCGTCTCCAACGTCGGCCTGATGGCACAGAAAGCGGAAGAGTACGGTTCGCATGATAAGACCTTTGAAGCACCCGCCAACGGCACAATTCGCGTCGTTGATACTTCCGGTTCCACGCTCCTTAAGCAGTCCGTAGAAGTTGGCGACATCTTCAGAATGTGTCAAGCGAAGGAAGCCCCTATTCGCGACTGGGTCCGCCTTGCCGTTACACGAGCGAAAGCGTCCGACTCGCCAGCTATTTTCTGGCTGGACGAGCGCAGAGGACACGACACAGAAATCATCAAAAAGGTAAACCAATATTTGCCGGAGCATGACACGACTGGTCTTGATATTCGTATCATGAAGCCGCAGGAAGGGATGCGGTTTTCTTTGGAGCGAATTCGTCGAGGGGAAGATACGATTGCGGTGACAGGCAACGTTTTACGGGACTACTTAACTGACTTGTTTCCTATTCTTGAACTGGGGACCAGCGCACGGATGCTATCGATCGTCCCATTGATGAAAGGTGGCGGACTGTTCGAGACTGGCGCCGGAGGCTCCGCTCCCAAGCATGTGCAACAGTTCCTGAAAGAGGGCCATCTGAGATGGGACTCCCTAGGTGAGTACTGTGCCCTCGTCCCCTCGCTTGAAATGATTGCCGAAAATACCAAGAACGAAAAAGCAACGATTTTAGCACGGACGCTGGATCAGGCAGTCAGCAAATACTTTGAAAATGCAAAGTCTCCTTCGCGTAAGGTGAATGAGATCGATAACAGAGGCAGTACCTTCTATCTCGCCTTATACTGGGCACAGGCACTGGCGACACAGAACAAAGACGCAGACATGCAGGCACGTTTTGCCAGAGTTGCCAAAACGCTGGAAGAGAATGAAGCCAAAATCACGGAAGAAATGCTCGCAGCGCAAGGCAAGCCGGTTGATGTTGGTGGGTACTACGTCCCCGATCCAGTCAAGGCGACGAAAGAGATGCGTCCCAGCGCGACGTTTAATGCCATTATTGACCGGATGTAAAAAGGACCGCTTATCCTTTGTGGGGAGAGCGGGCTCTTTCAAATATTCAAAGCTTCAAATATCAGCGCAAAGCCACTGCCTTATCCCGTAAGCGTGGCAGAGAGAACCAGACATCATTACAGACGTCCATTTCTTCCGCGTCGAGGGTTAGCTTCACGGCTGGGAGTGATTGTTTAAGCTGTTCAGGCGACGTCGCGCCCACAAGAGGTGAGGTGACTTCGGGCCGGGCAAGCACCCAGGCGATGGCCACTTGAGTAAGCGACTTCCCGCGTGCGCCAAAAAATTCTTTGAGATGCTCGACTGCGGCAAATTGCGCTGTTTGCCAATAGCGCTGACGATAAATTTCTCCTGCTTGACCACCAAGAGCAAAACGAGTTTCCGCGGCCGGTTCTGCCTCAGCTTTATGCTTACCTGTCAGAAAGCCACCAGCAAGCGGATTATACGGGATCATACCGATGTCTTGCGCGCGACATAGCGGGAACAGCTCGTGCTCGATTTCGCGGAACAGCATGTTATAGCGGGGCTGGACACAATCGAAACGCGCAAGCCCGAGTGTGTCGCTTTGCCACAGTGCTATAGCCAGACGCCAGGCTTGGAAGTTTGAACAACCCAGATAGCGCACCTTACCTTGATGCACGAGATCATCGAGCGCGCCCAAGGTTTCTTCTATCGGCGTCTTCGGGTCCGGGGCATGGACTTGGTAGAGGTCGATGTAGTCAGTCTGCAGGCGCTGCAAACTGGCTTCAACCGCCGAGAAAATATGCTTACGCGACAGTCCCCGGTCATTGGGCCGATCCCCCATCGCACCCCAGCATTTTGTGGCCAGGACGATGTCCTCGCGTCGACCTTTCAACCATTTGCCGACAATCTCTTCCGTTCGCCCAGCTGTCTCAACTCCACCGCCGGCGGGATAGACGTCTGCGGTATCGAAAAAATCGATACCGCCCTCAACCGCGGCGTACATAATGGCAAAGCTCTGGGCCTCATCACATTGGCGGCCAAACGTCATCGTGCCCAGGCAGATCTCAGAAACGTGTAGGCCCGTTCGCCCCATTCGTTTGGTTTGCATTGCCCCTCCTTATTCTCACGGCCTTCTGCTTTCCCGTTCAGCCTGGTTTGGCCTGGGATTTTTTGCGTAACTCGTATATGATCGCGTTCACCCCACACCGCAAGAGGGAACTGTTCACGCACAGCACAGGGAGGTACACGCATGGCACAGAAAACGAAAGCTCGGGCAAAAGTCGTTCCATTACGTTCGCGGAGTAAGACTGTACGAGCTGGCCTCGACTCGCGCCAGGCAAAAGCGTTGCACAAACAGGACGCTGATCATCTCGTGCATGGATTTGTTCCGCTGCACCTGCAACAAGACAAAGGCATACCTATTTTTATCAAAGGCCAGGGCATCTATTTGTGGGACACGGAGGGCCGCAAGTATATAGATGGGCTGTCTTCCTTGTGGAACGTCCACGTCGGACACGGGCGCAAGGAAATCAACCGTGCGGTCACCGCCCAGATGAATCAACTCGCCTTCGCTCCAACCCTGATTGGCCCGACGGGCGTGCCCACTGTCCAGCTCGCAACAAAGCTCACCGAGCTTGCCCCCAAGGGCCTCACACGGGTAATCTTCACCTCGGGTGGCTCTGAGGCCAACGAGAGTATGATCCGCCTTGTGCGGGCGTACTGGAAAGCCAAAGGCAAGCCCAAAAAGACCAAATTCATCACGCTCAACCAGGCGTATCACGGCACCTCAAGTGGCGCTGCGGCTTTGGACGGGATTGCGTTGTTTAATGACCAGGTCTCGCCCGGTCTACCCGGCGTGCTGCATATGGCGCGTCCGTATTGCTATCGGTGTGAGCTCGGCAAGACCTATCCGAGTTGCAAAACCGACTGTGCACAAGAACTCCAGCGGATGATCAAACGCGAAGGGGCAGACACCATAGGCGCATTTGTGACTGAGCCAATTCAGGGCGTGGGTGGCGTGATTGTGCCGCCAAAAGAATGGCTGCCGAAGATCCGCGAAATTTGTTCGCGCCATAATATCCTGATGGTGTGCGATGAGGTGATTACGGGTTTTGGTCGCACGGGTGCGATGTTCGCCTCGGCCGGCGCTGGTGTGACTCCGGATATCTTGGTGTCAGCCAAAGGTGTGACCAGTGGCTATTTGCCGCTGGGCCTGATGCTTTTTAAGGAAGATATATTCCAGACCTTTTTAGACACTGGCGACGATTATGCCTTTTGGCATGGCTATACGTATACCGGCCACCCAACGGTCTGCGCTGCCGGGCTGGCGAATATCGAGATTATCGAACGCGAGAAGTTAGTCCAAAAAGCACGCGAACAGGGTCGCTATCTTGAAAAGAAATTGGCGTCTTTGCATGACCTGCCGATTGTCGGCGATACGCGCAGTAAGGGTCTAATTGCCGCGATCGAGTTAGTCAAAGATAAAACAACTAAAGAAATGTTTCCTGTTGACCTGCGCCTTGCGCAGAGGGTGTGGGAAAAAGCGCTCGACAACGGCCTGATTACCCGGGTAGCAGGGGCGAATAATATAGCCCTGTGCCCGCCGCTGATTATTACCAAAAAGCAGATTGATGAAATGACAACAACGCTCCGGAATGCCATTAGTTCAGTCGCTGCGGAAATTGAAGGGGAGTGGCAACTGGCAAGCGGAAAGTAATCTACTCGCCGGGGCAGTTCAGCACTGCCCCGGCACTATCGCGAATCTTTCAAATCTTCAAATCGATATGGCAAGCATGGAGGACAGACCGCCCTCGTGGCCGTCTCAGCTCAAGCAGTCTTCGCTTGTGGAAAGTAGATACGCGCATCTGTTTGCCAAAATGATACTGCCGGATAAGAAGAAGTTCGTCGTCTCGATATTCATGAATCCGATAATTTTCGCGGTCTACCCACTCCCTCGCATACCATATACCCCATCTTCTTCCCATTCTCAAATTGCCCTTGCCGCAGTTTGACACCAAATTTGTCCCAGTACACCCATTGCCCGTGCTTGATCCGGTTGCCGTCGGATTCAACACGCTCCCAGTAATAAAAATACCCCCAGTGAGGGATCTGCTCAACGACCAACTCCGTCTCATCGGGACAGGCGTGCGCGTAATCAGCTTGGTAAACAGCACCGAAGACTACTTCATCCACCACACCTAAGAGGCGGTCAAGACTTTTGGAAACGAGAAAATATATAAAGCTGCGATGAGGGAAGCCAGAAATCCATACCCAAATCCGCGGACTACTTCGCCAAGCAAGGCACGCACGGACCGGCTCATACCCCACGACTCACGTGGCAAGGTGGACACATTTACCAAATTCCCTGTGGAAACATATGTTCACAATATCTGCTCAAGGACGCAGCCTTGGGCTACTCACACCGACGAGCGTGCCAGTGGTCGATGGTGCTGTCCAGATCGGCTACTTTCATCTTGAGCCAGCCTGTAGCTCGGAAATGGAATGGCAATTTGAAAGCAGCCTCAAACAGCTTTCCTTACGAGCTTTTAGTCAGTCTGTGGGTTGGCCAGCGCTGCCCGCACGCTCTCCGGAGCCACGCCCGCGTGATGTATCGTGCTGGAATTGTTCAGGTTGACGGCGATATCAGCATACGTGTCTTTGATGGGACTATCACCATGCGAGATCTTCGGCTGTAGCGGCCGCTGAGCCTTGTGCCGCTGTTATACGCCAATATTGAGGTGAGCGAACTCGGCTTGGAAAAGCTGACGGAGACCTTTGCTTTTGGCCGGGTCCAAGGCAGACTGAGCGGGCAGGTTCGTCAACTCTCGTTGCAAGACTGGCAGCCTGTTTCCTTCGAAGCAGTTTCTGCGACCCCAAAAGAAGATGATACGTCAGACCGGATCGTCCTAGCACGCTTACAACTTGCGCTTATCAGTGGTACTCAGGCCACAGAGCAGGATGAAGCCCAGCGCGCGGCCTTTCGGGCGCAAATGGCGGCCCTGCCGCGTTATGAGGGTAGTAGTGATCGACGAAACCAGTATCAACCTCGCCATGACCCGGCGCTATGCCCGCGCCCCCCGGGGCCAACGCTCCGCCGGGCGGTCCCCCGCAATCATGGGAAGAACGTCTCGGTGATTAGCGCGTTAGGCCTACAGGGGATGGTCACTAGGATGAGCAGAGAAGGGGGGGTCGATACCGCCGTCTTTAACATCTTTGTGGACAGCCTCTTAGTCCCGACTCTCCATCCCGGCGCTATCGTCGTCCTCGATAACCTCCGCGTGCATCATAGCTCTCGGATTGAACACGCCGTGCAAAAGGTCGGAGGCCACGGGGTCTTCCTGCCGCCCTATTCGCCCGACTTGTCGCCGATTGAGCCCTGCTGGGCCACAGTGAAAACCGCCTTGCGCCTCGCCCTGCGCACGCTCACTACCGAGGATATCCGCGGCTGGTTTCGCCACTGTGGCTATCCGGTTATAGCCAACTGAGATGCGCTATAATCGTCCCATTCTTCGCCTATGCCGAGTAAGCATGCTAGGCTTACTCGGCGTAATGAGCATGCTGTTTGCCCTCACCCTCCTACCGAGAGTTGTAACAGCGGCGAGCAGAATAGGCTCAAGTATTCCACCCTCTTTGCCCGGTGCCATCCTTCTTGAGGGCAAGGCTCTTCCTTTTCTATACGGGCGACAGCTGGTAGAGATTCAGGTCTTTGCGTTCCATTCTCACACACTTACCCCGATCCCTTTTCAAATTGACGAGCGTGACCGGCGTGGTCGCTGGGTCATCACTGCCGGTCCACGTCCCAGTCGCGATAATAAGCCTGATATCTTTGACGCAAACGATGCCCTCATTTTCCTCAGCCGAGATCTCGGGGTCCAGACAGCCATCGACACCTTGCCTCAAGCATCCGGCGCGTGGCATGAGATCCGCCTTGGCCCTCCGACTAGCCCATTCGGTTTCGTGTATATTGGGCTTGGGGTAGCGCTTGCCCGCTCGGACGCTCCGCCCCCTGTTCGTTATATGCCCGATGAGGACCGCATCTATACCGAACGCTATACTCTTGAGTTTGGCGCCCCCCTGCCCACGCATCTGGCCTTTGTCAGCGCTCTTGGCGAATTCGGCCAGAACACGATTGCCGGCGTTCGGATTGCAGGCGAGATTCGCTTCCTGGGCGGACTCTTGAGGATTCGCCGAACGGATCAAGACCTGCAATCACGCCTGTACGGCTATCGACAGGGGCCGGTCCGCATCATCCGCAGGGCGCGGTATTGGTTTCCCCTACCCTTTGGACTCCGGGCCACCGGACGCATCGATCTCATTTTTTATCCCGACTGTGTTGAGGGTACGGCGTTAGTCAAACTCAAGATTCCACCTCGCTATGTATTGGCTGACGGGGAGCTCAGTACCTATTTGGATTTTCTCAATTTCAGTGGAGCGCGTGTATTGCTGGCGGGAAACTCTACCCGCGAACCGGCAAACGGCCTCATGACACAAGCCCGGAAAGCGTCGACTCAACAGCCCACACGCTGGGCGGCGCTACTCCTGCCAACCGGGCAAACGCTTCTGCTCCTCACCCGTCTTGAAGGAAAACTCCAGCAACTTGATCAGCGCGTCTATTTTGAGGATAAGACACAGCCTGTCGGAGGACAGCCGGCGTTTGGCTTTCATTTCTCCAAGGTGTCCCGGCTGGATGCCGGGACCTACCGGCTGTCTATCTTTGGCCTACTTCTGGATACAACGGACTCGGAAGATATTCAGTCAGCCGCCACCTTTTTTCTCTCGCCTCCAGTGATCACCGTTTCTCGGCTGCGATGAATGAGTCAGTGGTTTACATCCCTTGCGCAACAAGATCCCACCCGGCAGCACACAGTTGTTTGCACTTCTCGCCCCGCGTGATGGCTTCAGGCGAGCTGGCGTTGCCTTCGAGGCCACGTTTATACACACCTTGCACAATGGCAGCCAGTCGAAAGAGGGAAAAGACGACGTAGAATTTCCATTCCGGAATATCTTCCCGGCCCGTCTTCTTACAGTACTGCGCGACATAGTCTTCTTCCGAGGGGATGCCGTACTGAGCATAGTCAATACTCGCCAGATCGCCGCGCATATCGTCCGGCACGTAATACGGCAGGCAATTATACGCCAGATCGGATAATGGGGCGCCCAGGGTGCTTAGCTCCCAGTCCACTACCGCTAGCACCCGAGGCTCAGTGTGATGGAAAATCATATTTTCCAGACGAAAATCCCCGTGCGCAATGGTCGTCTCATGGTGAGCGGGAAGATGCTCAGGCAACCAGGCCATCAGATTTTCCATAGCGGGTAGCTCATCGGTTTTGCTGGCTTCGTACTGCTTGGACCAGCGCCGCACTTGACGCTCCATATAGCCCCCGACCCTCCCATAGTTTTCCAAGCCCACCGCCCGAAAATCTACCTGATGGAGTTTTGCCATAAGGTCCACCATGGCCGCATAAATGGCACGCCGCTGTGCCGGTTCCAACTCCGGCAACTCATAGCCGCGAAAGACCCGACCATCAACAAAGTCCATAATATAGAAATCCACGCCGATGATGCTTGGGTCCTGGCACAGAACATAGGGTTTTGCGACTGGCACGTCAGTCTCCCATAAGGCAGAGATCATGCGGAACTCGCGGTCAACTGCATGTGCCGACGGGAGGAGTTTGCCCGGCGGCTTCTTGCGCAAGACGTAGCGTTTGCCTGCACCATCCGTCAAGACAAAAGTCGGATTCGACATCCCGCCGCGGACCTGGCCGACCGTCAGTGCAGGAGTAAAGCCTTCCACGTGCTGTCCCATATAGTGTTCAAGTGCAGCCTCGTCGAAACGATGCTGGTCAAGGACTGGCGCAGTCTCCGTGGTCAAAGACGTTCGCGGCGTCATCATCATGTCGGGTTCGGATGTTGTCATACTGTCTCCCCCTAGGTCCCCTCAGAAGAGCCTCTCAAAAAGACTCTCCCAGAATACTTTCACTGGATGCTTCAAGAATTGTGCTTCTTTTCAAACACTCCCACAGGCACAACGCAAGATCATAATTCTACCCACTCAGAGAACGCGCGCTTCCTGTCAGATAACGTCCGTTTCTCGCTGGCGACCCAGTTCGACAAGGCGGAGCGTACCATCCGCCACTTCTATACGCGTGCAGGAGCAGTTGTCGGGTTCAAAGCAGACGAGTCTGTCGTCCTGCGTGGCAAAACCGACGGCGGCATTAATCGCAATGAAATGGGTTGTCACGATCGTTGTTTTTTTCATTGCTAGCAGCGTGTCAACCACCTGGCCCCGCCACTGTTGGTAAGTAGGAGGAAGGTCGGCCCAACGGCCCTGCATGGCCTGTCTCAGCCAGTCCGTTCTCGCCTGAAGGTCCTCAGTCAGTGAGGGGATTTCCGCAACAGCCCGCTCAATCGTGGCTCGCACATTCCAGCGTTTTTCGAAAGCCGCAGCCGTCTCTCGCGTCCGGCGTAACGGACTGCTCACTAAGGGGAGTGGCCCCAGCGATTCCAGTTCTCCACCAATGGCTTCAGCTTGGGCTCGCCCGACTGAATCAAGCCCAGGGTCATGGTCTTGATCGAAGCCAGCGCTCGCTTGGCCGTGGCGGATAAGATACAGCGTCACAGGTTGCAGCATGCAGGCCTCCGTTTCAAAGCATTCTGAATGTTCCGGGAATCAATGCTACATACCGCCAGGAACTTCCTGTTATGCCCCAGGCTTTTGTACAGAAAATAGGTAGCAGAGTAGGGGAGTCGGGCTCTCCGCCGCTTTGTTGTGCTGTCGATCTTCAAGGTTGCTCGCGCACCCGCGTGTCAACGTCCGGTGGGATGTCCCGCGGTGCATTACGCAGGGCATTTGTCCTGAGTGGACTGAGGAATTCTTGCAAGAAATCTTTCCGCTCAAGCCGCTCAACCAGTGCCTGCCATTGATACGGATTTGTATAGCCTTGCGCACACGGCACCACAAAGCGTTCCCGGTATGCGTTGAGGCCGTCGGCATACAGGGCCAGTCCGGTTCGGTAGTGTTCGAGCCCGTTCCGATACAGAGACAGTGCTCGGAGATACGACTCGCGAGCGTAGCAGTAAGCAGTCGGTGTCAGGAGCTGTTCCTGAAAGGCCTCTTGAGCTTCAAGAAACTGCCCGTGGATCAGTCGAATACCGCGTTCCCATTGACGCCGTGCGTCTTCGTGCTGCTCTCTTAACTGCGCGAGTAAGGCACGTTTGGGACGAACGATACTGCGCCGGAGCTTCCCCACCTGCCGCGCCAACGTCGAGTCATAGTCTTCAGGAGGATGGAGACGCAATTCTTGCATCACCGCCACACTTCCGCGGGTTTTGGCTTCAGCTTCGCGTACGGCCTCCTTTGTAGTGCGCAGTCCGTATAGGGTGTAGGCTACTGCCCGGTGGGTTCCTTCAAGGTCTTCTGCGCAAGCAGCCTGTGCCTCTGTGGCAACGCTGTGCAATACTGCAATCACAACTCCACAGCCCACTCCCCATTTGAGGAGGTCGTGTAATGAGAAAAAGGAAAGAGAAATTTTCATTACATCACGCTGGCAGGACGGTTACGTTAAGAGAATACATAATACTGTCTTTCAGTAGCCCCCGAACGTAGCAACCCTTTTCCGCTCGGGCGACCACTGTCAGAACGGTCTCCTCAGGGTCAGCGCTCCGCACAGTCAGATCAACGTCTATCGTCTTGACAAAGCCTTTTACATTGGACTTGGCCGAGCAAGACACCCCGTCAAGCAACACTTTTCGCGCCCGAGCTGTGATCTCAAGAGACATGAGTAAACAGGCACATAAGCTACCCAAAAAAGCCGTAATCGGATCAGGAGCAGTCCCATTCCCGCCAAGCTCTCGGGGTTCATCAAGCATCCATTCATACTGTCCTGCACGCAGCTCAACTGTACACGAGTCACTTACCAGGAGGGCAACCGTATGCCGCAAACCACCTTGACAATCTTGAATGGAAGAACTGTCGCTATCCATAGAGCACTGTTGGATAGCACGACAGCATAGGCAAGAACAGCTCGGGCGGACCAGAGTCAGCTTAGAGCGTGTTTGAGAAGTCTCTCTGTGTCCTAAGCTCAAGTGAGCGCGCTGTGCCTAAGGCGTCCCAAGCAGAAGTATCCGCTGGCGTCATTCGCTAGCGGTTTTCGATTCTGACACGCCGCCCTGGTATAAGATCGCTTCGACTTGAGGCGTACCCTGGGGCGCAGACGCCGTTCCTAATATCTTCTGGAGCTCTTTGTCCAGTACGTCTTCAGCCACGTAGCCGGTAAACGCACGCTGCACTTTTCCATCCTGAGAAAACAAAAAGCTACTGGGCAAGGCAAACACCCGATAGCGCAAGCCGATCTCGTCGGACGGATCTCGTCCAATTGCATACGGGATGTTATACTTACGGACAAAATCCCGTACTCCGACATCCTCACTCTGCAGGGCGACGCCTATGACCGCAAATCCCTGGTGTTTGTATTTGTGATACATGCGGACCAAGGCCGGTGTTTCAACGACACACGGACCACACCAGGTGGCCCAAAAGTTCACCAGCACGACCTTCCCCTCATAGTCAGACAAGCTTACCGTGTCACCATCAACTGTGGTGAAGGTAAAGTTGTAGTCGCCATAGGTACTGCTCGCCGGCCTCGCTTGTGCGGCAATAACAGGCTGAACGCCTGTTTCTTGAAAATCGCTGACTAAGAGCGCCTCTGGATTCAGAAACGTCAACCGGGACGACACCCATGCCATTTTATCTGTAAAAATCAGCAAGCCGACCAAGACGAGTAACATGCCGGCAGCGACTTCCATTTGCCGCAAATGGCCTTTTATCCCATTAAACAGAGACAGGAAGCTGTTCAAAAAGGCTGCAGATAAAACAAAAGGGATGCCGAGCCCTAGGGAATAGACCGCCAACAACAGAACACCTTGGCCTAGCGTATCGGTAGTGGCCGCAATCGCGAGAATACCAGCCAAAATAGGGCCAACACACGGAGTCCACCCGAAGGCAAAGAAGACGCCGGCGACAAAGGCGCGCACCATACCTGGTTCTGTGGGCTCCTTTGAGAAGCGCCGCTCACGGAGTAAGGCCGGGATAGGTAACAGACCGGCCAAGTGGAGACCCAGGACCATGATTCCAAATCCGGCAACACCTTTGAGCAGTCCCAGATTGGACCGCAACAGCACACTCACGGCTGAAGCTGATGCACCAAGAGAAATAAAGACGAGGGAAAAGCCGCAGACAAAGGGCAGGCTTTTGATCACCGCACTCGTCACAACATGGGACGGACGTTGCCGTTCGGTCAGCTCTTCGAAGCTCATACCAGTAATAAAGGTCAGATAGCCAGGTACGATAGGTAGGACACACGGCGAAGCAAAAGATAGAAATCCTGCCAGGAGTGCAATACCAAGTCCAATGTCCATAATATTTCTGCCTGTTTATGATGTAGCGTGATGTAATGGTGTTGCTCTTATCTCAACCGTCAGAAGCAAGGTAACGTTCCCACCTTCCGGGGAAACGGCCTGGCGGAGAGGGGGGGATTCGAACCCCCGATACCCGAAGGTATACACGATTTCGAGTCGTGCGCGATCGACCGGACTCTGCCACCTCTCCGGGCTTGTCATTTACTATAAGGGATTTGCTATAGGGGCGCAAAGACGGCGTTTTAGCGCTGACGCTTGTCTCGGAAAAAGCGTTGCAGGAGCGCCCTACTCTCTTCTGCACCTATCCCGCTTGTCACTTGCAAGCGATGATTCAAACGTGTATCCAGTGGCAAATTATACAGGGATCCAGCTACCCCGGCCTTGGGGTCAAAGCAACCAAAAACCACCCGCCTCACCCGTGCATGTAGCATCGCACCCATACACATCAGACACGGTTCCACAGTCGTGTAGAGCGTAGTATCCACCAAACGATAATTCCTCATCTCACGAGCTGCTTGGCGTAAAGCCAGGACTTCGGCATGAGCAGTCGGATCATTTAAGGAGAGCGGAGCATTATGTCCTCTGCCAACGATACGTGCACCGCTCACCACAACCGCGCCGACCGGTACTTCATCCACCGCCTCCGCCCGCTCGGCTTCGGCAAGAGCGGCACGCATCCAAGATTCATCGCAAGATTGGTCGGCAGTAGAACAGTTTTTCTCAACTCGCATGCTTACTCAACGCGCCTGCTCGACTACCAGATTTTCTTGCACGTCTTCGCCGTGGACGACACGGCGCAACTCATCAAGAGTTCCCACGCTCCCCTGGCTGCCCACAATAATATCAACCCTGAGGTCATGGCGCACAATGGCATCGAGCAGCTCGCGGCACCAGGCCGGGACCTGCCGGACTGCACCCGGCATAAACAGGTCCGCTACATACAGGAGCCGCTCCTCCGGGAGATGCACGACAAGCATGCCGTCCACACGCGAGGTCTCAATTGGGTAGACAACTACCACCCGGTTATCCCCTACAAGGAATTTACGTTCATCGCTAACAGAGTCGATGATCGCGATTTTGGGGTCCCGGTGTAAAGTATCCGGGACTTGGGTATGTAGGGCACGAAAGGCATCTTGGAACAGTTTAACGTTCAGCGCGCTGGTGACAACCACCGCATCAGAAGCGATATACGTTCGTAGCCCGCCGGCATGGTCAGTATGAAAATGGGTGTTGACCACAACCCGGACCGGCTTTGTTGGAAATCTCTGTCGCAGGACATTTAATACGGCAAGAGAATGCGCGTCATCGAGTGGTGCTTCTACCACGATGAGATGATCGTCCATCTCAATGGCGAGACTCTGAAGCGTTCCTCCAGTAATATGCATAACACCGGGCGCGAGTTGCTGGAGGACAATACTGGTCTGGGATGCATCAACGCTGCGTCCCTGTGCTACCTGCCGCTTCACCCAATGCGAACTCCGCTCCCCGCGCTCACCGTCCCACTCTTCGGGCTGCGGAATCTCTTCTGGAATGACGAAATCAACCTCAAAGAGATTGAGATCATTCTGAATGACCTCGATATGCTCGACCATAACGGTCTTGCCGTTGACACGATATGTTAGTTCAAACGGCAGCTTGAGCTTTCCGACCTGTCGCCAATCGGCATAAAGCACCTCATTCTGTACATCCCCGTACAGAGGGTCATCTTCAATAAACACGACTTTGGTAAGCAGTCGAGTTTCGGCATCAATGGCTAACAGCACGAGCTGGCCGTTGTCATCAAACGAGACCACGACCTGGCGGCGACCGTGTATCGTTTGATCCATCAAACGCAAAAAGGACCCCGAGCGACTCAAGGCATGAATGAGCACCGACACCGGCGACCGACGCAGTTCTTTTTGGCGTGCGGCAATACGGGCAGCAGACATTGCCCGCCGGACCGGACTGTGGAAGCCATCCCGTCCGAGCACAACACCATCCAGGCCGCTTATCACCTCAGCATATCGCCACGTTTCACGGAAGGGATACTCTATCTCACGCTCCCACTCATAGCGCACCCGGCCGTTCTCCAAGTCGCGGAGTAATACACAGCGAAACGAGGAAACCTTACGCGGTTCAGCCCTCGGTCGCAGACTCTGGTCGGGTTCAAAGTTTTCGCCGTGGCTGACAATACGCTGGCTCTTTAGATCGAGCAGCACGTGCCGATCACCGATAGCCAGCACGGCCGAGTTGACGAAGACTTTCGCGGGTTGTGCAGATAAGGGTGAAGGGCCCAGGAGCAAAGCCACGGAGAGGAACACGCCAACAAGACGCCTATCGATACTCACACCTGCTTCCTCATGCGTTCTGAGCCTCGATGAACTACTATCAACTAGGGACCGGAGACAATCTAGCCCGGCTTGAAAAGGGTCTCACAAAAAAATAGGGGCGGTTTATGAACCGCCCCCACGAGTCTCATTCTAGGTTCACCTCTGGTCTCATATTAAGGGGATGTACGTATGAAAACGCGTCGCTAACCCGTTAATCCGATCCTGACTTCTTCATAACTGGTCCGGTTTTTTAGCCGTTCAGCCCAGGCCGCAACTTTGGGAAAAGGACTCAAGTCAACGCTGAGCTTGTCACACAAACCGAGAAACGGCGTAAACGTCAAATCTGCCAGGCTGTAATCTCCCATGAGATAGTCCTGGTCTTGGAGTTGTTCCTCCAACTGGGGGAAGAGTTCGCTAAGTTGGTCTTTATTGTGCGCGATGCGCTCCGGATCCTGTTCAGCCTTGGGCTTACGGTTGGTGTAGAGCAAGCGAATCACTGGCGGCACGAACTGGCTATCACACATTTCAATCAGGAGCCGCATCGCAGCCTTTGCACTGGGGTCAGATGGTGAGAGCGCTGGAGTAGGATATTTATCTTCTAGATATTGGTCGCAAATGGCCGACTCGTAGACCCAGGCTCCTTCCTCGACGAGGACGGGCACTTTGCCGTAAGGATTAATAGCTAGAAACCAGGGCTCTTTTTGTTCTTTGCTCGGCAGATCCACCAAGATGCGATCGAAGTCCAGATCTTTCTCTATGAGAACGATCCTCGTTCTCATAGCAAACGGTCAAGGGAGGTAATCAAACAACTTTCTCTTGATGCTCATAGACGGCTCCTTTCCCGGTCATGCACGTGGCTTTTCTGTTTTGACCTTAGAAAAGCCAGATGCTTACGTCAAGCCGTATGGCTCTTTTTCATTTTTAATAGGACGAGAGCCAACCTCCCGATCTCACTCAGCCAGGTCTAAAGCCAGAGCGCTATTGAGTGCCATGACTTTGAGAGGAGAAGGCATCCCGATAAAGTCAGTGAGCAGCGATTTCGGCAAACTTACCCACTCATCGCAATGAATGCTGCTCTCATGCTTGAGCCCCTCCTCGACTCCAACCAAGACTTGCGTAGAAAGTCCATCATAAGCGGTATAGGTCGGAGCGCTGATACCGGTCGAAAAGCGAGACTTAATTAACACTGGGCGGCTCACCATGACGAAGATACATGAGCGTTTCGGATCACGTGCCGAAGGATGTCGGACGCGAATGAGCTTGCCACGTTTCACAGATCGAACTGATATCCCGAAACGTCAGCGGATTCTTTGTTCAGTCGAGATGAGTTGCCATTAAGAATTTCAAGGTTCTTGCCGTCTTGGGCATCCCGAACTAGCTGACGAATAAACGCCAACGCCGCTGTCTCAAGAAAAACCGAGCGGTTTTTGTATTGTTCAGCATGCGCACCAATCGCTTTGAGGAGAGAAGCAGAAAGGGTGATAGATGTCTTGGCTGTCGTCCTACCAATATACCCTTACAAAATAGTGAAGCAACGAGACACAGTCTTCACATTACTTTGTTATTTCTCTCCTTCCGTATTTTTCTTAGATGTCGTACATAGCCACGTGCGATCCGCGCCGTCGGCTTTCTTCTGCACGCCTGCACACCTCAGCCAAACTCACCTGAGCAAATGCGGCAGCAATCGACTCACCGACTTCTAACATCACCCCCCGCAGCCAGCAGTGCTCCAGGCTCACACAGTCGGTACACTTCGTCGCGTTGGTGTCAGACACACAAGGAAGAGGTGCGAGTGGACCATCTACCGCCCATACCACCTCTCGTAAGGTGATCGTCTTCGGATCGCTACTCAAGCTATAGCCTCCGGCTTTTCCCCGAGTGCTGTGCACAATGCTCGCCCGCTTGAGTGCCAGAAGCACTTGCTCCAAAAATTTCTTGGGAATGTGTTCGCGGCGGGCAATTTCTTGGATTGATAGCACCCCAGGAGCCCCAGGCGCCCCCAGACAGCTCAGCGCCTTCAGCGCATATTCACTTTTCTTCGACAGTTTCATAAATGGCTACTTATTTAGTAGATAATATGCCTATACGTCAATCCTCCCTAAGTTTTGCAGTTTCACAAGAATTAGCCCTTGACAGAGCCTAAAGAAAGGCAATAAATACGTAATAAGACCATAATATCTATAGATTTAGTCG
>CAZBUD010000024.1:0-11615 GCA_964495015.1 uncultured Enterobacteriaceae bacterium | reverse complement strand
GTGATTAATGCTACATACCACTAACTGTTAACTGTCGGGTGTCAGGAGGTCGGGAAATGGAATCGACCACAACCGCGAATAAAGGCAATGGACGGGCGGGATCACTGGATAATCCCGAAATCCATTCACAGGTCCCAGGTCGTGTCATCCCAGTACTTGAACACGAATTCAACGATTTTGATAGCGAAGCACACAGGTTCCTGAAAGGCGATGCCAGCCAGAAGGAATTTATGGGCTACCGCTTGTTGCAGGGCGTGTACGGCCAGCGTCAGCCTGACGTGCAAATGATTCGGGTCAAGCTACCGTTTGGAGGTATTACGCCTGACCAGTTCGACACCTTCGCTGAAATAGCAGAAAAATATGCCCCGCTCAAAAAGGGACATATTACGACGCGCCAGAACGTACAGTTTCATTTCATTCCACTGCTCGAAGCAGCCGAAGCGCTGCGCGTTCTCGGCGCCGCAGGTCTGTCTTCCCGAGAAGCGTGTGGCAATACGGTGCGCAATGTCACTTGCGACCCTCTTGCCGGAGTCGATCCAGACGAAGCGTTTGATCCCACTCCGTATGTGGGGGCGGTGGTGAGATATTTCGTGCGTAACAAGCTCGTCCAGTCTTTGCCCCGAAAATTCAAGTTAGCATTTTCCAGCACGGACGAAGATCGGGCAGTGACCGGCATTCACGATCTCGGTTTCATCCCTCGCATACAAAACGAGCAAAAAGGATTTGAAATCTCTACTGGCGGCGGCACGTCGATCCTGCCCCGCGTTGGTCGGGTGTTATACGATTTTGTCTCTGTCAACGAATACCTCAAAGTCGTGGAAGCCGTGATCCGCGTTTTTGACCGTCAAGACGAATTACGAAAAAATCGCGCCCGGGCGCGCATCAAGTTCTTTATTGATCGGATCGGCTTGGAGGCGTTTCGCGAACTCGTGGACACAGAGATGCAGGGCGAGTGGATAAAGGACCGGAATTTCGATCCTGAGCCGATCAAATTTATTGACAACGAGGAAGAACGGCTGCCTGCCAAGCCACTCAATCCGGGGAGCCCGAACGGCGACCAGCACGAGTTTAGCACCTGGGCTGCGGCCAACGTCCAACCGCAGCGTCAGGACGGGTTTTCGACGGCAGAGGTGAAAGTCGCTCGGGGCGACCTCAGCATAGAACAGCTGCGAGGCTTGGCTCAAATCATGCGCGACTTTACAGGCGGGAATGCACGTACCACAGACGAACAAAACGTGATGCTGCGCTGGGTCCGAAATGAAAGTCTGTACGATGTCTGGTGCCAGCTCAACGAGATCGGGCTCAGCGATGCAGGCGCACGGCAGATCAACGACATCGTGAGTTGTCCTGGTACAGACAGTTGTAAGCTGGGCATTACGAATTCCATGGGCCTGGCCAGAGCCATCCAAGAGCGGGTTGAACACCTGTCCATTCAAGATTCACTCACCAAGAAAATCCATATTAAGATGAGCGGCTGCCCAAACGGCTGCGGACGTCATCATATCGCCAATATTGGCTTCTACGGTGCCGCTATGAAATTTGATAAGCGCCAAGTCCCGGCATATATCATCATGCTTGGCGGCCAGTATGACGACGGCAACCTGCGCATGGCAGAGCGCCTCAGCGTGCGCGTCCCCTCAAAGCGGGTGCCCGAAGTCGTCGAAAGATTTGTTCGCCACTACCAGGCCCAGCGCGACAGGGGCGAAGCCTTTAATGCGTTTGTCGACCGAGTCGGGGCCGAATCTTTTGCAGCACTGATCAAAGATCTGTCCTTACCGGTCACCTTCGACGACGAGCATATGCACGAATTCGTCGACTGGAACCAGAACCAAGTGTACAAGTTAGAGCGCGGCGAGGGTGAATGCATGGCGTAGTGGTGGTCTAATCCACACGCCCAGACTTGAATATCGCTACACATCATGAACAAAACACAACAGCTGGAGACACAGACCATGCAGACGCCCATCGATCTGTATACACAGGACATTGCGCAATTGGCCTGCGCCTATGAGCGCCGCTCACCGCAGGAGGTGCTGCAGTGGGCTCTGGAGCGTTTTGGAGCCCGGCTGGCCTTATGTACGAGTTTTCAGGTCGCGGGCATGGTCATTCTTGATATGGCGTGGCGCATTGATCCGACGATCCGCGTGTTTACCATTGACACCGGACGTTTGCCGCAAGAAACGTATGAACTGCTCGATCGGGTTCGAGAGCAGTACCACATTGAGGTTGAGGTCTACTTTCCTGAGGCAACGCAAATCGAAAGCATTGTCCGCCAGCATGGCGTGAATCTATTTTATCAGGATACCGATCTGCGCATGCTGTGCTGCCATACCCGCAAAGTCCTCCCCCTGCGCCGGGTCTTAGAAGGGCTGGATGCTTGGGTAACCGGCTTACGGCGCGATCAGACCAGCACCCGGGCGGAGACACAGAAGATTGAGGTTGATCACGAGCGTGGCGGATTGATCAAGGTCAACCCGCTTGCCAACTGGACGGAAACACAAATCTGGGACTACGTCCGTACGTATGACGTGGCCACTCATCCGTTTTATAGCCAAGGCTATACAAGCATCGGCTGTGCTCCGTGTACCCGTCCAACGACCGATGGTGAAGATTCGCGCGCAGGTCGGTGGTGGTGGGAAAACGGAGCCATGAAAGAGTGCGGTATGCACTGTTCAATTGAGAGTGGCAACTTCGAGCGCGAATATAGTGCCAGCTTTAATCAGAACGGCGAAGGCATCTAAGCAAAGACATCTAAACACAGAGGGCCACAGCTGAGGCGCTCACCTTCCGTCACCTCAGCACCTCAGCGAACGCCTGCATAAATTGCTGCATTTGTTCGAGCGTGCCAATGCTGAGACGAAAGCTGCCTTCAATCACCGGTTTCCCCTGCATATTCCGCACAAGGATACCTCTCTCACGCAGGGCCTGCTCCACCTGCTCACACGGGCGTGGAGGCCAGACGAGCATATAGTTGCCGCCTTCCGCAAAGTGTCGCACCTCTAAACGTTGGAGCTGTTCGATAGTCCACGCTTTGGCTGAGCGGACGTGTTGAACGTAGTCCTCCACATAGTCAAGATCAGCTAAAGCCGTTTTACCGGCAGTCACCGCAAACGCGTTAATGTCATATGGCCCGGTCACCCGGCTGAGACGATCAACCACATCGGGCTGACCAATGGCAAAGCCCAAGCGCAGAGCGGCAATGCCCGCGGCCTTGGACAGAGATCGCAGGACGACAACGTTCTTCAACTCAAGCGCAGCCGGCAGTACCGATTTCCTCGTAAAGGCGACATATAACTCATCAACGACCACTAACGTATCTGGAGCAGTTTCAGCCAAGGCTAAAAGGGTTTGCGGTTCGATCAAAGTGCCCGTCGGGTTATTCGGGTTGCATACGAAGAACAGCCGTGGCTTGGCGGTCAGCCGCGCACGGATCTCCTCAAGTGGGAAACTCAGATCGGGTAAATACAGCACTTCGTCCCGCAGCATGCCATGCTGAAGAGCGCAGGGCTTGTAGTAACCAAACGTCGGAGCCGTTGTCAGAAAGGTAGCGCCCTGCTGTCCATACACATCAAAGATGGCGTGAATAGCAGCGTCTACGCCATTGAAGGCTTCGACATGTTGGGCTGAAATGCCAAGAGCCGACGCATACGCGTCATTGAGTCCCGCATATTCCGGATAGGTGGCATACGCATTGGGAGGGAGATTACGAATTGCCTCAACTACCTTTGGGCTTGGGCCGACTGTATTCTCGTTAAAGTCCAGGCGCAGCATGAGTCGCCGGCCTTCAAGCGGCGCCACATAGGGCTGCAGCTTCTCAACCGCAGGCTTAGCCTTAATCATACTTACTCCACTGGCCTCTACACAAAATGGGGTAATATGTCTTGGCCATAGTGTTCAAGCTGCGACGCAATGTCTACAGGCGGGCACATGGGACGGAGTACAAACTTGTCGCAGCCGCATTCGACAAAGCGTTCGAGTTGCTCTATACACTCTTGAGCAGAGCCGATCAGCGAACGCCGCATGATTTTCTCTGGATCAACGCGGAGACCGTGGAAAAAAGGCTCGACCGTTTTCATGGCAGCGGCTCGGTCGTCACACACATGTGTAAAGAGCAACACCCCGGCCTCCCGCGGATCGATAGTCCGCCCATACTCTTCTCCGAACATCCTGAGTTTTTCCATATCCCGCTGAAATTCTGCGGGTGACGTTAACGCGGGGAACCAACCGTCACCGAGGCGGACCACACGTTTGAGAATGGCATCGCTCTTGCCACCAATCCAAATATCAAGTGAGCCCTTTTTGGGTTTGGGCTCAATCGTCACATCTTCAAACTGATAGAACTCACCACGGTGGGTGACGTTTGACTCCGTCCACAGTTTACGCAGAATCTCGATCCCTTCTTCAAGCCGACGCCCCCGAGCTTGGGGCGGCACCCCGCACGCAACCAGATCGCGCGTGTCGTTTCCGCTCCCGACTGCCATAACCATACGTCCGTTTGAAAGATAGTCGAGCGTGGCATAGGTCTTGGCCACTTGGACCGGATGCCGAGCGGGCAGGGTCAAGACGCTCGGTCCCATTTTTAAGCGTGACGTGCGCCCCGCAATCATGGCAAACACGCAAGTGATATCAAGCGTAGGGTTAAGGGTTACAATGTGATCGGATAACCACAGCGAGTCGAGCCCGGCTGCCTCGGCTGTTTCTGCACTGGTGCACAATAGTTCGGGGTCAGGTAAACCATACTTCCATTGTCCAAAACCAATGCCAATTTTTATTTTATTCATAATGCTTCTCCGTAGCCCTTCCGAAATTTGGTACTGTCTGTATATAGTTGAAGCTATCAGACATGGGCAAGGAGTACAGACCAAAGAAGGGAACCCTCAAGAGGGCGAACTAGGGTGCATACACTATGAGCGACAAAGTCAAGAAGACGGAAGAGGAGTGGCGCGCGGAACTCACGCCGGAACAATTCGCCGTATGCCGCATGAAGGCCACCGAGCCTGCATTCTCCGGTGAATACAACGCCTGCAAGGACGAGGGCGTTTATCAGTGTACATGTTGTGGGGCTGAGCTTTTTAACTCCGCAACCAAGTACGAGTCGGGCAGCGGTTGGCCGAGCTTCTGGGAGCCGACCGCACAGAACAGCGTACGCATAGAATCAGACGAGACCCACGGCATGGTCCGTACCGAGGTCCTGTGCAACACCTGCGATGCCCATTTAGGGCATGTCTTTAGCGATGGCCCTGCACCGACTGGGCAGCGTTACTGCATGAACTCGGTCTCGCTTCAGCTTAAGAAGGAAGACGCATAGGGGTCTATGTTCACCTGCTCTGACGTATCAACCACGTCCGTGCAGGAAGATCGTATGACAAAGAGTCCAGCATGGTACGCTTGTTCAAAGACATCACCGAGATCATAGGCCACACCCCGCTGGTCCGGCTGAACCGCATGACGCAGGATGTGGACGCCGAGGTGTATGCCAAGCTGGAATTCTGCAACCCTCTGAGCAGCATCAAAGACCGCATTGGCTACAATATGCTGGTAGTAGCCGAACAGGCAGGCAAGCTCACCCCGGACACCGTCATTATCGAGCCGACCAGTGGCAACACCGGAATAGCCCTCGCCTTTGTGTCTGCCGCACGCGGCTACCGGCTCATCCTGACCATGCCCGATTCCATGAGTATGGAGCGACGTAATTTGCTGCGTTTTCTGGGTGCGGAATTGATCCTGACTCCGGCCAGGGAAGGCATGCCAGGCGCTATACGAAAAGCCGAGGAACTGGCGGAAAGTATGCCCAACGCGCTCATTCCCCAGCAGTTTGAAAATCCAGCTAACCCGGACGTTCATCGCCAGACAACGGCCAATGAGATTTGGGACGATACAGACGGGCAGGTTGATATTTTTGTTACTGGTGTCGGAACAGGAGGGACAATCACCGGCGTATCGGAGGTAATCAAAGCCCGTAAACCTAGTTTTCAGGCGATCGCGGTCGAGCCGGCCAGCTCGGCCGTGTTGTCCGGTGGCCGACCAGGTCCGACGCAGATCCAAGGCATCGGCGCGGGGTTCGTGCCCGCTATCCTGAATATGGACATTATTGACGAGATCATCCAAGTCCGCGATGAAGACGCCCTGACGACTGCACGCAAACTTGCCAAGCAAGAAGGCATTCCCGCAGGTATCAGCAGCGGAGCCACAGTCTGGGCGGCGCTGCAAGTTGCTGCCCGACCAGAGAACACTGGGAAGATGATTGTGGTCATTCTGGCCAGTTCGGCTGAGCGGTATTTGAGTACAGCTCTGGTTGATGATTTGTAGGCACCTCGTCATTCCTCGGCCCTCTATATTTCTGCTCGACTGCATAACGCGTAGATCTCTTACCCTCCCCGCGCTAGCCGCATGTCCTGAGCACCACAGTTTTCGCAAGGACTTCTTCGTTTTCTCGGCAAAATCCCTATTTATATATTCGGTAATCCGTCAAGTATCGGACGAATCCTGCTCATAAAACCGACGGACTCTCTCCTCCAGGCGTCTGACACTTTCCTCTGACGGAGAGAGACTGTCAGGGGAAATTCGGAATCCTAGCCAGTCAAAACCTCGCTCCGCTCGGCCGATAAATGTTTTCTTAGGATGGAGCGAGAAATGTCAGACAGCTCTAGCCTCATGCACGACCCGAACCACCACCCTTAGTTTCCAGCCTGTCCTGCGTGACCTTGGGGCTATACTCTTGAGCCTATCATGTCATTTTGCCACTATGACGTAGTTAATTGTGACAAGGCAGCCTAGCCTTGAGACACCTCTGAGGCAACATATTTTCCCTACCCTCCAATCCTGCTACATTCCGAGGTCGAAACGACAAGGAGGGAACCTATGTCAGCACACCAATCCGCAGAAAAGATTCACGCCAGCTTGAGCCATCCGGTCATAGACTCAGATGGACATTGGATCGAGTTTGAACCGGCGGCCGTTGACTATTTACACGAAATCGCTGGCGATAGCGTTGCCAAGCGCTACAGCAAATTTGCAAACCAGTTCGGAAACAAGAAATTCGCCTCGCTCTCGCCCGCAGAACGGCGGGACCAGCGTATGCTGCAACCCGCTTGGTGGGGTGTACCGACGAAGAATACGCGCGACCGTGCGACCGCCATGTTGCCCAAACTGCTGTACGAACGCATGGACGAGTTGGGTTTGGACTTTGCCGTCATGTACCCAACCGGCGGAGCGCTGTTCGCCCCGTTTTTGCGCGATGAAGAAATCCGCCGCGCCGCCTGCCGGGCGTTCAACACATACACTGCCGATCAGTTCAAAGGCTTAGAAGACCGGCTCACACCTGCCGCTGTAATACCGATGTTTACGCCCGAGGAGGCAGTCGAAGAACTTGAATTTGTAAAGAGCCGAGGTTTTAAGGCCGCCATGCTGTCGAGCTTGATACGTCGCCCTGTCCCAGCCGTGGCGAAGAAGGCGCCTGATGCCAGCCGTTATGCGATCTGGCATGACACCTTGGGGATAGACAGTGAACATGACTACGACCCGGTCTGGGCCAAATGTGTTGAACTCGGCATCCCGCCGAGCTTTCATTCTGCTTCGTCTGGGATTGGCATGCGGGCCTCGATCTCAAATTTTGTGTACAACCATATTGGGCATTTTGCCCAAGCCAGCGAGGCGGTGTGTAAGTCCATCTTTATGAACGGCGTCACCCGGCGCTTCCCCAAACTCCGCTTTATCTTTCTAGAAGGTGGCGTGGGCTGGGCGTGCGGACTGTACAGCGATCTCATTGGTCACTGGAAAATTCGGAATCCAAAGGCGCTGGACAATGTGAATCCTGCCAATCTCAATCAAGAATTGCTGGTCGACTTATTCCAGAAATATGGTTCGCCGTCGGTTGTGGACAAACTGGATCAGTTAGCAGAAAAAATTAACTTGGGACTGCTCACAGATCAACCCGAACAGCTCGATGACTTTGCCCCTTGCAAGATTGAGCGAGCCGAGGATATTCGCGATCTGTTTGTACCAAACTTCTACTTTGGGTGTGAAGCCGACGATCCGATGAATGCGTGGGCGTTTAATAAGAAAGTCAATCCGTTCGCAGCCAAGATCAATGCGTTGTTTGGCTCAGATATCGGTCATTTCGATGTGCCGGATATGGCAGGTGTCTTATCTGAAGCCTACGAAAGCGTTGAAGACGGTGTGATAACGGAAGACAATTTTAGAGATTTCGTTTTCGCCAATCCCGCCCGATTATTTACGGCCTTAAACCCGGACTTCTTCAAAGGCACCGCAGTTGAGTCACAGGTAAAGACCGCTTTGGCTGAGAATGGAGGGGACGATTAGTCTCTGTCCCAGACTGTGTCAATACGGACATTCACGTGAAAACGAAACAGCCAGGAGCCCGGATAGAACGCTGTCCAATCCAAAGGTTCCTGGATTCCGTGTCACTCCAGGCGACGCGCTCCAGACGAAAACTTACGCTCACCCACCCCGGCCGCGTCGATACAATTCAATCATGGCGCCAATCGACAGTCCAGACAGAAACACCCCTACGCCATCGTGCAAGAACGGCGGAGTCGCGCCTTGACCCACCAGTAACGAACTGAGCAATCGCTGACGGACAGGAAGGGGGATAGCTTCCCCCAACTGCCCCAGCTCCGGACAAAGCCGGCTGACCTGCTAAGGTCCAAGTCGCCAGTGTCATGAGCAGGAGTACAAACAGTATCATGCCCCACTGGGAGAGGCTTGGAATGCCGACGGGGCCTATAGCTCCCACCAAGCCAGGCAGCGCGGGAGCATCGACCGGCGGCAAGGCGGGAATGGTGCAGCCAGGGTTATCCATAGCCGGAATATTGATCATGACCATACCTCGCGAAGTCAGGGTATCCGGAGCGAACACGGACCGACTGCCAGAAATTTCCACGACAGACCCGTCGCCGGGCGGAGCAGTCGGGGTTCGAATGGGTGGCTCCGCCGGTAGCGGCAAAACGACCCCATCTGTCAGAGGGAAGTCTCCGCTGGTCCCGAGTGTGAGCAGGGGCGCTTGGAAAGGGCCAGCACCGATCTCTTGGTCAGCAAGGATACTGAAACTACCAAAATTTTGCACACTAGTGGTCGCGTTCCCATCGCCATCGCGCCCTTCGAGTTCTGCTATTTCCTGCGTGGTAAACGGCGGGTCAAACGGATCAACAGGGATGGCTAACGTGAGCTCAACGAAAGGCTTGACCGGCCATGCCGCCCTTGGCGCGGCATGTGTGCCCACGAGGCGATCGATACCCTGCTGATGTTCCAGCACGGCTCTGTCGCCCCCACTGCGAATCTGGCGCATGTAGCGTCAGAGTGTGAGGGCCTGCGCTACGTTGATACATGGTGTGAGCCTGAGCTGCACCCCCTCAAGCATCACCCGCATTCCCGAAATGCAGGAACTCGTCTTGGGTTGCTACGTTGGGGGCCAAGTCAATGACTTGGCCCCAGACCGGTCCGAGTGCCGCATTCGTCGGACGATGTCTCCCATTGCCCTGCATACTACGCTGGCGGCGCTGAATGAAGGCATCAAAGTACTGAGGGTTTTCCACAAGCATGGCCGCCCCTCGCGGCTCAGCCCTTTTAGCATTGTCAAATACCTGCATTCCACGGAAAGAACGGGGCGTAGCATAAAGAGGATTCTTAGGTACAACACCAGTCCGGCTCACCAGCCGCATGACCGTGGCGTTCGGCCCGGAGCTGGCGCATGCCGTCCATCATGCGTCGCATATCAATAGGCTGGTCGAGTTCGTTCTGGAATTCTTGGTATAGCCGCATAATATTGGGCAGGATGCGCTCGGGCTCGCGCCAACGGGCATAGATGCCGAGCTTCACATCACGTGCGGCTTCCTCTGGACTCAGACCCATTTGGAACCGTTTCTTGGCTTCACGCTGAATGAGCATAAGATAGGAACGCATTTCGCGCAGCTCTTTCTTGCCGCCAATCGGCCCATGACCGGGAACAATAATTTCGACGTCCATCTTCAGGATACGATCCGCCACTTTGATCCAGTTCCCCACATGGCCTTGAAACGCCAGTGGAGTGACATAATAAAAAGCCAGGTCTCCGGCAAAGAGGATTTTGTCTTTGGGCAGATACACGAAGGCATCCCCAAAGGTATGCGCCGGGCCAAGGTGGCGCAGTTCGACATCTCGGCCGGATTGGTGGAAGATCAGGCGGTCTTCAAACGTCACCTCAGCGATTTTGGGTTTAAGTTTCGCAAACTCTTTGGCAAAGCGTGGGATGCGCTGCTGGAGTTGCTTGGTCGGAATGCCAGTCCGCAGCTGCTCTTCGCGGCAGAACGTGTGGCTTATGATCTGTGCATCGCGAAACAAAAAGTTCCCGCCGCTGTGATCCACATGATGATGGGTATTCACTAATCGGGACACCGGCCGTCGTGTGACTCTCTTGATCGACGCAAGAAAGCGTTTGGTCATGGACGGCACCATCAGGGCATCAATAGCCATGGTTCCTTCACGGTCTAGCAAAAGGCCCGCGTTACTGACGCCGAGTTCACCATACGCCTGGATATAGGCGTAGACTTTGGGCGCAACTTCTTCGATGCCGGTTTTCCAGCCTGTGGGAGTGATATAGTCGTGCACGCTTCACCTTATCGCAAGGGCGACCGGCCAGTCGCGCCTACCTGCTATAAATTAAACAGGCGTGCTGCGTTCTCGTTAAGAATTTTTTTCTTGAGACTATCCGAGATATCTGTTCGTTCGTATACGACCTTAACCGAGTCAGGGCACATGCAGTCCCAGTGCGAGTAGTCTGAAGCGTAGATCAAACGCTCTTCACCGATCATTTGGGCCACAAACGGAATCGTTGTCTCTTCCGGCTCAACGGCAAAAAAGCAATTCTCACTTTTGATCCACTCTGCCGGGCTACGTTTCTGCCACGGCATTTGCTGCGGTAACAGCTCATAGTGCTCGTGCAGCCGGTCCATCATCCAGGGGACCCAACCGGCGCCGGCCTCCATAAAGGCGACCTTAAGCTGAGGAAAACGCTCTAAAATTCCTCCACTGGTAAATGAGGAGACCGCCAGCATGGTATCCAGGGCGTAAAAGGCATGCTTAAACACATACCGATCAAATCGATCAATAGCAGCCGAGTTGGTGGAGATGATATGGGCGCAGATCGGCACACTGAGCCCCTGGGCTTCTTCCCATATGGGATCAAATTCAGCTTCGTGTAGCAGTCTACCCCCAAAATTGGTCAATACCTGGACACCAACCATACCCAGTTTTTCGACTGTCCGCCGAATCTCAGCACGTGCAGCTTGTGGGTCTTGCATCGGGATCATAGCGATGCCCTTCAGACGATCAGGGTAGGGTTCGCAATATTCGGCCAGCCAATTGTTGTACGCAACCGAGACCGCCATCGCCAAGCCGGGATCTTCAATAGAAGCCGCCGCACCTAACCCCACAAACGTGCCAAACAGCATTGCGATATCGATGCCTTCGTAATCCATGTCCGGAATGCGCTTATGTGGGTCCTGCATCCCCTCACGGTCCCAGCCCCATTGATGAGCTGGCTTCTTGGGTTCTGGCCACATACCCAGCTGGCCGTAGAAATCGCGCCGACTCGGCCACATCTTTCCTTCGACGACAAG
>CAZBUD010000023.1:0-55824 GCA_964495015.1 uncultured Enterobacteriaceae bacterium | reverse complement strand
GCTTTTCACCCTCACCCGATGTTGTATACTTCGCCGCTGACGACAACCACCGTGATAGGTTTTGCACACGGCCACTTCATTTCACGGACCAGGTGGTGCCGGTTGGCTCATCTTTTAGCACAATATTTGCACGCGATAATTCGTCGCGGATTTCGTCAGCGCGGCGATTCCTTCGTGTCCAACTTTCTTTCTGGCGCAGGTGTACTACTGATAGGCTAGCTCGTGGGCTGGACTCTTCTGCGACTACGGAGACGATTACAAAGGAGACTAGGTCTGAGCCTTTGACCATCGCCGCACGGATGGCCATTACCAGGCGTCTGGTCCGCAAACAATGACAAAAACAATGACAACACCCTTCTCGGAAGGTGCGCAAGGCTACGTAAGTCATTGAAAAAGTTGATGCCCCCGGCGCGATTCGAACGCACGACCCCCGGATTAGGAATCCGGTGCTCTATCCTCCTGAGCTACGAGGGCACGCTGAATTGTGTCTTCGCATCATAGCGGGATGAAGATGGAGAGCAAGGAGGGATTCTCGCCGCGCTCCTCGCTTCATCGATCTCGTCAAGTTCCTTCCTGACTATTGTTCCTCCGTCCTTGGAAAAGAATAATCCGGTCAATCAGCCAACGTAGCGTATCGACGGACAGTAGACCCTTTCAGCTTGAGCGGTCAGAGATGAGGCAACCGAGAACACAAAGCGGACGAGTGCCTCCAGGGGACATGTCATGCTGTCAAGAAACGCGGCAGAGAACGGAGAATCTGGTAAAAAAAGGGTCTACCGGAGAATAAATAGAACTTATAAGTTAAGAGAAAATAATTCAGACCAACTTATCTTGAAAAAGAGCCAAATCACAGGTATATTTACCCCCGACGCCTTGATTAATCCATTGCGGTCCTCATCGTCCGGCTTTCCCCAGCAGGACGTTGTTTGAAGGCCCGCAGGTTTCCCCTCCTCTTTCCTGCGGGCCTTTTGCCGTTGTATATATTAGACTGTAAAAACATGTATTGACGCCGCTGCGTTCTCCCCTCCTAGGACACCGCCCCCGTTCTCGGTGAGTCCAACTTTTGCCCCGGAAACCTGACGCTGTGCGGCTTCACCCCGAAGCTGCCAGAAAATTTCGCAGATCTGGGCAACCCCAGTCGCTCCGACAGGATGTCCTTTGGCCAGCAGACCACCGCTCGGGTTGACCGGACAGCGGCCGCCGGTCTGTGTTATTCCGTCATCAATCAGTTTGCCGCCTTCACCTGGCTGGCACAGGTTCAGCTCTTCGTAGATGAGTAGCTCAGCCGGCGCGGTGGCGTCGTGGACCTCAACGACATGCAGGTCGTTAGGACCCACACCCGCTTGCTCATAAGCTTTGTGTGCGACCGAGGGGACGATACCAGGAGCGTCCTGGTCGTGCGCTTTGCTGGAACCCAAGATGGAGGCTTTGACGAACACCGGCCTTGTCGTCAACTGGCGTGCTTTCTCTGCCGTGGTAATGAGTACGGCTGCAGCTCCATCTCCAATCGGAGAACACATCATGCGCGTCAGGGGCGCGGCGATAAGGGGAGCCGACAAGACATCTTCTACGGAGCGGCGGGTTTGATATTGGGCGTGTGGATTGAGGCTGCCGTTGGTGTGGTTCTTGGCAGCAATGCGGGCGAATTGTTTTTGGGTGGTACCGTAGCGATCCATATGCTGACGAGCGAGGTTGGCGTAGAAATCCATAAATACGCTCCGGGACTTGCCAGCTCCAGCACTCCGCTCACCACTCATCTCCCGGGCAAATGATTCGGATTGCTCAACGTCGATTGCGCTGCCTATGGCCAGGAAGGTTCGCTTCTTCTCGGCATGAAAAAGCTTTTCCATGCCGAGGGCGAGGACCATGTCGTACATGCCGGACGCCACGTAGAGCCAGGCGAGATGGAAGGCCGTGGAGGAACTCGCACACGCATTCTCGGTGTTGATAACAGGAATACCGCCAATCCCGAGCTCACGCAGTACGACCTGACCGCGGATACACTCCTGTCCCGTGATCAACCCGGCAACCGCGTTCCCTACGGCTGCCGCCTCAATGGCATCTTTTTCGACTCCGGCCGCCTGCATGGCATTTTCAATTGCCTCTCGGGCCAAGTCTTTCATGCTCCGATCCATATGTTTTCCAAAGCGGGTCATCCCCGCGCCGACAACGGCAACCTGTCGCATATGAGCCTCCTTTCCTGTACGTGTTAGGCGGCATAGTCTACCAGGGGATGGGTGAGACAGAAAGGAGTCAGGCCGGATGGAAGATGCCCTTGCTATTATTGGTCAATGGATAGGGTTGGTGAAATCAGCCAAGCTGTCTATTTCAGAAGTGGGTCGGGATTGTGAAGAACGCGTGGCAGCTGGGAACGTCAGCGCTGAGGACGATTTTCAAGAGGCCGTGGGCGCGGTGTTCGAAGCGCTGAGCACGCTGCAGGTGCGCCTGGAAGAACAAGAAGAGCTGCTCGAAAATGAAATGGACGATGAGGAGGAGTGAATGGGACTCTGGGCATGGAAAGGACGGAACGGCGATGTTCACGCTAGTGTGAAGAGGCGTGATTAAAAGTCCTCATATACGTCATCCCGTGATCCTTGATCGTCGATTTTGATGGGGAGTTCGGGTGAAGGGAGACGATCTTGCCAGCGCAGCATGCGGAATGACTGGCCGCCGGTGCGTTGGACAACGCCTGACAGCCTACGAGTCATACGTCCGGTGTTCAAGTAGCCAACGCTTTCTATAGTGACAATCGTTGGTAGGGCGCCACGTGCGACAGTGCCGTCTAAGAAATCTTCTCCGCAGTTTTCCTGCCTTTGGCGCACCATTTCTTTGGCCGTTTCCGCGTCGACACCCTTATTTGCCATGATTACCCCCGGACCGGCAGTCATCAGATTAGCCATATTGCCGGTCCGTGCCGCGCCGTACACTGTGAACACTTCCTTCAGGGTGTCGTAGAAGAGGTCCTGGGTGACGTCGCGAATCAGCAGCAGCTCGTCAATGACATCGAACGGTCCGTCCTTGGCTGGATAAGGAATGTCTTGGGCTAAGTAGTAGTCACTTTCTACCCCATTGAGACGTTCAAAATCGTCTGGATCGCGCCAGTCGAGGATCGCATCGGCAAGTGCATCGCCAAAGTCCGGGTCGAGGTCCAGTCTGGTGAAGGTCTGGCGTAAAATAATTTCATCTACTTGATTGATATTCATCTTCCCGCTTTCGTCGCTCACGCGAACCTGGTAGCCGCCCTCACCAAAGAACTCGTTTTTCCACTGACCATCGCCAAGAAGCCAGGCATCCGGACATTCCTTTGGGCCTTGTTCGTTCGAGTCACGTTGAGCACGGTCTCCTCCTCCGTTTCGGCTCTGGCGTGTTCGACCCTGCTGTCCGGTACGAACAAGCTGATAGAGTGCGTGGTTGAGTCCCGCCATTGCCAGATAGTAGGTTTTGGCCTCTTGTTGATACACGTCCGTGCTAATTCCCTCCACACGGGCCGTCCGACCTAGTTCAAGTGCGATGACCATCAGGACCACGAGAGACCAGACAACAACCAGCAGGATAACACCACGTTCGTTATGCATAGGTATCTATATTCGAGGGGCGCGAGGCTGTCGAATGGCTGAGCGGCCCTGATGTGGGGATTGGGCATGAATCGGTACCTCGATTTGCCACTCAACCGGTAGATTCCCGACCTGCGTCCGCCACGACAGCCGGATGGCTTGTGGCAGTTTTCGCATCTCTTTGCCACTCCAGCTATCCTGCCATTTCTTTTCGGTTTGCTCCGTCCCGAAATATTCCCACACCAACTCGTCAATATCGGGCAACACCTCGGCTTCTTGGCTTAACCCGCCTTCGCGATCTTCCACTAAGTCTGCCGGCATTGTGGGCGCGGAAACGCGCATCCAGAGACTGTGTCGTCCATCCTCTTCTCTGATGAAATAGGAAATTTTTTCCAATCCGCCGATCTCCGGTCGATTCGACGACGCAATGAAATGCAGCTCATCTGACTCGCCAAAGAAATAAACAGAGGTATCTCCTTCAGTCTGGAGTAGCAGGGGGTAGGCAGACTTCAGTTGGCGGGAAATCAACGAAAGCGCCGCCCGGACCCGCTGGTTTTCAATACTGCGCGCTTCACCACGTTCGGATGCGTTTGTACCGAGGCTGAGTGTAGCATACACGCCTACAATCACCGCACTCATGATAGTGAGGCTGATGATGAGTTCGAGCAGCGTAAAGCCGCGCGGGTGGGGCATGCTTATTGGTCCGTTTCCTTCAGGGTATTCGTTGGATCGTCTAGTAGCGCACGCATGGAGCGTAGAATAAAGCTGCGTTGTCTCTCCCCCTCTTCCCAGCCAATACGTACTTCGATCTCCTTGAGATGAAAGTCCGTGTGACGATTGGCCGGTGATGCTGCTTCAGAGCCCTCCCCTTCCTCATCTAGGAATATTTCTTGCACATTCATCCGCCAAAAATAGCCATCCGATAGCTCTCCGCCGTCCTCTCCATCTTCGAGAAATTCTTGGGCAAAGACGCTGTCCATCACGTTCTGGGCATGAATAACCGCCAAGGTGCGCTGAGTAGCTTTTCCGGTTAGACGCAAACTGCCGGCAAAGAGTTCAAGCAGCGTGACAAGGCCAACGGCTAGGATAGCCAGTGCGATAATGACCTCTAAAAGGCTAAACCCCTTTTCCTCTGTCTCCGAGGTGGGCTGCCAAAGGGTGCTACAGGCCAACGGCAAGACCAACAGAGAATACGTTTTCTTTGCTGAAGACATTTTCTCACGTCGGCTATTCACCGTATTGGATCGTTGCCGTACCAAGCAGAGGATTCAAGTGAACGGTATACACAATAAGATTAACCCCTCGGCGTTGCTCTATAAAAATATCTCCGCCGGAATTCATGCCGTCCGGATAAAAACGGAACTCGACCTCACCGTCGTCGCGAACCCAGATACCCCGTGCCGTCAGTTCGCCGCCGCCTGACGGCACGGGGCGTACCTCGTTCTGCCCCTCTTCTTCTTGCTCCCCTTCGTCCTGTGCCCGTGCGTGGCCAGCAGATTCAAGCCAATACTGATTTTCCTGCGGGTCAACGACGAGAAGCTGCTCTTTCCCGTCTATGAGTGCTCGAATACGCAACAGCTCCATTGTCGAGCGCAGTTGGAGAGCCGTCCGTTTGGGGTCCCCACTGCTGAGGCGGTTGCCAATGGCAGGCGCAACAATGGCGAAGGCAATGCTCACGATTACGAGAACAAGGATGAGCTCAAGAAAAGTGAAGCCCTGCCTGGAGGACGCTCCGCGTGGCCGTTGCGTCCCAGCTGGGTGTGTCCCTTCCCTTTGGGAGAGGTGCGCAGTGGATTTTATGATTTTGTCTCCCGTGCCTGCTTGAGTGCGTTCATTTTGAGAAAAATAACGACAATCGCCCCTCCGATGCCGACGACACAGCCGAGGCGGGCCGGAGAGCTCCAGAGATCGAACAGACAGAAACAAATGACTGCCAGCATCAAACCAATCATAATCCTGTCCCATAAGTTGCGCATCATAGTTTCCTTACCGAATGAGTTCCATGTGGCGGGTTAAATCCTTAGTAATATTCTTTTGATGCGCTTCGAGCGTGCCGCCTCCGATTTCAAGCAGTTTAGCATCCCGCCATAAACGTTCGACCACGTATTCATTAAAATAGCCGTAGCCGCCCAGCACTTGCATAGCGTTATCCGCAACGTGCTTTGCCATCGGCGTGGCGACGAGTTTTACTCCGTCAGAATCGACCCGATGTCCGGGTTTGTCGAGGTCCATCTTCATTGCCGTATTATACAGGTACGTCCGGGCGGCCATATATTGGGCATATGAATCGGCGATATAGCGTTGGATTTGGCCAAAATTATTGATAGGTTTGCCATAGGCCGTTCTCTCGCTCGCGTAGCGGGTCATGTCTTCGACGCACCGGCCAGCCATGCCGGTGGACATCGCTCCTAGAGTCACCCGTTCAATCTCAAGATTTCGCATCATATGGAGCACGCTATCACCTTCCTCGCCAAGGCGGTTTGCGACCGGAACCTGACACTCTTCAAAGACGAGCTCTGCGGTCATTGAGGCGCGCATGCCCGTCTTCCCATGCAGTCTCTGGCCCAAGGAAAATCCGGGGAATCCTTTCTCCACCACAAATGAGCTCAGGCCTTTATCGGCTTTGGCATAGACGAGAAAAATGTCTCCTAATGTCGTGTCATTGAGAGCACCGTTGGTAATAAACATCTTACGGCCAGTAATATAATATGCATCCCCGCGCCGGACCGCATGGGTTTTCATTCCCAAAACATCGGTCCCTGCCTCAGGTTCGGTCATACACATCCCACCGACCCATTTGCCGGAAATGACCTGTGTTAAATACCGCCCACGCTGGTCGGCGTTGGCATTGCGACAGAAGTTATTGACGAACAGTATAGCATGCGCGAGGTAGGCGAGGCAGAACCCAGGGTCAGACGCAGAGATCTCTTCGGTGGCAATTACGGCAGCGACCGCATCCATACCTGCTCCCCCATATTCTTCTGGCACGGTAATACCGAGCAGGCCCAGCTCGCCAAGCTGGCGGAAGAGGGAAAGATTGAAACGTTCGTGCTGATCATGCTCTGATGCCTGGGGTTCAACGTTTTCTTTGACGAAGTCTCGAACGGTCTGACGCAGTAAGATGTGTTCTTCGGCTGGATGGAAGATGTCAACAGTCGTTGTCATTTTGTTTTTCCTCTGTTTTCGCGTGTATTCTACCAGATGCAGATCCTGCAGATCGTGCTTGAGGATCCATTGGTTGTCGAGTATGACTGTTGTGATGAAAACCTCGCTTTTCTGCCTTAAACGTAATCTTGCGCTTAAACGGCTCGGTCAACTCAGGATCGAAGTTGACCGAGAAGGGTCGTGAGTCCTGACGCAGTGCGTAGAATTACGTTAGCCGACTCGGCTGCCAACAAAGGACGACGACCCATGCTCGACACCATAGAGGACCAGATGACCGTGATCTACGGTTTTATGGACGATTTCTTCCCGCCCGCCTTGTAGGGGGTGAGGGGAACCAAATACGAAATTGCAGCGAATGCATATGGGTAAGTGGAGACTATGATCAGTGATCAGGCACTGAGGGAAGAACTCGTCCGCTATTGCCATCTCTCATACCATAGGCGACTGGTGTCTGGGACAGGCGGAAACCTAAACGCTCGAATTGGGGATTCGGAAACATTCCTTATTACTCCAAGCCAGATATCGTTGCGGGAAATCAGCATTGATACCTGTATAACTGTAGACATTAATGGGAATAAGATTGGTGGTCCTGATCAATACCTTCCTTCAGAGGAAACGCTCATGCATGTGGCCATTTACGCTACACACCCAGAAATTAGAGCGATTGCTCACTTGCACCCGCCGCACTGTGTGAGTTTCGCAGTACGGGGCGAGGAAATACCGCTGGCTACTGTGACGGCTGAAATGCGACTCGGCCGGTCTCTCGTCGTTCCGCTCGCCTCTTCAGGGACACGAGAACTTGCAGTGGCCGTAGAAAAGACACTCGCGGGTAGTGATAAAAACACGCGAATGCTAGTCTTGGAGAAGCATGGTGTTGTCTCGTTTGGCGATACGATTCAAGAAACAATCGATGTGATTGACTTAGCTGAAGAAACGGCGACGACTGCCTGTATTATTGCATATATGGCCCGTGTTAGAGATCATTGAGAACGTCCCTTGAGACCTATAGGACTGGGGTATTACCCTCCGTGCGAGTTTTTGCTGACTATTTTTGCTGACTATTGATGGTGCCAAAGCGCTCAGTACAGTCTTGCTTACACTCTTCGGTAAGAGACGCTCCTGTACAGAGCTGAGCGTAGCTCCTCTCGATCTTCTCTTCAACTCTATCAAATGAGGCACAGAACGCAGCCAGTCCAGACGGGTGATCGGAAACCGTTTGCTTCCGATTCTTCTCGGCAGATGTACGTTAACACATGAGGAGATGTAGGACATGTGTTGTCAAGCGATCCCCTAAAATCCGAGTTTGCCATGGTGGAGACACCAAAGGAGCATGCAGTGAAAGACCAATGCCACGAGCAGCCACAAGATGGAGCTAAGCTCAAACAGAAGATCCTTGATCGTTCTGCTCAGCTTGGTGTGATTGGATTGGGGTACGTAGGACTGCCCTTAGCCCTGGAGAT
Source organism: uncultured Enterobacteriaceae bacterium (assembly GCA_964495015.1). Taxonomy (GTDB): domain Bacteria; phylum Desulfobacterota; class Binatia; order Bin18; family Bin18; genus Bin18. The sequence goes on along the minus strand of CAZBUD010000023.1, from coordinate 47,645 downwards.
GGCGAAGGAGGGCTTTCAGGTAACGGGGATCGATATCGATGGGGAGAAGGTCGAGGAGGTAAATGCTGGGCACTCGTACGTCTTAGATGTGCCCAGTGCCGATATGGGGAAGCTCGTCACAGAGGCGCGGCTTCGGGCCACCCAGTCTCTTATGGCGATTGAAGCCCTAGATGCGGTGAGTATCTGTGTGCCGACGCCGCTGCGGAAAAGCCGCGACCCAGATCTCTCTTATATTATTGCCGCCGTAGAAACGGTCCGTACCCATCTCCGTCCCGGGCAATTGATTATTTTGGAAAGTACGACCTATCCAGGCACAACCCAGGAAGTGGTGCTGCCGATCCTTGAACGCTCCGGCATGCAAGTCGGGACAGACTTCTTTCTCGCGTTTTCCCCTGAGCGAGTCGATCCCGGGAACGCGTTGTATATGACCCGGACGATTCCCAAAGTTATCGGGGGGATCACTCCGCAGTGTACTGAATTAGCGGTCCTCCTGTATCAGCAGTTTATTGAACAGATCGTCCCGGTCTCTTCTCCGGGAACGGCCGAGATGGTCAAGCTGCTGGAGAACACGTTTCGTAGCGTGAATATTGCACTCGCAAATGAAATGGCTCAACTATGCCTTACATTCGACATTAACGTATGGGAAGTCATTGAAGCAGCCAAGACAAAACCGTTCGGTTTTATGGCATTCTATCCCGGACCGGGCCTCGGAGGACATTGTATCCCTATTGATCCCCATTATCTGACCTGGAAGGCTAAGATGAACGGGGTAGAGCCGAGACTCATCGAACTCGCGGGCCAGATTAATAGCCAAATGCCGGCCTTTACGGTGGGACGGATTGCCGATGCACTCAATGAAAAAGCCCAAAGCCTGCGCGGGGCAAACCTCTTGGCTCTCGGGGTTGCGTATAAGCGCGATGTGAACGATGTGCGCGAATCTCCTGCGCTCGAAGTGCTGCATAAACTCCATGAGAAAGGCGCGCTCTTACGTTATGCAGACCCCTACGTTCCTCACGTGAAGGTCAATGGCACGGACCTGCACGCTGTCGAGCTGACTCCAGAAGTGCTGAACTGGGCGGATTGCGTTATCATGCTGACCGACCACGCGGCTTTTGATGCCGAACTGATCGTGAAACACAGTCCTTTGATCGTTGACTGTCGGAACGCCTTCCAGAACTTCCTTGATCCCCATATCCGAAGGCTCTAAGGATGCTTGTCTCCAAAGAAGAATTGGCCGCGTTGCGAAGCGATAACGATATAGAGGACTAGGCATGGGCATTTTAGACCGGATCTTCAAGCGGGAAGCGTCCATGACCTCGCCCCAGTCTGTCGAGGCGAGGCAGGACACTGTGGCCCGAACGAGCCAGCGCGTAGCGCTACAAGCCTTGCCTCCACCTCAAGGCACGAACAACTATATCATCGTGATCCTGGATAGTTGTCGCTATGATGCCTTCATGGCTGCAGCTCCGAAAACAGTCAGTACCCTGGGTGAGGTGCGGCGCTGCTGGAGCTATGCGTCTTGGACGGCTCCTTCGCACTACAATTTGCTCATGGGGTTGTTGCCACATTCGAGTCCAAAACAAGTCTACGCTTCCGAATATTACAAGCAAGACTTTCTCAAATTTCAAGAGCGTTTGGGAGCAGAGAAAGTTGAGTTTAAAAGCTTCGTTCCTCAACTCTTTTTACCCACGTTTTTGAAATGGAAACTCGGCTACCGGACCCATGCCATGGTCTCCCTCCCCGTGCTGAATCCAGCCACGCTGATCAATAAGGATTTCGATACCTTTACCCTTATGCCAACGCATAACGATATGGCGGCAATGGTTGATAGGTTGGCCTTTTCTGAGGACCGCCCATCATTCTATCTGCTCAATGTCGGAGAGACCCATTATCCCTATGCCCTGCCCGGCGAGCCGAGTAACGAATGGCCGAAAATTCATGGCGTGCATGGAGTATTTAAGCATTTCGACGATGTAATGGTTGGCGGGAAGCTGCTTAAGACCGAAGCCGACGGTGATCGGTTCTTCGATCAAGATAAACTCGACCTCCTACGTAAGCGCCAGGTGGATGCCGTACGCTATCTTGATGGTGTTTTTAAACGGCTTTTCGATGCCGTGCCGCCGAATACCTATATTACCATAACCGCAGACCATGGCGAGCTGTTTGGTGAGGAAGGGTATTTTGGGCACGGACCTATCAACCATGAGAAGGTCTACGAAGTACCGTTTGTTGAAGGTCAACTGCGTTAAGTGCGCTTCAGTAATTCTGCACGCCCCTTGTCCAGCGTATTGAGGGGCTGTCCTTTGTGTTAAGGGGCCGCCCCTTATCCTTTGAGTCGAGGGGCACGCTTTCCCTGGCTTTTGCCCTTCCCGTTTTGCCAGGGTTTCTTCGACCCTGGCCCTGCCTGTAGGGGGATTTCCCTCCCCTCCCCCTTCCCCTTTGCCCTCTCACTTTTTTCCTACCCATCCGTTTTTTTGCAGTTTGCTTGTAAGGATGTTGGAGAGATTTTCGGGCACAATGCGGGCGACGGTCGTTAAGATCGGGGAGTGCTGACCTATATTCGGAATAGAAGACGATACAGCCCGAGTTCTCACTACAAGTGCAGGACGAGAAGGACGATAGGCATCTCTGTGGGAAATACTGCCCCCGTTTTCCAGACAAGGGTGTCTGGAGTGGATTTCTGATGAGACACCAACACTCCGTTCCGGACAATTCCCATAGGCTCTCCACATGTCATTGATCTTAATCTGCTCGAATTCCTCCCCTGCGCCGCAGCGATATGGAATGTAGGGAAAGATACAGCAATGCTGAACCGCCAAGCCCAGCAATTGTTTGCTGAGGGCAAAGTTGAAAGAGCCACCGTGACGACTTGGGCTGATCGGATCCATTCTCAAGATCGTTTTATTTTTACTACCGTATTAACATGGTGCCGATTCAGCTCATTCCCTCGGCGACGACGTGAGGATGTCCCTTTGCTTGTCCGGGATTTCCTGCAGCACCATTAAGTGGCCCTGCGAAGAGGGATTCGGAGTGTTTCACGACACGCTATGGACCAGCTTATGTAGCATGCCTGACCGGGCAATGTGTAGGAAATGCAGAATATCTTAGAGCGTGCAATCGTTCTGGCCAGCGGAGAAGTGATTGATGACATCGACTTGCCTGACAGGCGTGCTGCGCTGGCGGGCAATGGGCAGCCCTATGGGGTCACGTCCCTTCCGCTCCGTCAGGGGCTTGCAGAACAAGAAAAGTTTTAACTCGCGCGACAGCTTGAGGCGTATGGGGAGACAAATCGGACTGACCGCAAACGTATGTGGCGTTGATGTGAAAACGCTCTACAGAAAGATGCAGGTGTATGACCTGGATGAGAAACAGTTCCCATCAGGAGACAGTGACGGATCCGAAAAACATGATGAGGTTGAGATTTCGTGACCACGCGGAATCTCCGCTTGTGTGCTCTACGTTTCCCCTGTCAGTCTTTTTCTTTCTCTCCCGCTTGTATTCCGACAGGTTGAAACACTTTCTCTTATAATCGGCTTGTCCCTCATTGAATCTGGCTTTGGCGTGTCTCGGAGCACATGCATTATCGCTTTATGAGGGGGCAGTGCAATCACCTATCCTGCAGAATCAAGACGATATTTTTCAATCTTCCGATACAGCCGCTGACGGTCAATATCGAGCAGGCGGGCGGCTTCGTTCTTATTCCCGTGTCCCCGACGTAGGGCAGTTGATATGAGTGACTTTTCCATAGTCTCTAGGGAAGGCAGGTCGGCCCAGGCATCAAAGTGAGACGCTGGCATCTCAAACCCGGCAATGGGATCGGGGAGATCGGCCAGCGTAGTCTCCTGGCTATCACTCAACGCGAACATCCGCTCGATCACATTTTGTAACTCCCGAATATTGCCGGGCCAGGGATATGCAACAAGCTTGTTCAAAGCGTCCGCTGTCAGTCGTTTGGGTTCGACCTTATATTCCGTGCTGAACCCGGCAATAAGGTGCTCGACCAGGAGCGGAATGTCGTCGCGTCGCTCCCGCAACGGCGGAAGATGAATCGGGACGACGTTCAGACGATAGAACAAGTCTTTACGAAACGACCCAATAGCAACCGCTTTTTCGAGATCCGTATTACTCGCCGCAATGATTCGTACATCAACCTTGACCGGGTGGCTCACGCCTAAAGGCGTGACCTCTCGCTCTTGAATAGCACGCAGGAATTTGACCTGCAGGGCGAGTGGAATCTCCGCAACTTCGTCGAGAAAGAGGGTGCCGCCGCTGGCAGCTTGAAAGATGCCGTCATTATCTGCAATCGCTCCGGTAAACGCGCCCCGCTTATGGCCAAAGAGCTGGCTGTCGAGCAGGGTTTCTGACATCGCTCCACAATTGATGGCAAGAAATGGTTGATCTGCCCACGGACTTTTGAGGTGAATAGTACGAGCGACCAATTCTTTTCCGGTACCGCTCTCCCCCGTCACCAGCACAGTACTTTTGTTGCCACTAATCGCGCCTATCGTGGTATACAGGCGGCGCATAGCCGCGCTCTGTCCGATGAGTTCACCGAAGCGTTTATAGCTCTGGACCTCGCGCCGTAACTGGGCAAGCTCCCGGCGCAGGCGGCGTGTTTCGACCAGCTTCTCGACCTTGAGTAGCAGCTCATCCGGGTTGCAGGGTTTGGTCAGATAATCGGTGGCCCCACGCTGCATGGCTTCGACAGCGCTTTCAATCGTGCCGTGTCCGGTCAGCACAATGACCGGACACTCGCAGGCAAGCGTTCGCATCTCATGCAGGAGTTGCATGCCGTCCATGACCGGCATCTTGAGGTCGGTGATAACGACGTCAAAATTCGTCTGATCGAGCAGGCGCAGCGCCTCTTGTCCGTTGCGGACAGCCTCCACGGTGTAGCCTTTGCGATGCAGAATCTTTGCCTGCATCTTGGCCATATTGCTCTCATCTTCGACTAGGAGGATGTGTCCCTGCATACAAGTAATCTCCATAGAGCAGCCTAGGAGAGCACCGGCGCTGTCGTGTCAGAGGATGAATTTTCAAAAACGGACGATTCGTTGGCACACGGACAGGGAAGCTCGATTAGAAACGTCGTGCCGTGGTTTACATTGCTCTGAACAGAGATATTTCCTTGGTAGCGCTTAATCACCGAATGGACAATCGATAAGCCAAGTCCCGTGCCCTGTCCGGGCTCTTTTGTCGTAAAAAATGGATTGAAGATACTGTTCAGCTGGTGCTCGGGAATACCGACTCCAGTATCGCTGAATTCAATCGATACATGATTCTGGTCGTTCCGTTTGGTGTGCAGCCGCAGCTCGCCTCCGTCAGGCATGGCTTGGACCGCATTGGTAATGAGATTCAGAAAGACTTGACGCAGGGCATTTTGGTTGGTCAGACAAATGCCGACATCGCCAAAGTGCGTCACGACTTGGACGTTATGTGTCTCCAAATATTTGCGCATGAGCTGGAGCGTTTTCCCTAGCAGATCATCAAGGCTGGCCTCTTCCATGTCGGTCCCGCTCTCGCGGGAGAACGCTAGGAGGTTGGTTATAATTTCCTGCGCACGGGTAATTTCTCCTTTGGCAATGCGTAGATCTTCCTGAATATCCGGGTTCGTTGTGTCTGTGATCTGACTGAGGTCGTACAGCGCATTACGAATGATGCCGAGTGGATTGCGAATTTCGTGCGCAATCCCAGCTGCGAGTTGTCCAATAGCCGCCATTTTTTCTGACTGAATGAGCTGGCTTTCTAACTGGCGTCGAACAGAGATATCAACATAAATCCCTTGAATTGTTTTTTCTCCGCGATGCTCAAGAGCGCCAAAGTAGACCGAAACCGGAACAACGCCCTCCGCGTTCATTGTCCGCAGGCGCAAATCCTCCCAGCCCAGATAGCCTTGTTTTAATGTCTCGTGATAGAGCTGGCGGACTTGCTCTCTCTCCTCAGGTGGATGCAGGTCCCAGATTGCCTTTCCGGCAAGCTCTGTTTGGGACATTCTCGTAACTTTTTCAGCTTCTTTATTAGCCTGCTGAATGGTGCCGTCCCGGCCGCTAATCTGAAAGATCGGGGCTGGAGAATAATCAACTACTTTACGGTGACGCTCTTCTTCGTCTCGGAGCGCTTCTTCCCGTGCTTCAACGAAAAAGTCAGTGATGTGCAGAATACGCTCATGGAATTCTTGATCTAGCAAGGTGAGTAACTCGACTGACTTTTTCCGGTTTTTGGCATACGCTTCCCGTAAACGCTCAATAATGAGCAGGCGGATTTTCATCTGGCTGGCAAGAAAACGGGAAGCTGGAAAAAGCGAGATAAATCCTTGCCGGGCATGTTGGCGCAGATACTCATAGGTCTGCGTATCATCCGGGTTCTCGATATGCCGGGCCCAACGCCGTAGGGCGGCCCCCATATCGTTCCTGACTTCGGGAACCTGTTCCATCGCGATGGGAAAGGTCTGGGCAATAAAGACAACCCATTCCTGCACGACGGCCGTCTCGTGGTTGCGTATAAATCCTGCAAGCTCGGTCCGCAACGCACTTTCTTCGCGGGGAAAATCAAGTACCTCACACCCCCGCATATAATGCTCAATGCGGGCCAAATGTTCCGTCAGAGATTCTTCAAAAAAAGATTGCATAGTCGCGCTCCCATTTTCCTCCCCGTAGCGCCTCCACTACCTTGTGGCAATCCCCCTTATCCCTTGCCTATACTTCATTTTCTCTATTCACCTCTATATGGTGATCACGCTCGATCGAGACACAGGGGGCCGAAGAGGAGCGCCTCCGGCTGAGACCTTTTGGGTTGCGAAGTGTTCAATGAAACAGAAAGAGGGGCGCTCACCACACGACGATCCTGACGTGCAGCTCATGCTCCGCTTCCACAATGAGGAGGAGGGCGCGTTTGAGCAACTGTTTAACAAACACGCTGCGTCGGTGGTAAATTTTGCTTTTCGCTTTCTTGGCAATCGCGCCCGGGCCGAGGAGATTGCGCAGGCTCGTCGCTTTTGTCCTGAGCTGTGCGGCTCAGCTGCTGCTCAGCAGCATATAAAGGCGCGGAAGGTGAAGATAGGGAAGTTTGAGCATCATACCTCTGGTCTGGTCTCCTATGATCCCTCTAATCTATTTGATCTGTTTGATTCTGGAAAAGCGAAACCTACCGAAGAAGGCCCCGGAATAGCCCAACAGGAAAAAACACGATACACACTGCCAATATTGGCCAGTATTAAAAGAGACCTTTCCCAGTGAAGGGAGCGAAGGAGCTGGAATGGCTGAACAGAGCCGACCCGTATTTGAATCGGTCGATGCCGTCCAAGCTGCTTTTGCCAAGCAGAACTATATCGCTGATCGCGCACTTGCATTGACGGTAAAGCTCGCGGCAGAGCCGGAGAAACCTTTGTTGCTGGAAGGCGAAGCCGGCGTGGGTAAAACAGAGGTCGCCAAAGTGCTTGCCGGTGTTCTAGACACACCACTCATTCGAATCCAGTGCTACGAAGGGCTTGATGTCAACACGACGCTGTATGAGTGGAATTATGCCAGGCAGATCCTGCAGATCCGTATGGCCGAGCAACAACCGGAAGGGCGTGCAACACTTGAGAAAACGATCTTTAGTGATGAATTTCTTCTTAATCGACCTCTACTTGAGGCGATTCGCCATCCAGGCCCACGACCGGTGGTGCTCCTTATTGATGAGGTGGACCGAGCCGATGAGGAATTCGAAGCCTTTCTATTAGAGATTCTGTCTGAGTTTCAAGTCAGCGTGCCTGAGATCGGAACGTTCAGGGCAAAACACCCGCCGTATGTTGTGCTGACTTCGAATCGGACTCGTGAGCTCCATGATGCACTCAAACGGCGCTGCCTGTATCTCTGGATAGACTATCCATCACCGGACAAGGAGCATGAGATCATCTTGCGTCGTGTCCAAGGGATACGAGTATCCTTGGCTGACCGAATTGTGTCTGTAATGCAGACCTTGCGGCGGATCGATTTTTATAAACGACCTGGTATTGCTGAGACCCTGGATTGGAGTCGCGCACTGCTCGGGCTTGGAGTGGATGAGCTGCAAGCAGACACGCTCGACGAAACGTCTGGTGTGATTCTCAAATACCATGATGACATTGAGCGGTTGCGTGCAATCCGGGCGGATAAAATTCTGAGCGGGCAATCGGGTGAAGGGGGTACAGCATAGTCGTCAGCGCTTTAAAAAAGGCGCAACCAAAGGCTGTAGACTGATTGGACTTGATCTGAATATGCCCTCAAAAGACCAGACCCTTGACCTCCGAGATATCGGAAATCTGGCAGATCCCTCACCGCTTCCAGATATGCTCCTGACGCGTACGCTTGAGCTGTGCCGTCTGGCAAAAGACGCACGGCTTCGTGTGACCCAAGGCCGCGTCATCGACGTGTTTCGTTCCCTTCGTGGGGTACAGTTTCTTAATGAAGACGAATTTCGCCTTGCACTCCGGACGAATCTTGCGAGTAGTCGGGAGGAGGAGCAGATTTTCGACCGCGTCTTTGACGCATACTGGTATGGCGCGGCAAAGAATGAAGGCTATCGCCTAGGGATGCGGACCGAGCTGCTGCGCGGCGAATTCGATCAGGGTCTGCAAGAGGCTCATCAAGACATTATCGGTCAACTGGAAGACGTAAGCGCTGAAGAAACCAGACGAGATCTCAACCTGACCGCGCGTTGGGATGAAGAAGCCCCACCCATAGAGCAGATCGTGCGCGAGCTTGCCAAGCGTCTGGCCACCCGACCGAGCCGGCGCGTACAACCTGGTTCGCACGGCGCCCGTCTCGACCTGCGTCGTTCGCTTCGGCGCAACGTCCGATACGGCATGGATATAGTCGAACTCTCTCGTATCAAACGTCGGGTGCGCAAGACGCGCCTTGTCATGTTGTGCGATGTGAGCGGATCCATGGATGCGTTTAATCCCTTTCTGCTCCAGCTCATGTTCGGACTCCAGAAAGAACTCAAGAATTCGCGCACGTTGGTCTTCAGCACCCAAGTGACAGAAATTACGTCCTTGCTCCGCCGCCATTCTGTCCAACATACGCTGCGCGAAATGGGCGAGAGCGTACGGCATTGGTCGGGCGGCACGGATATAGGAGGCGCGCTTGCAGGCCTCAACCGTGGCGCGCTACGTGAGGGCTCAGCCCGCTCGACGGTCGCTATTATTATGAGTGATGGCTATGACGGCGGCGACACTTCTATTATCGACCGAGAAATGCGCGCACTCCGTCGGTACGTGCGGACCGTCGTCTGGATCAATCCGATGTACGGTGCCTCAACCTTTCGACCCCGCGCCCAAGGCATGCGTGCAGCCCTGCCGTATATCGATCACTTTCTACCAGCGTTTAATGCCCAATCGCTACGGACGTTAGTCCTTGAGCTGGCTCGGGTGTAAATGAGCGACGGTTGTAACCCGCGCAACGGAGATTGTGCCCTCACACTGGAAGGGCTTGCGATTCAAGGAGACGAATGAGTGCATATGGCGTGTAAATGGAGAGAGTAGAGCGTGAGAAATCTCTCTTGTTTCTCGTCACAATAGTGTCAGCCGAGACGACGAGAGCAGCTTCATTTAACAGTGCGTCTTCGAAGTCTCGAAAATTTGTCTGCAGGGCTCTCTTTACAACTCTCCCATTCACGGGGGCAACATCCAGGATAGAGAGCGAGGTGCGGATTTATTACTCTGCTTTTGCTTCGCCTACTACCTTACGACATAAATAGATAATCGTGGTGATCGTTGTTGCGCAGGCATAGCCCGAATGCTCCCCAGTCTCCGACTTCGACAGGAGGGTGCCGCAGGTGCTGAAAAAGGCGCTCTATCAAGTAAGACATCTAAGAGAACGTTCGTATCAAAGAGGATTTTCAAAGATGGTTCCCCGCTAAATACTCATGATAGTCTTCAATCAGGGTCTTCGATTTCTGGATTACCCCTTTAAGTTTCTGGACGGACAGGCTGAGATCAGTTCTCGCCGGTGACGGGGTATGAAGGAGGGAAAAGTACTCTGCGACGAGCTGTGAAACTGATTTGCCAGATCGTTTGGCTTAGGTCGTAGCCTGCTCTATGAGCAGGTGGTCAAGGCGGAGCGTGAGCTTCGTTTGCATGCGGCGACGTCCTAATTGAGACGTGTAAATTTTATCATTTTACACGTCATAGTAATGATGGAAAGAATTGGGTAAGGACGAGGAGAGCATGTGTTAAAGAACTATTTACAGACCTCAGACTGGAAGTATGAAATGTTGTTCCTCCGCAACCCTTGACAAACCCAACCCCGCCCGATTAGTCAATGAACGGCTTTGTCGAAAGCGGAGCTTTTCTAAAGTGAGGGGATATGCCAACCAAGTATGTTGATGTTGACGGCTATGCGGTGAATTATTTTCACGCCGGCCAAACCACTTTGCCGCCTGTGGTTCCGGATGTGAGTAAGGGCAGGCTCTTCTTTTATATCCACGGTGCGGGCAGTAACGGCCATTTTGCCAATAAAATAGTCGATATTTTGTCGGCTAAGCATAGTCCGCTGTCCTTCGATTTTCCGGGTCATGGACGCTCAAGTGGTACGGAAAGCCTCAAAAGCGTGACCGCGTATAGTGATTTCACTTATGCGGTGTGGAAAGCCCTCGGCGTGCGACCTGTGGTGATTATCGGCCACTCCATGGGTGGGGCGATTGCTATGGACCTCGCGCTACGTCATGCAGACATGCTCGAAGGGCTAGTGCTGACTTGCACCGCGGCCAAATTCGATATTCCCGACGATCTTATCAAAACCTGGCAATCCGTCATGAAAGGCCGTCAAGGCCAGCCGTTTACTAAGGTCTCGTGTTCACCCAAAACGCCGCAAAAGATTATCCAGGAAGGCTGGATGGAGCAGATTAAAACAGACCCGCGCGTGCGTTGCTTTGATTTGATGGCGTGTCAGCAGGTTGATCTGACCGCGCAACTGGGCGCAATCACAGTTCCGACTCTTGTTCTGGTTGGAGAAGATGACGCAACCACGCCTGTGGCTCAGGCTGAAGAGTTACGAGACAATATTTCCGGAGCGCAACTGGTCGTGATTCCAGAAGCTGGGCACTGGCTGCCGATTGAAAAATCTCAGGAAGCCTGTGACGCAATTGACACGTTCTTCAGCCAAGAGGGATCTCATGAGTATTAGTCGGAAAACTGCCCTTGCCGGCGTCTACGAGCATCCGTTGCGCTGGGCGCCGCATAAAACCCAATACCAAATCATGGCCGAGAGTGCGCGCGGTGCGCTAGACGATGCTGGCCTGACCATTAAGGATGTGAACGGTCTCTTTACCTCAGGCGTTGGCGGCATGGGCATTATCGCTCTGGCCGAACACATGAATTTGAATCCGGACTTCCTTGATTCCAACTCGATAGGTGGCTCGTCATTCGTCTCGCATACTGCACATGCTGCAGCGGCCATCGCTGCTGGCTACTGCGATGTGGCGCTTATTTTATACGGCAGTAAATGGTCCTCGGATCGTTTTGCTATTGGCACGGGCGTCGCTGGCAGCGGCGATCCGCCGGAGCAATTTGAAGGCTGTTACGGCCCAACAACGGTTGGCGACTATGCGCTGACGGCCCAGCGCCATATGCACGAGTTCGGCACAACGAGTGAGCAATTAGCCGAGATCGCGGTCACAACCCGCAAGCATGCCTCGCTCAATCCCCACGCCAAATTTCGTGATCTGATTACGGTTGACGATGTGCTGGCCTCACGCGAGGTATCTTCTCCGCTGCATCTTTTGGACTGCTGCATGATCTCAGATGGTGGAGGCGCTTTGGTTGTCACCTCAGCTGAGCGGGTGCGCGATCTCAAGAAAAAGCCAGTTTATATTATGAGTGCGGCGGAAGCCTGCTCTCACACGAGTGCGGGTATGCGTGATCTCACTGACGCGGCTGCCAAACAGTCCGGACCCAAGGCTATGGAGCGGGCTGGGGCGAGTCATGCTGACTTTGACATGGCCATGATCTATGACTCGTTCACCATTACAGTGTGCGTGACCTTGGAAAGTCTTGGCTTTTGTAAAAAAGGTGAAGGCGGCTCGTTTGTGCAAAACGGACGTATCGGCCTTGGCGGAGAGCTGCCGATTAATACCGACGGGGGCGGGCTGTCGTCCAACCACCCCGGCATGCGTGGGATTTTCCTGGTGATTGAGGCCGTCAAGCAACTCCGGGGTGAATGTGGGGAGCGTCAGGTCAAAGACTGCCAGCTTGCCTTCTGTCATGGCACAGGTGGAACCCTTGGACTCAGGCACAGCGGGGCCTCACTGGTCTTGGGCGTGTAGAGGGCAGGCAGACAAAATACGCTGAGGAATACGTTATGGCTGATGAAAAAAAGAAATCGAAACGCCCTGTTCCGCGTGTGGATGAAGAGTCCAAGCCTTTCTGGGAAGCGTGCGCGCGACACGAACTCTACGTCCAAAAGTGTCGCGTTTGTAATACGGTCTTTTATTATCCGCGTGCGTTTTGTCCCGAAGATCTATCACAAGACTTTGACTGGCTGAAATGTAGCGGCAAGGGTACGGTCTATACCTTCACAATCACTCGGCAGAATCAGAGCTCCGGGTTTCGCAATAAAGTGCCCTATGTCATGGCCTATGTGGAGTTGGAAGAAGGCGTGCGGATGTTGACTAATATCGTGGACTGTGATCCCGAGACGGTCACGATCGGTATGCCGGTTGAAGTCACGTTTGAAGATATGGCCCCGGAGATCTCGGTTCCGCTATTCAAACCTGCCGTGTAAGTCTGCGTGCGTCTGAGAGAGGGGCACGCATGTCCCTTCTGGCTTTCCATTCCATTGCCACAATCGTTTGCTTCTGGCACTATAAGGCCCTATTTCTCAACTAGAAAACTAAAAGCTGAGCCGAATGGCAGGCTATTTAGGGTACCCTATGGCACGAATGATTGACCTCCATTTGCATTCCGAAGTCTCAGATGACAGCCGTGCACCCGTCGAGGCATATCTCAAGTGGCTGGCACGCAAACGGGATGAACGACCGCTAGATGGCATTGTCCTGACTGAACACCGGCAATTTGACTCGCACAGTGACTACCGCGAACTCGAAGACAAATACGGCATGCTTATTCTCAAAGCCTCTGAAGTCGAGACCGAGTATGGTCACGTACTCGTGTACGGCGTGAACGACGATATGCTCAAACGCTTCGATTTCTCTAATGTGCGTCTCCGCGCTCAAGAACTGATTGATGAGGTGGCAGGCATGGGCGGTGTTGCTATGCCGTGTCATCCTGGTCGACCGACTATCGGACTGATCGAGCACTATGAGAACAGACCGCCGCTGGAAGGCGTAGTTGGGGTTGAGGCGCTTAACGGTGGTAGTAAAAAAGGCGAAAATGAGCGTGTTGCTGAGCTGATCGACTTGTATGGCTATCATGCCTTTGGTGGCAGCGACGCGCATCTAGTGAGCTTCGTCGGTATTTGTGCGACAGAATTTGAGAAAGATATTACCACTACAGAAGAGCTGGTTGATGCCCTTCGAACAGGGGGCTATCGCCCCGTCGATTTCCGTGTTCGGCGGACCCCTGTACAAAACAGCGCCTAGAGGATGACAGCATGGCCTTTGAGTTTGATCGGTCCATTTTAGGACAAGTCTTTGACGAAACCGATTTTCCGCCTATTACTAAGGACGAAATCCTGAAATTTGCCGCGGCGTTGGGTGAAACCAATCCGCTCTATACGGACGAGGAAGCCGCAGCCCAAGGGCCATACGGCGGGCTCGTTGCACCGCCGACCTTTGTGACCCGCTTACGCCCCCAAAAGATGACGCCCGAACATATGCCGCGTTTTGGCAAGGTGGGCTTTGACGGCGGGCGTGATCTCGAAAGCTTTACTCCGGTTCGGCCTGGTGATGCACTTAAAATGGTCAGTACCATACACGATATTTATGAGAAGACCGGACGCAGCGGCTCCATGTACTTCATTGTGTTGCGCAATGAGATTACGAACCAGAACGGTGAGAAAGTCGCGCTTGTTGACCATAGGGTAGTGCAGCGATGAAGACGATCTATTTTGAAGACGTAGAAGAAGGCGACGAGCTGCCGCCTATCGACATCTTGCTCACTAAAGACTTTGTGCGCCGTTATGCCAAAACAGCAGGAATGGATTTCCCACGCTTTACCGACGATGAAGGCGCCAGAAAAGAGGGCCTACCCGGCATGATCGCGCCTGGAGTGTTAAGTATGGGGTTGCTAGCCCGATTAATTAGCGAGTGGAACCCGGCGGCCCAAATCACCCGGATCGGTACGACATTTCGCAGCCCGGTCCTGCCTGATTGCAGTATCCATCTGCTTGGCTTCGTCACCCAAAAGGATGACGAGCAGCATACTGCTGAGTGTGATATTTGGATGGAAAATGATGATGGAGAACGATGGGTCATTGGAACGGCAGCCGTTGCGCTACCGACAAAGGCAACATAGAGATTGTGGTGTAATGCAAAAAAGACGAACCCTTTCTATACGTTTCACAGTCCTCTGCCTGGCCGCCAGCCTTGGATTTAGCCTGCCCTGCGCGCGACCTATTCTCGCTCAAAATAGTGGGCTTAATGGCGGTCTGGACGACTCCTTTGATACGCTCGCCGCCTCCACGCCTGTTTACGAACCGTCTGTTTTGGAGCCCCTCAATGAGAAAATGTTTTCGTTCAACATCTGGATGGACGAACATATTCTGCGACCGGCTGCCCGTGTCTACATTGGGACCGTTCCGGAGAAAGGACGTCTTGGAGTCCAGCGGGTTTTTACAAATCTTGGGGTCGTCCCGCGGTTTGCGAATAGCCTTTTTCAGCTCAAACTCAGGGGCGCCGCGCGTGAGGCAGGCAGCTTCGTGATTAATACTACAATTTGTGGGTTGGGCTTCTTTGATATAGCCAAAGACAAATTCGGCCTGGAGAAAAGTGAGGAAGATTTCGGCCAGACGCTTGGAAAATACGGCGTTGGACCTGGCCCCTACCTCGTATTGCCGTTTATCGGTCCTTCAACCGTACGTGATGTGATCGGCAGAGTGGCAGACGGGGCTATGGATCCCAGACCGTACTTTCTGTCATCGACCGAAGTGGTTGCTATCAATGTTGGAACAACGGTTGCAGATGCTGTCAACGAACGCTCGTTGAATCTTGAGCTGTTCGAGAGTGTGGACCGTTTTACGCTGGACTTGTATAGCGCGGTGCAAGACTTCTACTTGCAAGGTCGGGAGAAGCAAGTCGGAGAATAACACCAAAATATCAAGAGCATCCTGCCGTCCCTTCCCAAACGGGGGGTCGTACTACAGCCATGCGGCGATACCTTCCTGCTTGCCCTTTGTTTGTGTCCTGAGAACAGGTCCTGACCCTTCTCTTGCCTTTAGGCGAGGCCAGAAATACAAGAAGACATACTGCCATACTGCATTGAGGAGTCTCATGCTGGGAAAAATCATTCTCTTGGTCTCGCTAATTCTTGCCCCTCAACTTGGGTGGGCGGATTCTCCAGGGGATGTCACAAAGCGTCTAATTTCTACGATGCAAGCGTGTGGGCAGGAATTAGGGTCTCCTTCTGCGTCACCGGAGTGTACAAGCGGAGAAATAGAGAAACATCTAGCTATTGCCCAGCTCGCCCGCTGGTTGATGGGTCCGCACTGGGACACAATCGGCACAGAAAAGCAAACAGATTTCAGCGAGCTCCTGTCGGACCTGTTGAGAGAACTCGCCTATGCGCGTGCCTCCGAATTCCTTGCCGAGACCCGGTTTGAATACGGCGACACACAGCTCAAGGGCAATGAGGCTTTAGTCCAAGTTTCGGTAGTGAATCCGGATGAAGGTCGTATCGTTATTGGTTTCCGGCTTAACCAGTCAGATGGCGTTTGGAAGATCTGGGATGTCCGGCTCGATGGGGTGAGTATGGCTGGCAATCTCCGCAAACAAGTCCAAAAAATCATGGCGAAGCAATCCTACGAAGAGCTGGTGAAGCGCATGCGGAACAAAATTACTTCGGCCCAAGACGGGATAAGTCCGGATAAGTCCGGATAAGTCCGGATCTGGCTTTGTAGGATACGCTGCCATATCTTGTGCTTATTCTGCACCCATCCGCGCATATTCCGCGCACCTCCTCCGCTTGAGCAAAAACTAACGCTAAGATAAGCTGCTTGGCTCGAAAAGTCAGACAGGAAAGGACGGCTAGGAGCATGCGTATCCCCTTGTGCTTATGGGGCGTGGCTCCTTCAACCTGGCGGGCTGTTCATACAGGTAAACAATAGGCGGTCAAGGCGAAGATCTTCCAACTCTCTTTGCCCCCTTTGCCGTAGCCTTCCGACCTTGTACCCTCCTCATCACTTTTATCGGAGACAAAGAACGTGCCAGATTTTCCTTCCTCCCTTAGACAGCAGCTTGTTACGTTAGAAAAACGTGGGCTGCAGGCTGCGGCTCGCGGCGTTGTCTCCTATGCCAAGACTATTCTCAGCGTATGCCTACTCATCTCTGTTGCGGCTTCGTTTTATACTGTTCAGCATCTTGAACTGGTAACAGGTCGGAACGATCTGATTTCGACCGACAAGCGCTATCTCCAGCTCGATGAGGAGTATTCTGAACAATTCGTCGGCGTTGACCAAGTCGTTGTCGTCATCGAACCACAGGATATTGCGCAAGGCAAAGTCTTTATCTCACGTCTGGGTGAACGACTTGGTCAGGACCAGGGGCATATTGCAGAAATTTTTTATCGGGTTGATATATCCTCATTAGAGGGTAAAAAATTACTGTATTTGCCTGCTGCTGATCTGTATGATTTGCAGCGAAATCTTGAGGACTCCCAAGAGATCATCAAGGACCTGCTTGCCAAGCCCGGTTTGAATACACTGATCGAAACAATCAATACTCAGGCCAGTAGCGCCGTTGTCTCGCATTTGGTTGAAGACCTCCTCGGTCTCGGGGCGGAGACAGAATCAGAAGAGGGGGCCGGAGAATTCTCCGCCTCCCAGCTTTCGTTCCTCAACGCTCTGTTACAAGAGATTGCACGAGCCTTGAAAGGAGGCGAGTATCGCTACCACTCCCCATGGGCGGAGTTTTTCGGCGGTACGGGAGAGCTTGATGACGATGGATTTCTCATTTCTGCGAACCGTCGATTCATGTTTTTCATGGTCGAGGCCAAACAGGACGCTGCTGTGGGTTTTAACGATCTCCAAGACTCAATGCAGGCGATCCGCCAGGCGATTACTGATATCAAGGCGGAATTCCCTGGCGTTGCTGCGGGAGTGACCGGAACCAAAGCGCTGGGGAATGACGAAATGCTCAGTGCACAAAACGATACCGCTGTTGCGACCGTGGTGTCGCTGGCCGGTATTGCCCTCCTATACATTCTCTTTTTTCGGCGGGTTCGACATCCGCTGTTTATTATCTCCTCCCTCATGATCGGACTGAGTTGGACCATGGGGTTTGTGGTTCTGTCTGTCGGCCACCTTACCATTATTACGGTTTTTATCGCGCCTATGTTACTTGGGTTGGCAGACGACTTTGGCGTTCACTTCATGACCCGCTACGAGGAAGAGCGAGGAAAGGGGGAGGACCGCGCGCAGGCGATTGCCATCGTTTTTGAGCAGACCGTGCCGAGTATTATCGCAGGTGCATTGACCACATCGTTAGCATTTTTCGCGATTGTGCTGGCTGACTTTCGGGGGATCCAGGAGCTGGGTGTAATTTCTGGTGGCGGTATTCTACTGTGTCTGCTTGCCGTACTGACCTTTCTCCCGGCATTAATCGTCAGCGTGGACTCGTTCTGGCCTTGGTCTGTCTCATCTGGACAGCAAACAAGCTTAACGAGCGCCTTTTCCAGGCTCGGAAAACTGGTCGAACAGATGCGCGGCGTACTCTTCGTCTTGGTTGGTCTTGCGACGCTTGCGGGATTGTTTGCCTTGCCTCTGGTCTCCTTTGACTATAATTTGTTGAACCTCCAAGCCCACGGGACGGAGTCTGTTGAGTGGGAAAAGCGGATTATTGAAAACTCCGAGCGCTCATCGTGGAATGCTTTGGCCACGGCTTCGACGCCAGAAGCCGCTCGACTTAAGGCACGAGAATTTGCCGCCCTGCCTGCTGTAGAAACCGTTGAAAGTGTGGCGTCGCTGATTCCGGATGGACAATCCGAACGCATGGCCGTTCTTGAGATCATCCGACCGCTTCTGAGGGATTTGCCGCCGTTCCGGAATGACCCCATGGCAGTAGATGTCCAACAACTCCAGCGTACGTTGGATAAACTCCGACTCAAAATTCGTAACGGAGAAAATGGAGATGAGACCGTCCTGCATGAGGCACGGCAGCATCTCCTGGCTGTTTTTGAGTCACTGCGCACCTTGCCTGAGCAAGATACCCACAAGAGTCTCAGCGTCTTTCAGACCGCTCTGTTTCTTGACTTCCAGGATAAATGGTCGCTCCTGAGCAACAATATCTCCCCATCTGGCCCGATCACATTTGCCGATGTCCCGGCCCAGTTGCGTAGCCGCTTTGTGAGTCGGGATGGTCAGAAGTTTCTCTTGCAAATCTATCCTAAAAAGGATGTCTGGGAGCGTGAGCCACTGAAAGAATTTATTCGGCAGTTGCGCAGCGTTGATCCGGATGTCACAGGCTCACCCATTATCGGTTTTGAGTCCATTGGCGCCATGAAGGACGGCTATATCGAGGCTGCTTGGTACGCGCTGCTGGCGATCCTAGTTGTCTCCTTCTTAGCGCTTCGACGTGTGGGGGATGCGCTGTTGGCGGTCCTGCCACTCGGCCTTGGTATGATCTGGACAGCCGGGCTGATGTGGCTGTGGGATGTGCAGTTTAACTTGGCCAATATGGTCGCTGCTCCGTTGATTATCGGCATTGGGGTGGAGAACGGAATCCATCTCGTGCATCGGTTCAGAGAGGGAGAAGACAACACGGTAGCAAACTTGATCGCCGGGAGTACGGGCCAAGCCGTAGTTCTCTTCTCGCTCACTACCATGGTCGGATTCGGCAGTTTGATGGTGGCCAAGTATTACGGCATCTTTAGTATGGGACTGTTGCTCACGCTAGCGGTGGGCTGCGTGCTAGTGGCATCCATTGTGGTCTTACCGCTCCTTTTGTATCGTTCGGAGCAGGCGAAACAAGAAGTGACTTCTGCACCAGATTCAGCAATCGAAGAATTCTCTGTCCGCGGGCAAGCCCAAGACGTCCAAGGAGATGACTCCGAACAAGGACGTCTCCTAAAGGAGTAGCACCAGACAATGGTTGATGGTCCTGACTTTGTCCAATTTTTGCGCAATGCGGGCTTTGATTTCTTCACTGGGGTGCCATGCTCTCTGGTGAAAGGCGTTATCGCCACGCTTGAAGAGCGCGGCGGCTATATTGCGGAGACGCGCGAAGACGCCGCTGTCGGCCTGGCCGCCGGAGCCTATATGGCCGGTATGCAGCCGGTTGTGATTATGCAGAACTCCGGGCTTGGTGTGTGCCTCAACGCTCTGTCCTCTTTGAGCCTGATCTATGAATTACCATGTCTGCTGCTGATTACGTGGCGCGGCTATCAAGGCAAAGACGCGCCAGAACATCTCATTATGGGAGAAATTCTGCCCGACCTTTTGTCTACGTTGAAGATTCCATATCGAGTCCTTGATGCCCTTAGCATGGAAGAGTCCATTGCCTGGGCGGCCTCAAGCCTCAAGCAGACGAGCCGGCCAGCTGCGCTCGTCCTGCCGCCTGGAGTTGCTGCATGAATTTGGCCAGCGCTCTGAATGTGGTTCTGCCACTGTTGCAGGATGAACTAGTTGTGCACGCAAACGGGTTTATCTCTCGCGAGTCGTTTAATCTTAAAGATCGCCTCGGCAATTTCTATATGATCGGTTCTATGGGTTTGGCCTCGTCGATTGCTCTCGGGGTGGCGCTGAGCAAACCGGAGCGCCGCGTCATGATCTTTGACGGAGACGGAAATGTGCTGATGAATATGGGCTCACTGGCGTTGATCGGCGCCCAGCAGCCACGCAACCTGGTCCACCTTGTCTTTGATAACGAAGCCTACGGCTCAACCGGAAACCAACCGACTATTTCCAGCCATGTGGCCCTTGATGCAGTAGCCCGCGCGAGCGGCTATACCGATGTGAGACGCGCCGAGACTTCCGATCAACTGCAAACGGCGGCGCAGGACCTGTTGGGCGAGCCCGGCCCATCTTTCCTGTTGATTAAGATTGAGTCGGACCGGGAAGCGCGGAAAATCGGTCGGATTACACACGAACCACCTCAAATCGTCGCTCGGTTTATGGAAGCGATACGCGGTCAGCAGTCTTCGCTTGGCAATCAGTAAGACAGCTAAAAGCTCCACAGATATGCAGCAATATATTCTCCTCAATCCTGGTCCGGTCAATGTCTCTGCCCGTGTTCAGCAAGCCCTCGTCCGTGGCGATATCTGTCATCGGGAAGAAGAATTCTCGGATCTTCTTGTTGCGATCCGAACCAAACTGCTCCGAGCGTTTGCTCCGGATGGTTATACTGCTGTGGTGGTCAGCGGGTCGGGTACGCTTGCTGTTGAGGCTATGGTCTCATCGGCCTTGCCGGATGGAGAAAAGCTCTTAGTAATTAACAACGGCGTATATGGTGACCGGATGCGCCAAATGGCAGAGGCGCATCGCATTCGTGTAGAGGAACTCACCTATGGCTGGACCGAACTGCCGAACCTGGACCAGATTGAATCAACACTCAGCCACGATCCCACTATCGCCGCAGTAGCCCTGGTCCATCATGAGACGACAACTGGACTGCTGAATCCTGCGGCCGAGATTGGAGCTGTGGTCCGCCGGGCTGGCCGCCTCTTTCTCCTTGACGCAGTCAGCGCCCTCGGCGGAGACGATCTTGATGTCGCCCGAGATGCTGTTGATCTGTGCGCGTGTACGGCAAACAAATGCGTCCAAGGCCAACCGGGCGTTTCGTTTGTCTTGGTTCGTAAAGAAGCCATGGCTGCCATGCAGGCGTATCCGCGCCACTCACTGTATCTTCATCTGCCGCTTCATTGGGAAGCTCAGGAGCGACGTAGCATTCCCTTTACTCCAGCCGTCCCGGCTTGGTATGCGCTCGATGCCGCGCTGGATGAGCTATTAGAGGAAACGCTTGCTGGTCGGGTAGCGCGTTACGGTGCCGCAGCTCAACTCCTCCGAGACGGTTTTGCTGATATTGGGCTCGAATTTCTGCTGCCGCCCCGATTACGCTCTAATTCCTTGACCTCTCTGCTTCTTCCTCACGGTGCCTCGTACCGAGGTTTACACGATGGGCTCAAACAGCGTGGATTTGTGATTTATGAGGGGCAGGGCAAGCTCCAGACCGAGGTGTTTCGAGTTGCGAATATGGGCCACCTGACTTCCGCAGATTTTCAGCGTTTTCTTGGTGCGCTCAAAGACACGCTGTCGGGCGAAAGAGCGTGAAAGTATGAAGGCTATTATCCTAGCAGCCGGGGTTGGAAAGCGATTCGAAGAAATCACCGATCAGCGGCCCAAGTGTTTGATTGAAGTGAAGGGAATCACACTGCTCGAACGGACCCTGGCTGCTTTGGGTGTGTCCGGAGTGCATGAGGCGGTTGTGGTGATTGGCTATCTCGGTGAGATGATCTCTCAGCAAATTGGGGATCAGTGTGGTGGTGTCCGAGTTCGCTATATTCAGAACGCGCAATATGAGAAGGGCGCTATTTTATCCCTCTGGAGCGCACGCGAGGAGTTCAACGACGACATCTTGATTATGGATGCCGACGTTCTTTTTCCCGTGCGTTTGCTCAAGCGGCTTGTCCAGTCTGACCAGCTCAACTGCTTTTTGCTTGACGCGAGTGCTGAGAATACCGGAGAAGAGCAGATGTTACTCACACGTGAGGGGCGCGTGCTCACTATTATCCGTGGGGGCTCCGGGGATTACGATTTGCTTGGCGAGTCAGTCGGTTTTCTCAAAGTCGCACAAGACGATGCTCCGCTCTTGCGCTCTATTCTTGTCGATTTTGTTACGCAGGGACGAGACACCATCGAGCATGAGGAAGCCTTCCCCGTATTCCTGTCGCAACGACACGTTGGCTTTGAACGAGTCGATGATCTGCCCTGGACGGAGATCGATTTCCCGGAAGATTTGGACAAAGCCGAGCGTGACATCCTGCCACAGATTGAGGCACTAGACCAAGTAGATCAGATTGATCGAACAGTATGAGCCATGCCTACCGTCTCTCTAACTTCCTTTCCAACGTCGCGTTATCTCATCGTAAACGGCGATGACTTTGGTCTGTCGGCTCAGGTCAATGCTGGCATTTTGCACGCCCATCGTAATGGTATTCTGACCAATACCAGCCTGATGGTGGCTGGCCTGGCCTGGGAGGAGGCGGTTGAGATCGCCCGGTCGACTGCAAGTCTAGGCGTTGGGCTGCATTTGACCCTCCTCCAAGGGAAGGCCGCGCTTCCGCCACGGTTGCTTCCCTCTCTGACTGATAGTGCAGGGAATTTCTCTCACAATCCGACGCTTTCTGGGCTACGCTATTTTTTCTCAAAGCGCGCACGGAATGAGGTCCGGGCCGAGTGCCGGGCGCAGATAGAACGTTTTCTGGAGACTGGGCTGCCGCTCTCTCATGTAGATGGACATGTGAATATTCACATGCATCCGGTGGTACTGGATACCCTGCTCGGGTTGAGTGAAGAATACCGGATTCCCGCCATTCGTTTAACGCGAGAAGATGTGGTCTGTAGTCTTGGGCTTGATTCGAGCCAAGCGTTACGAAAACGCTGGGAGACATTTATTTTTTCAAACTTGGCCCGGGGGGCTGAAAAGAAATTGAACCAAGCCGGGATTCGGTATCCCGATTACCTGTACGGACTGCATCAAAGCGGAGGCCTGGATGAGCGCTATCTACGAGGACTCCTACCACAGCTTCGATACGGAGTGACGGAGTTATACTGTCATCCATCTTTTTTGCCGTGCCCTGAAGTTCGGCGCTGGACGCCAACATACCGAAGGGATGCTGAGCTGGATGCGCTGACGAGTGCTGCCGTACGCGACGCTATTGCTACACAGGCCATCCAGCTAGTGAACTACCACGACCTCTCGACACTGGAGACTTAGCCGACGCGGACCATCCTGCCGTCCTTTTGGACACGAAACTTATATTCTTGCCATTGAACCGTATTCCCACACAGGCTGGCACACCAGACGATAAAGGAAATGATGTCTGTCAGGGGAATCAGTATGAGTGTGGCCAGGGGAAGGCGAGAGCGGAGAAAAGTCACGCTCATAATCGCGGCTGTGAGGAGTCGTATCCCAATGACGCTGCTGGAGAGAAGAGCCAGTGCTGAGGAGGTCCAAAAGCAAATGAGCCCCATGCACGCCCATACCGTCCCGTAGGTCACCAAGGTGCCGAGATGCCCGCTTGGTCTGCAGTTCCGTTGTGTACGAGCCCAGCGCAGCTGATGCTGAAACAAATGCTTGAGCGAAGCTACATCCGGGTGGGTTTCAACAACAGCGGGGAGAATGCGGACTTTGTAGCCGGCCTGGACAATGAGAAAGCCCAGATAGTAATCGTCAGCAAGATAGTCGCGCAGAGCAGCAAACCCGCCGATAGCCTCAAGGCTGCGCCGTTTGAGCGCAATCGTTGCACCAAAGGCGTACGCGGGCTGCTCAATCTGGCTTGCGACGATGACTTGAGTCGTGAACGAGGTGTTAATCATGAGCGATTCGAGCAGAGCGGGGAACGGCTGGACGGCTCCTCCCCGGTAGACACAGGTCACGAGGCCCACATCCGGATTCGTAAGAGGCGAGATAATGGTGGAGAGATAATTCGGCTCAACGGAAACATCACTGTCAGTAATGACAACATAGTCGTGTTTGGCCTGTTGCATGAGACGGTGCAGGGTGCTGACCTTGTAGTTCGTCCCAATAACATTGGGCTCGATCACCAGGGTGATATCGCACTGGGGGAAGTCGTGCTGGAGTTTTTTGACTATGGAGATAGCTGGATCGTCAGGATCACGTACCCCGCATACGATTTGAAAAACAGGACAATCAAGGTGACAAAAACTTGCGAGATTGGAGTAGAGATCGGGAGAGGCCCCTTTGAGTGGTTTCAAAATGGAAACAGGGGGTAAGGAGTCTCCGTCAGAAGCGCCGTTCTGGAAAAATCGCCACGCTGCATACAGCGCAAAAATATAATACAGGAGTGCACTGACGAGAAGACCAACTAAGGACCAGAACACAGCGGCGGACATAGGCTATGGTGAGGCGCCCCGCCCCTGAGGGCGGGGCAAATATGCAATAGCGTAGAGGGAGCTAGGCGGCTGGCGAGGAAGCCGTATCCGCAGAAGTATTCATCTCACGGCGCTTGCGCATGGTGCGAAAGAAGTCCTTGCCTTCCTGCCACATGCGTTTGCGTTCTTCCGGATCGCGCGCCATCTTTTTTACGGCTTTGAAGATGTAACGTGGGCGTAAGTAATAGGAGCGATAAAATTTCTCGACCGTCTCAAAAATTTCCTCCCCAGACAGGTTTGGATAGTTAATAACACATTTTTGATAGCCGGATTCACCGACCAGATCGTCGGCTTTAATATAGCCGTTATCAACTGCAAAATCGTAAAAGGCGGTGCCAGGATAAGGTGATGCCAGAGAAACCTGAACAGTTTCCGGACTCATTTCCCGCGCAAAGCGCATGGTCTCCTGCATCGTTTCACGGGTTTCACCGGGCAAACCCAAAATGAAAGTTCCGTGTATTAAAATACCGACCTCGTGACAGTCTTTGGTAAAGCGGCGTGAAGTTTCTAAGGCAACGCCTTTCTTAATATTCTTGAGGATTTGGGCATTGCCAGACTCGTAGCCGACCACAAACAACCGCAGCCCACCATCTTTCAGCACCTTGAGCGTTTCGTAATCCACATTGCCACGCGCATTGGTAGACCAGCACAGCCCGAGGGATTTGAGTCTGGTGGCAATTTCACGCGCTCGCTTGGGATCGGCAGTAAAGGTGTCGTCATCAAAGAAGACCTCTTTCATGCCAGGAAAGAGTCGTTTCATCACCTGGACTTCTTCAATCACGTTTCCAACAGAACGGGTGCGATAGGAATGTCCTGTTGTCACCTGCGGCCACAGACAAAAGGTGCAGCGGGCCGGACAGCCGCGGCCGGTGTAGAGGGACACATACGGGTAGTGACAATACGGGCTATTATATTTGCGAAAGTTGAGATCGCGTTCGTAAATCTGGGTGACAAAGGGCAGTTGATCGAGGTCTTTATTTGTCAGCGGCGTACGCTCCAAGTTGTGGTGGATGTGTCCGTTTTTGCGATAGCTAATGCCTTGAATGTCTTTCCAGTCCCAGCCCTCAGCGACTTCCTTCATGGAGTAATCAAACTCTTTGCGAGCGGCGATATCGATCGCTTCCGAAATTTTCAGGGTTTGTTCCGGCTCCGCCGTGGCATGACCGCCCACAAAAGCAATAGTACAATTGGGGTTCTTTGCTTTTATCATTTCTGCCGTACGAGCATCCAACGTCACAGACGGCGTACTGGTATGCAGGACAACAAAGTCGTACTCTTTGGCAATCTCAACGGTCTGAATTTGGTTTATCCCTTCGGGTGGGGCATCCAAGACGCGACTGTCTTTGATCATGCCGGCTGGGTAACACAGCCAGGTGGGATACCAGAATGACCAAACCTCCCGTGTTGCCTGGTAACGTGAGCCTGCGCCGCCATCAAAATTTTCATATGCAGGCGGATTTAAAAACAATGTGCGCATTCGTGAGTCTCTCCTACTCGGTCTGCCAGGTTCGTCTAGCAGCAGACCTACATTCTCTGCTCTGTCTCAGAGCAAACCACCCAGCTAATCAAAGGGGTTATTATACACGTGGAGGCGAATAAAAAAAGCGAGCACAAGGCGTTATGCAGCGGCTAGGATGCCGATATTTTTTGCGGAAAGAATGAGTATCCGGCCCGCGCTAAGACGAACAGGCCAACCATATTGTACACTGCCTCGCGCGCCCGCTTGAGAATCATGAGGGTCAGGCCGGCCCCTTCTCCAATGCCGAGTAGGCCGCACAGAAACACGCCTCCGACTTCACGCACTCCCAACGCGCCAGGGATGACGAGCGCGACAGCGGTGACGGGTTGAATCATGCTTTCGATGATGAGGGCGTCCATCCAGCTGGCTTCTATTCCGATGAGGGCAAAGAAGACGTATATTTCCACCGCGCCAAACACCCAACCGAAAAAGTGATACACGCTTGCAGCGACGAAATCTTTGGCATCCCCGTCATATAAATGAAAGAGGTGCTCATCGACCTGTTTGGCCCGTTCTTGCCAGTGTTCCAAGCGGTTCCAGCGTGGGAATCGACGTCTCAGCCATTCGACACATTTTTCAACGACACCCCGCCTTTGCCAGCGGACTAAAGTCATAATGAATCCATACGCAAGTGCGAAGACGCTACCGAAGATCCACGACGCATGGGAGCCAATATCCATCCGGTACAGGAAAAATGGTAAGCCAATCACAATAAAGGTAACTTGTGACACGGTCAGCGCAGTTTTCGCTGCAACAACGGAAGCGGCGCCAACATCGGCTGCCACTCCATATTTTCGCAGCAGATAGACCTTCACGGCTTCACCGCCGACATTGGCCGTTGGTGTTAGGTTGTTAATGGCCTCACCTGCCAGCCGGGTTAAAGAAAGCCGCAGGAGCGAGAGCTGGACAGCATTGGTCCGGTTAGTCCGGTTTGTGATGGTACAGCCCCAGCCCTTAGCATCCAACAGGGCGACGCAGCTCTGCGGAACGAGCAGAAGCGGAGCCAGCCATCCAATAGCGTAGAGATGGCGCGACACCTCAGTGAGACCAATCTTCCAGAATATAAATCCAAGCAGGCTGAGGCCGAGGAGGGTGGCACCAATCTGTATGCCACGGCGCTTTTTCTGAGCCACCGTCATTAGAGCCGTCCTCCACATGACATTGGCCAGCTGAAAAGAAACACAGAGAGCAAGAAGTTCGTCTTTCTTGAGATGCCCAAAATGTCTAAGGCGCTTATTTTGCCTCTTCCGCGCCGGACGGGAGGCCGGCCATCTCGCGGATGACGCTCGCCAGTGCTCCCCAGTCGAGATCGCCCCGTCCTCTAGCAAAAGCCGCCCGCAAATGCGTGTGGGCAAGGTCGGCAAGAGGCAATGGGGCAGCGACGTCTTTGGCTAACTTTTGCATGAGACCAACATCTTTGAGACCTAATTCCAAGGCAAAGCCTGCTGGGGAGAATTCCTGCTTGGCAATCCGGCTGCCATAGCCCTGGAATAAGGGGACCGGCAGGAGGGCCTGAATCAAGTCCAAGACCGTTTCGCTCTTGAGGCCCCCTTTTTCTGCCAATGTGAACGCTTCGCCTAGGGTTTCGATGGCTGCGATGACAAAAAAATTACCAACCAATTTTAAGACATTGGCTAAGTGCGCCTCTTCCCCAACAACGATGATCCCCTGGCCCATGGCGTCAAACAGTGGACGGCAGCGATCAATAGCCGCTGGCGGACCAGCCGGACAGATCCATAATTTTGCGGCAGCCGCAGCCTCTGGGCGACCAAAGACTGGGGATGCAACAAAATGAGCCCCCCGCTCTTGATACAGCGGCGCCAATTCTTGTGTAACATCCGGCGAGACTGTGCTCATGTCAACGTGAATGCTGCCCTGTTTGATGCCGGCCAAAATGCCCTGCTCGCCAAGGGCGATAGTGCGTAGGGCCGTGTCATCGGCAATGATGCTGACCACAATGTCGGATTGTTCAGCAAGCGCCCTTGGAGACGCCGTCCACTGGGCCCCGTCCTGAAGTAATACGTCGGCACGAGAAGCGGTGCGGTTAAAGACGCTGAGTGAAAAACCGGCATCAAGAAGATGTTGGGCCATGGGTAGGCCCATTCTTCCCAGTCCAACAAAGCCCACAGCAGTATTCATACGGATAACCTTCTGCAGATAACCTCATACGGCGGTCTAGAAAGGACCGTATGGTCGTGCACGTCTACAAGTGAGGCAAGTAACACAATTGAGAAGTGACATGCCCAATACTAATGCATGGCGTGCGGTTCGCGCAAAATGAATTCGGCTATTTCTGCATCAAACTGTTGCCCGTCTGCAGTGGTCATTTGATACGTGCCGCGCATGGAGCCAAAGGGTGTGGTGAGGGGACAGCCGGAAGTGTATTCGAACGACTGTCCCTGCGCGAGGCTGGGCTGTTCGCCAACCACGCCCGGTCCTTTGACTTCCTCCACATGGCCGGTAGCATCGGTAATAATCCAATGCCGACTGATGAGTTGGGCAGTGACCGGGCCCTCGTTTGTAATGCGAATGGTATACAGGAAGAACCACTGGCTCTGCTGAGGGGAAGAGCGAGTCGGGTCGTATGTGGTTTCGACGCTAATGTGTATTCCCCGTGTGACTGTTTCAGAGGCTGGCACGTTCTCTCCTCCTCATTATTCCAATATATTTGGCCCAACGTCTTTGCATTGCCGGAATGCTCCAGGTTCTCACAAGTTTTCACAGGACGCCGCTACGTTAATAGTTCATACATGTCGATAAGAATGTCGAGAGTGTAGGACCGGCCTCCTAGCGCGTCAACTTACCCTGCATCTATGGCTGCTGCGATATCTGCTGCCAGCTGTTTGCCTGTCTCATTCTCAAGTGTTCCAGCAGGCCACCCAATCCTCAGACCTGAACCGTCAGCTGACTCTGAAAATTTGGGAACAATATGAAAGTGGACGTGCAGGACGACCTGATGGGCTGTAGAACCATTATTCTGTACGATGTTAAACGCGGTTGCGCCGGTCGTTTTGAGTACAGCACGACTGATACGTGGCAGGACCCGTCCAAGCGCAGCCGCCGAGTCATCCGAGAGCTGGTCAATAGTTTCGGCTGGTTCCTTTGGAATGACTAAGGTATGCCCTTTGCTCAGGGGACCAATATCAAGAAAGGCAAAGACCTTATCGTCTTCATACACTTTGTGGCACGGAATTTCACCGGTAATGATTTTTAAGAAAATTGTCTCTGCCATGCCACGAGATTAGCGCAGGAGAGGAGGCGCGGCTAGGGTTTCCCGTCGGCTATGAAGGGCAATAGGGACGACCAGCCGGTCGCCCCTACAAATTGGACTCGCGTTTCGGACGCGTGTTTACTTCAATTTTCTATGGCAGCCCTGCGCCTGGGACCTCAACCTGAACCGTCTCAATAAAGGCTTCTGAATTCCCCTTGGCCAGTTCCTCAACTGTTGTTGCTGCGGTGAGCAAGAAGAGCGTGTGTCGGCCCTCTCCGCCTAGCATGCAGGCCACCGCCCGTTTGTTGGGGACGGGAATCCGTTGTGTGACTGCTCCGCCGGCTTTCACTCGAATAAACTCGCCGGTCACAAAAGAGCTCACCCAGACCGCACCTTCAGCGTCCAGACAAATTCCGTCAGGCGTCGCTTCGCCGAGCTGAGCAAAGACGCGACGGTCTGACAGTGAGCCGTCATCCGCAACGCTGAAAGCCGACAGACAGTTGGCGAATGTCTCGGCCACAATCATTGTTTTGCCATCCGGGCTAATGACCGTTCCGTTTGGGAATCCCAAATCATCGGCAGCCACGCTGACTTGTCCTTCAGGCGTGACCAGCACAATGTTTGCCGGACTGGCCTCTTCGCCGCCCATCAGGTCGTAGCCAAAGCTGCCAATATAAGAGCGGCCCTGGGCATCCACGACCATGTCATTAATATCGCCCCGGACCAGGGAAGAGACATCGGCTACTTCTTTGAGGCCATCAGGGTCTTTACGCAGCAGCCTTTTGTCCTGCATGGACACGATGAGCAGCCGTCCATCGGGCAAAAACCCCAGTCCCGACGGGTGCTTGGGAACCGTTGCCACCAGCTCAGTATTGCCCTGCATGTCCACGGTTACCACCTTCTCGGCAAACATATCGGAAACCCACAGTTTGCCGTCGTGCCAACGCGGACCTTCCAAAAAGATAAACCCGCCAGCGAGAACGTGAGGAGTGAGATCAGCCATTGTTTTCTCCTTTTTCTAAGCGGCTGTTATTCTGAGCGAGAGCGAAGGATCTCTCGGTATTGTCCCTTACTATCGTCCTTGGAAAACCGGCTGGCGCTTGTCCATAAACGCGTTGACGCCTTCTTTATGATCTTCGGTCTGACCACAACGCAGATGCGTTTCCGCTTCACGGTCGAGCATAGTTCTAAAATCAACAGCGCCCGACGCATTCACATTAGCCTTCATATAGCGATAACTCACCAGCGGCCCGGACGCGATGCGTTCAGCAAGTGCTAGGGCTTCGCTCATGAGTTGATCATGCGAGAAAACACGATTGACCAGGCCGATCCGAAGCGCTTCGTCCGCGGTAATCATATCTGGCAAAAAGAAAAGCTCTTTGGCCTTGGCCTGCCCGACCAGGCGGGTGAGTTGCCATGTCGTGCCGTAATCGCCGCCATATCCCACCCGCGCATACGCCGTGCCAAGCCGGGCCTGGTCGGACGCAAAGCGCAAGTCACACGACAAGGACAATCCCAACCCTGCACCAGCAGCTGGGCCGTTAATCACCGCAATCGTGACTTTTGGCATATGGTGCAGTAGCCACGGCCAGGTGTGACCTTCGCGCAATTCATCGATCTGCTGCTCCAAGGTGGAATCCTTGCTACCGATTTCCTCCCCCTTCTGCATGGCGGACACATCGCCACCCGCGCAAAAGCCTCGGCCCGCGCCCGTCACGACAACAGCACCTATATCTGGGGCTTCTGCCATTTCCCGGAGTGTTGCGACTGCTGTGCTGCCCATTTCCCGAGTTAAGGCATTCAGCTTATCCGGGCGATTTAGCGTCAGGATGCCGACTCGATTTTTCACTTCAACATTGAGATCTGCCATGATGAATCCTTCCTTTAAGGGGCGTTTGGAGCTTGCACTTTATCGCGTTTTGCGTAGAAAGGAAGGGACGGACAGACGCAAAAGGAGAAGAGACTATGACTGCAAAGCCAGATACTTATCGCCTTACCAGCGTAGAGCAACTCCGTGAATTAGTGGGGTCCCCAAGCGAGCTGGTGCCGCACAAGCTATGGACGGAGTTGGATGAGACTTGCATGGACTTTGTCAAACGCTCGCCGTTTTTGTTGCTGGCCACGGCAGACGCGGAGGGGAATCAAGATGTCTCGCCAAAAGGCGATGGCCCTGGCTTTGTCGCTATTGAGAACGAGACTACCCTGCTCATCCCTGACCGTTCGGGCAATAAGCTTATTTTTGGGTTGACCAATATTCTGGCTAATCGGCATGTCGGCCTCATTTTTCTCCTGCCGGGTACGGCTGAAACGCTCCGTGTGAACGGCACGGCCGAGCTCACCACTGACCCGGAAATCTTGGAACGTTTATCTGCACGCGGAAAACCCGCAGTGGTTGCTATCCGGGTGAATATCAAAGAAGTGTTCTACCACTGCGCGAAGGCGTTTATCCGTTCCCAGCTGTGGAAGCCTGAAACATGGCAGGAACGATTGAAGATATCGTTTGGCAAAATCCTGGCGGCCAAGATGGGCGGCGACAATAAAATGGCCGAGCAGATTGATGAATTTGTGCAGCAGGATTATCGGACGAATTTATAGTTATTTGGTGGGTCCTCGGACCCACCCTACTTCCTCATTCTGTCGGGCGGAGTCGTATTTCTTAAAGCAAGGCCAACCCTTTCCTCTTCCACTCCATTGTCACAACCCGGCCCAGCCCGGACTCCGTAATATACAAGGTCTTCGATTCCAGACCGCCAAAGGCGACATTGGTGACCACTTTGTCTTCACTGGGAATCAGGTCAACTTGTTTACCGTTTGGATCAAAGACAACAATCCCGGCCCCTAAGACACCGCAAGCGAGAACATAACCTTCTTTGTCTAAACAAAAGCCGTCAGGATGATAGCCGTCCGGTAGTTTGCCAAACGGCTGGCGTTCGCCTAGCTCGCCCGGGGCGAGAATGGGAAAGGCGCACAGTGCGGATGCAAAGGTTTCCGCCACGAGCAGAGTTTTGCCGTCTGGAGTGAAACCGATGCCGTTGGGGTGCTGAAGGTTGGTTGCCACACGCTGAATGTGGGTGCCGTCCGGGCTGGCGTAATAGACGCAGCCTTTACGTTTTGTTGGCTCGTTAATGGATTCGTGGATTGCCGGATCGCGGTGAATGGGATCAGTGAAATAAAAATTCCCTTCGGCATCAAAGACTAAATCATTCGGAGCACTAAGTTGAACGCCATTACACGAAGTATAGATCCGTTCAACATTGCCCTCAGCATCGCTGCGTTCGATACGTCCGGTCTCGTAATCCGACGCCGGCCCGACCGGTAATCCTTTACGCCAGGCAAAGCCGCCGTTGTTGGTAAGGTATAGCGCCCCATCCGGTCCTCGTGCGGCCCCGTTTGGACCACCACCTGGCTTGGCGAAGACTGACAGCTTACCATCTGGCGCAATCTTGCGGACGCGCCCGCCTCGGATTTCAACAAAATAGACACTCCCGTCTGGGTCGCAAACGGGGCCTTCGGGGAATTCTAAGTCGGTAGCGATAACAGTTGTATCCACGCGTGGACTCTCCCCGCTCAAGAGGGGGGAGGCGATCTTTATGCCGCCTGCTGTACTTTTTGCTTGAGCAATTTGCCAACAATCTGGTCGATCACCTGGTCGGCCAGCACGCAGACCTCATCCTGCAGCTTGGGCTGAATCGGATGTGGGACGAGAATAGGCTCGTACTGGGGCATACCTAGTGCCGAGCATTGAGCGTGGGCAGCGCTCAGGAACTCTGTTGTTGCAATATTTGCAGTCGGGATCCCTTTTTCTTCCAGCGTGATGACATCGTGCGAACTGCACGATATGCACGCTCCTCAATCGCTGAGGGCTTCAATGACAGCGTCACACTTTTCCTGGAGTTCGTGCTGAATGGCCTCAGCCGCCGGCCGACCTGGCGTCAATTTCGTGCGCCGTAAGACCTCTTTGACGCCGTACTGTTCGCGCAAGATTTCCTCAAGGCGGTCGAGGAAGAATACGCCCTTTGCTTTGTTAATATCCAATAAGCCTATGGTCTTATCCGACAGCGTGTCCAGTCGGACGGCAAAGGCTTTGTGTTGTTGTTCCGGCTGCGAAGTAGGATCAAGTAATAAGGTTCCCATACGTTTCTCCTTTCTTATTGACGAATCTCTTTGGTAGTAATCGTACTGCCGGAGCTACCACGGACCAGGCCTGGAACAACGGCAGAAAAACGCCCTGCAGTTCCCCCTGCCACAAAAATAAGGATGCTCTCTGGAGCAGGAAACTTTGCATAGAGCGTATCATCAGTTGGAGGTAGAGTCTGTACGTTGATACCGGCCAACATGCCGACTCCAGCGCCTTCTCCGCCGTTGACTCCGGGCCGCAGCTCGCGCAAAGGGCGGCGAATCTTCTCAAACAAGAACTGCCGCAGATCGTTCTTTGACCAGCCGTCTTGGGCAAAGGTCTTGGCGTGCTCTGGGCCAACAATGAGCACCGTATCTGAGAACACTGGAAAGTTTTTATGATTCCATACCGAGGCCATAGTCCAGCCCAGCGAGAGGGCTAACTGTTCCGCCGTCCGACTGGCATGGTCGTTCATCTGAAAAGGAGAATGGCCGCCAAACAAGGTGACTGTGCTTTGCTCCGGGTGAAAACCTTTTTCCACATGCAGCGGTTCCCACGGACTGTCCTCCTCGGCCTCGCCAACACAGAAGGTAAATTGGGCCGGATGTCCAAGGGTCGCTTTGCAGATCTGTTGCGGCTTGGCTCCGCCAATATTGAGAATAATCAGGCGCAGTGACCTGCCGATTGTGGCATTCGCCCGAAACCCATGTCCGAGGGCATTATGCCCGCAATTCACCCCAATCGTGTGGCGGATCGGACCATTGATAATCGTCAGTGGGGTTGCCGAGAATGTTGTGACATTGATGGCATGGGCGGCAAATTGTTCTTCACACAGCGCTTCCACTGCGGCAACGACAACCGGAAAATACGACGGTTGGCAGCCGGCCATAACCGCATTGATAGCGATCTTTTCAACGCTGGCTGGCCCATAGTTCGGTCCAACTGTTCCCAAGACCTGCTGTGAGTCACGGTCCACACTCGCGAGCATACGTGTGACCCGTTCCTCGGTTGGGGGAACAACCGGCAGGCCGTCGGTGAGCCCGCTCGTAAAAAGGATCTCATACGGATCGTCCTCTTGAATATTGATACGCTGCGAGTGTAACGACGAAGACTCTGGCATGACTTCTCTCCTGGTCCCCTCTCTTGATCCCCTCACCCTTGGCCTTTTGAGATTTGGCTGTCAACCGTTTGGATGCGCACCATTACGTCCGTGGTCTGCCAGTCAGAATATCCTCCAGGCTGTACTGTGCCTGAAACATGCGCAGGGCGGTATCGAAGTCAGCATCTTCTTGGCTATCAAGCAGCCTGCCTTTTGCTTCTTCATTCAACACGGCCAAAGACTTTCTCCATTTCTCAAGGTGTTGGGGCGCGAGAGGGAGTGAAGCGGTGTAATGCAAGCTGCAGTCTTCGTTCAGGAAGATTGCAACGAGATTGTCCTGCTGTACGAGCTTGTGCAGGATGGCGCTATCGCTCGCCTGACGCGGATTGAGATAGAAAACGCCACCCTTGCTAGCGCCGAAAGTCGGGTGGAGCCGATAGCCAATCGCGACGACGCCGGTCTTCTCTGGGTTTTGCCAGAAGGTAAGGGCGAGCGTAAGTGGTACGGCCGCTTCAAGAAACCAATCCAGATCCTCGACCCTGGAGACAATAGCCAGCTCCTGCGTACCCTTACGATCAATAAACCGGACGGAATAGAGTGGCTCTTCCATCAAGAGCAGCCAACTCTCTCTGTTAATGACAACGCCGGTCTGTTGCATCTGCTTCGCTCCTCGTTTTCGCTCTGATCCTCGCACGCTTGACCGTATGAGCGTATCTATCATACATGCATACATGGCAAATGTTCCCTGTTGGGAACACCTGCTCAGTGATACGTGAGTCGCTTAGGTCTCAACGTAAGGCGTACGTCTACCGGCCATCACAAAGGGGGGGCAATGGCGAGACCGGTCCGTTACAAGATTGTAGGATTGCTGTTCTCCGGAACAGTCATTAACTATATTGATCGCGTCAATATCGCCGTTGCTGCACCGGTTATTATGGCCACCGCCGGCTGGAGTAAGAGTGAGTTGGGCACGATCTTTTCTGCCTTCTTGGTTGGCTACTCCGTCCTTCAATTGCCGGGCGGCCTGGTTGCTGACCGGTGGAGCGCACGTAAGGTGTTGGCCCTGGCTTTTTTCGGCTTTTCGCTTTTCACGGCGCTGACTCCTCAAGCGGTTTCGGTCTTTTGGCTGCTCCTCAGCACCCGCTTTCTGGTCGGTATGTTCGAGTCGGTGACATTTCCAGCTCTCACATCGCTGAACGCGCGCTGGATTCCGCGCGCGGAGTTTGGCCGGGCCCAGACCCTGAGTGTGTCCGGGGTGACTGTCGGTCAAATGGTTGCCTACCCACTGACTGGGTGGATTATTCTCAACTTCTCATGGCAAATCGTTTTCTATTTTAATGCCTTGCTCGGCGTTATCTGGGCGATGATTTGGCTGCGGTTTGCCACAGACACACCCTCTGAACATCCTCAGATCAGCGAAGAGGAGCGCATCTATATTGAATCGAACCTAGCACCTAAGCCTGCCGCTGCACTCCCGCTCCGTACCGTCTTCGCCAATACATCTCTGCTCATCGTGACCTTTTCCTATATGTGTTTTGCCTATGTGCTGTGGATGTTTCTGTTTTGGTTTCCGAGCTATTTGGTCGAGGCGCGCGGCATGTCTATTGGGCAGATGTCCACGGTCGGCGTCTTTATGCATGCTGGGGCATTTGTGGGTATCGTAGGGTCCGGCGCATTGTCAGACTGGCTCTTGCGCAACGGCTGGAGCTCCCAATTTGCGCGCGTCCGCTTTGGCGGTTTCGGACTGGCTTTAGCGTTGCCATGCTTGGTCACGGCAGCGCTCACGCCTTCAGCCACAGTTTGTGTGGTTTTCCTGGTGCTCTTTTATGGACTCTTTAGTATCGGCATAGGTATCTTTACGACCATAGCGATAGAGTTTAACCCGCATCAAGCCGGCGCGATCTTTGGCATGATGAACACGCTCGGCACGTTCGCCGGGATTCTTGGCCCGTGGTCGGCCGGCCAGCTGATTGAGAAGAGTGGCGGAGACTGGACCCTACCGCTCTTTGTGGCCGCCGGGATCGGCGCAGTGAGCGCTATTATTCTATTCTTGGTCAAAATTAAAAAAGTAGAACTAGAAAACGTGATCCCAGCAGTAGCAGCGGAAAACCCCGCAGGCTCGTAAACATCAGCTGGGCAAATGGGTAAACTAGGATAGAATGCATGCATACAGGAGGACGATATGGCAAACCGACAGAAGCTGTCTGATATGGATGTTCAAGCAAAATTAAGTGGCATGCCTAGCTGGGCGGTAGCCAATGGGAAACTCCACCGGGAGTATAAATTCAAAGACTTTGTGCAGGCCTTCGGCTTTATGACAAGTGCCGCCTTAGTCGCAGAATCCATGAACCATCATCCTGAGTGGTTCAATGTCTACAGTACGGTCAACGTTGACCTGGCAACACACGACGTCGGAGGAATCACCGAACTCGATTTCGCCCTGGCTGGAAAGATGGAAGAGCTGGCCACGACAGGCAGTTGAAAAACTCACCTTGACTTAGGCAGACCCTCCACGCAGTTATGTTACAACGCTGGTGAGAGGCATTCAGGAGAGAAGCATAACCCCTAGACGTATAAGGAAGAGTGTATGGCAACGGCAATGCTGTGTACGGGATTACTCGGTCTTTTGGTATTTGGGCTGGGCTTCGCAGTCTCTCTGACGCGAGGGAAAACGGAAACGATTATTGGGACAAGTTCTGATCCCACTGATCGTCTGTATAAGTTAGTTCGCGCGCATGGCAATGCTACCGAATACGCGCCGATACTCGCCGTCCTCATGGTAGTGCTTGCAATGGGTGGCGAGCCTGCGACCTGGGTCGCCTGGGTGATGATAGCGGTAACAGCCGCTCGCTATGTGCACGCCGCCGGCATGATCACCACACCAGATCTATCAAAACCCCATCCGTTACGTTTTATTGGCGCACTAGGGACCTATGTCGGTGGTCTTGCCTTGTGTGTGGCGCTGTTTTTAGCTCTGGGTAGAGGGTAGCCAATACCGATTCGCTGAGTGTCATTCTGCGGAGCGAAGCGACGAAGAATCTCTTGGTCCTGTACGACTGAGAGATTCTTCGCCTTAGCAGAGCCTGTCCTGAGAGTAGTCGAAGGGCTTCGGTTCAGAATGACAGCCCTCTCACTCGGTCCCTGACAATGTTCTAGATAATCCCCTCTTTCTCCAATTCCTGCATCTCGTCTGTGGAGAGACCAAGCAAATCTTGGTACACCTCGCTATTGTGTTGGCCGAGTAAGGGAGCTGGGGTTACTTTGACCGGCGAATCGTCGAGCTGCACCGGGCAGCCGGGCATCGTAATGGACCCCCGAGTCGGGTGTTCGATGGTTGCTACCATGCCGCGTTCACGAAGCTGCGGGTGAGTCAGGATATCTTGTGAATCAAAGACCGCCCCGCAGGGCACCCCGGCCTTTCCAAACCGCTCCATGACGTCAAACTTGGGATGCCGCACGGTCCAGGCTTTAACGAAGTCGTACACCTCGTCAAAACGTTCGTTCCGCTCGGACATGCTCGTATAGCGCGGGTCGTCAATCAGATCCTCGCGTCCAATTGTACGTAAGATGTTTTCCCACATGCGTGGAGTGGTTGCCATTAAATAGACATAGTCATTGGGACCGCCTGGAGCGCAGGGATAGGTATCTGTTGGCGCCGCATGGCTGAGGCGGTTGCCGCTGCGTTTGACGACTGCGTCGGTCTGGATATGATGCCGCAGGGGCACACGCATATAATTGACCACAGCATCTTGCATGGACACTTCAACGTGTTGTCCTTGACCGGTCTTCCCGCGCTGCAACAGCGCAGCCAGGATGCCGACCGCACAGTGTATGCCTGTGCCCGTATCCCCAATCGTTGGGCCAGGTTTGACCGGCGGTGAATCCGCTAAACCGGTGATACTCAGTGCTCCGCCGGTCGACTGCGCAATGGAGTTGAAACTTTTATATCCACTCCACGGCCCGAAGGTACCAAAGCCTTTAATCGTGGCATAGACAATCCGTGGGTCAATTTGTTGAAGGGTGTCATAGCCTAGTCCTAGACCTTCCATAGTGCCGGGGGAGAAGTTTTCGAGCACCACATCGACCTGAGGGACGAGCGAACGGAACAGCTCACGACCGCGTACGGTTTTGAGATTGAGCGATACACTGCGCTTATTGGCATTCAGCAGAATAAACAAATGAGAATCGAGCCCAGGGTCATTTGTCAGAAACTTGCGTGCCGCCTCGCCTCTCTTTGGTGGCTCCACTTTTATCACGTCCGCACCAAGGAAGGCCAATAATTCCGTGCAGGACGGACCAGCCTCGAAGTGTGATAGATCAAGGATACGCACGTGATCGAGGGCAAGCATAGATCTTCTCCTTTTTTGCCAGAGCCTGCCATTCTACCATCCGGGCGAAGTCTTCGACAACCTTGTCAA
Source organism: uncultured Enterobacteriaceae bacterium (assembly GCA_964495015.1). Classification (GTDB taxonomy): domain Bacteria; phylum Desulfobacterota; class Binatia; order Bin18; family Bin18; genus Bin18. The sequence continues at coordinate 9,042 of CAZBUD010000023.1, read as the reverse complement.
ATGTATGAATGCGAGAGATAATCAAAGCCTGGACTTCGCATTAGGGAGGGATGATAGGTCATGCAAAATAAAAAAAAATATGATCGAGCTACGCAGGATGTTGGAAACATTATCGGCATGGAACACGTCAATGTGACTGTACCGGACCAATCTCTTGCTTCGACATTCTATATCTCTGGCCTCGGGTTTACCCGCGACCCCTACATGATGGTCGGGCCGGGCAATATGTGGGTGAATGTTGGCCAGCAGCAGTTTCATCTCCCGGCGAGGGACCCCCAAGTTTTCAGAGGCCATATCGGGGTTGTGGTTCCAGACTTGGAGATGTTACAGACCCGGCTTGGGAGGGTGCAAAAACGACTCACCAACACGGCCTTTCGTTGGTCAGCCAAAAGGGGTCATGTCGCGGTGACGTGTCCCTGGGGGAATCAGCTGCGCTGTCACGCGCCGAGTCCACAGTTCGGTAGCATGACCCTTGGCCTGCCGTATATCGAGATGCCTGTTGGGCCACGGACTGCACGTGGGATTTGTCAGTTCTATCAGGAAGTGATGCAGACGCCCGCCACAGTGATCCAAGAGAGAGGCACGGCGGTCGCCCAAGTCCAAGTCGGCCGTTCTCAAGTGCTACGCTTTCGAGAAACTGCTCGGGCCATTCCCGCCTATGACGGACATCACATTGCCGTATACATTACTAACTTTTCAGCCCCGCATAAATTCCTGAAACGTCATAAATTGATCACTCAAGAAAGCGACGATCATCAGTACCGCTTTCAGGCCATCGTGCATCCCAAAACCGGGAAAGTGTTATGTGAGCTTGAGCACGAAGTGCGCAGCCTGTTCCACCCTATGTATGAGCGAGAGCTGGTCAATCGTAATGCCGACCAGAGCATCTTTGCGTATAGGAAAGGCCAGGATACGTTTGCGGCCTGACTCCCCTCCTCTCTAATATCCACCGCGCTTATCTACGATATTATCCATGGGCTCCGCGCGTAAATATTGGCCGAGTATTGGGCGAAACAGGGCTACTGAATGTTCCCAATAGTTGGAGCGTATGCCGGAATAATGTGGTGTCAAAATGACGTTTGGGAGATGAAATAGCTCGCTGTCGGGTTCTGGCGGCTCAGGGTCGGTGACATCCAGCCCTGCGCCGCCAATCCGGTCTTCTTTGAGGGCGTGGATTAAGGCTGTTTCCTGAATAATCGCTCCGCGTCCGACATTAATAATAAAAGCCGTTGGTTTCATCAGCCGGAGTTCGGGTTCTCCGATCAGACCTTTTGTTTCCGGTGTGAGCGGCGCGGCTATCACCACATAGTCCGATTGCTGTAAAAGCTGGGCTAGGTCGTCTGGACCGAATAATTCATCAACACAGGCCGGCTTGTCTCCGCCTCGACGCTTATTGGCGACAACGCGCATGCCGAGCGCGTTGCAGCGTTCGGCAACGGCCAGGCCAATACTACCAAGACCAATAATGCCAACGGTGCGACTATGCAGTTCCGCAAGCAGCGGAAAGCGGCTGAGCATGTCCTGCCGTGCCCATTTGCCTTCACGTTGGAAGCCGTAAGCCTCGTGGAAACGCCTCGCAAACATGATCATCACGCCGAGTACATGCTCGGCAATCGGAATGCCGTACAGTCCGCGCGCGTTGGTGACAATGATGTCGCTTTCGATCATTTCCGGAAACAAGACATGCGTAGCACCGGCTGACGTGAGATGCAGCCATTTGAGTTGCTTAGCCGCGGCAAAGTCTTGTTTACTAAAACGTACGGCGTAGAGTACGTCTGTATCAGCGAGTTCGGCAACCCGACGACCCGGATCTTGGATCAGATTGATCGTTGCTTGTGGAAACTCTTCTTGCAGCTGGTTGGCGAGCGCAACAGGAAAATCTGGAAAGCCCGTCAACCCGGCTGCTCCGGCAAATGAAATACTGACTTTGGTCATGGTTACCCTATCGAGAAGAACATGGCGTACCGCGTTTTGTTTTATACAACTGCACTCGGGCGCTTCTTTACAGCCCCATACCAGCGCTGCAGATGGTCCCAGGCGGGATCAATCTGAAAGTCGGACCTGGCGGCAAACTCAACCGCAACGAACAGCATGATATCTGCAACAGAAAACGGTCCGGCCAGCCATTCGTTGGCCTCTAAATGATTATTGAAGAGGGAGAGCCGTTCGGTCAGCACCTTGCCGGCTTCCTCTACGACCTTGGGGCTTTGCTCGACCCGCGAGGCAAAATACGGATTCGAGTGCAGAAAACGACGAGTGCCTTGTAGGAGAATGCCCAGCTCAGCCCTGCGCTCCCAGGCTCGGGCCAGTGCGTGCTCTAAAGGCGTCGTGCCAAAAAGCGGTGGATCGGGATGGAGCTCTTCGATGTATTCAATAATCGCGAGCGATTCGGGAATCACCGCGCCGTTGTCGAGTTCGAGAATGGGAACAGCGCCAAAAGGATTGCGTTCAAGGAAATCTTGTTTGCGTTGCTCTCTGGCAAAAAGATCAACAGGTTTGAGCGATATTTCCACCCCTTTTTCAGCCAGATACATGCGGACACGACGGCAGTTTGGTGACCCGAGAAAATCGTAGAGTTGCATCAATACCCCCTTCCTCGTGCTGTCAGGTCTACGGCTGGGATGCCTTGTCTGATCCGGCCTCTTGGACTGCAGATACTAGAAAGCGTTTCTCCGTTGTATCGATCTTTCCTTCGATGGTAATGGTCTTCCCGATAATATCCGAGCCACTAAGCTTTTCGATAAGTTCGGTTGGGCCATACATGCGGATTTGCTTGAGCAGTACGTCTTGCTCGACCGCACGATCCTTCTGCTGCTGTGTGATCTGTTCGATTTTACCGATCCGGAGCAGTCGGGGCTGGTCCTGAATAAAAACGTTGACAGTAATGATGTCTTCGCGCTTCTCTTGGTCCATAGGTAAGAGTGCGCCTGTGACGCGTACGTGCAGCGGACGATCAGGATAGGGATATTGGGCTTGCAGGCCCGTCGTCCAGACAGTCAGGAAAAATAAAGCAATGGTTAGAGCACGAATGATGGACATAGTTTTTCCTTGTTTCTCCTACTTGATTGTGTTTGCAGGGTGTCATATTGCGGGTAGAGAATCAGGCATACGCCGTTTTTGGCCGTTGTCGCTCGCCGTTTCAAAACACTGGGCTTGTTGTTGTTGGACTTGTTTCAGTATGTGTTTGAGTTCCCCAACATCACGTGAGATCTCTCGCAAGTGAGAGGTTGTGGTGAGTTCCCCTATGGTCCACATTAAGACGCCAATCATCAGGCAGACCCAATATAGGACGGCGGCACCTTCTGTATTCAGGTAACTTTTGGCTTGTTCTGTGGTCATGGACATGGTGACTCCCTCCCGCAGATATTCCTGCGCTTTGTAACAGAATTCCGCCCGCGATGTGACCGTTGTATTCGCTTTTCTCTCCGTATGAAATACGCTATGAAGGCAGAAGGAATGGGAAGGTCGACTGCATGCAATACCGTGTTTTGCCCCTCTCGCTCACTCTGACTTTTTTTGTCGTGCTAGTCGTGCCCGTATTGCCGGCTCTTGCACTTGCCCAGAGTGAGCCGATGCGTATCACCGGAGTGTTGCTCGACCCCGAAGACGATCCTGGTGACTTTTACCCCTATATCGAAGTCAGTCTGGACGGAGAGCTGTGGAAGTTGCGGGTCCGAGACGTGGAAGTACGCCGTGCGGGAAACAGCGACTCGGCTATCCTGCGTCACCTGGGACGTTTCCTGGTCGTAAACGGGCCGACGACGGTGATGGAATATCTGCAAAGCGATGAGGCAGAGGGACTGCCGTTGCATTTCGACGGACGGCTGTACTTTAAGAAACGTGTCTTTATGTTGAACGCGGTGAGACCAGTCCAAGTGGAAACATCTACCGACCCAGCCCCACAAAAAAAGTGTATCGGCGTGTGCCCAGACCCGCCTGTCCAGCGTTGGTAAAGAGTGCCGGACTCTTCATGAAGAGAATGCGTATGACAGACGTCGCCTTTCGATCTGCTAGCGAATTAGCCACAATGATACAAAGCAAAGACATCAGCAGTCGTGACTTACTCGACGTGTATCTCGAACGTGTTGATCAGCATTACCAGGAACTCAATGCCGTTGTGATGCTTGATGCCGTGTTAGACGTCGAACACCGTCTGGGATCTGATCCATCGGCATGGCGTTGGAGAGACGTCCATCAGGCCGTCTTCAAACATCCGCATGGACAGTTCTGGCCGTTGGATTGGTTTTCTAATCGGTCAGTTCCGGTTGGTGGGGACAATCACACGGTAAACCTTGGTTGCTTCGCAGGAAATAGTCTGTCTAATGTGTTTGCCGCTCCTTCTTGCTGCATGGTGGTTGATCTTGCAAATGTGGCCCACGCCTTCTCAATGCACACAACCGGTCAGTCTGGACGACCCTCTACCCCACATTCCGTTGATATTCCAGCCCTGGGCTGACGTTGAGTATCATCCCATGTGGATGGACGAAGAACATATCCTTGCCAATGCTGAAGGAACTTTGATCTTGGTGCCGCGGGGCGCTGCTTCAGGTGGACAATAAGTGCCACTAGTGATCAACTCGGCGGTGCTTGCGCTGAAACTTTTTACTTTTGACCGACTGCTGTGCAGATGCAGAACAGAGATGGTGAGGAGAAAAAAGTCCTCTCCCGGTATGAACAAAGTTGGAACAGCCCCATTTTCGGCCCTTCACCGTTATTATCTGGATCTCCGATGCCGCTGGCCCAGCTACGCCTCTGCTCATCGTCCTCGTCTTTCTCGTCGAGGACAGCCTGATTCACTCGCATTCAAGAAAGCCGCGTAGCTCTTTGGTCACAGCTGGTAGGCGATCAGCAGTCTTCACACGTTCTCGTCACGTTAGACATCTCGTCCGAGTATAACCGGAAGGCAAAATGAGCAGCCTCTTGTGGCGCTTCTTTTGTGGGGAGAATTTTCGGGGCGCAAAAAACGGACGGGGGTAAAATTAATCGGGCCTGGGAATAGACATAAAAAAAACGCCGCGTGATTTGCGACGTGATTTATCCAGTATAACAAATTTATACGGTAAAAGTCAAATGAGGCTGTAAGTACCTAATTTTACAGAGTATGCCATTCATCCTGCGGGTTGAACGTTATCAAAAAAGGGTAAATAAGACCCATAAAATAGCTGTTCTGCCCTTTTCATTGATAACTATCCCGCGCGCCTATATTCGTGATAGGAAAAGCGGCCATGTTGCTTCCATATTATGAGGTCCGAGAGGGTAAAGGACCGTATGCGCTTATGGTCCATGGTTTTTTGTCGAGCCGTGCCCAGTGGCTGCCTAATATAAGAGCGCTCTCGACTGTCTGTCGGCCTGTTATTGTTGAATTATTCGGGCATGGTCGTTCGCCAGCGCCGGAAGACCCGGCAGATTATGCTCCGCAACGATATGTTAAGGCATTTGAGCATATTCGGGAAAAGCTCGGAGTAGAGCGATGGTTTGTTATTGGTCAGTCGTTGGGGGCAGGATTGACGCTGCGTTATGTGCTAGCCCATCCGAGCCGAGTCATTGGCCATCTAGTGACGAATTCAACGACTGCGTTCAGTAATAAGGCTTGGGTGCAAGCGGTTCGCCCTGGAACTGAAAAGCTCATCGCTGTGGTGAAGCGAGATGGGGCCGCCGCGCTTGAAAGAGTGGCTGTGCATCCCAAGAAAGCTCGACGACTTGCTTCGAAATTCAAAGACGCACTATGTACGGATGCAAAACTGCATGATCCGCTCGGCGCAGCCTACACTGCCCGCTATACCTCGCTTGCCGATCCGATTGAAGAAGCATTGATGAAGACTAATCAAGTGCCGACGCTACTCGTGTGCGGTACGCAGGAGGAGCGTTTCAAGCCGTTACGTCGAGTTGCCGAACAAATCCTTCCATATTTAGAAGTCATTGAGGCTGAAGGCGGGCATGCTGTGAATCTGGAAGCTCCTGACGCCTTTAACCAGGCGGCAGTTATATTCTTTCAGCGGCACGGAAAAATCCTCGACAGGGGTTAGTTCGTCTGTCACCGCGATGCGAATCTGATAGTTCGACACGCATCGTCTTGGAGGCAAACTGACTGACCTCGTGCGCAAGCTGACTCAGTGCGGCCCAACAGACGGGCTGATTCTCGACGCCTTCACGAGCAGCGGCACAATGGGCTTCGCTGCCGTATTGATATTCCTGCGGATTGTGGTCTGTTGCGGGAAGTGGTGTTGGACCGTTTTGAGCAATTAATGAAAAAGGTGAACAGCTGAAGCGAGGAGCATGACATGAAGAAGAAACACGTGATGAGTCGGATTGCATTAAGCTTGGCCATTGGTGGACTCGTGTTCGCCTCCCCTCATAGTTCTGTGGCTGAAGAAGCCGCCCAGGAGCCGGCGCTACACGAAGGCAGCATGAGCCTGCACGGCATGAAGGGCATGACGGGACACGGCAAGCATTACGACATGATGGGCATGACGGGCGACATACACAAGAAGCACGAGCAGATGATGGCCAAGCGCCAAGCAATGCTCGCTGAACTCCAGCAACAACTCGCCACGCTCCACGAGCACACTCAGACACTGGAGGGCGTAACTGATCAGCAGGAGGTACTCACAGAACTGAAAAAACACCAGCAAATGACGGATGCGTTGCTGGCCACAATGGTTGAACAGCGGGTGAGGAGGCACGAAGCCATACAGGCCCACCGCGAAAAAATGAAAGAGAAAATGGGCGACAAAGAATTATAGTCTCTCGACCCGGTGGTGGGATGTCTATCCCGGCCGATAACAACGCTGAACACGGCAATTCGCCATTTTCAAACACCAGCCTACTGAGCAGAGAAATTTTTCGGTAAAAGTTTTCACCTCTCTTTGTCATTCCATTTACTCGCGACAACACAACAACAAAATAACTTGACTTGGTCACTTAACGCCGTTATTTAACAGCGTCAAAAATAAAGCGCTTTCCCTTGTCTGACAATCGTGAACCTACCCAAAACAAATCGATTGCCTTAGTTGAGCATAATCAAACGGGCCAGCCAGACCATATAGACCAGACAGAGCGGACGTATCGGCCACGCTGGCTGAGGTTTGCCAGGTTTCTTGGCCGTCCGCTCGCACCAACCCAACGCCAGTGGCGCGTCTCTGGGCTTGTAGCGTTTGCGTCATTTTTCGAGATGTATGATTTGTAGCTGTTCACCCTGCCCCTCAAGCAAATTCATGCCGGGCTTGGGATTCCTGAATCACAGCTCGGTCTGCTCGGATCAATAGTTCGTTTTGGTGCACTCCCAGCCTTTGCAGTCGCGCTAGTGGCTGATCGTATGGGTCGACGTCGGGTGCTGTTATTCACGATCCTGGCCTATATCGTGCTGACAGGCGCAACTGCTTTTTCACCAAATGCAGCGATGTTCGTTGTGTCTCAATTCTTTGCGAGAACATTTGCCGTTGCGGAGTCACTGCTTGCTGTGGTCGTGATTGTCGAGGAATTTGATCCTGACGTGCGCGGCTGGGGGATTGGCGCCGCTCGTGGCCGGAGACGGCCCGGTTTGAAGCCCATCACAAGCAGCAGGCGGGGAAGGCTGAGAGAATTTTTCAGTCCATCGTCAACTTAATGCGGATGTATCCAAGCCGGTTGCTGGCCATTGCGACCCTTCTATTTGTGGTTGCCATTGCCCAGGCCGCGGCAAACTTCTTCCGGCCTCAATACCTGCAAGACGTCCATGGCTGGACATCCAGAGCCGTTGGGTTGATGACATTTGGTGCTGGGTCGTTTGCGATTCAGGGTAACACCATCGCCGGCTGGCTGAGCGACAGTGTCGGACGTAGACAGGTGACAGTTAGCTTTCGGGTTCGTCATGTGATCTTCCCATTGCTTATTACAATGTGCCCGCTCTCTTTGTGATTCCGAGCTAGGTGCTGATGATCTTTGCTCTCCTCGGGGTGAACGTCGTCCTGTCAGCTTATGGCGCTGAGATGTTCCCGACTTCGTATCGGTCAACGGCTGCTGGAGCGCGGGTGATTATGGCGACTGTTGGCGGCAGTATTGGGCTTATCCTCGAATCCGTACTCTACGGTGTGTACAATTCCCACTGGCCCGCCATCTCGACACTAGCCGCGTTCATGTGCTTTGCGTCATTCCTGGTGGCTCGTGTCTTCCCTGAGACGAGTGGACGCATGCGCGAAGATATCGCACCCGAGCGCTGAACAACTGCTCAACTTATTTTCTTGCTCCAGCGCCTGCTGGCAACAGTGCATCGGCCTTGCTTTTAACCTCTTTTGCCAGGTCTCGCCGGCCAGTGAGAAGATAGCGACGAATCGCCTGGTCAAAGGATTGCTTGGCTTCGTGTTTTTGTCCTTGGTGAAAATACGCTTCCCCCAGCCCTGCATACGCCTCAGCCTCTTCAGGATTGCCATCGAGGACGGCATTAAACGCAGTCACCGCCGAGGTGTACTGCTGCGTAACAACATAGCCCTGTCCCAACTCGAGTTGCGTTTCAATACTGCGGGGGTCGGCTTTTGCCGAAGCCTCATAGGCCTGTATCGCATCGTCTACGCGGCCGTCGGCTTCGTATGCCCGCCCGAGTTCAAGCTGGGCAACACTCGATCTCGGATCGACGCGCACGGCAGCTTCTAACTCCTGGCGCGCGGCGCTCAGACGGTTCTGCTGCCTGGCGGTCGTGCCACGATTGACGTGATAGGTAGCGAGCGCACGTTTTGCGCTGGGATGATTCGCATCGATATTTAGGGCCTCTCGAAACTTCCGAGCGGCAAAATTACTATTCCCCAATTCATTCGCTAAAGCACCTATACGATAGTGCGCCTCTGCATTATTAGGGTCTTCCTTTATTGCTTCTTCATACTCACCCATAGCCGGGCCAAACAGTGTCCGCCCTGCATACTTATGGCCCGAAGCCATGAAGTCTGGCCTTTTTTCTGCAGCGCAGGCCGAGAGAAGGACACCGAAAGCGAGAGCAAAGAACAGTAGGGGAATGTCTTGAAAGCGTGATTTCATAACGCCTATTAGGCGGTGTTGAGACATCAGTGTCAA
>CAZBUD010000022.1:39983-56310 GCA_964495015.1 uncultured Enterobacteriaceae bacterium | reverse complement strand
GCAAAGCTTGGGTCAGTTGCTAAAAGCGAAGAAAATTATATGGATTGCCGGTGGAGTAAGGTATCGCAGAATTGTCTTCCCCTTTTTTGTCATTCTGAGCAGGGCGAAGAATCTCTCTGAGAGACCCTTCTCGGAGTTTATCCTGATTGCAATCGAAGGGCTTAGGGTGACAAGGCTGTGGCATTCGGCATACAATCTTTTTTGAGGGACAACTATGCAAACGCAACACACCGGCAATGGTAGTAACGGAACGCCGTTTTCTTGGCCTACCGAGGGCGCAACGCGGGTTCCATATCAGGTTTTTTTTGATCCGGACATTTACGCCCAAGAGCAGGCCAAACTCTTCCGGGGCCGGACCTGGAACTATGTCGCGCTCGAAGCTGAGGTTGCCAAACCCGGCGATTTCAAATCGACTTTTATCGGCGACACGCCCATTGTTGTCACGCGCGATAAAGAAGGCGGGCTGCAGGCGTTTGTGAACCGCTGTGCGCACCGGGGCGCGATGGTCTGTCGCGAGCTGTCCGGCAATCGTCCCACTCACACGTGCATCTACCACCAGTGGAGTTATGATCTCAAAGGTAATCTGATTGGCGTGCCGTTTAAGAAAGGCATTGGCGGGGTGGGTGGCTATGGCCCAGATTTTGATCTATCCCAGCATACCCTCCAAAAACTCCGGGCCGCAGCCTACCGCGGACTCGTCTTTGCAACTTTCAGTCAGGAAGTGGAGCCGCTTGAAGACTATTTGAGTCCTGTCATGTGTGAGTGGCTGGATCGGCTCTTTGAGCGGCCTGTCCAGGTGCTGGGATACACGCGCCAATGGGTGAACGCCAACTGGAAGCTATACTTCGAAAACGTCAAAGACCCCTACCACGCCAGTCTGCTACATATGTTCCACGCCACGTTTGGGCTGTATCGTTCGTCTCAAGCTGGTGGCGTGATTATGGACGAGCACTCTCGACACGACGTGCTGCACGCCGAGCCCAGGGCGCAAGAGGACGTGTCTGCGTATGAATCCGGGCTGCATAGCTACCAGGAGGGGTATAAGCTGACGGATCCCTCTGTGCTCAAAGGTCGTCCCGAATTTGAGGGCCTGTTTATCCAGACCATCTTCCCTTGCCTTATTGTTCAGCAGATCTCGAATACATTGGCGGTCCGGCAGGTCCTGCCCAAAGCGCCGGATCGGTTCGAGTTGATCTTTACGTATTTCGGTTATGACGATGACGACGAAGAAATGCGTGAGATTCGTTTGAAACAGGCTAACTTGGTCGGCCCAGCCGGACTGATTTCTATGGAAGACGGATACGCCGCTGAGCTCGTGCAGCAGTCGGTCACTGGTGACCGCAGTGCAGCCTCGTTTGTTGAAATGGGTGGAACCGACATCGCGAGCGAGGAGAGCCTGGTAACAGAAACCGCCATTCGTGGGTTTTGGGGCTATTACCGTGATGCCATGGGCTTTCAGTCCAAAGCATAAACGGAGGAGTCATTAGCGGGATGAACGCCATTGAAACACGCTTTGCGGTCGAAAACCTGCTGCATGCCTATGTCGATTGCCTGGACCATAACCGGCTTGAGGAATGGCCGGATTTTTTTGTCGAGGACTGTCTCTACCAGATCATCCCGCATGAGAATGCATCTCAGGATTTACCGATATCGCTCATCTATTGCGACAGTCGCGGTATGCTGCATGATCGCGTGACCGCTCATCGCAAGGCGAACTATTATGCACCGCATTTATATCGACACATCGTCAGCGGGGTACGGGTTCTTAGTGAAGACAAGGGTGTGGTCTCCGCCCAGGCAAACTACGTCGTACTTCAGACGCATCTTGATCCGATCGACTATGGCAGCACTGAAGTGTATAGCGCGGGGGAATATCGAGACAAAATAATTTTCAGCGATGGCGTGGCCAAGCTGAAAGAGAAGATCGTTATCGTTGACACGAGTCGTATTTCGTCACTGTTAGCAACGCCGTTGTAAATCAAGCGATCATGTCATCGTCATTCTGAGTCTTAGGGTAGGGCGGGTTTGAAACCCGCCTTTCTTTTTTGACTCACCGGAAAAGGGGAAGATGTATGGACAAGCAAGCGAGCGATCCAAGGGAAACACAATCCGCACAAGAGTCGCAGGAATCTTATGATTGGCCACAACTGATAGAGGAGCTGAACCGCCGTTTAAAATTGCGTGCGACGCCGATTGGTATGAAATGGTTTAGTACGGTCGAGGAAATGGAGGCGATCCCAAGAATCCGGCGTCCCAAAGATATTCATACGGCTGACCAGATCGTGGGGTAGGCGGCGCGGCTTAATTGGACAGTCGGCCTCACCCTCAACGATCTGGTCGGGACGCAGTGCGCTGCTGTGCTTGGTTTGGGGCAACAGGATGAGGAGTGGCGCTGCGGCAAAAATATGGCTGGAGTTTGGTTTTCCACGCAAAAGGACTCAGCTGCACATCAGCAAGCCATGGACGCTGTGCGCTATGGTCAATATCAGGCGATCGCCGTCTCGCCGCTCGTGTCCGGCCGTCTGAATCCACCGATAGCTGTCCGATTTACGGCACGCCTACCCAGATGATTCTTTTGGTTAATGGTCTGCAGTGGAGTGGCTATAAAAAAATGCAGTGGGGCAGTGTGGGTGAGTCCGACTGCGCCGACTCCTGGGGCCGGGCGAAGATTACGGGTGAGCCCAGTCTCTCGATCCCATGTTATGCCGAGCGTCGTTACGGCGGAGTTCTGGAGGGCGAATTGTTGATGGCTCTGCCGCCTCGGTATCTTCCAAATGCGCTGGACGGCCTCGCTCCTGGACTCTGCTCTGCTCCCTCCAGGCTACGCGATTGATTACTCGTAGCTCTCATAAGTCTGCGGAGACTGGCGCACGGCTCGCTTGCCCGCTCCCCACACAATCCCCAAAGAAATTACGCTCCATATCCCAGCCCAGATAAATGCGGGAATAGCGGTCATCTCAGCCAGAATGACCGCATCTGTGCGTGCGCCGATAAACAAGAAATCGGTCAAGTCATACACGGCATACAGCGAACTGGTCACCGCAAGGATATCGACAATGTAATGGGTGCCAGGAAAAGGTCGGCGTGACAGAAAAGCGAATGCCACTGCTGTGCCCAGACCAAAAGCTAGCCCAAATCCGTTACGAACAAAGAAGATCGTGATCAGGCCGAAAAAGACCGCCAGCCCAAAGAAGACGGCCGAAGCCCATTCATCCCGCGTTGAGAGCAATAAGAGAAATCCGCCGAAGAGCGCGCTGCCGATATAGCCCGCTGCAGCAATGAAGAGCGAATTCCCGCCGGCATGCTGTACATAGCCGGCCTGCCACGGTGTGACGACCATAGACACAACCTGACCGCCGGTAAGGATTGTCGTCAGGGCGTGGCTGGCTTCGTGGATAAAGACGACGAATATCTTGATCGGATACAGAAAAGGCGTGTGCCAGAATACCAGAGACAGGAAGCCGATGATGACAAAGATGAGGAACTGGCGATGGTTGAATTGATGAGTGTCCGACATCGATATATCCAGAGTTTTCAAGCGGTTTTCTGTCCTATAGATCCTCTGATATAGGCATAGGAAATGTTTGGTGGCAAACGCCGTGAACCACGGGGACCTATCGGGCAAACGCGCGAGAGTTTCGTGCCTATAGTGCACGTAACCATACTGAAGGAGGGAAACCATGGATATTCAAGGAACGTGTGATCCGAAATTTCAACCTATACGTGACGAATTTGAGCGTAACTTTCGGGAACGTGGCGAGGTCGGAGCATCCGTCAGTGTGACTGTACAAGGGCAGACGGTTGTAGACCTGTGGGGCGGGGTTGCCAACAAAGACACGGGAGCGGCGTGGAATGAAGATAGCGTCAGCATCGTGTTCTCGTCGACCAAAGGTGCAACCGCCTTTTGCGCCCATGTATTGGCTTCCCGAGGCCAGCTCGATCTTGACGCGCCGGTAGCCGAATACTGGCCCAACTTTGCCCAAGCCGGCAAAGGGCACATCCCCGTCAAAATGTTGCTCAACCATCAGGCCGGCTTGCCTGGGATTCGTAATCCACTGTCTGATGGTGCTTTTTATAATTGGAACACCATGGTGAGTGCGTTAGCAGCAGAGGAGCCTTTTTGGGAGCCCGGCACGCGCAACGGCTATCATGGCCTGACCTTTGGTTGGCTGATCGGAGAAGTAGTCCGCCAAGCATCGGGGAAGTCTCTCGGTGCATTTTTCCAAGAGGAGATCGCCGGGCCGTTGGGAATCGATTTTTGGATCGGCCTGCCCGAGGGCTATGAGTCTCGTGTCGCACGCATGATTTCTCCCGAAATGGACCCCAACAGTCCGTTTGTTGCGGCTATGGCCGACCAAAGCTCCATTCAGTCCCTCATGTTCCTCAATACTGGTGGCTATATGACCAAGCCGGACTATGACTCGCCGACGGCTCATGCGGCTCAGACTGGTGGGGCAGGTGGCATTACCAATGCGCGCGGTTTGGCGGGCATGTATGCACCTCTCGCATGTGGCGGCAGTCTGAATGGAAAGGAATATGTGAGTGCCGATACCTTAGCCTGGATGGGGGCTATCGCGTCTGCAACCGGACGCGATGTCGTGCTGCTGATTCCGAGCCGTTTCTCGCTGGGGTTTATGAAAACGATGGACAATCGCAAGCATCTGCAAGGTTATCAGGATAGCGTTATTATTGGCGAAGATGCTTTCGGTCATGCCGGCTTTGGAGGCTCGCTGGGCTTTGCTGACCCACGAAACGAAATGTCTTTCGGCTATACGATGAATATGATGGGTCAGGGAACCGGACTGAACGAACGTGGCCAAGGGCTGGTGGATGCGGCCTGTCGTTCTCTGGGTTGTGAGTCGAACGCATCTGGGGGCTGGCGCTGAGCTGGGGACAAGAGATGATGAGAAAGGCGCATTTGAAGTTGGTGCTGCCAGGAGCCTTCCTATGGCTCTCCTTTCTCCTCATGGTAACAGGCGGGTTTGCCGTCGCTGAGGAACCAAAAGGAGCAGGAGACAAAACAGCAAAAGCTTCTCCTTTATTAGCAAAGACTTTCAATTGCCGTCCTGGTGTGAGGATCGTCACCAAGAGCTTGTTGGTGCGCTTGAACAGATTGAATAATAGGCTTTTGCCTATTTGGTGAGGAGGTCTGATGGTACGCTTTACCGGAGTTAATCATCTTGCATTCGTGACTGGCGACATGGACAAAACTGTTCGCTTTTGGCGTGACTTGCTTGGCATGCGGCTGGTTGCCACGATTGGAGAGCATGGCTTTCGACATTATTTCTTTGAGCTGTCCGAGGCTGACACGGTCGCCTTTTCTGAATGGGACGGGGCGGAGCCTGTGCCGGAGAAACGCCATGGAGTGGCTTTCCGTGGCCCGATTGCGTTTGACCATGTGGCGTTTGGTCTAGAATCAGCAAACGAACTATGGGAACTCAGGGATAAGCTGGCGGCAGCCGGGTATGAAGTATCCGGCCCAATTGATCATGGATTTATTCACTCGATTTATGCGTTTGACCCCAACGGCATTCCCATTGAGTTTAGCTATAATGTACCTGGTATTGATATCCGCAAGACGCCTGTCTTTGGCGACAAAGATCCCGCAGTAACCGCACAAGAAGGTACGGATCCACAACCGGACGTGTGGCCCGCCGTCTGACGGTCCACCCCGCCTGAGCAGCGAACGATCAAGAAAGGGGCAGGGGGTGAATTAGGACCGTATCGTCAGAAAGAAGCGCAGTAGATCGGGTTCTTCAGTAGTAGAGAGGCGTGTTGCCTGCGGAACGGACTACAAGGCCGCGATCGGTGCCGCGAGCTCTTCCTCAGCCTGAGGATTAACAATCGGATCGGCGCTAAGGTCCATGTCTTTGGCCGTCCGCATTGTCCCAATGCACCAGTCTGCCAGCACGTTCACCACATTGAGATTCTGGTAGGGATAGCGGTGGTGAATATAGTGATGCGTGTTCACGAATTTGAAGGCGCGGGTGCGTTCAATCCAGCGGTTACTCGGTACATGCATGCAAAAGTGCATATACTCATACAGCATATAATCGCCCGTCAGCCCAAGGAGACCCCCAACAAAGACAGACCAGCCAAACAGCCAGCCTAGGGCCAGTAACAGGGGCAAATGCAGGCCGATGAGCAGCGGAGCATTCCACCACGCAAACTTGACCTTTTGTACGTCAACTCCAGGTTGGATATGGTAGGTCGGGTCCGCGCGGAAGAGGCCGTGGTGGACCAATGCATGCGCGTGGAAGGAATAGGGCAAAGTCAGCGTGTGCATCAAATACTTGTGCAACGCCCATTCGAAAAAACTGGCATACACAACGATTCCAACAAACCCGGCCGTACCTTTTGCCAGCCCCCAGAGGAACAGTTCAAGAGTCAATGTTTGCCACCTTTCCCGTATGAAGCCTTACTCCTCACCTCCCAGCTCCTGGCCGAGAGATGACTCCGTGGGGACGCTATTTTTCTAATATGGATCCTGTTGAGTATGAGGTCTTGCTTGTATAGAGAAAAGCCGCCTGCCTGGCAATAGCCTATTTTGTAGGCATGCCAGATTGTAGTGCGACTAATTTCAGTGTAACTGATTCCCTTTCCTAAGTCCCGGCCGAGATCATACCTTGACGCTGAAAAACAACTTGCCTAAAGGAGGGAGACGCTTCATACGTCTCAGGGAGATATATTACTATGTCCGCACCACATGTTGCTTCATCATCCATACCGATGCACGACTACTTTATTGTCTCAGCGGACTGCCATGTGCTTGAGCCGCCAGATCTGTGGGAGAAGCGGATTGAGGCGAAGTTTCGTCACCGGATTCCGCGACTGGAGGTTGATGCGAACGGCCGGAAATGGCTGGTGGTTGAAGGTCAGGGAAAAAAGGGTATCCGTGACTTCACTCTGGACGGAGAAGATTTAGAACGCGCCAAAGGTGGCAGCTTTGATCTTGCCAAGCGCTGCCAGGATCTAGATCGAGATGGCATTGATGCGGAAGTCATCTACCCAAACCGGGGTCTTCTGATGTGGACGTCGCCTGATACGGTCATGCAAACCGCGATGTGTCGGGTTTGGAACGACTGGGCGATTGAAGTCTTTGGACCGTCCCAACAACACTCGGTGCCGACTGCGGCAATCGCCCCACAAGACGTCTATGTTGCGGCGCAAGAAGTGCAACGTGTGGCCAAAAAAGGTTATAAGACCGTCTTCTTACCGGTTACCGTCCCGGAGCAGCCGTATAATCTGACGTTATACGACCCGCTGTGGGCGGCCATACAGGAGACCGGCATGCCGATTAGTTTCCATGTCGGAACGGGCAAAGACCCGCGCACGGCAACCGGGAATGGTGGCGCAATCATCAACTACGTCGTGCACGCCTTGTCTACGGCCATCGATCCGGTTGTTCACCTGTGTGCGTCCGGCGTCTTGGAACGCTTTCCAGACCTCAAATTTGTGACGGTCGAGGCCGGCATAGGCTGGCTCGCCTGGACGCTGTGGGTCATGGACGAAGGCTTCAAAAAGCATCACTTCTGGATCTCTCCCAAGCTGCCGATGCTGCCTAGCGAATATTTCAGACGTCAAGGCTATGCAACCTTTCAGGATGATCCGATTGGACTGGAAACGCGTAAATGGATTGGTACGGATCGTTTGCTGTGGGGCGACGACTATCCTCATCATGAAGGTACCTGGCCGCGATCTCAGGAGGCGATAGATCGGACCATGGGCGATCTCACTAAAGCAGAACGACGTCAAGTTCTGGGGCTTAATGCGGCTAAGCTGTACGGTTTCGATATCCCCGCTGACAGACGTAACGCCGGGGGAGTGTAGGTATGAGAGCTGCAGGCATTGAAACACTGCGCGTGGACTGGGGCGAAGCCGACAAAGCTCCGGCAGATCGTAAACGCTGGCTTGGGGCATGGCTGGTCTCGCGGGATGGAGAAGAAGGCGATTATTTCTACGACGGCCCGAGCGGCCAGGAAACCTCACATGTGGCCCCACCCGAGGCGATTGGATTCCGCCTGCGTTGGTATCCAGGTGAGAACGAGGTCGTCGTCAACCTCGAACTTGGTCCTATGGCCAGTGTCGCAGACGACTATTTCTTTGGCGATCGGGCTGGCCCAC
Source organism: uncultured Enterobacteriaceae bacterium (assembly GCA_964495015.1). Taxonomy (GTDB): domain Bacteria; phylum Desulfobacterota; class Binatia; order Bin18; family Bin18; genus Bin18. The sequence continues at coordinate 48,186 of CAZBUD010000022.1, read as the reverse complement.
TACTCGCTATCACCGCACTCGATTTGTTGCCTGAGCAACGCTAGAGCGACCGCACGAGTAATGTCGGGCTTTTAAGGTTACTGCAGATTGCGCTCCAGATACAGCTCGAGCGCCAGTTCATACGCTGCTGCAATTGTTTGTGTCGCGGTCCCCTCTTCAACCTCTTTTTCGGCAGTCAGCTTACACTGGTCAAAACGCTCGGTGCAGATTGCGCTGAGACATGGCACTACGGTTTTTCGTCGTGACCGACAGCGTGGACACGGATCCGGAGTAGGATAGCGGACTTCGTACAGGACGGCGGTGCGTGTTGGCTGTTCCAGCTCTTGCAGCTGTTGCTGGCTCTCCTAGGGTTTACGACGATCTTCCATGCTGTTCCTTTTCTCCTCTTGTCTCGACTAGAGGGGTATAAGAATTAAACAAGATTCATGCCTCTTTTGAGGCGCGCTTAATTTTCTGCTTGACAAGCAAAAAAGAGAAAAAACTTAGTGATTCCTTCAGTTTTGGTTTCGTCTCAATTGATCAGACCAAGAAGTTGAATTGTGGGTGGCTCAAATAATGTCGGGAGTTTGACATTTGTGCCGACGAATCCCGAGGTTTGTCCTGGTCTAGCGCTTCTGTTAGGAGGAGGGCCGGTTCAGTAGCCAAAGGAGTCGGCTATGTCGGATATCTCGAAATTGCCGAAATTTTCAGACCTGCCAAAGGTAGGCCAGACCGAAGAACGGCATACCTGGGGGGTGTTTGGTCCGGACAACCAACTCGGGTCCGTAAACTTGCTCACGCCGGAGCGGGTCAAGCAAGCCGCGACGCTTGTTCGTACTGGCCGGGTATTCAACTTGAGCCTGCCACTCAATTTCCCGATTACGTTGTACGGCGGGTTTCGTGGTGAAGGTTACCGACATCATATTGAAGTCGGTCGGGGTGGCCGCGACGACTATGTGGATAATTTTGCCATGCAGGGCTCCAGCCAGTGGGACAGCCTACGTCATATTCGGTTTCGTGAGTTTGGTTATTACGGTGGGCGTCAAGATGCAGACCTGGATGAAAAGGGCGAGCTGGGCATTGAACACTGGGCGCAGCACGGCATAGTCGGGCGCGGGGTGTTGCTGGACGCGGCGCGGTATATGGAACGGCACCGCATTCCGCTCGATATGACAAAAAAGTTTGAGATGGATGGTGGGTTTCTCGAACAAGTCACTCACGAGCAAAAGGTTGAGCTCCAACCCGGTGATATTCTTGTGCTCAGGACCGGATGGCTAAGCTGGTACAAAAGCCTTGCCGACGCGGGACGTGAAGCATTACGCGGAAGCCTGGAGCCTGGAGAAGGCGGCCATGCATGCCCGGGACTGGATGCGTCGCAAGACACCGCCGCCTGGCTGTGGGATCAGCAGATTGCGGCTATTGCGTCAGACAATGTGGCCTTAGAGGCCCTGCCGGTGGACCCAGCAGTCGGCTTTCAGCACCGTCGGTTGATTGCCCTCCAAGGTATGCCGATTGGGGAGATGTGGGACGTGGATGACCTCGCCCAGGCATGTGCGGAGGACGGGGCGTATGAGTGTATGCTGGTCTCCATTCCGCTCAACCTGCCCGGCGGCGTCGGCTCGCCAGCAAATGCGTACGCGGTAAAGTAGCGCGATGTGATGTGGGCTTTACTCTTCGCAGGGGGGCAGCACGCGGCACCCCTCCATGGTCCAGCTGACCTTAAAGGCGTAATTCGATGCTCAACATTCTGACCATCCCTCCCACGAAATTCCTCCTCCGCCTTGTCTATGTTGACTTCCTGGCCGTTGTGCTCGCTATTGGTCTCGGCTTTGCGTTGCACCAGAGCCCCACCGCCTATACGGGCGAGGGCGAGCCGATTACGTGGCTATCGTTTGCCCACCTCCTTGTCACAAGTACGCTTGCCTGGGAAGTATTCTCGCGCCGAACGGGAGGCAGCCTCCGGGGCAACGTGTGGCGTAGTCCTACTTTTGTTTGGCTCCTGATTGCGCTCGGATTTCTTTTCTTGGCGATTGACGAAATTGTGGCGATTCATGAGTCGTTTGACCACCTGCTCCACCGAACCTTTCAGATCCAAGAGACGGGTCTGACGGACCGACTGGATGACGTCATTATGTTGGGATACGGGCTGATTGGAGTGGGAGCCCTGTATGCCTACCGCGGCGAGCTTGTCCGGTATCAATCAGCCCTGCCGCTGGTGATTTGTGGTTTTGTCCTTTTTGTGCTCATGGGTCTGCTTGATGCCCTGGTAAACCGTGACGATGTGTTCCTGTTCTTGGGCATAGGCAAAGAAGGCAGCCATGCTCTGGCAATGTGGATAGGTGGGGTCGAAGAGGGCTTAAAAATACTGGCAGAAGCCGCCCTGCTTGGAGCAACGTATACATGTGTCTTTCTGACACAGGAAAACGGCAAAGCAAGCCACAGCGGGGCGGATGCCCACGAGGATGATGAGGACGGGCGTTGCGATTGACAAGTCTCACCCTTCCGGAGTAGCTTCCTCCTGCTGACTGAAATGACAGGGGACGCTCCGGGATTGAGTACTTTGCGTCAGACTTCTGAAGGAAGAACAAAGGGGTTGTCATGCATATACAATGGTTGAGAGGGATTTCTATTGTCGTACAGACAGCGTTTCTGATTACAGGATTCCTGCTCTTTCCTCGTGCGGGGTACGGCGGACAGGATTTGCTCGACATGCAAAAAAACGCAGACCAATGGGTCATGCCGGGCAAAGACTATGCACTCACCCGTTATAGTAGCCTCAACCAGATCTCGGCAGAAAACGCGAAAAGCCTGAAAGTTTCCTGGACTCTCTCCACGGGCGTGCTGCGGGGACATGAAGGGACACCGCTCGTGATTGGGGACATGATGTATATCGTGACCCCGTTCCCCAATATTGTGTATGCAATCGACCTGTCCGATCCTGCCCATTCGGTCAAATGGAAATATGCGCCCATCCAGGATGAGGATGCCATTCCCATTGCCTGCTGCGATGTGGTCAACCGGGGTGCAGCTTATGCTGATGGCAAGATCTTTTTCAATCAGCTCGATACGCATACGGTCGCACTCGAAGCCGGGACCGGCAAAGAGCTGTGGAAGGTCAAGCAGGGCGACATCAAAAAAGGTCAGACCATTACTATGGTGCCCTTGGTCGTCCGAGACAAAGTCATCACCGGAGTCAGTGGCGGCGAGTTCGGTGTGCGTGGGTTTGTCACCGCCAACAACGTCAACACGGGCGAACAAGTTTGGCGGGCGTATAGCACCGGGCCGGACGCTGAAGTGTTGATTGGCGAAGGTTTTTCGTCTCCGTATGCATCCCACCAAGGGAAGGACCTAGGGGTGTCAACCTGGAAAGGCGAAGAATGGAAACGCGGCGGTGGCACGACCTGGGGCTGGTATAGCTATGATCCGAAACTCGATCTTTTTTACTACGGCACGGGCAATCCAGGAGCCTGGAACCCAGACCAGCGGCCCGGTGATAACAAATGGTCGATGACGCTTTTTGCGCGTAATCCAGACACCGGTCAGGCTAAATGGGCATATCAAATGACGCCGCATGATGCCTGGGATTACGACGGCATCAACGAGAGCGTGCTCATCGACCTGCAGACAAACGGCAAGGCCCAGCAGGTCTTAGTCCATTTTGATCGTAACGGCTTCGCCTATGTAGTCGACCGGACTAGCGGCCAGGTGCTGTCGGCGAAAAAGTTTGGCCATGTGAACTGGGCCAAGGAAATCAACCTAGAGACCGGGCTGCCGGTTGAGAATCCTGACAAGCGGACAAAACAGGGCACAAACACCGAAGGCGTCTGTCCCGGTTCTATGGGTACCAAGGACCAACAGCCGGTATCCTATTCGCCACGGACGAAACTTTTTTATGTCCCCACGAATCATCTGTGCATGAACTATGAAGGCATGAAGGTGCGCTACATCGCTGGTGTGCCGTACGTCGGAGCCATTGTGAAAATGTTCCCAGGGCCAGGCGGGCACCGGGGCGAGTTTATTGCCTGGGACCCGGTCGTGGGCGAGAAAAAATGGGGCATTAAAGAAAAGTGGTCGGCCTGGAGTGGCGCGCTTTCAACCGGTGGAGACGTGGTCTTCTACGGCACCATGGACGGATGGTTTAAGGCGATCCATGCCGTAACCGGGGAAGAACTGTGGAAGTTCAAAACCGGCTCCGGCATTATTGGTGCGCCTATGACCTATATGGGACCGGACGGCAAACAATATGTCGCGATTATGTCAGGCATAGGTGGGTGGTCGGGCCTCGTCGTGGCCGCTGATCTCGGGACCGACGATCCTACCGCAGCGTTGGGAGCGGTCGGGGCTTTTAGCGAGCTTGGGAAAGATACCAATAAGGGCGGTATGTTATACGTCTTCGCGCTTTAGTAGTGTTGTCGTCCGTGGTCAATGCTTCATATCTTCTGAATATGCTCAAACAATGTGAAGGGGTGCAGCGTACTGCGCCCCTTTTTTTCATGAGACAAGGTCTTGCCCTCCTGTTTTCTTCTGCCCTCTTCCTTTTGGGAATATTCCTCTCGGGAACAACGTGGGCAAACGAGGAGTCCGAATCTATCCGAGTCTTCCGCGTGTGTGCAGACCCCAACAACTTACCGTTTTCAAACGAAGGCCAAGAGGGGTTTGAGAACAAAATTGCCCAAGTGCTGGCGCGCGAGTTGGGACAGGCTGTGGCCTACAACTGGCGACCCCAGCGTCGCGGCTTTCTGCGCAATACGCTGAATGCGGGCAAATGTGATGTTGTGATGGGTATTCCCGCCGACTTGGACTCCGTGCTAACGACTCGGCCGTACTACCGTTCGTCGTATGCTTTTGTGTATCCGGAAGAGGCCGCTTATCAGCTCTCGTCCCTTGATGACCCGGTTCTTAAGGATTTGAAGATCGGCGTGCATCTTATTGGCGATGACTATACCAACAGCCCACCGGCGCACGCACTCAGTACCAGAGGCATTGTGGAGAATGTGGTCGGCTATAGCGTCTTTGGGGATTATGCACAAGACAGCCCGCCGGGCAAAATTGTTGAGGCCGTGGCGAGTAAAGAAATTGATACCGCCATTATCTGGGGTCCGATTGCAGGCTATTTCGCCAAAAAGCAAGCAGTCGCACTGCATGTGAGTCCGGTCCCAGCTGATGTATATACCGGCTCTTTCCTGTTTGCGTACGATATCGCACTTGGGGTCCGGCCGGACGATGAGGAACTGAGAAACACGCTGAATAGACTCTTAGATCAGCACTCAGAGGAAATCTGGGATATTCTGACCCAGTACGGCATCCCTATGACTGCTGCCCAGCGGACCAAAAGTCCAACTGACGAGACAGCTAGTGAGCCCCAAGTTCAACAGGTTGAACAGGCCGAACTTGTTGAGTCATCCCAAGAGGTGGGCGCAGAAGCAGCCAAACTTAACCCCTATACCGGCAACCCCAAGGCTATTGCAGAGGGCGAAGAACTGTATAAGCTACTAAATTGTTATAGCTGCCATGGACTGCACGGTGGGGGGGGGATGGGACCCAATTTAACCGATGAACAGTGGAAAGAAGGCACAGGCAGCGACACACGGGTGATGGCGCAGGTCATGACGGGGCGGAGCAAAATGCCTGGATACGATGGGGCAATCACTGAAGATGAGGCGTGGAAGGTTATTGCCTACGTGCGGACCCTCTATAAGGGAGACCGCTCGACTGTCGAATGGTAAATGGTAGCCACGGAATGGCCGTACTGCTCGCGGAAAGGGTGTAAGGAAGGGGTACGGGAGACCGTGCCCCTTTTGTTTTTGCTAGGCAGAGTCAGCCTGTGGTGATCGAGTAGGCAACACCATCAAGCAGACCGCACCATAGAGCAGACAGCAAGCTGGGACTGGAGATAAAGGGTATGCAGTGCCCGAATTGTGGGCAAGACAACCGTGGGGGGGCAAAGTTCTGCGATGAGTGCGGGACTTCGCTACGGGTCTGGCCTGCTGGGCCGCCGTCGCAACTCGTTCAGACAGATCCGGTGTATACGCATGACGGGCGACGGCAGTTGACTGTCATGTTCTGCGACGTGGTTGGCTCGACCGCACTGGCAGGCCGGCTCGATCCTGAGGAGTGGCGCGACATTATTCGGCTCTATCAAGAGACCTGCGCCGCTGTTGTGCAACGTTTTAGCGGCTATATCGCCCAATATCTTGGGGACGGATTGTTAGTCTATTTCGGGTATCCAATTGCGCACGAGGATGACGCCGTCCGTGCCGTCAAAACGGGCCTCGGTATTCTGGCTGAACTCCAAACGATGAACGCGCGTCTCAAACAGACGCGCCTCAAAGGGTATGGACGCGCTCGCCTTTTTCCAACAGACGGCAAGGAGTCACAAGGGATTCGGCTCCGTATCGGTATGCATACTGGTCAAGTTGTCGTCGGGAATATGGGCGCAGGTGAGCGACATGAACAACTTGCTCTTGGTGAGACGCCCAATATTGCGGCCCGTATACAATCAATTGCCAAAGCAGACACGATGGTGATCAGTGCGGCAACCTTTCGTCTGGTCGAAGGGCTCTTTGAATGTTACACCCTGGGACCACACGCGCTCAAAGGCGTAGCAATACCCCTCTCAGTCTACCATGTTATTGCTGAAGGGGGTGCACAGAGGCGGTTTGAGGTTGCGCTCAAAGAGGGCCTCACTTCGCTCGTAGGACGGGCAAAAGACCTCCAATTTCTCCAGGATCGGTGGGACAATGCCAAAGTCCGACATGGCCAGGTCGTTCTTTTGGACGGGGAGCCGGGCATTGGGAAGTCTCGGTTGGTGCAAGAGCTCAAAGATCAGGTGGCAAAAGCTGGCGAGGCCAGACGAGAATTTCGCTGCTCGTCGTTTGCGCAGAACACGGCCTTTTATTCCGTGGTAGACCATCTCCAACGCTGGCTCCAGTTTCAGCGAGATGAGCCGGAGGAAGAAAAATTCCGCCGCTTGGAGATCGCCTTGGAAGGTTATCGCCAATCGCAACAAGACGTTGTGCCGCTCTTTGCCAGCCTGCTTTCACTTCCGCTGCCCGAGCGCTATCCACCGCTTGATTTGAGTCCGGAGCGCCACAAGCAGAAGATCCAGGATGCCCTCGTTGCCTGGTTGGCCGAAGAAGCCGACCAACGGACGCTGTTGGTTGTCTGGGAGGACCTGCACTGGGCCGATCCCTCGACTCTTGACCTACTGCAGCTCCTCATCGACCAATCGGCCACGCGGCATCTGTGCCTGCTGTTGGTGTTTCGTTCGTCCGAATTCTCTCCGCCTTGGCCACCGCAGCCACATCTGGCCTCACTCACTCTCGGTCGTTTGGACCGCCAGCCTGTGACGGAACTTATTGCACAAGTGGCAAAAGGACATACCCTTCCGAAGCGGGTCGTTGAACACATTGTGGCTCAGACCGATGGCATTCCGCTCTTTGTTGAAGAGCTGACAAAGACAGTGTTGGAGTCGAACGTGCCGCAAGACAGTACAGACGGCGCAGTCCCCGTGTTGTCTATTCCCGCGACCATACAAGGGTCTCTCCTGGCCCGGCTCGATCAGCTCAGCAGTACGGCGCGTGAGGTCGCCCAAATTGGAGCCGTCCTGGGACGAGCCTTTTCGTATGAGCTGATCCAAGAGGTCTGGCCACTTGACGAACAGCGTCTCCAGCACGGGTTGGCTCAGCTTGTTGATGCTGAATTGGTCTTTCAAAAGGGACTGCAGCCTCAGGCCCGCTGGGTGTTTAAGCATGCGATGGTGCAAGATGCCGCCTACCAGTCTCTCCTGAAGAGTAAACGCCAGCAGATCCATAAATACATTGCTCAAGCGCTGATTGAGCAATTCCCCGACACAAAACATAGTCAACCGGAATTGGTCGCCCATCACTATACGCAAGCTGGGATGTGGGATGAGGGGATCGGCTTGTGGCAGTATGCGGGGGAACAAGCCGTCCAGCGCTCGGCTCACCGGGAAGCTCTCGGCCATTTCGCAAAAGGGCTGGAGCTGCTCGATGAACTGCCTGACACGCCGGATCGCTCACAGCGTGAATTGACCCTCCAGACTCGTTTAGGGCCAAGTCTCATGGCGACTAAGGGCTACGCTGCCCCCGAGGTCGAACTGGTATATGCCCGGGCGCAAGAGCTGTGTCAGCAAGTCGGAGAAACGCCGCAATCTTTTTCCGTCCTGCGTGGACTGTGGGTGGTGCATGAGATGCGTGCTGAG
>CAZBUD010000022.1:36079-39973 GCA_964495015.1 uncultured Enterobacteriaceae bacterium | reverse complement strand
GGGAATTGTGCGAACAATTGCTAGCCTTGGCGCAACATCTGAACGATCCGGATTTGCGCATAGAGGTCCACCGCGCGCTGGGGAATACTCTGTTGTGGATGGGTGAGTTTGCGCATGCCAGGCAGCACTTAACCAAAGCGGTTGCGCTGTATGATCCAGAACGGCACCGGGCCCTGGCGTTTCAATATGGAACAGATCCACGAACGGTCTGTTTATTGTACGAGTCGCTGGCTTTATGGGTCATGGGCTACTCGGATCAAGCGGTGCGGAAGGGCCAAGAAGCCCTGGCTTTGGCCCAAGCGGATTCCCACTCGCATAGTCTCGCTGTGGCGCTGAATTGGACGGGCGTCCTGCATCAACTCCGTTGCGAGGCGGGCCTGGCGCAGGAGCGAGCCGAAGCCGTCATAACACTGTCACAACAGCGTGGGTTTCCCCACTGGCTCATGCTCGGCACTATCCTGCGAGATTGGGCTATCGCCGAGCAAACCAACAATGAGTCGAGCGTACGACAAATGCAAGAAGATCTGGCTGCCTGGCGCGCCACTGGAGCAGAGTTATTGCGCCCATATTTTCTAGGGCTGTTAGCAGAGCAATGCGGAAAGGTAGGCCGGTTTGAGAAGGGCTTGGTCTTACTTGATGAGGCAAGGGTGGCTGTGAATAAAAACGCTGAACGTTTCTCTGAGGCAGAATTGTATAGACTTAGGGGCACGCTGCTCCTGAACCAGGGCGGAAAGAGGGGAATACCCGGCAGCCGGTCTGGCAGCGAGGCAGAGCGCTGTTTTCAGAAAGCACTATTAATTGCGCGCCAGCAAGGCGCGAAGTCTTGGGAGCTGCGCGCCGCAATAAATCTTGCGCAGCTGTGGTCGAAACAGGACAGGCGAGCGGAGGCAAGACGGTTGCTGACTGAGGTGGTGGAGTGGTTTACTGAGGGATTGCAGACGCCGGACTTGCAATCGGCCCACGCTCTGCTCGCTGATTTTACACATAGGTGAGAGGTGGAAGAACGTAATGCAGAAGATTCTTATGGCGTTACTCGTCGTTGCTGGAGTGCTGCCTCATACGATGTGGGCAGAAGAGATACTAGAGGCAGACGTACCGCAGGCCGATGCGCTAGAGCCTGACGTGCCCCCAATCGCAGGGGGAGAGACGGACGTACCCTTCAAGGCGTGGGTGTACACCCAATTGCCCGATACCCCCGAGGGGCTTGGCGTGGATTCCCAAGGCAATTTGTATGCGTCTCTGTTTCATACCGGAGAGATCGTACAACTGAAGGAGGATGGACAGTATGTCCACATCGCCTGGATCCCATCCGAGGAAGACAGCGGCAAAGGACACGTCCTCGGTCTTGAGTCAGACAAAGATGACAATTTGTATGTGGCTTATAAAGCCCGCTCCAAATATGACCGCGTCGGAGACCCGCGCCACCCAGCGTGTCGGGATGCGACTGATGTCACCAGTGGTGTCTATCGGATAGATGCTGAGACCCGTGAGGTGACACCCGTGGCAACGCGCGGAGACGGCTGGCCGTTTTGCTTTCCTGACGATGTAGATATAGACGATGTAGGCAATATCTATCTGGCCGATTTGACATATGCTGGCATCTGGAAAATCACGCTGGATGGGAAAGTCACCTTGTGGTCGGAGCATCCGCTCCTGCACTGGACGGCGATGCCCTATTCCGGGTTCCCGCTTGGGGTGAACGTGCTTGTCCTTGACGCGGGCCAACGGAATATATACGCAGCCACGAGTGGCGATCCACTCGTCCTGCGCATTCCCATTCAGGCCGACGGCAGTGCCGGGGAACCCATAGTGATTTCTCGTGGGCATACGCTACTCGATGGGATGGCTTTGGATGAAGCCGGTAATATCTACGTCTCGGAGATTTTCCGCAGCGAGATTATTCGTGTGTCTCCAGACGGCAGCCGTCGAGTGGTGGTTGCCAACTCAGGCTCAGCGCCGCTGGATGGGAATGCCAGCCTTGTGATTCGAGATGGCATCCTGTATGTGGCAAACCTGGGCTTTGCCCATGAACGTTGGCAGGATGCGGACAAAACCGTTGTGGCGATACAAGGGGTTACAAAACCTATCCAGCAGCAAGAGTGAAAAATCTGAGCAGCGAGCCTCAAATAGAAGAGTACAGACGCGGGGGAAGATATGTCCGAACACGTCACAGGAATAGAGGACCAGGAGCACCTGCCCAACAGTACCTCTGAAGAAGACGTTGAACGCGGCTCCAGAGAACATGAGCGGGAACGCGAAGTCCAAACGGCCAAAGATATTATGCTCCGGTTGCGCGAACGTAACGGACGGCTGCGGGGAAAAATATCGGCTGTAGAAGATCGCGTCCAACGCGGTTTGTGGATCACAGGTGGGATCGGGCTGGGGGGAGTCGTGCTGCTCATGGTGACCCTGTTCATCGTTGTGCTGCCGCTCAAAGGGCAGGTTGCTGAACTCCAAGCCTCTCTCGCTTCGCTGCAAATCGGAGAAGGGCAGGCGGCAGAGAAAGCAGCAGTCGCCGCCGAACGGGCAATGCAGCGGGTAGAGACAGACCTCAGGCAATCGGTCCAGGCATTGGCCGCGGATGCAATCGCCGGAGCCCTGCACGGCGCGATTCGTGTTGATACCGCCGGCAACGTTGATATTGGTACTACCGGCTCGGCGACACAGGTCAGAATCCTGGGTGATCTTATTGGTGCCGCTCGCGGGCCCGCAGGGCAGCCGCTACGGATGGTGATGGCCAAAACCAATCCACACCAGACGAATTGGGTCACATACACCCCAGGCGGGATCTATGCCGATATTGATACCTTTACTGCCGGCTTTTCAACTACGCCGCAGTATTTCACCAGTCTGACCGGCGAGATGCGACACAATCTGGCGCGTGGTGCGACCAGTATTTACAAACCCACAGCGCAAGGCTTTCGGGTTTACGTCAGCCTCAGCGGGCTTACTCCAGAGAAGGCACAAGAGTGGGGCTGGTCAATTAGTTGGATTGCGGTTGGTGAGTAGGGAGAGTTCCCCGCGTCAAAACTGTGCGTTGTGTTATTGTGGTTCCCCCTAGACAAGCTCAGGGCGAACGGAACAAGAGATGGCACACATGGCCCGGTCGGGCCGAGCCCCGTCGAAGCATGAACGGGCTGTCATGCACAACTTCAACGTAGACGTCACCCTATTGGCTTAACCCCAAATCCTATTTCCCTTTTGCCCTCTTTCGTTCGAATGGAACAATTCCAACCTGGCCAACCTGCAGCAGAGCCTGGATTGTGGGGCCCTATCCGAGAAGCGCTCCGGGGCAGCCAGCAGGACTTCACCAAAGTTCCCCTGCGTCGGGCGATTACTCTGCTGGCTATCCCTATGGTCCTGGAGATGGCGGGGGAGTCGCTGTTTGCTATCAGTGATGCGTTTTTTGTTGCGCGGCTTGGTTCGGAGCCGTTGGCAACTGTGGGTCTGACAGAGTCCCTGCTATTTCTGGTCTATTCCGTCGCCATAGGTTTGAGTCTGGCGACAACGGCAATGGTCGCGCGTCGGATTGGGGAAAAGGACCACCGCGGCGCGGCGGGCGCCGCCGTGCAGGCTATTGTGCTCGGCATCCTGATTGCGTTGATTCTCGGATCGGTCAGCGCCTTTGCTGCCCCGCATTTACTGCGTCTCATGGGCGCGACTGAGGAAATCATCAGCGTCGGCCTTGGCTACACCCGGTGGATGTTCGGCGGCATGCTCACCATCTTATTATTCTTTCTGATCAACGCTGCCTTTCGTGGGGCCGGGGATGCTTCCAGTGCCATGCGCGCGCTGTGGTTTGCTAACATGATTAACCTTGTTCTCGACCCCTGTCTGATCTTTGGTTTGGGTCCCTTCCCGGAGTTGGGCTTGACTGGAGCTGCTGTGGCGACC
>CAZBUD010000022.1:22742-36069 GCA_964495015.1 uncultured Enterobacteriaceae bacterium | reverse complement strand
ATCGGGCGCGGCTGCGGTGTGCTGTATCAAGTCTCGATCCTACGATCAGGACGTGGCAGACTGACCGTGCGACGTTCAGATCTGCATATCCAGGCTGGCGTTGCGCTTGACTTGCTGCGTGTTGCGCTGGGTGGTATGAGCCAAGCCCTCGTCCCCAATATCAGCTGGATCGGTCTTGTGCGCATCCTCGCAGTCTATGGGAGTGACGCACTGGCTGGCTATGTCATTGCCTTGCGTATCGTTGTCTTTGCTCTTTTACCCGCGTTTGGACTAAGCACAGCGGCCGCGACGCTCGTGGGTCAGAATCTCGGTGCGGGTGAACCCGAGCGGGCGGAACGTTCGGTGTGGATGACAGGGCTGTGCAATATGGTCTTCTTGGGGAGTGTGACCATACTCTTTCTTTTTCTCCCAGAATCCTTAGTCACGATCTTTACTAATGACCCTAAGGTTGTCCCCACAGCGGTCAACTGCCTGCGTATCGTCAGCTATGGCTATGTGTTCTATGCCTGGGAGATGGTTGTCATCCAAGCATTCAATGGCGCTGGGGATACGTTTACTCCGACGATGATCAATATTTTCTGCTTCTGGCTGTTCCAGCTGCCCTTGGCGTTTATCTTGGGGCAGACCCTCGAGATTGGGCCGAGCGGTGTCTTCTGGGCAATTGCGGTTTCGTACTCTCTATCTGCGGTGGTGGGAACGGTCTTGTTTCGGCGTGGGCATTGGAAGACGCGTCAGATTTAACCATCTGGTATCGGATTTTGCTTCGCTAGTCCGACCTACGGGATAGACTCGATATAAAAAAGGGGCAGGAAAAATCCTGCCCCTTTTTGGTTAGTGCGTTATTGACGGGTATCTGACTTAGTCTCTGCCATGTCGCAGCAGGTGGCCCGGCGTTGCGCCAGTGCATTTGCCGTCTTCAAAAGTGACGTCGCCGTTCACCATGATCCAGCGATAGCCTTCGGCGTACTGCACGCGACGCCATTCGCCACCTGGGAAGTCGTGGACGACCTTCGGCTTCTCCGGGGTGAGCTTCAGGTTCTCAAGATCGTAGACGACGACATCTGCCCGTGCACCTTCCTGCAGGACGCCACGATCTTGGAAGCCAGCGCACTCGGCAGGCATAGCGCTCAGCCGATAGTGGGCTTCTTCCAGGCTCATGAAGCCGGCATCGCGAACCATCCAGGTCAACATATCAGTCGGGTAGGCACCCAGGGTGATGAACTTGGTATGAGCGCCACCGTCTGACACACCGGCCATACTGTACGGGGAGGCCATCAGCTCAGACACATAGTCTGCCCGTACGTTTCGGGCAGGGGTGAGGAATTCTGTTCCCAGCTTATCCTCAACAGCAATATCGAACATCGCATCCATGGGGTGCTTATTCTCCATGGTGGCGACTTCTTCGATCGTCTTGCCAATAAATTTTTCGAACTTCTTATTTACCACGGATTCAATCGTGAAATTTTTGAACGATCCGGTCACGACCGGCGTATGTCCGGTATCGTATTCTGCTACCAGAGCTTGGCGAATAGCAGGATTTTTGAGCTTTTCGAGACGTTCGGCTGGCGTGCCCAAGGTCACTTCACGCACGACATCATTTCCGTCGAAGAGTCCCGTGATTTCAGCAAAATTGAAGTACAACCCTTGGCGCATGACTGCGGTCTGGTTGTATATTTTGCGGCCGGCTTTGTTCGTCTTTTCCATCCAGCGCAAGATGCGCCGATGGATGCTCGGCCGGTCGTCACGCGTGGCTGTGGCATTAAACAAGATGGGACGGCCACAATCATCGGCCAGGCGATCGTAGAATTTCATATCGGCTTCAAAGTCCGGGCTGGCTTGGGTCAGCTGGATAAAGCCTTCACCCCGCTCCTTCAACACCCGGCCAAAGGCCAGCACATCGTCGTCTGCCATAGTGTCCGTCACCATCGGGGTGCCATCGTAGTCGCGCTGGACGGAGATAAAGCCATCACCCAAACGCTGAGCCGAGAATCCGCAGCCACCAGCATCCAGGGATTCACTCAGAATCTGTGCCATGGTTTGTTTTTCTTTGTCTGTGGCCGGGCGACTCTTGGCCGCTTCGAGCCCCATAGTCCAGATCATAATCGGTGCAATGGGCACAAAGCTCAGGACGTTTACCCCTTTGGGCATCCGGTCAAGAGAGTCCATCCATTCTGGGAAAGTGACCCAGTCCCACTTCATGCCAGCTTTCATCGACTCGTACGGAATGGCTTCCACGCGTGACATGGACAACATAGCCCGTTCGCGCATCTCGGGTTTCACCGGCGCGAAACCAAATCCACAGTTGCCAACCACAATGGAAGTGACCCCGTGCCAGCCAGATAGGGTGGCGTAGGGGTCCCAGTTGATCTGGGCATCGTAATGGGTGTGTAGATCGATAAAGCCCGGTGCAACGACTAATCCGTTCGCATCAAGCGTTTTTTTGGCATCGCTCGGGTTGAGTTTGCCATTCGGTTCGATCTTGGCAATCTTGCCGTCTTTAATCCCAACGTCACCTAGGTAACGCGGGCTGCGAGAACCATCGACGATGGTGCCACCTTGGATAAGGACATCATATTCAGCCATATTTCCCCTCCCTTTTGGGTAACCAAATAAACCAGAAAAATTGAACGTACACTTAGGGTCTACGTCGAACCATGCCACAGGCCAACTAGCGATGTCAACACAGCATTATTTGTTTTTCTTATTGTTCCATACAAAGCAGGAATAAGAGAAGAGGTCTGGTACGAATAGACCGTAAGGAGCGGAAGGGAATGCGGCTTCCTTCCCTCTGTAGATACTCCTTCTTTACTACTGAATGGTGTACAGTTCGACGGCTGCACGGTCGACCGCCGCTAGGACCCGTCCATATGCACTTTCCTGCTGGTAAACAGCCATTGGCCGTTGTGTTTGACCAGACGACCTTCATAATTCGCCTGTAGTTATGATCTTGGTGCCCGTCTCTTTGGTCGTTGACGTTATCATGAGGAAGCAGCAAGAGTGCCCGCTCTCTCCGTCAACTTCAGTCATAATGCTCGTCACGTCGTCGCGGGCGGCAAACCGACCGATCATACCGTCAAAAACGCCATCCGGGGTAAAACAGTCAGCCCAGCCCTGAGAATCGTTATGATCACTCGCGAAATTGTATCGAGCAATCAGCTCAGCAACAGTGGCCCTTTCGCCCGCAACCGGATCTTGTGTCATAGAGTGTTCCTCCTAGAATTTTTCTTTTGCATTCGCGATATTGAGCCTAACGCTGGGCGACAAGGAACGATCCCGTGTCCATGCCGATTAATGATTCTGTTTACCGGCGCTGTTTGAGAACATTTGACAGAATGGACCTCCTCAGAGTAATCAAATACGTGTAGGGCAGAGCGCATGGGTGTCCATGCAGTAAGGAAGGGCACCCTGACGACACCGCTGCTTATCAAGAGCGAGACCGTCGATGATCCGGGTGCTCCGCGCTCGCTAACTACAATTCTACGTGAAGGGGGAAAGAGATGGGTAAAGAGACGGGTCTACGAAGGGCTGGTCTTGTCTTGTGTCTGGTCGTGAGCGCGGGTCCCACCCCCGCCTGGGTTCAAGCACAAGAGCAGGCACAAGACGAGGCGCAGGCTGCCACGCAATCAGTAGTGCCAACAGGGGCGCAAGGAGCGGCTGAAGGTGCCAAGCCGGCGACGGGTCCCAGGCCGCCTTCCGCCCAAGAGTCCGCGGAACTAGCGGAACCAGCGGAGTCTACGAAACTCGCGGAGCGGATAGGGCCAGTGGTGCCGGCGGAACCAGCGCCGCCAACAAAAACTATGACTCTCGCGTTGGCGGAGCAGTTTCTGGATGCCGCTAAGGTTCAAGCGCACGCTGAGGGATGGCGGATGAGCTTGGCCGTTGTGGATACCGCAGGGAATCTGGTGGCGATGATTCGGATGGACGGGGCACGCTGGATGACTGCGCAAGTGGCGCAGGCCAAAGCCTTTACTGCTGTCACTTTCCGCCGGCCTTCCGCAGCAGTAGAAGAGCTTGCAGAGAAGCGACCAGATTTATTCAAGAGTCTGGTGACGCTGATCGATCGGCCGCTGCTGCTTGCTGGGGGGGGCTTGCCGCTCATGATAAATGGGGCGTTGCTCGGTGGCGTTGGCGTCAGCGGAGGAACAGAGGACCAGGACGTCGACTGCGCTGAGGCAGGTCTTAATGCTATTGGGGTAGAGTAGGGATCACTCAAAAATCTGCTCACCGCTGGCAAACAGCAGCCAGACGACGAGGCCAACACCCGAGATGCCAGCTGCCAGGTAAAAGACGAGATCCCAACTGCCCGTGGACTGGATGATGAATCCAGTCACAATAGGAGCCAGGATACCCGGAACGGTTCCAACAGTGTTGGCAATGCCCATCAGCACCCCGGCATAGCGCGGCTCGATATCCAAATGATTGACCAGAAAGCCAGCCGCTGATACTGCCACGGCTCCCAACCCCAGCGTGATATACAGCAGCGCCAGCCACTGCGAGCTGGCGGCTGACAGCAAAATCAGACACACCGCTGAACCAGCAAAACTCAGACCCTGGAAACCCTTGCGCACGAGGGTTGGACTCATACCACGCTGAAGCAGCCCATCGACTATCCAGCCTGCAGTATTGGCAATGATCAGCATGGCCAAGTAGGGCAGCATCAAGTACAGACCCATCTCCTGCAGCGAAAACCCCCAGACATTGACCAGGTAAATGGGCGTCCAGGTCAGAAACATATACCAGGTCCACAAGGCACAAAATTGGCCGACTAACAAAGCCCAAAATGCGCTAGACGAGAAAAACAGCCGCCAGGGAACGGTTTCGACCGGATCGGCATGGGGGCGGTCTTGCTGAATATACGCCAGCTCGGCAGGAGAGATGGTCGGGTGGTCTTCAGGCCGGCTAGTGACTAGGAAATACCATAGTCCGGACCACACAATGCCCAAGAGGCCAAAGACATAGAACACCGACGGCCAGCCCCAGGTGGTCATCAACCACACGGCAGTAGGAAAAGCGATCATCAGACCGAGATAAACGCCAGTTAGGTCAAAGGCGATAACACGCGAACGTTCGCGCGCCGGAATCCAACGGGCGGTCATGCTGTACAGCGCCGGTGGAGTCACGCCTTCGCCAATACCGAGTCCAATCCGGGCGGCAATCATCAGCGGAACCGTACGCGCGAATGGTGTGACAAAGGTTGCCGCCGACCACCACAAGACGGCAAAACCTAAGATGCCCTTGCCGCCAAAACGATCGGCTACCAAGCCGCCAGGGAGCTGGGTGAACAGATAGCCGACAAAGAATGCGGACAGAACGGTCCCCATCAACGCTTCGTCCCAGCCGAACTCTTTCATCAGCACAGGCGCGACCACTGAAATACTGACGCGGTCGATATAGAGGATCAGGGTGCAGGTGAAGAAGAAAAGAATGACCGTAAACCGGCGCGGCCAGCCGGTCGGTTGCTCCACACTAGGGCTTTCGGCATTGAGGGTAATGGACTCGCTCCCAGTATCCTTCAATGTTCAGGAACAGTATCTATGATTGCTTCATTCCAGCGAGGCGAAATTTGGGCAATGTGATTTCTGGAGTAATATCATCGAATGTGACTTCGACCGGCAGGTCACAGTCAAGGTCTTCATTTGTACAGCCAATGATCTGGCTGATAATTTGGAGTCCCTCACACAGATCAATAAGTGCGACGTTGTAAGGTATGTCATCGCCAAAGCCTGGGTGCCATTGCTGATAATAGATGCCGTACGAATAAATACTGCCCTTGCCGCTGAGCTGGACCCATTCTTGGTCCGGGCTCAAGCAGTTCGTACACGCCGGCCCAGGGGGCAAATGGATGTAGTCACAGGCTTTGCACTGCTGAGCGACAAACTCGTGTCGCTTGGCAGCTTGCCAATACGGTTCGTTCCATTTTTCGATAACGGGCAGGGGCTTGTTGTAGTCGGTCATCATTCTCTCTCCGGCTCCCCTCAATTTACCTCCGCAAAATCAACGCCCCGGCGTGCTCACGCAAGCCACCGGTGTACGTACACATGATGCGCTCTACATCCTCAATCTGCCGTTCCCCACACTCCCCGCGAAGCTGCCGCACGGCATCACATGTGTTTTGCCACCCGACCATATAGGTTTCCGACAACTGCCCACCGTTGACGTTGAGCGGCAACTCTCCTCCGAGGGCAATCCGTCCGTCTTGAATCCAACGACCGGATTCGCCGCGTGGACAAAAGCCATAATTTTCTAACGCGGCGATCACCGCAGGACTGTAGGCGTCTTGCACATAGAGAGCTTGTATGTCCAGTGTTGTGCATTCGGCCATATCAAAGACCATCTTGGCCACGGCTTCTTGCTGAAAGCTTTGCATCACCAGGTCGGGAGTCTCGTATGCGCGAAAGGCTTCTTGGCGCCCCATACCATGGATATAGACAGAGGGTCTGTTGAGATCTTTTGCACGCTCCGGAGTGGTGAGGATAAAGGCGTGTCCGCCGTCGGTGATGTAGCAATAGTCGAACAAACGCAGCGGCCGCACGATGTAGCGCGCACTCATATAGTCGTCGAGCGTAATCGGCGTTTGCTGTACCGCTTTGGGATTCAGCACGGCATGCTGACGTTGATTAATCGCAATCGTGGCAAGCTGCTCTTCGGTCGTACCGTAGAGATGCATGTGGCGGCGGAAGGCAAAAGCAAACGGACCGGATGGGTTAAAGGCTCCGTACGGTGTGTGTTCTTCAAGCAGTGCACCACCAAATCTATTTCTATTCGTTTTTTGATTGGTGGCGTAGACGAGCAGGATGTAGTTTGCCATGCCCGCGTTAAGGAGGAGGGCAGCATGCTGGATCATGTAGCAGCCGGTTGCACCCGAGGCTTCGACTGCACCACCCACCTTTGGGTTCAGGCCGAGCATCAGTCCGACTTTGAGATAGTCGCCCTGGCGCCCATAGCTCGGCTGGACAAACAGACCGTCGATATCGTTTTTTTTCAGACCGCAGTCTTCCAGCGCCGCCCTGGCCGCATTAATGGCTAACTCATCGCCAGTCTTGTCTGGTACAGCGCCTTGTTTCGTATCGCCTACACCGACAATGCAGACTTGATCGCGAAGATCCTGAAGTCCCATAGTGCCCCTTTGGTTTCTTTCTCGCGCGGAGCTTAGTCGAAGCCCAGGGGAAGGCGCAAGTCGTAAAGTGGAACCGCTTGTTGTCTGAGGGGTTGGAAATGCTACCGCCCCAGGGCGGATGAATGCCTGGTTAGGCCCGGATGCCAAACAGATGCGCATGGGCCAGCTGGGCTATGTGATGGAGACTCAAAATCCCCTGCGTGTCGCTGAAGAGGCGGCGGTGCTGGATCATATTCTCAAAGGTCGCTTTTTCTGGCTTTGCCTGCGGCTATCAAGCACGTTGGATCAAGACGCTCGGCCAGCAGTACAAGACCCTCCCGACGCTGTCGAATCGAGAGTCTGAGGAACAGGCAAACGCGAACGATGTGAACCAGCAGATCTTTCGCGAGATGGTGACTATTGTAAAGAAAGCCTGGACCGAGCAGAGCTTTTCATACAACCGCGATTTTTTCAAAGTGCCGTTCTCGCATGATAGGGATAGAAGACTACCCAGCCTATCCGTGCGCCCAGGAGTACGGTGCGCCTGGAGAAATAGACGAGCAGAATCGTGTGCGCCAGATTAGCGTAATGCCAGCGCCCTACCAGCAGCCGCATCCGCCGGTCTTGATTAGTTCGTCCGGGAGTGCGGACTCGGCGCGTTGGTCGGGTGAGCAGGACCTTACGTGTTGTTATTTCACGCCCGTGGCTGGGGCGCGCGCCCTTTAATGATGTTGCCCATCGCTAGGGGGCGGCCCAAATTGAACGGACTCTCAGCCTCGCACAAGGCCAGGGTTTGCTGCGCTTCCTGTATGTCGGCAAGACACGAGAAGCAGCCTACGAAAAAGTTGAAAAGTGTATCGTGCCGTCTTTCTCAGAGTTTGCCTCGCATTTCTTCCCGGTTTTGCTCAGCGAAGGCTGTGGCTCTAAGCTAGAGCGCGTATTGAAAACCGGCCTGAGCGTGGCGGGCACGGTCGATGATGTGAAACGGCAAGTGGCCGAGGTCTACGAAGAGATTCAGTTCGAGTATTTTTCCTTGGTTTGTTACAACGGCCTCGAACCCCAAGATCAGCTGTTTGAAGCTATCGAGTTGTTTGCCACCAAAGTCGTACCGGAGTTTGGGTATAACCCTTCAAGCGTGGCCTTGTATGCATCTAACCCACCCTACGATACATAGTGAGGAGTTGAATGTTTTAAAACAAGGAGGATGACATCATGGTGTATGAAATGCGTGTGTATACGCTGCAGCCGGGTAAGGTGCCGGAGTTTCAGGCGCTCATAGAAAAAGAAGCGTTACCGGTAATCAGCAAGTACTCCAAACTGGTTGGCTGGTGGTCGACCGAGGTCGGTCCGCTGAATGAGGTTGTCCATATTTGGGCCTATGAGGATATGGATCACCGGGCGAAAGCCCGCGCAGCCCAGGGAGAAGATCCCGAGATGCAGGCGTTTCGTCCCAAGGCCCAAGGCATGATTGTCAGCCAGTACAA
Source organism: uncultured Enterobacteriaceae bacterium (assembly GCA_964495015.1). Lineage (GTDB taxonomy): Bacteria > Desulfobacterota > Binatia > Bin18 > Bin18 > Bin18. The sequence continues at coordinate 27,489 of CAZBUD010000022.1, read as the reverse complement.
TAAAATCCTGACTCCAGCCAGCTTTTCGCCTCTGCAATAGGGTCAGGAGAGCGGTAGGGTGGGTCCGTCAGACCCACCATTTTCGGCGGGTTGCGCTAGTGGGTGTGTCGCAGGGCAACCTGTCAACGCAAGTGGAGAATAGCGTTCAGGCAGCGAGGCCTGCAATAAACCTGAGCGTTGCCCCGGCGCATTCTTGCGGCATAGCCGCAGCTAGATGGTAGGCTGGGCTGGGCAAAACCAAAAGCTGAGAGTTGGGAATACGCGTCTGCCAGTCTCGGACTGTCTCGACTGACGCAAGGGCGCTCCTGTCACTGGTGATAACCAGAGTCGGGGCTTGGATCTGGGGGAGAATCGCGGTGATATCCATGCTCTCGACATACCGAAAAATTCCAGCCATGACCTGCGGTGAGGATTTGCCCATTTCGGTGATCCACCACTCCTTCATGACCGGGCTGACATTGCCCAAACGACGATCCATAGTGCTGCGTGCCCAGGCTTCGACCCCGTCCTTTTGGACCTGAGCAAGCCAAGCGTCCGGGTTGAGAGAACTTTTGGCAAGCGTGGCCGGTCCACCAATCACCGTGAGGCTTTTGACGCGGTCGGGATAGTCATGGGCAAATTGCATGGCCAGGCTTCCGCCCACACGCTGGCCGACAACGTGTGCGGCAGAAACCTCAAGCTGCTCGAGGAGGGTGTGTAGATCCTGGGCAAAGCCATTCAGCGACCAGGCATAGTCCGGTGGCGGAACAGAAGAGTGACCAAAGCCCCTCAGATCGGGACGCAGCAGCCGGAACCGTCGGGCTAGACGGGGCACCCAAGCGAACCAAGCCTTGCTCGTGTCGGCTACGCCATGAATGAGGAGGATGGTTTCCGGCGTTGTCCAAGGATCTGTATAGTCGTCGAGTTCGTAGTGCAGGTCGAGGGTCTCATCAATGCGCACCGTCGGCATGCTTGCCTCCTGGCTACAAATTCTTAACCGACTTTTCGATCATACCATCCAGCTCTTGCGCTTTTTCTTTTTCCATCTTCGTCCGTTGAGCCAGGATGACACCCCACGAGTCACCATTATATTTGTGGAATTTGTCAGTATTCCACAGCTCGGCGCGTTTGAACGACTTGGGGCAATGGAAGTAGCATTCTTCCACTTTGACTTCGATGGCGAGCTGGGCCGACCGGTTACGGGCGCTGAGTTTCTCCAAAAGCTGGGGTTCATCGGTAATGCGCGCGTGGCCATTGATACGCATGGTCCATTCTTCGCCAGGAATCAGAAAGAGCAGACCGACGTGTGGGTTCTCCAGAATATTGCTAATGCTCTGGAACATCTTATTGCCCGCACGATCAGGCAGATACAAAGTGTGTTTGTCTCCAATCTCGATAAACCCCGGCGGATCGCCTTTGGGTGAGGCATCGCACCGGCCTTGAGCATCCGCAGTGGAAACAATCACAAACGGACACTGCTTGAGAAAGCGTGTGGCGGCTTCATCGATATAGGGTAGTTTATGCTTGACGGCGAGTTGGTCCGGATCGCCAAAGCGTCCTGCTAGCTCCTGCGCATTTCCTGGCAAGCTCTGGGCTGTCGCTGTGCTCATGATCCCCTCCTTTGTGGCAACCAGACCCTAGTACGATAGGCCCGTTTGCAACGATAGGCCAATTTGCAAGCAGATGCAAAGGATTGTACAAAGGCCACGCATAGAGCTCCAGCGACGTAGCTGCAATTGCAAAAGGAGGACGAAGGTAAGCATGATGAGCCAGGAACAATACCAAGAATATATTCAGCAGGCGGAAGAAAAGATCCTACTCTTCTTACGAACGTTTGAAGACCTTCAGGGGAATATGCACTTTGGGAAAATCCCGGAAGCGCAAGCACGGTTGCGAGACACTATTGGTGATTTCTTTGAATCTACTCCATCCGCGCTCGCCGCGCTCGAACCGCCTGAAGCGCTCACTGAGTTTCATGCTGCGTTTTCTGCCGCGTTGACCCACTTGAACAATTCCAGCACTGGCTTTCTTGAAGGGCCCCCCGGGCCGAATTTTGGCGGGGCGTTTGTCAATAGTCGTTTCTCGCTGTGTCGAGGACTCGACCTGGTATATAACCAGCGCGCTCATCTACCGACGCTGCGATCATACTGGCTGCTGCCGGAAGCAGAGTCCAACCGCGACGCGTTAGAGACCCAGGCTGACGGTGTGGAGGTCCCCGTTGGCATGATCCATCATCAGCAAACGCAGGAGCACGCGGATTACTCGCTCTACGTGCCGGAATATTATACCCCCAACAAAAGCTGGCCGTTGATTGTCTGTTTGCACGGTGGGTACGGACGGGGCGATGACTACATCTGGACGTGGCTTCGTCCAGCCAAGAGTAAGGGCTATCTGCTGCTGTCACCAAAGTCTTTAGGTCCGACTTGGTCCGTCCTGCAACCGCCTGTTGACAGCCGATCGATCCGGGCCATGTTTGACGAGGTGTGTGAGACCTATAGCGTTGACCGCTCGCAGGTGTATTTGTCGGGCTTGTCGGATGGCGGGACCTATACGTATTTGCTCGGTTTGGACCAAGCTGAACTCTTTGCCGGCATGGCGCCTATTGCAGGTGAACTCAGTCCTGCAACCGATATGATGCTGCGACAAAAACTAGGTTTAGAAGTTCCGATTCATGTGATTCACGGCGTGCATGATTTCATCTTTCCGGTTGAGGCCATTCGATCGTCGAACGAGCTACTGGAACATATTGGCTATAACGTAAAGTACACCGAGCTACCCGACTGGAGCCACGCTTTGACCTACAGCATCAATGAAACCCACGTCCTGCCGTGGTTTGAAAGTTTGGAGCCAAAGGCACAGTCATAGAGATGGATCCATAAGGAGGAGACCATGTCCCAAGATGTAGAAGCCCGTTTACAAGCCCTGGAAACCAAGATCCAAGATTTCAGCGACCGTGAAGCGATACGCTCGCTCCGCTTCCGTTACCATGAGTGCATCAATGGGGAGGAGTTAGATGCCATCCCCGGTCTGTTCACCGAAGATGCAGAGCTCGACTTCGACTACCTGGGAAAAGCCACAGGTCGGGCTGAGATAGCGAAATTCTTTCAATTAGTTGAGAGCTTGCTGTCCTTTGTGAAACAGTTTGTGCATAACCACGCTATAGATGTCCAAGGCGAGCACGGCAAAGGCTATGCCTACCTCGAAGCCAAAACGATCGCTAAAGGTGAGGCGTATGTTGTTGCCGCCCGCTATGACGATGAATACGCCAAACAGAACGGGGAGTGGAAGTTCAAGAAGATGTCGCTCACCCCGTATTTTACGGTACCCCTCAAAGAAGGTTGGGCCCAGGAAGATCGGCTCAAGATGGGACGATAGAAACACCTATCTGTAACGAGAACCATAGACGCAAGGAGACGGACAATGGCCTACCAACAGCTCAGTCTCGATCAGGTGGAAACGGCAGCGACGGGCTTCAAAGGTCCAGAAGGCGTCGTCGTGGACCGTGAAGGCAATATGTACGGTGGCGGAACGGACGGAGTGATCCGCAAGCTTACACCAGATGGAACCGTTTCGGAATTCGCGAGTACCGGAGGCCGACCGGCAGGCATGGCGCTCGACAAACAAGGGAACCTGTTTGTGTGTGACCCTGGCAAGGCCGCTGTTCTCAAAGTCACTCCAGACGGCCAGGTAAGTCTGTTTGCCGATCAGGTTGGCGATATCATACTGACGTTGCCGAATTTTCCTGTTTTTGACGCCGAGGGCAATCTGTACGTATCCAACTCGTCGGACTTTATTTTGGCCGACCTTGAACAAGTCATGGCGGAGATCCGCAATCCCGTGCCCAAGGGCAGCCTGGTCCGGCTTCGGCCCGACGGAAGCGGCGACGTTGCTGCCACTGGCATCTATTTCGCCAATGGCACGGCCATCGATCCCCAAGAACAAGCGGTGTACGTTTTGCAGTCAAGCAAAAACAACTGCATCCGGGTGGCGATGCATACGGACGGCAGCCATGGCAAACCCGAGGTCTATGGTGAAGATCTTGGCGGTCTGCCGGACGGAATGGCTTTCGATACAGAAGGCCATATGATTGTCACCCTGCCCATGATCAACCGACTCGTCGTACTCGATCCAAACGGTAAACTGTCCATTCTAATTGATGACCCTGACGGGACAAAAACCCAAGGGCCGACCAACTGCGCCTTTGGTGGGCCGAATTTTGACGACTTGTATATCGCCCATCTTGAGGCCGACCATGTTGCTAAAGTGCATCTCGGCAGAAAAGGGCACCCGTTGTACGATCGGCGGTAAGGGCAGCGTTTTCGGCTCCAGATCGTATTGAACTGCGGACTCTATTACCTGCCGGTACTTGTCCGCCGTCGCTGTCGGAGTACTCCTACACGTCTAAATCCCCGGCTACGGATAAAGCGATGCCGTTGGGGAGCCAGCACGTCGGAGACCGTCACATCTCTTCCAAGCCGCGAATCCTCCTCTCTCTTTCTCACGCAAAAATCCCACAGGCATATTATAACCTGGAGACGATGGGGGCCTATCCTGGTGTGATTAGACCTGCGCAGGGAAAGAGGTCTGCATAGGATGGGAGGTGAGAGTCTCGTGCCCATTCGTTTTGCATTCCAGATGCGGAAGTCCGGCAACGAGCGAAGCAACCCGGGGCAGATCGGTCCTCAACGGCAAGTGTGGAAACTACGATATGACCACGTAGTGGCTTGAGGATTAAAAAGTGGTGAGACTCCCATTTCACAAATCTAAG
>CAZBUD010000022.1:18888-22642 GCA_964495015.1 uncultured Enterobacteriaceae bacterium | reverse complement strand
ATCTAAGGGTGCGCACAGTATAAACAAGCGATTTCTCGATTGTAACCTGGCTAGCTATGGGTCACTAACTCGCTACTTTTATTTTCTTTTTAGTGGATACTTATGGGGATCCTTCAGGACCAGCTCTTTACTCTTGACTTCTAAGAACTTCCAGCATAGGAGGCGCCCCCTATCCGGACGCCTTCTACGACACGACGTGTCGCAGTAATGCGCGCCAGGCCATCGGGCATGAAGGCATGACGACTCGGACGACCTCGTGTTTGTCCATTGCTTGGGTCACCTGTTGAGACGCCCCAGGTTCGGCTCCAATGCGATGTTTTGATGACTACCTAATTCCATCTCGTGGTCTATCGCGTGAGTCGGGAACGGAAGGAGATCCGCGAGGCGCTCGCTCGCGCCCCCCACCCCCAAACCCACTTCGAAGAGCTACAAACAGTGCAAGAAGTAAGAGTAGAGAGCTGGCTCTGTTTCCCCCCTTCCCGAGCCCTTCATAAACGGGGGGCACTTTCCAGCCCCTATGACTACACTATTGGGTTAGATTGTGGATAGAATTGAACCGAATGCTCCCGCCATTCTCTTTGACGAAAAAAACTATAACATGTTTTAAATTTATAACTCGTTATTCTACGCAAGCTGTAAAAGACTGAGCAGAAACAGCAGATTTTGCGGAAAGTTCGAAAGGAAACCCTACTGAATGGAGCAGCGACACAAGAGCCTGACCGACCGTCTTGTCGAGAGATACGTCCGTTTTCTGTGGCAACATCGCCCAGCAGTACTGTGTCTGCTGGGCGCGATTACCGTTTTCTGGGCGTTTCAAATCCCCCGGGTTGAGATGTATAGCCAGTTCTCTGATCTGCTGCCTCAGCAACATCCGTATATTCAAGCTTATAAGCATCACAAAGCCCTCTTTGGTGGAGCCGCTAACGTTCTCACAATGGTGCTGCGAGTCAAAGACGGCGATATTTTCACCAAAGAGACGCTGGAAAAAGTTAAACTGCTCACCGAACAAATGGCGCTCATTACCGGTGTTGATCACAACCAGATTTCATCAATTTATCACATTAAGATTCGCAACCTCAAGACTTCGCCCGGGGGCACGATTCGATCCCTCCCTGTCCTACCGGCTGAGATTCCGTCTGATCCGCAAATGCTGGCCGCGCTGCGTCTGGAGATGTTCAACAACGATATTGTCTACAACCAGTATATCTCTGCGGATGGTAAGGCGGCTTTGATTCTGGCTGGCTTTAACGAGGAACGCCTCGATTATCGCGAAATCTATCGCCAGATCGTGACTCTCAAAGACCAGGTGGAGGACCACAATACGGTCCTTTACGTCGCTGGAGAGCCGATGCTCAAGGGTTGGGTGTGGCGTTTTACCGACGAACTCTTTTTGATTTTTATTTTGACTGGGGCTTTGGTCATGACGGCATTGTTGCTGTACTTCCGGCGGGCATACGGCATTCTCATTCCGCTCTTTGGAGCGCTGATGCAAAGTGTATGGGGGCTGGGCTGGATAGGCTGGTGGCAGACCAATCTTGATCCGTTGATTTTAGTCATTCCTTTATTGATTACGGCCCGGGCGATCAGCCATGGAGTGCAGCTTGTCGAGCGCTATTTTGAAGCGCTGGATGCCAACGGGAACCAGGAACGGGCCGCGTTTACGTGTATGGACGATCTCTTCCTACCTGGCGTGACGAGTGTAATTAGCGATGCCGGTGGCATTCTTGTCCTCGCGGTCGCCACAATTCCTCTGATCCAAAAATTGGCGTATTTCACCGGCGGATTCTGGGCCTTTGCTAATCTGTTTTGCCTGACCCACCTCATGCCCATCTTGCTTTCCTATTTGCCGCAGCCGCAGCGTACGGCACATGTCATTCCAAGCTGGATGCAGACCGTGCTGACGTGGCTGGGCGAATTAACCACCGGCCGCATCGGCCGTTGGGTGATAGTTGGGATTGGGGCAGTGATTATTGCTTCGGGCTTGCGCACGGCTCTCAACGTTCCCATTGGGGAGCAGGAATCGGGCTCGCCCCTTTTATGGCGGGATTCGCACTATAATGTCTCGGTTCGCGAGATTAACAAACAGTTTGCCGGTTCGACCCAGCTCGTGATCTATTTGGAAGGCGAGCGCGATCATATTCTCAAGGAACCGCAGGTGATTGCGACCTTGGAAGAATTTCGGCGCTATATGCTAACTCAGCCAGAGGCCGGAGGGACGCGCGAGTTGGCCACCTTGCTCAAAAGTATTAACCGGCTGTGGCACTACGGCGATCCCGCCTGGCAGATCCTGCCCCCTGACCGAACGACCTCAGCCAATTTTCTCTTGGTCTACGAGATGGGCGCGCCCAACTCGGGCGCGATTCTCGAGTACACCGATCGCATGTTTCGGAATGGTCAATTTGTGGTGTTTTACAAGAGTGCGACCGGTGACACCATTCGCGAGGCAATTGCCCGGGCCAAAAAATTTATAACCGAGCATCCTATTCCGGACCTACAGTTTCGTCTGGCAGGCGGATTGATCGGGACCACGGCTGCCTTGAATGAAGAGATCGATCGCACTGAGAAGAAAGCGGCCGCTCTCGTCATCCTGACTGTGTATACCCTGGTTTTGCTCAGCTATGGCTCATGGGCCGCAGCCAATATGGTTTTGATGGCTCTCGTAGCGGCCGGAGTCGCCAGTTATATGTATATCTCGTTCGTGGGTATTGGGCTGCATATTAATTCGCTGCCGGTTACAGCTGTTGGGATGGGGATAGGGGTGGATTATATTTTGTATATTGTTGACCGTATTCGACGTGAGGTACCCCGCGCTGGGGGCAACATGATCCCGGCGGTAAAAAATACGATTTTTACCACGGGTTTGGCGGTGACGCTGACTGGGGTGACCATGATTGCTGGTATTCTCCCCTGGTATTTTCTGTCGAGCCTGCGCTTCTCAGCCGAGATGGCTGTCCTGTTGGCGATTCTGATGGCGACCCATTGGCTCTCGGCGCTCATTCTGACGCCAGCCATGTTTGCGATTTTCAAGCCAAAGTTTGCCCAAGGCGAAGAGGCAGAGCTGCTAACGGGAGAATCCGAGTGGCTGCGGGAGCGCGCGTATTGAGCTCGTATGACTCCGCTTGTTCATAAAAAAGTAGCTCTGGTCACCGGAGTGACCCGCCCAAGGGTATTGGTGCAGCGATTGCCCTAGAGCTGGCTCGGGCCGGCATAGATGTGTGCACGGCGTACTATCTCCCCTATGACCGGACTACGCCTCGGGGTGTTGAGGACATCGAACCTGAAGAGTTCCTTGCCCAGCTCCGCGCGAGTGGGGTGAGAGCAGATGGCTCGGAGGTAGACCTCGGGCGAGCAAATGGGTAGAGAAGGCTGTTCAGACTTGCCCGAGAGAGGTTTGGTAGTTTTGAGATTCTCGTCAATTATGCAGCGTATTCGACACGGACGCACATCAAGGGAATGACCGCAGAAGACCTGGATCTCCACTATGGAGTCAACTTGCGCGCAGTGATTTTATTATGTCAGGAATTTGTCAAAGGATACCCTCAGGGAGACGTTGGAAGAATTATCAACCTCACCTCTGGTCAAGGTCTATCCCTAGATGCCAGACGAACTTGCGTATGCCGCAACCAAAGGCGGAGTTGAGGCATTCACCCTGAGCCTGAGTGCCGCAGTTGCTCAGCTTGGAATTACGGTAAATGCGGTAGATCCCGGTCCAAGCGATACGGGCTGGATGGAGACGGAATTGCGAGAGGCGCTG
>CAZBUD010000022.1:0-18788 GCA_964495015.1 uncultured Enterobacteriaceae bacterium | reverse complement strand
GAGAGGCGCTGGAAAAGGAAATCGCCGTGATCTGCTCCTCGACGTGGAAATCGCTTGCCAGGGCTGGCAGTATTATGCCTATTGCCTCATGCTAAACCACCAGTGACGTTTCTCCTCTGGGGGGGGCCCCCAGGGGTCGCGCTTTTGGGGACTCTCTCGCGCTACTCCTGCTTCGGACCAAGAGGCACCATGATGTGGACGTACGGGGTATCTTTCCACATCACGTATGGGCCGCCATTGTAAGGATCGTCTGAGACCCCCTCCAGCAGCTTCCGATCTGGGACAATGACCATCAGGTGTGGTCCTTCCTGAACCCACACATCCCCATTTTTCGGATCGGTAGCAAATGGATTGGTATTGCTTACATGTGCATCGCCTTGGAGCATATACGAGGTGCCCAGCTGGTCTGTCTGGAAATCACCCTTGGCTGCCATGGCCTGCATGAGTCGCATCCACGTTGCATCATTACACATGGGGTGCGTGTCGCCGGGCATGATGCCGGGCATACAGGTCCATCCGTTTGTTCCTGCTTGTAACTCAGTGCCGTCGACATCGAGGATGGTCGCGTCCTTGCTGAGTGCGGCGGGAGCCGCACTCAGCGCACGTTTGATCTTTGTAGCTTTTGACTCTTTTGATTGATCTCCCGATGCAAGTGAAACGGGTACGGTCGCAATGACTAACCCGACTAAGCTGCAGACAAGAACTTGTGTGGATACTCTCACCGTGTATACCCTCCCCAGGCAACGAGAAAATATTGTGACTTCTGGCAGTCGCTAAACCGACTGCCAGGCGCTTTTTCTGCTAAACCGTAACATCTCCGCTGCCCGAGTTCGAGGGGCACGGAGATGTTCTCAAGCAACGTCCATTGACCCCCGACCCAATCGGGCAAGTTATTTTCTTCTGACAGGATAGAAGTATTGTGCTACGACTAGAAAACAGCGTTGTGAGGCGCTAGGACTGAACGAACCTTCAGTCTGAACGATTGCCTGATTTCTGCTAGAGCCTACGTGGAGGGGAAGTATGAAGTTTGGTCTTTTGATGCCGTTCTGGAATCCTGCCCGCTGGGAACGGCCTTTTCCTACTCTTTATGAAGATCTGCTGGATCAAATTGTCCGAATAGAAGAGCTCGGCTACGATAACATCTGGTTGACCGAGCATCACTTTGACGATGACGGTTGGTCGCCGGCATTGCTGCCATTGGCTGCGGGAATTGCCACGCGCACGACGCGCATCCGCATCGGCACATTTATTCTCGTTCTGCCCTTTCAGCACGCGTTGCGTGTTGCCGAGGATGTCATCACCGTCGATATCTTATCCAATGGCCGGTTCGACCTTGGGGTTGGGAAGGGCTATCGGAACAAAGAGTTTGACGCGTTTGGTTTCCCGCGCGAGCAACGCGACGCCCGCTTGGAGGAAGACCTTGAGGTCATTCGCGGGTTGTGGACAAACGATGCGTTCTCCTTTGACGGAAACTATTATCACCTCACGGAAGCCCGTCTTACCCCAAGACCCGTCCAGCAGCCTCATCCTCCCATTTGGATAGGCGCACGAGGCAAAAAGGCCGTGGAGCGGGCAGCTCGGATGGGATTTCATCTCATGGGTACGGGTGAGGTCGCCCAACAGCGTGCCTATGACGATGAGCTGCAGCGTTGCGGCCGAAACCCAGAAGACTTCTCGCTGGCCCAACTGCGTTGGGTGTATGTGGCCGAGAGTCGAGAAAAGGCCTGGGACGAGGTTGGTGAGCATATGCATTATCTGTTTGCTTCTGCCTTTCCGTTGCTGAAGGCAGCGGGAGATTTACGTGCCGATCGCGCCATGTCCCAAGTCCCCAGCATAGAAGAACTGCGCAACATCGACCCCACGATTCCAGGCGGGGCCCCGATTGTGGGAACGCCAGACGATTGTATTCAGGCTATTCAACGCTACCAAGACGAAACACGTGTGACACATTTGGCTATGGGCATGCATCTGCCCGGGCTGGCACTGGAGAAAGTCACGGGCTGTCTTGAACTGTTCGCCAAAGAAGTCATGCCGCATTTTCACTAAGGCTCAAATGGATCCTGCAGATCTCGCAGTTCATGGGAAGCGCATGAAAACGGATTGCCAAGGCCGGAGTTGTCCGTAACGGAAAATGTGTATTTTTCTCTGTTTAAGGTTGACAGGGGATTTTGTTGCGAGTATGCGAAAAGCTCGGAGTGAGACGATTGCATAAAAGGTACAAAGGAGGGAGTTATGCCGCAGTTTGATTCAGTTATTAAGAACGGTACGATCGTCGATGGAACGAAGGTACCGCGTTACCGGGCTGACCTTGGTATCAAGGACGGTAAAGTTGCTGAGATCGGTCGCATCAACAGCAGTGATGCCAAGAAGGAGATTGATGCCAGTGGGCTGGTCGTGGCTCCTGGGTTCATTGATCTACACACCCACTATGATGCCCAGTTGCACTGGGATCCGTACTGCACGATCGGCAGTTGGCACGGCGTGACCACGGTCACTATTGGAAACTGTGGTTTTGGTTTTGCCCCGCTGCGCCCGCAAGACGTCGACCGGGCCATGTTGGCTTTGTCCCGTACAGAAGCGATTCCGCTGGAACCCATGCGCGTATCCATGAAAGTTGACTGGGAAACCTTCCCCCAATATATGGACCGGCTGTCGCGTATGCCATTAGGCGTCAACGTTTCCCATCTCTTCCCGCTTGCACCTGCGGTGGCGTATGTGATGGGCGGCTTTGACAACGCCAAGAAGCGCTTCCCGAATAAAGAAGAGATGGCCACCATTACCGGCCTGTACAAAGAAGCCGTGAAGGCTGGCGCAGCGGGTTGGTCAGCCCAGCGTCTGGTGCCCGAAAGCCGGGTGTCTGTACAACGCGACTATGATGGCACCCCGATGATTACCGACATCCTGCCAGATGAGTTCTACATGGATATGGCCAAAGCCATGGGCGAAGTAGGCCAGGGCTGCATTCAGTTTACCCAGTCGGGTGCAAGCGAGAGCACCTTCGGTGCCGAGGAAGACTTCAAATTCCTGGAAAAGATGACCAAGACGGCCGGTCAGCCGCTGCTGTACAACGCCCTGTTAATCAGTGACAAGCACCCTGAGTCCCACCAGGCCCAGCTGAAATGGGTTGAAGCAGCCAACGAACGCGGCGCACGGGTGTTCGGACAGGGCGTCACCGCCCGGGCTCCGGTTCGCATGACCCTGGAAGACTGGAATCTGTTTGATGGCATTCCGGCCTGGAAGGAAGCCACGCTCGGAACGGTCGAAGAGCGCAAAGCCAAACTGTCAAAGCCTGAACTGCGCAAGGAAATGCGCGAAGACTACGACGGTGGCGGTATGGATACGATGAATATTGTCTTTGGCGAGTTCCACAAGTTCATCGCGCGTAAGGTTCGTGACCGTGACCTCAAACTGCAATACGAAGGCCTGTCGGTGGAGCAAATTGCCGAAAAGGAAGGTAAGCACGTCATTGATGCCATGCTGGATCTTTCGGTGGCCGACGACCTGCGGACCGAGTGGGCCGGCCCAGTGGCCAACGCCAACATCGCGGGCTACAAGGAGCTGATGGGCTCGCCGTATACACTGCCGGGTGTCTCGGACGGTGGTGCGCATGTGAAGTTCATTACGCCGGCTATCTACCCGACTGAAGTCCTTTCCTGGCTGGTGCGGGAGCAGGAAGTCCTGAGCCTGGAAGAAGCCCATTTCCGCCTGAGCGGAATTATGGCTTGGGCGGCGGGTATCACGGATCGCGGAACGCTACGCACAGGCCAAGCGGCCGACATCGTGGTCTACGATGCCGATACCGTGAACGCCCGTCCGAGTGAGATCGCCCACGATCTGCCGGCCAACGAGTGGCGGCGGGTCCAAAAGGCTGACGGCTATAAGCACATCCTGGTCAATGGCGAACAGACCTACCAGGATGGCGAATGCACCGGGAACACCTCCGGTGCACTGCTCCGCAACGGTGCAGCCCGCTAGGCTATCCGCCTAGGGCGCTACATCTCGGATCGGAACCAAGGACGGGGAACCGGAGAATCGCTCTCTGGTTCCCCGTTTTTTTTTCAGTCCCAGAATAATTGGGGGACCGGGCCGCCAAGAAAGGGGAAGGGATGAAGTTTGGTATGTTCTACGAGATCCAAGTCCCCAAGCCATGGCACGAGGATAAAGAATTCGAAATCTACCGACAGGTGCTTGATCAGGCCCAACTGGCTGACGAAGTCGGGTTTGATTCGTTCTGGACGGTGGAGCACCACTTCTTCCCTGAGTTCTCCCACTGCTCTGCACCAGAAGTGCTCTATGGCGCCGTCAGTCAGCGCACTAAAAACATTCGCATCGGACATGGGGTGGTGTTGCTGCCTTTTCCGTATTTGCGAGAGCAGATCATGCCGGACTTTACGGGGGTGCCGGAACGCGAAGTCTATCAGATGGTGGCTGATAACGCGGCTCAGCTGTACGGCCTAGATGGCTAGATCATTGGATGGATAGAAGGATATGGCAGGTTGTCTTGATGGTATAAAAGTCCTTGATCTTGGGCGCTATCAGGCCGGCCCGCGCTGCGCGATGGTTCTGGGCGACCTTGGCGCAGAGGTTATCAAGGTCGAAGCACCGGGTGGGGATGAGTCTCGCGGCTTAGGTAGTGTGTATTGGTCGGTGTATAACCGAGGCAAGAAGAGCATTACGCTGAATCTGCGCACAGAGCAGGGGATCGCTATCCTCAAGTCACTCGTACCGAAAGTTGACATGCTGCTTCAAAACTTTCGTCCCGGAGTGATGGATAAGATGGGCCTGGGGTATGAGACGCTCAAGCAGTTGAACCGTGGGCTCATTCTCATTAATGTATCGGGCTTTGGTCAGGAAGGGCCGTACCGTGACCGTCCTGCTTACGACCCGATTGGCCAGGCCATGTCAGGTCTGATGGGTTTTACCGGCTTCCCCGATGGCCCGCCGATTATGACCAATTCGCCCATCATTGATCGTATTACTGCGCTGCATGCCGCCATTGGGGCGCTGGGTGCGCTACATCGTCGAGACGTGACTGGTGAGGGCCAAGCGCTTGACGTGTGTCTGCTCGACACTGGCTATACCCTGATGGAAATTCCCATCGCGCAGTATTTGCTGAGCGGCAAAGAGCCACAGCGGCGAGGCAACGCACCGGGTGGCCTTGCGCCGTGCAACACTTACCAAGCCAAAGATGGCTGGGTGTATATCCTGGCGGTACCACAGCATATGTGGGGCCGGTTCTGTCGCGGGATCGGTCGTGAGGATCTGATTGATGACGAACGTTTCTCCAGTATTCCGGGCCGGGCCTCGCATGCGGACGAGGTCAACACTCTGGTAGAGGGCTGGATCAAGGACAAGACTGTTGCGGAAGTAGTGCAAATCTTGGAGCAGGCTGAGGTGCCGGTCGGGCCGGTGCATAGCATTCCGCAAGCGGCCCAAGATCCGCACCTATGGGAGCGGAAGATGCTGGTCGAGATTGAGGATAAAGAAAAGGGCAAGACGTATGTGCCGGGCCTGACTGTCAAATTCTCCGACACCCCGGGGAAAATCGGTCCGATACCGCAACCCGGTGAGCATAACAGCCAGGTCTACTGTGAATGGTTGGGACACGATGAAGTAGACCTACACGGGTGGAAAGAAGCGGGCGTAATCTAAAGTAGTGTGGGGGCGCATTCACGTGTGCGTCCTGTAGGGTGGGCAGACATATTGGTTTGTCCCTATAAGGAGAAGGAGGAACTATGCCAAGCGGAAAAGGCGGTATGAGCACGAGTATTGCGCGGTTTGAGGATCTCAAGCCGATTGACTACGCGAGCTTTATCAAGAACTACGAACCTGACGGGATGCGGGGCTACGCGTTGATCGGAGAGGCAGGGAAGACTGTTCCTGCCATCGCAGGAGACCATGGTTTTACCATGGTGATTAACAAGGTGAGCCCGGGCAAAGGAGCCCCGCTGCATAGCCATACAAAACCAGAAGTCTTTGTGGTGCTGTCTGGGAAATGCGCTTTCTTTTGGGGAGACGGCGGCAAGAACGAGGTCGTGCTAGAACAATGGGACACGATTTCCTTTCCAGCTGGAACACCAGAAGGCTTTCGGAATGTTGGTGACGAAGAGACGAACCTTTTAGTGGTTTTGAGTGGTTCGGAAGTAGGCGAGGTAACGTTCACGAAACACAGAGATGAGGCGGAAGCGGCAGGGGTAGAGGCATAGCGATAATCAGAGCACTGTAGGGGACCGGTAAAACAGTGTAGGGATCCGGCGGGTCGCCCAGAGTCGCTATGCGCTCCTGCATAGCCAGCGAAAAGGAGGACTGTATATGGCAACATTTGCTGTTGATCAGGTTGAGATTTTTGGCAAAGGGGTGCTGCAAGCCGAGGGTGTGGTGGCTGATAAGGAGGGAAATGTATACGGCGGTGGGCGAAACGGCATCATGTATAAGGTGACACCAGACGGCGCAGTGAGTGAGTTGGCCACACTGCCCGAGGGGTCTATTCCGAATGGCGTCACGATGGATCGGAATGGCGATCTGGTGTACTGCGACCTGGGCAAGCAGGCAATGATGCGCGTCACCCAGAGTGGCGAAGTGTCGCTGATTGCGGATCAGGTTGGCTCGCTGAAACTGACACTGCCAAACTTTGCCAGCTACGATGCCGAAGGCAATTTATACGTCTCGAATTCGAGTACGTCGACGATTGATAACGTTCTTGCCGAACTAGCCACCCCCTCCCCTAAGGGCGCGCTCGGCGTCATCCGACCGAACGGGAAGACTGAAATTGTGGCTGAGGGCATTTATCTGGCCAACGGTACTGCTATCGATCCCAAAGAAGACGCCGTCTACGTGTTGGAAAGCACCCGGAATGACTGTCTGCGTATTCAGATAAAGAAAGATGGCACGTTCGGCAAACCTGAGATCTACTCAAAGGATTTTCCGGCTTTGCCGGATGGGATGGCCTTTGACGTAGCCGGCAATATGTATGTGACTCTGCCTGCCGTGGTGAAAGGTGCAGAGATGACCCCAGCCCATCAGGTCATTGCCGTGGATACCAACGGCAATTGGAGCATGTTCATTGATGATTCTGCCGAGGGCAAGAAGCTGAACTTTCCGACCAATTGCGCCTTTGGTGGGCCAGGCTTACAGACGCTGTATATCGCCAATTTAGAAGGTGAGCACTTCAGTTGCGTCAAGACTCCCTTCAAAGGCCAGCCGCTGTATCATCAGCGCTAGCTTGCTCGCATGAGACTGTAAAATGATTGGAAGGGCAGCCCGATGTGGCTGCCCTTCCTGTATTCGTCCCTCTATAGATAAGGAGAAAGCATGCCTCTCACATTAGCCCTCGCGGAGCAGTTTATTGCCGTAGCCAAAGAAAAGGCCCAAGGAAAAGGTTGGGATATGAGCTTTGCCGTCGTGGATTCCGCCGGAAACTTGGTGGCACTAGCTCGCATGGACGATGCCCGCTGGCTGACGACTGGTGTTGCCCAGAGCAAGGCATTTACTGCGGGGACATTCCGCCGGACCTCACGCGAGGTTGCCGAACTAGCGGAATCACGCTCGATGTTGTTCAGCAGCGTTGCTGACATTATTGGACGGCCGCTGCTGTTGGCTGGAGGCGGATTGCCTCTGGCTGTGAACGGCGAGTTTCTTGGCGGCGTAGGTGCGAGCGGCGGGACGGAGGATGAAGATATTGAATGCGCTCGGGCGGCGCTTGATGCAATCGGAGCTGAATAAGTAGCCCGACTGCAACCTGAATGGCTCAGCCTCTCAATATCTTGCTTCTCGGTGCTGTGGGTGACTCCGTTATCGAGAAGATTAACGCGATTGATCCTCGCATTCGGGTTGTGGATGCACGCGGGAAATTCGAGGGCGAGTATGCTGAAACCTGGCCGGCAGAATCCGTTCGTCGCTATGTGCCGCAATCACTCGTCGAAGCAAACACCTCGACCCGCGCCGAGCGGGACGCACTGCTGGCTGAAGCCGAGATCATCTGCATTCGTTTCCCTTTTCCGCTTGATCTTCGGGCCCGTACGCCGCGGCTCAAGTGGATGCATCAAACACCCGCGGGTGCTTCAAATTTGCGCATGGGTGACATGTGGGGCAGCGACGTTATCGTCACAACTTCCCGTGGGCTAAATAACCCTTTGCCTATCGCGGAATATGTTCTGTCCACGATCTTCCTCTTTGCGAAGTCTTTGCCCCAAGCATTCCGTGATCAAAACAATCAGGCATTCGAACGCCGAGAATATCGTTCCATTCTGGTACAGGGAAAAACCGTAGGCATTATCGGCCTGGGTGGTATTGGGAGTGCTGTTGCGCGTCTCGCCAAAGCGGTGGGGATGTCTGTTGTGGCAACGCGTCGGTCAGTCACCGTTTCCCAGAGCCAGACGCAAGGGGTTGACGAACAGCTCCCGCCATCAGAGCTGTCTATTCTGCTTGCGCAGAGTGATTTTGTCGTTCTGAGCACGCAGTGGACACCGGAAACGGATGGACTCATTGGTGAAGCTGAACTGCGTCAGATGAAAGCGAGTGCGTATCTCATTAACGTTGCCCGAGGTGAACTGATTGACCAATCGGCCTTAAGCAAAGCGTTACGTGAGGGTTGGATTGCTGGGGCAGGCTTAGATGTCTACAGAGGAGAATTCAGCGGACCGCCACCGGAGGAACTCTGGCAACTGCCGAATGTCATGATTACTCCGCATACATCAGGTGGAACTGATGTCCAGCAAGCCAAAGGCATAGAGCTATTTTGCGATAATCTGCAGCGTTATATCACAGGTCAATCTCTCTTGAATATATTGGACTGGACGCGGGGCTACTAAGGTCGGGCGACCTTTGCACGTTTGTGGAAGGGACGGTCAAAGCACACAACGCGCAGTATGATCCGCGTGAAATCACCGAGACGACAGAGGAAGCGGTAGAGTGCGTACGTGGTCATCGTCCTTGATGCCTCGATCCGGACGAGTACGTTAATTATTCCGGGCACTCCCCGTGACCAACTGTATCAAGCCCGGCAGCAAGGCAGGTTTATGCTTGCGACTTCCGAGGCGCAGGTGCGTGAGTTCGCGCGAGTGGTTCAGTATGAGCGGCTCCGGAAATATCTTTTCCGCGCCCGTCGCGCAGATGATGCTGGAAAACTTACGGCATAACGCGAGCGTGTTTCATTCCTTAACAGACGTGGATATTTCTCCTGATCCACACGACGATCCGATCCTGGCAACGGCGCTAGCCGGCCAAGCGGACTATCTGGTGAGTGGTGACAAGAAACATTTGTTGAGCCTGGGTGGTGTCGAAGGCGTTCCCATTATCACTGCCCGCGCGGCGGTAGACGCGTTGAAATAGCTTACCGCATGGTATTTTTTTACTGATAGACTCGCTGGTCTGATTTAGCGGAGGCTGTACTGGCGCTCGTGACGAACTCTATTCCTCTTTAAGGTAATGAAAAACGTTTCTTATCGAGGCTAATGAGTCTTAACCGCAATCGCGGTCTCACCGAATGAATGCGTCATCCATGCCTCTGGAGCAGCGCGCAGATCGCTCGCAATGTGCTTGCCGAGTGTCAAGTTTGCACATACCAGAACACCGCCCGTCCGCAGCCGTTGATGCAGACCGGTCACCAGCTGCGGGGTTGGTGCGAATCCGTCGAAGAATGCGAAGTCGTAGACGTTCGTGTCCAGGCTGTAGAGGACTGTTAGGGCATTACCATGATGGACGTAGACGCGGTCACTCATCTAATAGTCAATACAGTGTTGACGGGCGATACGAACGTGCTCGGGATCGCTCTCAATTGTATCGACTTGGGCTCTCGGAGCGTCGTGGGCAAGCCACAGCGCGCTATACTCAAGGGCTGTCCCTACCTCGATAATGCGCGAAGCCTGGACTGCTGTTGCAAGCACTCCGAGTAAAGTACCGTTGTTATACGGGTAGGCCCCACAGTCATGACGGGCGCGGTGTGTGTCCGTGGTGCTCAAGATATCAGCAAACAGATCAGTTGTGAGCAAATGTGACATTCGAGAAATCTTCCTTTTCTTTTCCTATTACCGCACCCTCGATTGTAGGAGAAACATTTTCTCACTTGTAGGCGTCTCTTCGGGAGACGTGCGCTCGCAAATCTCATTTGTGACCGTGCGCTTTCTGTTTCTTGCATATGCATCCCTCTGGCGATATGTGTGGGGGCGTAGTACAGTGCCTGGGCTGCCCCTCGGGTGCGCTTTCAGACATCCTCTAGACGCTTTGGATAGGAATGCCAGAAATGTACGTGTTTCAACCGGTTCTTAGACAGTCCTGTGTGTGGCTACTCCTTGGTCTTCTTTTCATCGGCTTGAATGCGTGTGGACCCGGGACCGGACTGACTGACCCTCATGGGGGGTCATGGCTGAGGGAAATGTTCAGCCGCGGACCGCGCTTGCCAAGAATATATCCTGTCGCCATTGGCTACATCCCCAAGTTGAGGAAGAGAAAGCCTCCTCTGCTCCCGCCACTCTACATCCTCGTCCTACGCCCGATTGACCGCCGTCCGCCCCCGGTAATCCACGCAAGCCGTGACAGAGAACTGCTGCTTCCTCAGGACGTGGACAGCCTCCTTGGATTTTCCGGTCTGAGTTTTCAAGAAGGACATGTAACAATCGCGGCAGTGAGGGGGAGACGAGGTCTGCCGGAGTTACCCCGGATGGACGCAGGGATGCCCCACCTTCCGGATATTCCCAAAATCTTCTTTACCATAGACAGGCTGTCCGAGACCGTTCAATACGCCCTGACGTTGCATTTCCGTGAAGCAGGAATTGAAACGGAAGCGCTGCCTTTCACCTTCCCAGAACCGCTGACAGCAGGGAATCAGCGCGTAGTGTATGCCCTTGGCTGTACGATAGACGAGTTTTCTCTGTTCAGCCTCAGGCGCTACCAACAGGTCCGTCTCGGGTCGCGTCGGCTAGAATTGCCGGTGCGAGGGCCCACACGGGCGGCCGTGTCCTTGTCGCTCTCCCTGCACCGTTTACCGTCGGGAAAGGTCGTGTGGCAGGAGCAGGTTTGGGACGTTGTCTACGACCCGCCCCAACACGGCGATCAACACCACTACCGCACGGCCGACGATGTACTCACTTTGGCGCTGAGTCGTACGATCGGCGGTATTTTGTCTATCCCGAAATTTCAGGCTGCCCTGCGCCGTTCTCGTTCTGCCGTATGAGTCGGCGCGGCACATTTTCTTCTGACAAATTGGTGCCGCGAAGCTGACTCACCCGCTGACTTACATCTGCGACGAAAGGCGCTTGAGGGTCTCGAAGACGAGCGCGCTCATCCACGGCTAACGCTTTTGCCTTCTGCCCCTGTTGTGCAAGGACCTTCCCCAGGCTCACATATGCATAGGCATAATCTGGTTGTAAGTGTATCGTCTGCTGCCAGGCCTCAACTGCGCCTGCTACGTTGCCCTCCGCCACTAACATATGGCCCAGCCGATTGTGCACATGGGCTGAGTTTGGGATGAGCTGCAGAGCGTTCTTATACGCCGCTAGAGCTCCCTGTGTGTCGCCCTTGACTTCAAGCGCCCGAGCAAGATGAACATGTACGTTGGCATCGTTCGGATTGAGGCGGAGGGACTCGCCAAACGCTCCAATCGCCTGGGTCAGATCGCCACGATTCTGCAATGCCAGTCCTAAGCGGTACTGGACCTCGGCATTGGTAGGCGCCAAGGCTGCGGCTTTTTGCCATTGGAGAATCGCTCCATCCAAATTTCCTTCAGTATAGAGAGACCGTCCTCGCCTGAGATGCTGGGACGCTGTCGATGATAAAGTCTGCGGCTGGCGTGTGTTCTGAGAAGAGATCTGTGGGGCGAGCTGGGGTAGCGCTTGGGCTGGTGTTGCAGGGGGTGCGTGAAGAACCGCCGCCATCTTTACCTGGGAGGCGGACTTTGGCGATGTATTCTGTAACGGAAGCTCCTCCACCCTCGCCTGGGGGGTAGCAAGAGGAACAGGTGCGGGCAGGAGCGAGTTTGCTCTTGGGAACGTCTCTCCAAGACGGGCGGGCGGGGCGGCTTTTTTTGTCAAAACAATTGGGCTGGGAGCAGGCAAAGCCTTGGAGTGCGTTGGAGGAGCGCTCTGAGAAAGACGCAGCGACTTTGTGAGAGAAAAGAGCACCTGGGTGTCGACCTCTTGGGCAGCGTTAGCTTGCCCATTTTGCTCAGCTTGCCCCGCTTGTGCATTTAGGACAGCGGTAACCAAATGTGCCTGTTGCTCGACTGAAAAAGGTGGGGGTTGGTCTGTCTTGAGATCAAAAACGAAACGGGTGTGGGCCGGATGAGAGCCAATGCGAAGTCGGGCAACTAGAGCATCGGCCGCTGCATGCGTCACTGAATGTGACTGTTCGACCGCTCGGCCCACATCTATGACCAGACGTGTAGGTGCGTGTAATACAAAGGCGCGAACGAAGTCGGGTGGTTGAGAAAAGCGTAAGGCCAGGGTTGTCTGTTTTCCTGCTTTAGAAAGCTGAACTTCCTGCAAGTGGAGTGTCGACGGCTGGGAGAGAGACTGGCAAAAAGCGTCCAGGGGCTCCAGTCCCGTCCCGCATATCCAAATAAATACGATCAGGGCGCTTCCGAGTTTTTTTTCCATTGTGGTCTTCTTCCTGCTATGACCCGGAGGCTTGCAGCCTGTCAACACTCTGGTCTATCTGTGCGCACAGGGTTAAAGCCTGCTGCTTCTTTCCCATTTTCGTAAGCGCTTGCGCGAAGCGTGGACAGATGGGTACGGCACGCTCGTATGCGGCTAACGCTTCCTGCTGCTGACCTATTTTTTCAAATGCCTCGCCCAAATGGGCATGGGCATAGGCGTAGGTGGGCGCCAACTGTATCGTCTGCTGCCACTCATGTACTGCTGTCTGCCAGTCTCCTTTAGCCGCCGCAAGATGGCCTAACCGATTATGGACATAGGGCGCAGATGGGACTAGCTGCAGCGCCCTGTGATACGCTGCCAAGGCCGCCTGTGTGTCTCCCGTGGCCTCAAGGGCCCTGCCAAGCTGAACCTGGGCAGTCGCATTGTCCGGTTCCAGCCGTAGTGCTTTCTGAAATGCGGCAACCGCCTCTGGGTGCTGTCCGCGTTTGCGGAATGCTACCCCCAACAGATGGTAGGCTTTGGCCGCGTGAGGGGCCGCGCGGACAGTCTCCTGCCACTGAAAGATTGCCTCCTCGACTTTTCCAGCGTCATACAGAATCTGTCCCTGCTCAAGGTGATAACGTGCTTCTTGTGGGAGGGGCTGTGGGGGGGCCACTTGTTTCAACTCAATCTTAGGGGAAAGAGGAGCCGGGGTTGGGGGAGATGGAATTGAGGCTGAGATTGGAACTGGACTCTTGGGGCTGAGCTGGGATGCCAGTGTCGCGTTGGACAGCGAAAAGAGTACCTGTGTATGGGCCTGTGTGGAGATGTCAGCTTGCTCTCCCCTTTGGTCGCCAAGTGCGGCAATAACGAGAGCCTCTTGTTGGTCAACCGAATATGGTGGGATTGTCTGGCCTTTCAGGTCAAGCACCAGTCGAAGACGGTGTGGATGAGAACCGGTGCGTACTTGCGCCAGAGATGTATCTTGTGCCTGGTAGGTGCCAGATGGCAGGTCTCGGACTGGGCCGTTTACATCAATAACCAGACGAGGGGGCGAGGAGAGCGCAAAAGATCGGACCGAGTCAGGCGGGCCAGAAAAACGAAATAGAACGGTCCTCTGGCTGCCTTTGACTGAGAGGTGTATCTCATGAAGGCGAAGTGGAGCGGACTGGGCAGAAACGCTGGAGGGCTCCAGGCCTGCCCAGAGCAAGACAAGAGGGATACTGATCCATAATACAAACCTGCGCCCAGGCAGACGCGCCGCCCAGCGGACTCCAGTATTTCTGCATATTTTTAGGGTGATCACGTTATGAGCCACGAGGCCGGCGTTTGGGAGGCCGGCGTACGTTTGAACGGAGCTGGCTGGAGACCTTCGACAATTCCTGTTCGACCTCTCCGAGTTTTTTCTCTACCTGGCGGAGACTGCTTGTCACACTCGTGTCGTCCGTGCGTGATTGAATCGTGAGACTGCCCGATTCTAAGATCCGGGTAAATACTCTGATGATCTCATCTGGAGCAATCGCATCTCCAGGCTGATACCAACGGTAGAGCCAGTTACACATGCCCATAAACGCCTGTACCAGCAGTCGGGGGTCTTCATCAATGAGTTCGCCACGCTGGATGCCATTTTCGACTTCCTTTTCCATCAGGCGGTCGATTTCCCGGCGCATCTTGACTACGATCTTCACCGCCTCGGCTGGCAGGTTGACCTCCTCCCGAAACAGGAAGCGCATCAGCGAGTGTTCTCCGCTGAGAGAGGTGATCTGAAGCTCCATCGCCTGCCGGATTTTCTCCGGGCGGGATAGGGAGCGGGCCATGATGTCTATCAGGCCTTGCCGATAAGCGCTGAGGGAACGTGCAAAGACCTCGGCCAGAAGGGTAGCCTTACTCTCAAAATAGGTGTAGAAAGTGACCCGGGAGATGCCTACCTGGGAGACAATGTCGCCCAGCGTGGTGTTCTGGTAGCCCCGTTCGGTAAAATACGCCGTGGCGACCCGAACGAGTTCTTCTTCTACCAGATTGCGCGTCCGCGACATTGGCCTTCCTCTCCCTCCTGTCCTTCCCGGCTGTTATCTCTAGGTTTTCTCCCTTGACTTAACAAGGCTGGGCTACTACTTTACGTAAAGTAAAATTATTTGAGCCTCTGTAAGAATCAATACTTTTCTGTCATGTCAAGGAGGATCGGGTGCAGGCATACCAAGCTCCGCGCCGTACGTATATCAGACACTTGAGTTTCCTCATGATGCTGGGGTGGATGCTGGGAGGTTGGTGCAGACCCTCTCTCTCTGCTGCCCAAGATCAGAGCTATGACGCCCTGCGGCACTGGATCGACAAATATCAGCCCGGTGCCCAGACGGTGACCCCTGGCCAGCATCTTACGGAGAAAGATCGGAAAGGTTTGCTGGAGCCGCTCATCCCGCAGCCGGCGTGGGACTACTACTTTTTTGACGGTCTGGACATGGAGATTGCGGCAACCGGACAGTATCTACCTCCGCCGGGGTGGGGCGAGAACGTCCCGTCCGACTACATGTTGGACGAGCATGGCGTCCTGGTGGGATTTACCGGTGGTGGATTTCCTTTTGCAGAGATCACAGCCGACGATCCGCGTACTGCCGAGAAGGTCGTTTGGAATATGCTCTGGCGGCCTGGAGCCGAGGGCTACGTCATGCCGATGGTGGCCTGGTTGCGGAGTGAGAACGGGCAGCTCGACCGGCAATTGGAGTTTACCGCCCTGAGTTCCCGATACGCCCAGGGGGCCCACTGTCTGGTGCCGGGCTATGAAGAGATCAGAACCAAACAGCTCATGGAGTTCCGCTCGCCGCGGGATATGGCCGGTGCCAAGACGCTGACCAAAACCTACGTGGACCACTACAAAGAAGATGCTGGCTGGCTGTATATGCCGGCGCAGCGCAAGCCCCGGCGTACGCTGGCTTCCGAGCGCACGAGCGAACTCATGGGCATGGATTACACCATGGAAGACGCCATGGGATTCGGCGGGAAGGTATATGAGCATGACTGGACCTATTTGGGCAAAAGGGACGTGCTCGCTACGATCAATGTGCGTGACAACCCTGAGGCGGGCGGCCCGCACCTCTGGGTGCCGAACAAAGCCCGTTGGGAGGTACGCGAGAGTCACGTCCTCTTGATAGAGCCCAAAGCAAAAAACCATCCTTACAGCCACAAGATCGTGTTTATCGATGCGGAGACGTTCTGGACGCTATGGATGTTCGGCTTTGATCGACAAGATGATCAGCTCTTACGTATGAACCAGCATTTTTTGAAATATTCCGAGAGTTATGCCGACGAGATGGCTCAGCAAGCACCGTATATGAAATTAGACTTCTCGAAAAACGTTGGGCATCGTGTGCTCATTCACGTGGGAGAGACGGATATCAACGCTAAGAAGCCGCATGCGACATATTCTCATTGTTATGTGATGATGAAAGACTTCTCCTCAGGTCGCGCCAAGCAGTTCTACTCACTGCGCAATATGGTCAGCGGCCGGCGCTAGCTTGGAGCCCCTAGGGCAGGGGGTGTTTTCTCTCCTCACCTCCTGCCTGTTTCCCGCGTATAGGTAGCTGGATTAGTATGACTAGACTGAGAAAAAATTGTGTTCTTCTTTCGATCCTCTTGAGTCTGTTCCTGTTGCCGGCGTTCTCTTGGGGTATCATTAATGTCACGGATGACCTGGAACTCGAAGGGTTTGTGAAAGCCCAGACCATTGTACGCACGCCGATGTTTCAGGGTGCCGAGCTCAACACGCAGCGCAATACGGCGCAGCTCGAAGGCAAGTATTATTTCTTGCGCGACAGTCAGGCCTTTGGCCGGTTTGCGACCGGTCCACTGGAAGAAGCCACGCTCACCCTCATCGGCCGGGGCGTGTACGACTCAGTTTACGATATTCGACACACCTATAGCGAACCGTTTAGCCACAACGAGAAGGAGAACCGTAAGTTCGAGTACAAACTGCGCGAGGCCTTCGTCGATATGGTGCTTCCCCCGTTTACGATCCGGTTGGGACGGCAACAAGTCGTCTGGGGCGAAACCGATAATTTTCGAGCGCTGGACGTGATTAACCCGCTTGACCTGCGCGACCACTGGAGCTGGGAGCCGTGGGAGGATATCCGCATTCCACTGTGGATGGCGCGGGCTATTTACGACATCGGGAAGATTGGTCCGTTGGAAGAATCCTTCATCGAGGGGATCTGGATCCCGTGGGATTTCCAGCCCAATAAGCTTGCGCTTGACACGCGCCGCCCGTGGGGGTTTACGGGGGATGGATTGGCCAAGGTCGCCAACTCGGCTCTGATTGGCGATGAGCTCTTTAACCTGGACCTCACCGTGCGGGACGGAAAACCGAGTAAAAAGCTCAAAAATGGCCAAGCCGGAGTGCGGTTTAAGGCGGTCTGGGGCGGCATCGATTTTAGCCTAAACTATTTCTATGGCTTTTCGGCCAACACTGGAGTGAAAATACGTTCGGATATGGCCCGAATCAATGGGAATACCCTGCGTGCTGTGGCCAACACCGAAAACCCACGCTCGCACACGGTTGGCGTGGCGGCCAATTATTCCGAAGAACGCTTCACTCAGTCGGTCTTCCGTCTAGAGACTACCTTTACCACTGGGGTGCCGGTGACCATTGCGCCCGGAGCATCGCTCCGGGTCGATCCCGATCAGAATCAGTTTGATACGGCCCGTCAGTCGGTGGTGATGTTGGCCGTTGACCGTCCGACCTGGATCCGGCCGCTGAATAATCTGCGGACATTTTTTATTACGACCCAGGTATTCTGGCGGCGATACATGGACTATAGCCGCCTCTACCGCGGCATCCCATCCGTGCGTCGGGCAAGCGTAGGAGGTGAGGTGGTGCCGGGGCGGTTTACGAGCCTGAATGCTGACAAGATAGATCAGAACGAGTTTGTCATCACCTTTGCCGCTTCCACCAGTTATGGAGCGGCTGGGCTGTGGCAGCCGTTGTTTGTGTTTGCGCTGGATCCCCTATCGACGGGAGCATACAACAAAGTCGCGATGGATTATTTGTGGTCGAATCATATTATCTTCCGGCTGGAGCAGAATTTCTTCTGGCGGGTGAGCGGCCACGACCCCGGGCCGTGGGCGCTGGGGGATTCCTGGGGCCGGCCCGGTGCGAGTCGGCATGAAACGGTCGCAACGATGATCTATCAGTTTTGAACTTTTGGATTTGCCTACACCGCTGCGCCTTTTGCCTCCCCGCTTCTTGAAGTGTGGTGTCAGTCCCGAGACTCCCAACAGCAGCGTCGTTTACGATGAGGAGTCCGTTCCGGAAAAAGACAAGCCCATTATGGATTTCCTCAGGTGAGAGCTTGGCCAGCAAGGGTCGGAGGTAGCTTCTCGCTTGCTCGACCATGGTGGTTAAAAAACGTTCCGCTTTCGGTGTTAGCGTAACGACCTTCTCCCGCGCTGAGTAGGGATCTTCGGTCAAACGAACCAGGCTCAAGGGCGGCCGAGACATCGCGCCCAGTAGCTGGCGAATGATATTGTCGCTGACCTTTTTGCTTCCCGTACGTGTTGAGGACAGATCGCGCGGGAACGGACAGTGGCTGCGACACGATCGCCATCACCCGGACTCCAACAGGTCTCGTGTGTTTTGATACTGATGAGTTGCTTGGTCATGGCATGCGCGGAGAAGTCGATGGGGCCGAAAGAAGAGCAGGCCATTAAGCTGGTACAAAGGTATATGCCGGGTCAGGGGTATTTTAGCGTCCTCTCTAATATCGCGTAAAAGGCGCAAGACGCACGGCTGGCCGGCAACGCCTGGTCGCAGAAATCATGGCAGGCAGGTCTGCCCTCCCAGACAGACCGTCTTCTTGATGCGCTCAGTCAATATTTCAATATCTTCGAGGCTTAGGGGCCTCGTTGGGTGCGGTTAACCGATACGCATAGGAACGGTGCGCACGAAGCGGTGTGGGACATAGATATTCATAGCGAGCAGGTCAGCCCTCACGACACACTTGCGAAAGAGCTGATGCTGCCGCTCAACACCGAAGGAGCCGTACTGCCGGACGACCTGACTGGATCGGAGACGTTTGCTGGGGGCAACTAGGAAAAAACAGAACTAGGTCTCTACGTAGGGAGGGAAGTCTAATGTCTGTTCCGAGAAGGATCTTCAGTATAACCGTCGGGGCAAAGACCCTGAGCGGAGTGAGCGCGTGTCTTAGTACAGAATAGAAGCTTTCTTCC
>CAZBUD010000021.1:51271-58358 GCA_964495015.1 uncultured Enterobacteriaceae bacterium | reverse complement strand
TTCTCCTTCGAGTCCTTCGACTTCTGGGAGCGTGCCAGATGCTCCAAGGCGAGAGCAACCGAGCAGCCACGGCGACAACGCTGCTGGGATACTGCGATCATGCCGGTCTGCGGATTTTTTCAGGCTCGGTAGCCGGGGTGGTCCCGGAACGGGCGCGCGGAAAGAGTGGGTTTGGGTGGGACCCGATCTTTCAGCCGCTGGGCAGTACGTGTTCATTTGCCGAGATGGAGGGAGCGGAAAAAGATCGATTTTCGATGCGACGCTTGGCTCTTGAAGAGTTCCAGGCATCCGGACTCCTGGTCCGTTAGGATGTCCGCTTGACCACCGGACAACGGGCGCATATGTCTTGACGCGCATGGCGGACACGCAGGCACTCGAAGCACAACTCCTATTTCAGATCTTGCCGCGCGTAAGCCGGTCCTTTTACCTCAGCTTACGCATTTTGCCAAAAGCGTTACGGCGTCCGATCGGTCTGGCCTATCTATTTTGTCGTGGAGCTGACGCTATTGCCGACACGCCGATTTTGCCGCCTGAACAGCGGCTAGAATGCCTGGGTCAGTATCGAGCCGCGTTTTTTGCCAAAGATTCTTCGCGCAGCCAAGCCTTTCAAACTGCCCTTCAGACCGATATTGCTTCTCACCAAGAGAATAAGGCAGAACGCGAACTGCTGATGCATGTGGACGACTGCTTCACCTTCCTGGCGACACTTAGTCCGTCCGACCAGACCCGCATCCGCAAGCTTGTCTTGACTCTCACCCAGGGGATACAGATGGATCTGACTGTTTTCCCGAGTGGAGAAGAGGGGCAGCTTGGACAAGTTGGACAGATTGGCGCTCTTGAAACACGGCATGCCCTGGATCAATACACCTATTTTGTCGCTGGATGTGTTGGAGAGTTCTGGACGAAAGTGTCCCTGGACCATATTCCCTCGCTCAGGCATTGGCATACCGAGGAAATGTGTAAACTGGCTGTCCGATTCGGCAAAGGACTCCAACTGACGAATATCCTGCGTGACATGGCCCAGGATCTAAGAATTGGACGCTGTTATCTGCCTCATACCGATCTTGCTGCTTTAGGCATCGAGCCTACACAGCTTCTTCAAATCGCCACTATCGAGCAGGTACGACCTCTACTCGACGAGTTATTGGATTTGACGCTGAGCTGTTACCAGGATGGCTGGGCCTATATACAGGCTATTCCGAGACGCGAATGGCAAATGCGGCTGGCCTGTACCTGGCCGCTCCTCATCGGCGCCTCAACCCTGCGTCTGTTGCGCGGCTCGTCCTCTCTGCTTGACCCGTCCGTACAGATTAAAATCCCCCGTTCTCGGGTGTATCGACTGCTGCTCGGCTCTTTGGTATCGGTCTGGTCGAATCGGACACTAGCGCTTCATTACAACTCGCTCCTGAGCTGAAGAGTGTAGAGCAAACAGTCTATAAATAATTATCTACAGACAATTACCTATAACAGCGATGGAAATCAGGATGAAAACACCCCCACCAAAGCCGACACGAAAATCGAAGCCGCCACGTGTGAAACAATACAAAGACGACTGGCAGGGCGAGACCTTACCCGACTATCTGCAAAAAAAATTAGATATCGTGTTTGTGGGACTTAATCCCGGCCGCTATTCCGCCGAAGTCGGGCATTATTTTGCAAATAAAGTGAACCGCTTTTGGGAATCCATATCTGCCTCCGGCCTGGTCCCCGACCCCGTCGGACCCGAAGATGACGTGCGGCTCATGACCTGGGGGATCGGTCTGACCGATATTGTGAAACGTCCTACCGGAGGGATACACGAAGTCTCTCAGGCCGAATTCCGGCGTGGAGCAAAGGTTCTACGCGCGAAAATTTTGGACTATAGACCCCGGATTGTGTGTTTTGTGGGGCTGACGGGTTATCGGATCTGCTGCGGTAAAGACGCTGGGCTGGGCGACCGCGAACACCGCTTTGGCGGCGCACATGTGTTTGCCATTCCATCTACCAGCCCACGCAACGCGCATTACTCCTTACGTGACATTATTGCTGCGCTGCACGACCTCAAGGAGTTTAAGGAGTCACTCGAAACGGATGAGAGGTAGCGAGAGGTAGACGGTTTCCGTACTGCCTGGCCTACGCGTCCTGGCGATACGGGCGCGTCACCACACGAGCGCCATTATGGATGGAAAAAGAACGCACGATATCTTCCAAATCGTGGCCTAGGCGCGGGTTGGTCGTTTGGGTTTTGACAAATTTCTTAAGACGGCGGATGAAGTCGATTTTTCCGCCCTCGTCGGCCAGAGCGTGTGTAATCATAACGTCCGGGTCTTGCGCCGCTGACTGACAGAAGTCAGCCAGCATCTGGAGGCGGCCTGCCCATTCCTCGTCGCTGAGGTCGTAATAGCCGTTCACATTCGTGATCTACTGTTGGACATTCGTATAGGATTTAAGGTCGTTCATGATACTGGCTAACATTTTGGAGGTGCGGAGCACGTCCCTACGCCGAGATGAACTCAGCCTACCGAAACAAGCTCTTTAGAATGGAAACTCCAACTTATAGCGGAAATCCTAACATGCGGGCCAAATGCTTGAGCTCTTCAAAGCGATCGGATTTGGGCATTTGTTCTTGGATGAGCTTTTCTTGTTTCAGCTGTTCAACGATCTTCGAGTCGCGGGCATACTGCTTGCCGTAAACACCATCAAAATACAACGTCTCAAATGGCAAGCGCGGCGGCTGCCCACCGGCTTCCTTCCGTTCAGCCGGGTAGCCAACCAATTGACACCACACCGGCACCCAGCCTTCAGGGACATTCAGGACGTTGTGCAGCGTGGGAATTTTTTTGGCCGAGGCAACCATGTGTAGGCAGGTGCCGAGACCTTCGTTGACGGCGGCCAGTACGGCAACCGCGCACGCCCCCACAGTTTCCTGCCGGGCAACAGCCTCTGCGGCTTCAGGCGGCAGGTTGTGAATCAGTGTATGCACGGTAGGGATGCCTTCGGGCGCGGTCTCGCGTTTGACAATTGCCGAATCAATAGCTTCGTGCGTCCAGCCCTAGAAGGTCGGCAGTGCCCCGAGGTCGACCAGCTCGCGGACGCGTTGCCGAAATGTGTCTGCTGTTGAGCCGTCGACATCGGCAAACCAGTAGATCCAGACCGGAGCATTGACGTGCGCGCCTTGGTAATTATCCGCAGCAAGCAGAGCCTCTCGATCTTCTTTCGAGATGGTATCCCGTTCCACGACAATGGCCCGCCGCGGCTGCAGATTACCTGGACACGTGGTCAGCCGAGTCGCTTCGGGAATACGCTGAATTTTTTTCGAATTGTACCCACTGCTTAAAAATCCGGATACCGCGTCGCGATCCAATCATTTCAAGAAAATCTATGCGGTCCTCTTCTGTACCGGTAATGCAGCTTATGCCAGTGGGCTGGTTTGCAGCAGCACGCCGTTGTGTATGAGAAAGCTACGAATATAGTTCCCTTTTTGGCGCTTTTCAGCCGCTCCGCCGTCAATATGGGATTCAAATTCGGTTATCTTTTCAGCGTAGATGCGCCGGCCTTTAGCCCGAATCTTTTTTCCTCCATCGACCTCACGCAGACACTCGTCAATGATTTGGTCTGGGCCTTTTTCCACTAGGGTACAGAACTCAGTCAACACGGCCACCCGCTGTAAAGCCTCTTCCCGCGAGACGCCGGACTGGTCTTCGAGGCCTGCCAGCCAGGTTCGAACTGTTTTTGCGTTTCTTATATTTGCTGCCACGGGGAGGCTACTCCTCTAGTTTCAATACTGTATTATTCTTCCGGCAAGCCAAGCATACGGCTGACTGCGCGCACTTCTTCTTTGCGCCAGGGCAGTGGTGCCGGATCTTGTATCATTTTCTCGGCGCGCAGCCGTGCGGCTGCTTCTTCCGTGCCACGGAACGGCTTGCCATAGCGTCCTTCGTGGAAGAGTTCTCCCAGCGGTGGGCGTGGCCGTTGGCCACCCGCCTCCCAGCTCTCGGCCGGGTAACCGACAAATTGGACCCACAGCGCTGTCCAGTGATCCGGAACACCAAAGACCTGACGAGCAGGCTCTTCGGGGTAGGTGCACAGCATCGTGCCGAGCCCTTCGTCCACTGCGGCGAGTAGAGCTTGTGAGATAGCAATGCCAGATTCGCAGCCGGTCACCTTCGCACAGAGCACTGCGTCCGAACTAAAAGCCTGAACGACTTGGGGATAGGCGACCTCATTAACGAATTTATGCGTCCAACCGTGGCTGATATTGAGTACACCGAGGTCCACCTGCTCTGTGGCCCGTGATGGCATGTCGCGCGCAAACGCCTTGAGGTCGCCCCACCAATATATCTGAATCGGGGCCATTTCTATCATGCCCGCATTGACCGGCAGCGTAAGCGCTTGAAGGTCTGCTTTCGGCAGTTCATCCCGTTCGACAACAATGGCCCGCGCAAAATCGGCATTCCCCGCTCGGCTCGCCAGGCGAGCGGCTTCAAGAATGGTCTGCACTTTACAGCGTTCGACTGGCCTCCAGGGAAGGAAATAGCGAATAGAACGTCTGCGACCAACGACCTCTTTGAATTCCATACCTGGGCCCTCCAATGTCCCCTTCATGTAATGCGTTCATGTCAGACGGTTATGCATTCATTGCACGCTAGCGGGGATGAAGTGTATATACTTTTCGCTAGCGCGAGAAGGGTAGGTCAGGACTCATGAGCGGGGGCTGCCTGAGTCGCTCTGCAGTAGGGCGTGTGGTAGTATACGGCTACTTTACGTGCCGCAGTTAGGAGCAAGGTCGATGAAGATAATGGTTCATATACTCTGTTTTGCCCTGCCGCTTTTTGTGCTGAGTTGCTCTGCCTCAAAAACTCCGCCTCGGGTTGTCATAGAGAAACCCAAACTCACAGCAGCCTCGTGTGAGGAGGCGAATCGTCTCGTGAACAAGTCCATACAAACAATGGGGTTTACGCTTACCTCGTATACGCTCGCCGCGCCCGGCCGCGCCGGGCGGTTTGAGGCAACAAAAGAGAAGGCCATGGGTGGCGTTGTCGCGGTCTCGTGTAGCGATAGCGGAGCAAGCATTGATGCGCAGAATGCGGGCGCGTTGTCCGGGCTGATTGGGGCGGGTGAGCGCCCGCACCATTTTGTGAATAGCTTCCCTGTGACGTTTCAGATGCTTAAGCAGCGTGAAGCCTATGAAGCGAAGAATCCGGAAACAGGGACGCTCCAGTTCTCCATTGTGCCGCTCGACAACTTTGCCTCACAAAATGTCCTTGGCTCAGACATACAGTCGAGCGGTGTCTTGCCCGTTCGCATTACCATTACAAATAATACTCCGCGACCGTATGCGATTGAGGCGAGTCGGATCTTTCTCGTGCCGGAGGGCGGTGGACGTGTTGCGCCGGTGTCTTCACCAGACGGAGGGAAAAGCCTGCAAGATATGACTGTTAAGCCTGGGCAAAGCGCATCGGGCTTTCTGTATTATCCAGCTGGCAAGTACTCTTCGGCCCGGACCTCTGTAATCGACAAAGAGAACGATGAGCGGGAAGGTTTTTCCGTTCAGTTTTAAGAGGGATGAAGGAATGCCGTCCGGGCGAGGTTCCCTCGGCCCTACCTCTGATGCCCGTGCCGTCGGGCATCGGGTGATAGAATAATATGCGGCTCGGCGCAAGGCGCGTATGGCTGCGGGCTGGGATACGCTGTGGGGTAATCGAGTGAAAGCTGGCGTTTCCCAGTTGAATGAATCGTCCGTCTGTCTCTCAACTTGGCCTACTGTTTCCGTGCTACCGCAATCGCTTTGTGGAAACACTCTTCTGCGTCGACGGCTCTTTTTGATTTGCTCTTTCTTTTGCATGCTCCGTTGAGGGCGAGAAGAAGCTCGCCCTTGATACGGTGTAGCGCCGTTTCTTGGAAGCGTTTGCGTCCCCTCCGAAAGCACGTGGTTTGTGGGAGAATCGATATAGTGGCTCCTGCGTAGTGCCTGTCGCAGGGCAGACTCTGTGCACGCCAAGGGCCTAATGCCCGACCTGCTGCCTGGCTTTTTCCACATAGCGCTGAATCAGTAGCCGCATGGTCTCTGCGGGCTGGATGCCGATCAACGGAAATTCGCCGAGCATGAAGGTCGGATAGCCGACCACGCCGAATGTCTTAGCTTCTTGCTCGGTGTCGTCTACCCGTTTGGCGAGATTTCCGGACCGTAAGGCTGATTCTAAAGCAGCGCCCGATAAACCGACTTGTTCGGCAATACCTAGCAGTGTCGTCAGTTCTCCGATGTTTTTACTATGCTCAAACGCGGCAACAAAAATAGCCTCGTGATACTCAGGGAAGAGATTCTGATCTTTGGCAAATTCGGCACCTTGCAACGCATACGATGAGTCGAGCCATTTCGGCGGGATGCGAAGTGGAACGCCCGTATCCCGTGAGATACGGACAATCTTGCCTTTGACTTCATCACCAATCATCTCGCCATTCTTCCACCTTTTGTGACGCCGAGCGATTTGTACCCCTTTCCACACCAGATCGATTTCAAGCCGACCGTCTAGTTGCTGCATTACCCGTTTTGCGACGTAGCTGAGCGAGGACGCGTAATCGTAATAGAGCGGGATTTTCACATGTGCCATATCGATTCATCCTTACTGGCCTGCCGGTTTCCCGGTCGAAACTGTAGCCGGCGTTCCATTGCGCAGGCAAGAGGGTTGGATTATATAACAAGGAAAGCGAGGGAGGTTTCGATGGGACAGATTGAAGTACTCAGTCCTATAGCGGAAATCCGAACAAGCCAACGGTCGCTTGCTCGTCGAGATGGAACTATTCAGGGCAAGACGGTTGGGTTTCTCAACAATCGCAAGGCAAATGCAAGTTTGCTGCTCGAACATGTTGAGTCCCTGCTACATGAGCGGTGTGGGGATTTCAGCGCGCTGAGGGGCGACAAGAACGCAGCGCTGGCCGCACCCGAAGAGGTCATGGCGAGTCTTGCAACCTGCGCTGTCGTGGTCGTTGCAATCGGCGATTGAGGGTCGTGCACGTCGTGGGGTCTCCACGACACGATTGAACTCGAAAAACAAGGCATCCCGACTGCCGTCATTTGTAGTGATGAATTTGCTCCGCAAGGACGGGA
>CAZBUD010000021.1:0-51261 GCA_964495015.1 uncultured Enterobacteriaceae bacterium | reverse complement strand
TGGGACGGGCAGAGTCCCGTACGCTGGGCATGGGCAGCATCCCGATTGTCGTGATCCCACACCCGTTAGCCGGGAATAAACCCGACGTGGTGCAGCAAAAGGCGGCTGCCATTGTTGACGAGATCCTGGATATTTTGACCCAGCCGGCCGAAAAATTGGCCGAAGAGTACCGTGGGCGGTTTCTCAAACCCGCAGGCAAAAAGATCAGGCGCGCGTCAGCGTAGCACATTCCCCCGTAGCGTAATGCGAGAACGGATAGAGGCGAAGCAGTCGTCGAACAGAAGAGGAAACTGCCAGAGGTGTTAGGCTCGAATGCTGCGCCTCTACAGATTATACTCTCAATATTATGGACTTTGCTTCCGAAGAAATCTCCCTTGACGATTCTATCGAAGCCGTCAACGATTGGTTTTACGATCAAGGCTAGACTGATGGCTTACCAATTATTCCGCCAACTTCGGAACGAGTCGAAAAACTACTAGCGTGGACGGACCGTGACCCCCAAGACGAACTGGGACCTATGCCGCCCAAATACGGTATTGCGACAGTCGAGAAATTAGCAATTAACGTAGTCATGGCGGGCTGTGTACCCGAATACTTCCCGGTGATCATTGCCGCGGTTGAGGCGCTGCTGGAAGGATCGTTCAATTTGTACGGGGTGCAGAGTACGACCCATCCGTGCGCTCCCCTGCTGATCATGAATGGTCCGATTGCTGCGGAGATCGGAGTTAATGCGGGCTATAACGCCTTTGGGCAAGGCTGGCGACCCAATGCTACGATCGGCCGGGCTATCCGGTTAGCGTTGCTGAATATTGGTGGTGCGACGCCGGGGGTGTTGGACCGCTCTACGCAAGGTCAGCCGTCGAAGTATAGCTATTGCATCGCTGAGAACGAAGAAGAGAACCCATGGGGACCCCTGCATGTTGAACTAGGCTTTGGTGCACCGACGAGCACGGTGACCGTCTGTGGTGCGGAGGGGCCGCATAATATTAATGACCATATCAGTAGTGCTGCCCCGGGGATCCTGACGACAATCGCCACTACCATGGCCGGCATGGGTTCAAACAATGCCTATGCGTTTGGCGAACCTATTCTTGCGCTTGGACCTGAACATGCCGCGATCTTAGCCCGAGATGGTTTGAGTAAAGACGATATCCGTGCCTATGTCTTTGAGCACGCCCGTGTACCGCGTGACAAATGGGAGACCGGTGGCATGATCGGCATGGGGTTCACCCCAGACCATGCCTTCTCCAACGAGGATGCCATTCCACTCATCCGTAAGCCTGACCGGCTGATGATCATCGTTGTCGGTGGGCCCGGCCGGCATTCATGTTGGATGCCGACGTTCGGAGCCATGACACGTTCGGTGACGCGTCAGATTGTACGCAGAGACGGCACTCCTGCCACATCCATTCAGGAATTCCGACGCTAGGGACGGCGGTCTCGTTGTCTAGTAGCAGGGTTCCCAGCCGACATCGGGCTGGGTGCCTAGCTCCTGTGAACCTGCTAGACTCCGGCCTATGAAAGTAGGTTTAGTCGGATTTGCACGATCAGGAAAAACAACCATTTTCAATGTGTTGACAGGCATGAGCGCCGAGGTCGGTAGCTTTGAGACTAAACGGGACGCTGCCATTGCGGTGCTGAAAGTCCCCGATCCGCGCGTTGATGCGTTAGCTGAAATCGTTGAGCCGGACCGAAAAAAGTATGCCGAAGTCACGTTTTTAGATTTCCCGCCGTCTGAAGAACGAAAAGCCGCACTGGATACGCGATCGCTGACCCAAATGCGCGAGGTGGAAGCGCTAACCCAAGTGGTGGCTGCCTTTGACGATCCCATGGCCGCAACACCAGCTGAACCGCTGCGCGACCTGCGTGGGTTTCAGTCCGAATTGATCCTGGCAGACATGGGCGTGATTGAGAAACGCCTGGAACGCGTGCGCAAGGAAAAGGGCAAAGAACCGGAGCAGGCGTTGTTGGAGAAGTGCCAGGCTATCCTGGAAGACGAGAAGCCGCTCCGCGCAGAGTCGTTTTATCCGGAAGAAGGAATGCTGCTGTCCGGGTTTGCCTTTCTCAGTCAAAAGCCTTTGCTTATTGTCTACAACCGAGAAGAGGGTGAGATGCAAACGCCCCTGCCTGAGGAAGTAGCCGCCTATATCGAAGAGCAGAGGCTCACCGTGGTACCCATCTGCGGCAAGGTGGAGATGGAAATTGCGGAGCTTGAAGAAGAAGAGCGGGGCCTGTTTCTCGCCGACCTGGGTGTAGAAGAGTCCGCGCGAGATCGTTTTATCCAGTACGCCTACCGCATGTTAAACCTCATGAGCTTTTTTACTGCGGGTCCTATGGAAGCCCGAGCATGGACGATAGAGCGCGGGACGACTGCGGTACAAGCTGCACGGAAAATCCACTCAGATATCGAACGCGGCTTTATTCGAGCCGAAGTCATCGCCTACGACGAATATATCCAACGTGGTGGTGAGGCGGGCTGTCGCGATGCCGGGAAAATGCGCCTCGAAGGTAAGGCGTATGTTATGACGGATGGTGACGTGGTGCATTTTCGGTTTAAGGTGTGAGACCGCAATCGTCTGATCTCTGGTAAGCGGAGCAGCTGGCTTAGCTGTGTAGGGCCAGTTTCGATCGTTCCCGACTACAGCCCGGCTGCTACATTCTACGCTGCTTTATCTTCTGACTGACCAGATGGTAGCCAGTGATTGAGGATTTTTTTGACCAGAGTCGATTCGACCGGTTTGGATATATAGTCGTCCATTCCAGCAGCCAGACACTTTTTCCGATCTCCCTGTATGGTATTTGCAGTCATGGCAATGATGGAAATATGGTGGCCTGTCCCTCACCGCTGTCGAATTTCCGGTGTGGCTTCATAGCCGTCCATCTCGGGCATCTGACCGTCCATGAATACCAACTCAAACGGCAGGCTCTCAACCATCTCGACGGATTCTTGTCCGTTTGTTGCGATATCGACACGGCAGCCCAATTTTTCCAGCATGCGCACGGCAACTTTTTGGTTGACGATATTATCCTCTGCCTAGAGCACGCGGGCACGAAACCGGTGGGGGATGGTATCGACCATTTCTGATGTTGGGAGAACCGGAGCGTCGGATATTTCGGTTTGACTCGTTGAGGCAGTGGATGTCGTGGCGTCGTATGTTGTGCCCACGGCCGTAGCCACAGCGGTAAACAGATGGGCTTAGCGAACCGGTTTGGTGAGAGAGGCCCCAAACGTTCCATAAATAGGTCGCGTTCCCGCTTCAGCGTTGCCTCCGTGCGCTTCCGTTCAGTGATATCCCGATAACTACCCAGAAACCCGATGACGTTCCGGTGTTATCGCGTATAAAGCGGGCTCGACATTCGACCGGAAGAATAGTGCCATCTTTACCGATAAACGCCGACTCAAATATTGAGGAGAGCTTCCCGCCTGCTTGGGCTCGGCGATGGTACTCTCTTGATTAGGCGGCGCGGTGAGGTGTGAGGCGCTCGCTGAAATGGTCGCCGACCATCTCTCGCTACGGGTATAGCCCAACATCTGCTCCATGGTGCGGTTTATGCTCGTGATGTGGCCTTCTGGTGTGAAGGCTGCCAGCGCATCATTGGCGTTCTCGAAGAGCTCGCGTTACTGCTTCTCTCTCTCGCGGAGAACTTCCTCAGACCGTTGGCGCTCGACCATACGCCCGAGCTGCGTGCCAACATGCGCCATAACCTCTTCCCCAACCAAAACGGGCAGTGCAAACCCAGCCTTCACTCCGATATCTTGGGCAAGTCGAGCTCTGGGGGAATTTGCGTCTTGTGGAACGTCAGCAATCCACGCTGGGGAACGGGAGCCGTACGCGCGTCCAGGCAGCCCGACTCCAGATGCAAACTGGGTGGCCTGGGTTACCTGTCGAAAAGTCTCAAAACGCTTAGCATCGCTCAGGTGCCATAGGGATGAGGGGCTAAGTTCCTGACCGTCAGTGGTTGGGATATAGACGTGCCAGATTGGCCAAGCGGTATGTAGACAGAAAAGGTCCAGACAAACCTGAGTGGCTTCTTCAATACTGGATGCTTCATCTGTGGCAACGGGTTGCAGCAACTGGATAAGGGCTGTTTTTCGTTGAATTTCCTACGCTGCTTGTCGGCGTTCGGCCCTTTCTTGGTCGCGCACTTCATTCACTTGTGTCAGTGCGGTCGTTTGATCGCTAACCCGGAGTTGTAATTCAGCATAGCCTTTGAGCAGCGGCCAGAAGAATGCGCCTATTGATGCAGCACTAGCGCCGTGCGGAAAAGAGACAGCGGGATACCGGGAGAGCAAGGTAGCGGAATCGCCTCGCACTATTGAGTGGAGAATAGAGAATCCCAATGGCCCTGAGCCAGGCGGGTCACAAACCCCACGTTGCCCTCAAGAAAATCGTACTGCGGAAGCTGCGCTGGCTTAACCCACACGAACGTCTCAAAAACGTGGTTGACGAGTTGGCCTTGGAACGCAAGGACGTGGAAAAAAGTCAGTGCCACACGGCGAACAGTGGAGTAAGTGTGAGAGGTGCGGTAGAGTTCGGTACCGATTGAGGCCTGAATCCCCAGCTCTTCCTGTAATTCGCGTTGTAAACAGACGGCGTCAGTTTCGCCGTAGTTCAGCTTGCCGCCCGGGAATTCCCACTTGAGGGCATGCAAGTCGTCCGCCCGGCGTTGGCAGATGAGGAGTTGAGAAGGTCGGGTCAGGATGCCGGCTGAGACTCGGACAATCTGGACCATAGTCTGCTCATCCTTAATGATGTGAGCGGCGCACGAGTAAACTAGTAACCGAGTCTACTAGTTTAATTGCGCGATCGAGCGCTGAATCAGAGCTCGAATCCCGGCTGCATCTTCGGATTTTGGTTCCAGCTCAAGGTATTTTTTGAAATCTTGGACCGCTCCGTGAAGGTGTCCTAGCCGGTGGTGGATGGCCCCTCGGTCACGCACCTCTACCGCCAGGTCAGGAGCAATTAGGAGAATACGATCAATGACGCTCAACGCCCGTGTAAAATCTGCCTTTTGGAGATACACGCCTTTCAGGTTGCGCAGCATCCGAATGAGAATTTCCTTTTTTGTGGCTGGAGTGAGGAGCTGGGGAATTTGGGCCAGAAACGGGTTGTTGTCGCCATACATGCTTTTGAGCTGCGCTGCGAGTTGTTCCTCTGTAAGGGTGGCGCCGCCGACAAATGGGTCCAGGATTTGTTCCCCATCCATACTCAGGTGTTTGACCAGAAAATGTCCGGGAAAGCCGACACCGACGAGGGAGAGGCCCAGACGGCGTCCAACTTCCATATAGATGACCGACAGGGTGATGGGGATACCGATCTTGCGGTCTAACACTTCATTCAGGAAGCTGTTGCGCGGATCATAATATTCGCCGGCATTGCCCCTGAGGCCTTCTTCCTGAAATAATCTCGCATTGAGATTTTTAATGACGTCTGCCGAAACCGGGGCTTCGGAAAGTTTCGCCCGGACCTCGCCGGCCAGTGTGTCCAGCCGGTTCAGATAATGAGCAACGTCAAGTCCCGGCTGCTCCTCCTTAGCAATCAGGAGCGCTGCTTCAGCAAGATCCAGCTCTCCCTCGGGCCCCAGAACAAGTGCCGTGAAACGTTCGCGTGCCGCTGAAGTCATAATGCCTCGCTTCCTTCAAGCCATTTCGTACCCTATACTGCTGGGAAAATGCACTGGGTGCAATATGGTGCAGTAGCGAAGATGACACAGACCGCATGTTTACATTTTGACAATTTCTTTCGCGTTGTCGCTATCTGCGCCAGCTAAGGAGGAGGCACTATGGCCATGGCACGAATCCCTCGCTACTCGGCATTCGGGTTGAGTCTTATCTCGTTTGAAACGGTCCCAACGAATGCGAACTGTGAGGTTATTCCGTTCGCAGCCGAAGACCGAGGCGAGTCAAAAGGGGTGCTGTATTCGTGTGGTGGAGAGAAAACGGTCGTTTGCCTTATGCACCCGCGTGCGGACATGAGTCGCCATTATGCCATTCCGTATCTATTGGACGGCGGCTACGCCGCCTTTGGTCAAGAAGGTCGCTGGCCGAGCAATGACATCGCCTGCATTCATGAAATGCTCCTGCCGGATATTGCGGCCAGCATGCGTTATCTCAAAGAAGAGCGCGGCTTTGAGCGGGTGGTGTTTATCGGCAACAGCGGGGGCGGTTCACTGTATTCTTTTTATCAGGCCCAAGCCGTCACCTCCCCGCCCGAACGCCTGGCGGTAACGCCGGCTGGAGACCCCTACGATTTGAATCGTTTCCAGATGTCGCCCGGGGACGGTATGGTTTTTCTGGCAGCCCACCTCGGAGAGGGCCAGTTCTTGGAGGGCGCCCTTGACCCTTCTGTGACAGATGAGAATGATCCGCTCTCGTGTGATCCTAGCCTGGATATGTACAACCCGGCTAATGGTTTTCGTGAACCGCCGGATCCCAGCAACTATAGTGAGGAGTTTGTTGCACGTTACCGGACCGCCCAACTGGCCCGTGTGGCGCGCATTGATGCGATTGCCCAGCGTTATGTTGACGAGCAGCGCTATTTTCAGGAATTGGTTCGCCAGCCGGAATTTGACACCCTCTCGCCTGAACGAAAAGTCTTCATTAGTCGTCGTGCTCTTGTCGGCCGCTATATGGAGATCCACCGCACAGAGGCAAATTTAACCTACACCGATCCCTCGATTCATCCCTCGTCTCGGGATTACGGCTCGTTGTGGTCCCCGCGCCCGGACCTGTTTAATTATCTTGAAGCTGGCTTTGCCAAATATCAGACACCGCGGGCGTGGCTAAGTACGTGGTCAGGGCCATCGTCAAGGGCTGCCGTTCTTGAGAACTTATCCAGCATCACAGTCCCGACTCTTGTGGTGAACCACACCGGGGACCATGCGATTTACCCTCAGGAGTCCGAAGCCGTCTACCAGCAATCACCTGCCGAAGATAAACAGATCGCTCATGTTGACGCCGATCATTTCGGCTATCCTCTTCCATCACATCCCAATCACGGTGGCCGAGACGAGACTATGAAGGTGATTGTTGACTGGCTGCGTGAGCGGTTTCCTGGCAAGTAAAATGGCCTGACTGGGCTCACATTCGTCTTGACTTGGCTGCGCTATTCGGCGTACAGTCCGCGCTAATCCCAAACGCTATGATAGAGGAACGAAATGGGTGCCGCAGAAAATAAAGAAACCATCCGCACTATGTTTGTTGAGCTGTCTAAGGGAAATGCCGAAGCATTCTTGGGCACGCTGGCCGATGATGTGCGCTTTACGTTGATAGGCTCGACCAAGTTTTCCGGCGTGTTTAACGGAAAACAGGAGTTTATTGAGAAAGTGCTCGCCCCGCTCGGAGCACAGCTTGAGGGTGGAATCGCTAT
The DNA here is from genome assembly GCA_964495015.1 of uncultured Enterobacteriaceae bacterium. GTDB lineage: Bacteria > Desulfobacterota > Binatia > Bin18 > Bin18 > Bin18. The sequence continues at coordinate 43,891 of CAZBUD010000021.1, read as the reverse complement.
GAATGTCGATAGCCTGATCAGTGAGGGAGACTATGTGGTTATGCAAGGCCGTGGCGAATCGACTACGAAATCCGGCCAGGCTTATAATAACACCTACGCCCAAGTCTTCCGTCTGGCGAATGGCAAAGTGCAGGAAGCCACCGAATATCTGGATACTGAGCTGGTGACCTCGGTGTTTGGGAAATAATTCTATTGGGGCGTTATGCTATGGCCCGCGCCTTGCGGATTAGATTGATCTATGAGTGACCAAGAAATACCAAACGAAGCAGCGAAAGAAGCACCGGCCCAACCCGACCGTACAAGCTTGATCGGTCGCGTCCTCTCGCCTGTTGTTTACACGATACGGGAGGATGATATTGAGGATTATTTGCCCGTTGCTGGTGAAGAACAGGAAGCGTTCCTAAGCGACGAAGATTCCCGAGCCGCGGGTTATGAACGGCGTGTCATTCCGCCTTCGTTTGCCCCGTTCGTGGCGGTCGACGCACTACTTCGTTCGTTTGACTGGGAAAAGGATTTCTTTTTCAACTATCGGACCGGAACCGCTATGTTTGGTGAGCAGGGATTAGAATATTTGCGCCCGTTGTACGTGGGGGAAACGCTCACCGTGCGTGCTGAGATTGTAGACGTGTATGAAAAACAAGGAAAACGGACATTTGACGTGATCCAAGTACGTGTCACCGCAACGGATGAGGCTGAGACCGTCGCCTTTCGTGGAGCCCAATCCTATATCCTCTTTAAGTAAGGTCAGCCTGTATGGACACACGTCCAAAAGTCTATTTTGAAGACGTGCATGAGGGTATGGCGTTACCCCAGGCGCAGTACGGGCCTATGGATCGTTTGTCCTATATTCCGGTGGCTATTATTTTGCGCGACACAAACCCGTTGCATCTTGATCGGGTCTATGCCCGCGAACGCGGGCTGCCTGATGTGGTGCAGCAAGGACCCTTGAACGAATCTTTTTTATACCGTTTTCTGACAGATTGGTTGCATCGTCCCTGGGACATTAGGAAGACCAAGCTGCGGTTTGCGGCAAATGTTTTTCCAGACGATATGCTCACCTGTGGTGGCGTCGTCACACGGGCCTATCACGACAACGGCGAGCCTCGGGTCGACTGCCAGATCTGGCAGGAAAATCAGAAGGGCGAAAAGATCATAACGGGCGAAGCCTCATTTACCTTACCTGAACGAGGATAGGAAATTTAGGCGGTTTCCCTCAGGAATGCTTGCCCGATCAATCGCATTGCGCATTGCGAACGGAAAAAAAGAATATACGCAGGCTTCTTCGACAGCGCCGGCGCGGTTTGTCGCTGAGCGACGTTGCACAAAAGAGTCAGCGTGTGTGTCGTCGCTTATGTTCGCGCGGGTTTTTCCAATCAGCCCGGACGGTCGTCTTATACAGCCCGGACGAAAACGAAGTTGAGACTGACGGTATTTGGCAGGCCGCGAGAGATCAGGGCAAGGCCGTCTATTACCCACGAATTACCCAAGACCGGAATGCCCTAGAGTTTGTGCGCCGATATGATGAGGATCGACTCGTACTAGGGGTTTTTGAAATTTGGATTCCGCCAGGGAACGAGTTGCTAGAGCGAGTGAGCGGGAGAGATATCGTCCTTACCCCAGGCGTTGGATTTGATCGCTCTGGCCATCGTATAGGCCGAGGACGCGGATATTATGATCGTGCGTTTTGTGGGATCCTAGCCGGGGCGATTCGCATCGGGCTGGCCTACGATTTTCAGCTTGTTCCTCAGGTGCCGACCGACGCACGTGATGAGCTATTAGACTCTATTATAACGGAAACACAGTGCATCGAATGCACGAATAGGAATACGAACAAGGCTTTGGCTTGACACTGCGTTGGTTGGTATGGCATTTTTCACTCTAGTCGTCGAATGAACGAACGTTCAATCTTTGCAATTTCTTGAGGAGAGCAAGGCATGCCTCAATTCGATACCCTGATTAAGGGTGGAACAGTGGTTGACGGTACACGCACCCCGCGCTTCGTGGGTGATGTGGGTCTCAAGGACGGAAAAATTGCGCAGATCGACCGTGACGGGCAACTCAAGCCTAGCGATGCGACGAAAACGCTGGATGCAAGCGGCCTCGTCGTGGCCCCAGGGTTTATTGACCTGCACACCCACTACGACGCCCAGTTAAACTGGGATCCCTATTGCACCTTGTCCGGCTGGCATGGGGTGACCTCGATTGTGATTGGTAACTGCGGATTTGGCTTTGCACCGGTTACGCCAGAAAACCGTGATCGCGCCATGCTGACCATGTCGCGGGTTGAGGCGATTCCGTATGCATCGATGAAGGCCGGCATTAAGTGGGAATGGGAGACCTTCCCCGAATGGCTAGATTTCCTGGAGCAGCATCGCAAAGGGCTCAATATGCTGAGCTATGTGCCCATTGCGCCGATCATGATTTGGGTCATGGGCCTTGAAAATGCGAAGAGCCGTCCGGCTACGCCTACCGAGCGAGCGGAAATGTGTCGTATCCTGGAGGAGTCCCTGGATGCCGGTGGCTGTGGTTACTCCGCCCAACGTCTTGGAAATGGCATTGTTTCCGTACAACGTGATTATGATGGCACGCCCATGGTGACAGATACGATGGCGGATGAAGATATGTTGGCATTTGGCGAGGTCTTAGCCAAACGAGGCGAAGGCTTCATCCAATTGACCCAGGCCAGTGAAGATTTCAAGGCCGATATGGCCTTCTACGACAAGTTGGCTGAAGTCTCCGGGCGCCCCATTCTCTTCAATGCCACAGCCGTTCGGGATGACCGTCCGAGTCTGCACCGTCGCATCGTGCGTTGGATTAAAGAGACCAATAAGAAGGGCCGTAAAATTTACAACCAGACAGCGACCATGCGCCAGGGCTTCTTCTTCACTTTCGAAGAATGGAACCTGTTCGACGGCAGTGATGTCTGGCGCGAGGTCACCATGGGCACCCCGGCCGAGCGGCTGGAGAAGTTCAAAAATCCTGCTCTGCGTCAAGCCTTGTGCGCCGAATATGACTCCGGCCACACGCCGATTGTGACGGGCTCGATCAAAGACTTTAGGATTGAGTCGGTAGCAAATGCTGAACTTGAAAAATACACTGCCAAGACGGTTGAAGAATGCGCTCAGATGGAGAAGCGACATCCTATGGAGATGATGTTGGACATCGCCATAGCCGATGATCTTAAGACGGAGTTTGAGACGCCGGCTCGCAACGTCCGAGAGGACCATGCCGCTGAGCTGATGTCATCGGAGTATAGCCTGCCGGGTGTATCCGACGGTGGCGCGCACACTAAGTTTATCACTATTGGTGCCTATCCGACCGACATGATTACCTGGATGGTCCGCGATGCGGGCTTCATGAGCTTAGAAGAAGCACACTATCGCCTCAGCGCCTTACCCGCTCGGTGTGCTGGCTTCCAGGATCGGGGCACGCTCAAAGAAGGCGCGCCGGCTGATATGATTGTGTACGACCTCGAAAATCTAAAGGTCACCCCAGAGAAACCCAAGATTGTGCACGACTTCCCGGCTGGTGAATGGCGTCGGGTGCAATACGCTGAAGGCTATCGCTGGATCATGGTTAACGGTGAAGTCACCTTTGAGGACGGCGATTGCACTGGGGCGACTCCAGGCCGCTTGCTGCGCCACGGACGCGACTAACCCGCGGTAATAGGGCACCTCATAAGGGTGCCCTTTTTGGTGGCTGAATCTATAAGAGTAGAAAGTTCACATACGTACAGACTACGAATGTGGTAGGCCTACCGAGAGCTTTGGTCAAGTTTGCTCCGCTCGCTCCATTTCAGTATAGTATGCCGCGTTAGGAAATGCCTATGCCAGAATATGATGTCCTCGTTGTGGGTGGCGGAGTAGCCGGGCTTCGTGCGGCTCTCGCTGCCAAGAGGGCTGGAGCACAGGTTGCCCTCCTGAGTAAGACTCACCCTCTGCGCAGCCACTCCGCCACGTCTCCAGGTGGGTTGAATGCTGCGTTCGGTGCTGGTGACTCATGGCACCAGCACGCCCAGGATACACTGCAGGCCGGAGGAGGCTTGTGCGATCACGCCGCCGTTGAGTGGATGTGTCGGGAAGCGCCACAGGACGTGATTCATTTAGACCATATCGGGGTGCCGTTTAACCGGGATGCAGAGGGTAAACTCGATCGGCGCATGCTTGGGGGAAATGGGGTCCCACGAGCAGCATTTGCGTCCGATCTCACCGGACATACAGTCCTCAATACGCTATATGAGCAATTTATACGAGAAGGTGTGCCCGCTTATGAGGAGTGGCTCGCAACCTCGCTGGTTGTCGAGGACGGGGTCTGTCGCGGAGTGCTAGCCCTGGAACTTGGAACGGGAAAATTGGTGGCGTTTAACGCCCGGGCTGTTGTGCTTGCGACCGGAGGTGCCGGTCGTCTGTACGACTCCAGTACGGCTTCACAGTCGTGCTGCGGTGACGGGATGAGCCTGGCCTATAGGGCCGGGCTGAGCCTCATGGATATGGAGATGGTGCAATACCATCCGTTTGGCTTTCGTGATCGGGCGACTTTTGCCTCTGAGGGGGCGTTGGGAGACGGGGCGATCTTATCTGACGAGGCAGGACAGCCCGTCCTGTCAGCACATGGCCTCCCGCTCCGAGATGAGTTATGCCGCTCGCTTGCAGCGTCCGGGGTTAGGGCGGTCCTGGATTTCCGTGCGCTTGGCAAAGAACGGATCAGTGCCCGATTTTTTTATTTAGCCCGGGTGGCCAACGAACTTGCCGATATCAGCCTGGACAAGGAGCCGTTACCTATCCAGCCGCGTATGCATCGTATATTAGGTGGGGTCCAGACAGACCTGAGGGGAGCAACGGCAGTCCCGGGTGTGTTTGCTGCTGGTGAGTGTGCCTCGCCAGGGGTGCATGGCGCGAATGCCTTGGCCGGTAATGCGCTGACCGCTGGGGTTATCTTCGGACGGAGGGCTGGAGCAGCAGCGACTGCCTATGCGCAGGCTGCTCCGTCTGTTGGCATTGCTGATACGCTCCTGGGTGATACCGAACGGGAGCTTGCAGTGATTTTTTCCCGTCCGTCCGGTGAGGATACCGTCGTCAAGATCTATCGTGAGCTGGCAGCCAAAATGGCGGACAAGGTTGGACTCGTGCGAGATGAGACGGGGTTACAAGATGCAGCCGAGTGCGTGGCCGCTCTCAAAAGCCGTTACATGCAGGTAGGACTCCGACATCGGGGCAAGTTGTATAACCATGAATTGCTCACTTGGTATGAGCTGGGCTCTCTGCTCGATGTTGCCCAAGCCGTCGTTATGGCAGCCCAAGCGCGCAAGGAAAGCCGCGGCGTCCACCAGCGGGGTGATTATCCAACAACAAACGATACCGAGTGGCAACAGCACTCCCTTGTAGCCGCTGGGCCAGCTGGACCAACCTTTGCGACCTGCCCGGTGAACACTGGTTAGTCTGTGTGACCATGGAATGTCCCAAATGGATGGGATGTCATAGATCATAGAATGGAAGGGTAACCTATGGAAACAACGTTTAAGGTGTACCGTTTCGACCCTGAAAATGGGCGGAAGCCGGACTTTGCGATGTATACGGTCGATCTACCGCACTCTGCCACGGTGATGGACGGGCTCCGGCATATTCGTGACGAGCTGGACCCTAGTCTGGCATTTCGCGCGTCTTGCGACCGAGGATCGTGCGGTGACTGCGCGCTGCGTATAAACAAAAAAGGCAAACTCGGCTGCACGTTAAAAATCGCCAAAACGGTCAAGGACGGAGTCGTGAAGGTCGAACCGATCCGTAACATCCCGGTGCTGAAAGATTTAGTGTACGACATGGAGACCTTCTTGTGGCAGAAAGTTAAGTCAGTGCAGCCCTGGATTACCCCGCGCGAACCAGAGCCGCACGGCGAGTACGTAGTCGCTGAGGAGAAGCTAGCGGAAGTGCGCAAAGCGATGAGTTGTGTCATGTGCGGCCTGTGTGACGAGGGCTGCGTAGTGATTAAGATCGACAAGGCCTTTGTCGGTCCGGCTGCTCTCACAAAAGCGTACCGAACGGTCTTTGATCCACGTGATGGGGAACACCAACATAACGAGCGTTTAAGACACGTCAGTGGGCCGGGCGGTGTGTGGGACTGCACGCATTGCTTCGAGGCCAATGGGCATTGCCCGCTCGGTCTCGAGCCTACGACCCGGCTGTTTGAGGTGCGCGACGAGGCGCTTCGCCGCGGGATACGCTCGGGAGCTGATAATCCGAAAGTTCAACGGCACTACGACAGCTTTTTGAATTCGGTCAAGCGTAGCGGTTGGCTGGATGAAGGCCGACTGGCGATTGAGAGTGAAGGCCTGAGCAATATTGCTGGACTAGCAAAACTTTTACCCACGGTGGTAAGAGCACTACCCAAAGGCAAAGCGCCACTGCCCTATTTACACCCTAAGCGGCCGGGCGCCCAAGCCATCCGACGAATCATAGAAAAAGCAGAGAGGAGCGAAGCATGAAGTACGCATTTTATCCAGGCTGTGTGTCGCGTGGTGCGTGTCCCGAGCTATACCCCGCTTCGGTCAAGGTTACGGAGAAACTGGGTATCGAAATCGAAGAAGTAATCGATGTGGGCTGTACTGGAGCCGGGGTGTTAAGCCGTGATCTGTCTGACCCTATTAACGCGCGGACGCTGGCTAAAGTGGAGGCCATGGACCTTTCCTCGCTCATGACGATCTGCAGTACTTGTCAGGGCATCTTTACTCAGGCGAATCATCGCTTCAAAAACGAGCCTGAGTACCGTGAGAAGATTAATAAAGAATACCTGGCGGAGGAGGGCCTCGAATACAAAGGCACAGTGGAGGTGAAGCATCTCTTGTGGGTGCTGATGGAAGACTACGGAATAGAGAATCTGAAACCGCACATTAAGCGCAAACTGACCGGCCTCAAGGTCGCCCCATTCTATGGCTGTTATATTCGCCGTCCGACCGCAATCATCGCTCCTAAGGGGTTGTCGGGCCGCAAAACGTATCTGGAGGATCTAATCGAACTCATTGGTGCTGATCCCGTCGATTCAAGCGGCAAGTCTAAATGCTGTGGGTTTCCCATTCTGACCGTGAACGAAGACAATTCCATGCGCATGGTAAGCGATCATACGGGCGACGCCAAGACTAAGGGCGCCGATTGTATGGTCACGCCCTGCCCACTGTGTCATCTCAATCTTGACGCTAACCAGCCGCTCGCCGAAAAGAAAGCGAATACACAGATTGGGATGCCCATTATTCATCTGCCCCAGCTCTTGGGTTTGGCCCTCGGATTCGACGAGAGAGAGATGGAACTGCAGCGACATATTGTTTCAACTGAGCCGATTTTGCGCCAGCTCGAGGTCAGTATTCGGTCGTAGAACCGCGAGGTCTGACCCGCCCTTCCGGAGCGCTGAATGTGTGTTGATAGAGAAGGGCAGGCCGAACAGATAGAATAGCTATGACGTTTGCCCTTTTTCGACGAGACGCAGGCATACGCGTCCATACGCGTCCATACACAGTGTCGTTTTCTTACTGACTAAACCAATGGCGACCAAGCGCACGGGGAATACGTTTCGCCCACCAGATGAGGTCTTTACCCACCTGGCGAAAGGCCCTGTCTGCCCACTGTATCTCTTTCACGGGGATGAAACCTATTTCATCAACCGAGCAGTTAGCTGTGTCCACAAAACTTTGGGACAAGATGTTGCTGTCGACACCTTCTATGCTGGCGAAGATTCGCTTGATTACCTTCTGGAGGCGTGGGGCAGTCCGTCGCTTTTTGCGAAACAGACTCTCGTCGTCTTGAAAGGGGCGGAGCGGCTTACGGCGGTCGATCGCGAGCGGCTTGCTGCCGAGGCCGAGCTGAGAGATGCGAGCCAGCCGTTGGTCGTGTGTTGCCGGGGACGGGCAAATCTCAGCCTCAAATTTTTTTCTGTGTGTGCAAAACATGGCTTTGTTGCCGAATTTCGGCCCCTATTTGTGAACCTCATCCCTGGCTGGGTGCACCGCTTTGCGCGCGAACGGGGTGTACGCTTGAATACAGCTGCAGCCTCCGATTTGGCCGACCACATTGGTACGGATCTGCTTGCCTTATCAACCGAGATGGACAAACTTGTGGCGTTTGTTTTCCCGGAAACTGAAATAGGTGTCGAGGCGGTCAGGCAATGTGCCGGGGATCTCCACCAGCACTCCGCGTTTGATCTGGCGGATGCTCTTGGTCAGCGCAACGGAAAACGCGCGTTCGGCTTGTTACGACAGGTCTTGAGCGACGAAAAACAGGCGTTGCCCGTCTTGCATGCTTTGGCGGGTCATTTTCGACGATTGTGGCAGGTGAAAGACCTGCGTGACAGCAAGGCCGCGGACTGTGAGGTCGAACGGGCAGTCGGACTCCGCGGGAAGAAGGTGCGTGCCATGGTCGGACAAAGCCGCGCCTTTTCGTATATGGATCTCCAGCGTGTCCTGCACCAAGCGTCCTGCCTCGACATTGCCCTGAAATCCAGTCGTACGCCGCCACAAGTTTTATTCGATGCCTTTATCCTGGAAGTATGTGGAAGGGCCGGCACAAAATAAAAACCCCGACAGTGCTACGTCCTGTTTGGACGTCCCGTGGATGATGAACACGGGCTGTCGGGGTCTCGGCGGTGCCTGGTCCTCCCAAGCGACCACCCTGTAGTTTGGGTACGTCGGCCTAGGAGGCCACCACCTCACAAATCACCTTGTTCGATATCGCCACTAGATCACCTCCTTTCTCGACGCACCGTCCGCGGGTCCAGAATCCGCTCAGCCAGGAACCGATCGCCGTTACCGGCTCGAGGCTCGGTCCGCTTGACCCTGTCCCATTACAGAAGCCAGAACGCTTAGGGTTGTGTCCACCCGACCGAAAAGTTGCCTTTAGGGTACGCCTAAATGACGAAGAGGTCTAGATGGATTTCTCTATTTTTACGTCTCTCGGCTCTTGCGGATAAGCCCACTGCACTATATAGGAACTTGTGACATATGCCTGATTTTCACGTCCTAGCGGTATTTGAAGCCAGTGGTTCTTCGCCAGACGAAATCCAAGAGGCTGTCTCCACTCTTTTCGATTCTCTGTCTCACCAACGTGTCCGCTACTATGAGCATGAACTGAGTGAGGGGTTGAGCTCTTCACCCTCATCCGGCAGCCCGCACTATTGTATGGTGTTCGCCGACTTTGACGTAGATGCCTACACTGAAGATAAGGCGATGGATTTTGCTGGAGATGCCCTAGACTATATATCGACTGAGACCTGCCAGTTCCTTGTGCTTGGGATAGTGGCGGGCAAACAGCGGGTCCAGCGGAAACGCGAGGAAGCTCGGCGATCTGATCAGGACGAGCGAGGTGGGCGACGGCGCAGTACACGAGGCCGGGGCCGAGGCAGGCAAGGGAGTCAGGAACGAGAGGCGATTCCTGCAGATCCGGTTCGGGATACGCCTGAAGTAGCTCTGACCGAACCTGTCCCTCAGGACGAGCCGGTCTCTCGGACGAACGAAGTGCCGCTACCCGAGTCGGACGTGAGCTCACTTGAAATGGAGCCGAGTAGTGTTGATGCTGCTAGTGGGCCAGCAGAACACACTGAAGAAGGTGCGAGTTCTGTGGCGCCCCCTCCATCCCGCAGTTCGGGTTCCATGCGGGTGACGGTGACTGTGAAACTGCGCGCTTCCGAGCTGACTGACACGCAGAATGGAGACACATCGGCAGAGCCGCAGGATCTCCTTCAGCAGGCCATCGCTGAAGCTCGGCGGCGGAACCCCGAAGTGCCTGCCGACGTCCTTCCTGAGTCTGAATCAACGCCGCTGCCTGGGGGGGATACGGTCTTCTCTTTGACCTGGAAGTATGCGGCTCCAGTCCCTTCAGCCAAGGACGTATCCTGACCTTATCAGGCCATTTTGCCTGGGTTTCTTGCCGAATCTGAACAGCGCGACGGTTTTCTCCTGCAAAGAAAACAGTGCTCCCGATTATCCTTGGCAGCGACAGGAACTTTGTTTTAGCCTCGCTTTTTCCTGCGGCTCATGGTACACCGCCCATCGTATTGTAACGATTTTGTGGAGGTGCGCGATGCAAGAGCCAAACGGACATCCCCATATTTTGTCTGGTGTGAAGGTTTTGGACTTCACCCAATATCTGGCCGGCCCAACTGTCACACGACTCATGGCCGAAATGGGTGCCAACATCATTAAAGTTGAGCAAGCCCCCATGGGAGACCCATCCCGTTTGTTGCCATTTATCAAAAATGACCGCAGTGCATATTTTGTCCAGCAAAATCGCGGAAAAAAAAGTTTATGCCTGGATTTTGATAAGCCCGAGTCTCTTGAAATCTTGCACGCCCTTGTTCCTACGGTTGATATAGTTGTTGAAAACTTCGGACCGGGAGTCATGGAAAAGCGCAGCCTCGATTATGTCTCGCTAAAGAAATTAAACCCCAAGATTCTCATGGCCTCAATATCAGCCTTTGGCCGCACGGGTCCGCTCTCACATAAAGTGGGCTACGATTTTATCGCCCAGGCCTTTTCCGGCATTATGCACATGACCGGCAGCCCGGATGGCCCGCCCCAGTTTGTTGGACTGGGCATCGCTGATGTGAGCAGTGGCGTACATGCGTTTGCTGCACTGGGTTATGCTCTATACCATCGAGAGAAGACTGGCGCAGGGCAGCATATTGATCTGTCGATGGTCGATGCCATGTTTCATATGCATGAGGTCAACGTGCAAGGACATGCTATGAGCGATGGAGAATTCGTCCCGATACGGATGGGTTCTCATCATTCGTTAGTCTGTCCGTGCGGAGTGTTTAAGGGACCTCAAGGCTGGATTGTCATACTCGTCCTGGATCGCCAGTGGGCCAATATGTGCAAGGCCATGGACAAGCCTGACCTGATCGAAGATCCTCGTTTTGCAACGAATGCGAGCCGGGCCAAAAACCAGCAGGAACTCATTTCTCTCATCGAAGAATGGATGCAGGCTCAGCCGAGCGATGCGGTCGTGCTGCAGGTTTTTGAAGGCCAGCGTGTACCGTCCGCTGCAGTTATGTCGATTACCGATATCTTGCAACATCCGTATTTCAAAGCACGCGACATGGTCCGAACCGTGCCCGACCCGGTGCTGGGCGAAGTGACGATTCCGGGCTTTCCGCTCAAATACTCTGAATTCCCACAGCTGCTGGATATTCAAGCCCCGCTTTTGGGCCAACATAGTGCCGACGTACTCAGAGAGCAACTGGGTTACACAGACGAGCAAGTTGCCGCACTCCGAGACAAAGGCGTGCTCCATGCCGAGAATCGTTGAGCATCATTAACGATCTAGTGAGGGAGACCGTAGCACGGAGGGATGGACATGCCAGCTATAACAACGGGTGCAGTAGAGGTCTTCGGGCGTGGGGTTTCAAGGGCCGAAGGTGTTGTCATCGATAATGAAGGAAATGCCTGGGGTGGGGGGCGAAACGGAATCGTTTACAAAGTGAGTCCGGACGGCGTGGTGCATGAAGTTGCCCAGTTGCCGGACCGTGCCATCCCGAATGGAGTAACCTTGGACCGAGAGGGCAACTTTGTTTATTGCGACCTGAGGCATAAAGCGGTCATGCGTCTCTCGCCAGATGGGAAGGTGTCCATGCTTGCCGACCGGGTAGGAGACTTTCCGATTTCGATTCCCAATTTCGCGAGTTACGATGCAGAGGGTAACCTGTATGTGTCCAACTCCAGCTCCCAGCCGGGCCGCAAAGTGTTCGAAGAATTTATTCACCCACAGCCCAATGGTGCAGTTGTTCGCATTCGCTCGGATGGTCGCACTGAGATGGTAGCTACTGGGATCTATTTCGCCAATGGAACGGCCATCGATCCGAACGAAGACGCGGTCTATGTTTTGGAGAGTTCGCGTAACGATTGTGTCCGTATTCAGATCAAAAAGGACGGCACGTTTGGCAAGCCGGAAATCTATGCCCAGGGATTTCCGGCGCTGCCCGACGGCATGGCTTTTGATGTGAGCCGCAACCTCTATATCACGTTGCCGGGCGTGCCGGAGGATGGCAAGCTTGAGCCGAGGAATACAATTATTCAGGTCGATCCGAGCGGAAGCTGGTCCGTGTTCATTGACGACCCAGAGAGCACCAAGCTGTTGTTTCCAACGAACTGTGCTTTTGGTGGGCCGGACATGCAGGACCTCTTCTTCGCCAATTTGGAAGGCGACCATTTGAGTCGCGTGCGAACCTCATTCCGTGGCCATCCGTTGTATCACCAACGCGCCTAACGGTTGACCGTTCTCAAACCGTTGCTGTATCCAGGAGGAAATCCCATGCAACACAGCACTGAGCGAATTCTCACTACCCATGTCGGAAGCCTGCCCAGGAATTCGACGCTTACTGATTTACTGATTGAGCAAGAGCAAGGACGCGTGATAGATGAAGCCGAGCTGGAACGCCAGGCGGAATATGCGGTGCAGCATGTTGTCAATGAACAGCTCAAATCCGGAGTCGACGTTGGCAACGATGGAGAGCAGCCGCGGATAGGGTTTCAGACCTATGTCCCCCAACGCATGCGAGGCTTTGGAGGTGAGAGCGAAAGACCAACCCCGCAAGATATGGCCGAATTTCCTGATTTTATGGCTATGATGCAGCGCCGTAATATGATGCGGGCCAAGGTGTTCAATGCACCGCAGGCCATCACTGCGGTAGAGTATGAAGATTTGTCGGGCGTGCAGCAGGAGTGCGCGTTGTTTCTCCGCTGCACGGATCAACGGCCTGATAAATTCACAGAGCGATTTATGACAGCGGCCTCGCCGGGCATCATTGCGACCACGATGCTGAATGCATACTACGACTCGCACGAACGCTATGTCATGGCGATCGCTGAGCAAATGAAAAAAGAGTACGAGTATATTCACGCCCAGGGCCTGCTGCTGCAACTCGATGCCCCGGATCTTGCCATGGAACGCACGTTTCTGTTCCAGGATCTCTCCATCGCAGAATTTCAGAAAATTATTGAAATGCATATTGAGGCCGTCAATATTGCAACGGCAAATATTCCGGCTGATCGTATCCGACTGCATATCTGTTGGGGTAACTATGACGGCCCGCACAATCACGACGTGCCGCTCGTGGATATTCTCCCGTTTCTGTATCGAGCTCAGGTTGGCGCGTTGGCATTAGAACTGGCTAATCCGCGCCACCAACATGAGCATAAGGCCTTGCGGCGCTACCCCTTGCCGGAGACCATGCTTTTGATTCCAGGAGTCATAGACTCAACGACAAATTACATTGAACACCCGGAAATTGTTGCTGATCGTATTTGCCAGGTGGTCGAAGCGGTAGGTGAGCGTAGTCGGGTGATTGCCGGCTCTGACTGCGGATTTGGCACCTTTGCAGGATGGGAGATGGTTCCCGAGGGTGTGGTTTGGGCCAAGCTCCAGGCGTGTGCTGAAGGAGCCCAAATCGCGTCGCAACGTCTGTGGGGATAACCTGCTTTTCTGCCACAAGAGTGCGGCTCTTGGGGCAGGCCGCACACCGTACCTTGGTCGGTCTGGGGTTGTCTAGGTTATTAATCGCCTGTCACGTTGGCCGTCCAGCCCCGTTCGCGGTCGGCAGTAATGCTCGAAATATTTTTCTTTGAATAGAAGCCGATTAAGCCTAAAGCGTCCTGCACGCGCAGGCGGCCTATAGGACCGGAGCTATAGGTAATATTCATGACGCACCGTTGCGGGTCTATGATAAATGCCGCGGGTTGAATGATATTGCGTTTTTCCTCATACCAGCACCCGAGGGCGTCGGCGGTGGCCGGGCCGTCTACCCCGTACAGCATTGGAAACGTGACGCTCAATTTATGCACGGTCTCTTGAGCTTTCTCCAGCGGGTCGGTTGACAGTCCGTACAGACTGACCCCCTGTGTCGTGGCTTGCACCAGCTTCTCTTGGTATTCAGCTAACTGCTGATCGCAGAACGGTCACCAGTGGGCCCGATAGACAATCAGAATCCCGTATGGGGTTGAGAGATCGTTGGGCAGGCTGACCGCCGCACCGTCAACTGTTGCTGCGGTCAGGCTCGGGAAATGATCGCCTGGGTGTAGTCGCTGCATAACGCTCCTCCTTCAATGGCATAGGGCGGCCTTGATGACCACCTGCCTCCTAAATAGTCTTTTGGCTTGCAGAGGTCAACGGAAAAGGGCAGGGGCTTCGGGCGATCCTGGCCATTCTATCTTAATGGGAAAGGGGCCGCTCTGTCTAAGGGTGCATAGAAGCAACTGCTTAGTCCTGGGACAGGATCTGCCCGGAAATCGGTTCAACGCAGAATTCGCCTTTGCGCAGATCGACACGGCCGGTGCGCTGGAGATATTCGATCACGGTCCCGCATTCTGACGAATTGAGTGTATGCTCGCCGCTAATAGCTTTTGGTGTCATGTGATTGAGGGCCACAGGCTGGTGGTCCCAAATCAATGGGAGCGCGCGTTGGGCACTGTCACTTTCCCAAAGACCGAGGCAGTGTCGAAACTGTTGGTCTAATTTCGCATTCTTTTCTTGGAATTCTCTTTTTATAGTTTCTGCCGTTGGACCTGGGTCTTGCTCTGTGCCGCATCGATAAAAGAGCACGTCGAGCGGATAGGTTCAGCCCCCGGATGCTCGAAGGATGGCCTCGCACGTTTCCTCAGTATCGAGTTTGCCATGCTGGGCAAGACGTTGATGGATGCCGAGAGTGTTCCGGCGTCGAGGAGAAATCTGGGCTTTTAAGTGACTCTCGAGCATGGTTCGTTCATCCGGTGGCATGGAAAACCAGCTCGATGTGGCTCGGCTATCGAAGAAGAAGAGGACGCTGAGTTGAACGTTGGTCTTTTTGGTCTGTTCAATTTGATCGAGCGCGGTCTGGACCTGATCCCGGAGCTGCTCTGTGGAGCATTGGCCCAGAATCCGATGGGTCATTACGCGTTGGTCAGAGCTATGTTCCTGACAATACTGTGTGAACCATTGCGGCAGATGCTCGTCAGTTGAAACCTCTGACGGGATCTCCGTTCGGGTGACTTTCTTCCAGTGCAGCATATCGGTCGGCACAACACGTTTATATGCCTCTACGATATGTGATAGTCCCAAGGCTTCTGAAGCAAACACAAAACCAACCCCAGAGTGCATAGCTGCCAAGCCTCGCGTTTGAGCGTACGTCAAGGGATTATATTGTCGTGCTGCTCCGTCGAGCGGTGGGTGCCAACTATCCTCATCGTCCTGCCCCATACAAAACAGAGAGTGTCTCAGCGGATTCCTTGCCTGTGTGGACGGGCGTTGACATGGGCTCAGACGGCACTGTTTCAGCCGCTGACTGCGTCGCGGACGGTGAAAAGGGAGGGGAGGTGAGGCGAGACCTCTTGTCGAGGATAAGGCTCCGTTGGCGACGGGCTTGTCTTCCTTGCCCGCAGATGAGGATTGAGGGGATGAAGCTTGAGAGATAGAGGTCGCGTCAAAGATTTGGCTTAACTGTTCATAGACCTGAATAATCTGTCCTTCAAGTTCGAGCAGTGCTTTCCGGCGTGGCAGGTCTTTCGTGAGCGTTTCCGCCTGATGTATTTGCTGTTTGTTTTGGTACTCTGCCGGGAGAGAGGGTAGCGCCTTGCATTGAGCTGTCGCCTGTTGCACATCATTCATGGGACAGACTTTGCTATCCCATTCGTTCATGGCCGCAATACCGAAGAAGAGCAAACTCTCGGTGCACTGGGTTGCGACCTCGCTCAGGGCTTGCTGGAGTTTGTGCTGATACTCTATCTGATGATGTTTCTGGCGAACGATGCGCTGGACTGCATCGATAGCCGCGTTTGCTTCTCACTAGTCCGCTGCCTTCTGAGGCAGAGCCATGAGTTGGGTGAGCCAGTCTGCCCAATTAACCGTGGGATCTGTCTCTGACTGTCGAGCCTCTCTATCGGTAGGATTGGAACGAAAGAACGGGATACCGAACGCACACTCACCCATGAATTGCCTTCCTTGCCAGAAGTAGCGCTGTCGATACGGGCCGAAAAGTTATGAAAGCGGTCCGCAGGCAAGGCGATTTCTTAACGGAAGATGCGAGAGGCGACTACGAGCTGGAAGGGCTTCAGCTATTCCAGCGGCTTATGCTACATATCACCACATGCCTAAACCGTCTTCATCTTCGCATCCGTCAGGCGTTATCGCCACGTTGACAAATTTCTTCTCTCTGCTTTTTGTGAGTATTGGGGCGGGGCTGCGTAAGACGCCGACGACGCTGGTCCTGGTCCTGATTGGCCTCTTCATTTATTTTCGTTCGCCTGAAGAAGCGAACAAGTCTGAGCCGTCGCAGTTTGAAGAGCCTACTCCTCAGGAAGAACCCCAGCCACCGGCTGATCTCTCTCCCGATGTCAGCCCGGCCTTCTGGAGGTGTGTGTATCGAACGGATACGCAGCTTTCGGCCAGTCGTTGGGCGGATGTCTATTTTGGTATGGAAGCCAGTCAACAAGGGCGTATTGTTTCGATTTCTGTGTCCGCAAAGTGGGCCGACCTCCCGCCAGACCAACGCGCTACGGTTGTCGAACTTGTCGTGTCTACCTGGCAGAAGAACAGCCAAGAACTCACGCTTTTTGATGCGGAATCCGGTTTACAGAAAGTGACCCTCAAAAGGTCCAGTGATGAACAGATCGTCGCTGTCTGGACTCCTAGAGACGGAGTGCGCTTTGTTGACTCTGGGGCAGGAGCCTAAAGCGGTTGTGTGATGGGCACGAATGAGAGGAGCACGAGAAGCATGGGCAGTAAGGCCTTCTTTACCATAGACTGGCAGGATGACGCAGTGGTCATGCTAGACCAACGTGAACTGCCCACAAGGGAGGTGTATCGGACCTACCGAGACTACCGTCGGGTTGCGCGGGCCATTACGACTATGGTGATTCGGGGTGCGCCGGCTATCGGGGTTGCTGCGGCTATGGGGATTGCGCTGGCTGCGCGCCAGCTCAAGCGCATCGCAAATCCTACAGAGTTTGAACGCGTTTGCCAGGTCTTTGCTGCTACTCGGCCAACCGCAGTCAATCTCTTTTGGGCGATTGACCGCATGCGGACATGTTATGAGCGTGTCCGCCCTCAAGGACGTGAGGTCCTGACGGCGTGCTTGGAGCAAGAAGCGCTCAAAATTCGTGCTGAAGATGTGGTCGCCAACCGTCGTATGGGCCGTTATGGTGCAAAACTGATCCCTCAAGGTGCAAGCATACTGACCCACTGCAATGCGGGTGCCCTTGCAACGGCCGGCTATGGGACGGCGCTCGGGATTATTCGTGCGGCGTGGGAGCAGGGCAAGAATATTTCTGTCTTTGTCCCGGAGACGCGGCCATATCTCCAGGGCGCGCGTTTAACCGCCTGGGAACTCGTGTCTGAAGGGATCCCGGCGACCTTGATCACCGATAATATGGTCGGCTATTTCATGCAAAAAGGGGCGATTGATTGTGTGATTGTGGGGACGGATCGTACCGCGGCCAATGGTGATGTGGCCAATAAGATCGGCACGTATATGTCGGCGGTCCTAGCCAGGCGACATAAAGTCCCGTTCTATGTGGCTGCACCAACGACGTCGATTGATCTGGACTGTTCCTCTGGGAAAAAGATTCCGATTGAAGAACGATCCGCCGCAGAAGTCACCCACGTCCTGCGCCAAAGGATTGCACCGAACGGGATCAATGTTGCCCATCCGGCCTTTGATGTCACCCCACATACGCTTGTCAGCGCGATCATTACGGAAAAAGGTATTGCCCGCACACCATTCTCGAAGTCTCTGGCTCAATGTGTTGGGACACGCCTAAGCGGGTCAAAGAAATAGCCCTCAACCGTTGGCCTGGCGCAAGATCTCTTCGGCTAGGGCCTGATGCTCTGGCGCACCGATCTGTCGGATCTCTGCCTCTGGTCGGGCGGCGAAGCGTTGCTTGAGTCGGAGCAGACGCTGTCGAGATTCTTGTAAGCGAGCTGGAAACAATGTGCCTAGGCGGAGTGCCCGCTGACACGCTTCACGTGCGCTGCAGGCATGCTCCAGGCTTTGGCAAATTAAGACCAAGTCGGCTCCCGCTCCGAGGGCTTGTACAGCAGCGTCCGCAACCGAAGAGTGTCGAATTATGGCCCCCATCTCCAAGTCATCTGAGACGATAAGATCCTGGAAGCCCAAGTCTCGGCGCAGGAGGTGTTGCATGACTCGGGATGACAAGGAGGCCGGCTGTTCCGGATCATACGCGGGATAAACAACGTGAGCCGTCATAATCAGCTCGATCTGCTCAGCTATAGCAGCCTGAAACGGTACCAGGTCGACGTTCTCAATGTGATCTTTTTCCCGGTCATCTCGGGGCAGCTCCTCGTGCGAATCCACCAGGGTTGCGCCGTGGCCGGGGAAATGTTTGCCGCATGGAATAATGTTGGCTTGGCGCAGTCCGCGTGCGAGGGCGCAGCCGAGCTGAGCAACCCGCTGGGGATCCGAACCAAACGCCCGATCACCAATGACGGTGTTGTGCGGATTCGTAGACACATCGAGGACCGGGGTAAAGTCAATGTCAATGCCAACGCTGCGCAATTCATGGCCTAGTGCGCAGCCAACCTCATAGGCCAGCCGGCTAGAGCCCGTCTCACCCAGTCGCAAGGCGGGTGGAAAATGGGTAAACGGGGGAGCCAACCGGTGCACCCGTCCGCCCTCGTGATCGAGCGCAATGAGTAATGGGTTATCAGTCTGCAGGCTGTGCAGATCGGCACACAGCGCTTGGAGGGTCTCAGGATCGGTGTAGTTGCGAGCAAAGAGAATGACGCCGCCTGGCTTTAGGTCATGCAGTGTATCTCGCGTCTCGGCATCGAGTGTCGGATGCGGGATGCCCACCATCATCAGTTGGCCAATAGAGTCAGACAGATTCATATCACTCATATCCATGCCGACACCCTAGCAAGAACACCTCCCCAGGAAAAGAAAATCCCACTAGACAAACCTCAGAAAAATATGCTATCAGCACGCCCATACGACTTCCCTGCTCGGGGCAGAAGACGCGGTGCGAGGCGCAGGCTCGTGGGCGACGAACCAGTCGATCCGATTGAGCCAAGCGGGCAAAGCGAGCAGGACGGTAGAAATGGCAGACCGCTTGGATCCTAATAACGCGGACCGAGACGGATGGCAAAAAAATCTTGTAGTGCGAGAATGTCCGAGGTTACATGGCTGACTTGTCAGTCGTTGTGCCGCTTTAGCTGCTCTCCGCCGGTGCCTTCCGACAGCGGTTCAGACGAACACGCATGGTAAAGGAGGCCCGACATGCAACATCGCTCAGCGAAAATCTCCGTCCCTGAGCTCCAGCGCTTAAAGGCATCAGGCCAAAAGATCACTGCACTGACGGCGTACGATTACCCCTTCGCCCGCATCCTGGATAACTGCGGTATTGATTTCATTCTGGTTGGCGATTCCTTAGGAACCGTGGTTCAAGGTGCTGATACGACCTTGCCGGTCAGCATGGATGAGATGGTCTACCATATTCGTCTGGTCACGCGAGCCCGGCCACGGGCTCTGGTTGTAGGGGATATGCCTTTCCTGTCCTACCAGGTGGCGATTTGTGACGCGATTGCCAACGCCGGACGTTTACTCAAAGAAGGTGGCGCGGAAGCGGTCAAACTGGAAGGTGGGGTCAATGTCGCACGAGTCATCAAAGCCATCGTGAATGTTGACATTCCGGTCATGGGCCATATTGGGCTCACCCCGCAGTCTGTCCACCGTATGGGTGGTTATAAAGTCCAGGGCAAAAAATCCGGCCGCCAGCCCGGCGCCCCCGAACGTTTAATCGAAGACGCCGAAGCTGTAACCGATGCTGGGGCATTCGCCGTAGTCCTAGAGGGGGTACCCCTGGATTTGGCGGCCGAAGTAACGGAAATGCTTCCTATTCCGACTATCGGCATTGGCGCGGGGCCGCACTGCGATGGGCAGATTCTGGTCATGCATGACTTACTTGGCCTGTCAGGAGATTTTGCGCCGAAGTTCGTCAAACGCTATGCCAACCTGGAGCAGACGATTTCAGATGCGGTGAGCGCCTATATCAGTGACGTACGGGATGAGGTTTTCCCACAGGACGAACATTCGTTTCACTGATTTTCTATACCTCAGGCGGTTGAAGACATGGGAGAGCCCGGTTCGTGAAGATCATTCAAACGGTTAAAGACATGCAGCGCTGGTCAGAAGAGCAGCGTTTGGCCGGAAAAGCGATTGCCTTTGTCCCAACCATGGGCTTTCTACATGAGGGCCATCTCAGCCTGGTACGTGAAGCGAAGACGTGCGGAGATATCATTGTTGTTTCGATTTTCGTTAATCCCATGCAGTTCAACCAGTCGTCTGATTTTGATACATACCCGCGTGATGAGGCGCGGGACGAACGCTTGCTCGAAGAACTTGGGACGGCTGTGTTATTCATGCCGCCACCGTCTGAAATATACCCGAAGGACTATCAGACGGCGGTTGAAGTGGAGAAAGTCAGCCAGCCGCTGTGTGGAGCGTTTCGACCCGGGCATTTCCGGGGGGTGACCACGGTTGTGGCTAAACTGTTCAATATGGTCAAACCGCATACTGCTCTGTTTGGTGAGAAAGATTTCCAGCAGTGCGCGGTCATCAAACGCATGGTTCAAGATCTCAATTTTGATATTAACGTTGTGGCCGTGCCTACGGTGCGGGAGGCGGATGGGCTAGCCATGAGCTCCCGCAACGCACGTCTCAGCCCGGCTGAAAGAGAAGTCAGCCTGTGTGTCTCGCGTGCGCTCACTACCGCGCAGGAATGTGTCTCCAGCGGGCAGCGAGATACGGCTATCATCCTGCGAGCGGTTCAAGACGCATTAACGCAGAACGCCGATGTACGCGTTGAATACGCCTCGCTGTGTCATCCAGACAGCTTAGAAGGGGTGGAGCAGGTATCCGGTCCCACACTAATTGCCATTGCCGTCTGGGTCGGCGACGTACGCCTTATTGACAATCGTGTGCTACAGTAGCCCTCAGCTATCGGCGATCTCTTTGCACCTCGCAGGGATCAACGGTCAGCGACTGGACAATTTTTCTCCCCTCTTGGCGAGTTGTCTCTGAATACGAGGGAATAGGACTGAGAACTCCGTATGGCCAAAGAAGAAAGCGGCGAAAAGAATATCTGTATCAATCGGAAAGCGCGGCACGACTATATCATCAACGAGACGCAGGAAGCCGGGATTGTGCTGAATGGCGCTGAGGTGAAGTCGCTACGCGATGGCCGAGCGAATCTCAAAGACAGCTATGGCCGTATCAATAAGGGTGAGGCGTTTCTGATTAATGCCCACATCAGCAACTACGAACCGGCCCGCTATGTGAACGTTGACCCCACCCGGACGCGCAAACTCTTGTTACACAAGAAGGAAATTATGCGCCTGATGGGGAAGACAAAAGAGAAAGGATTGACCCTAGTTCCGCTCCGCTTGTATTTTAAAAACGGTCGGGCCAAGGTCGAATTGGCTTTGGCCAAAGGCAGACGCACGTATGATAAACGCGCTGTCATTCGCGAACGCGAGATGAAGCGTGAGGTCGAACGGGCCATGCACAGGAGGGGAGGCTAGGGGGATGTTATCCTCAATGTTTCTCCTGCTATACTGAAACGACTTTGAAAGGGGGCGATCTGGCTTCGACGTGGGCTAGAAAGCCAGGGCTGCATGCCGGGGTTCTGTCCCGCCCGTAAAACGGACAGGCTGCAATTTAACTGCAGATGATTTTGAATACGCTCTAGCTGCCTAGTAGCGGCTGGCGTCTTACCAGTCCGTGCCCGTAGGGCTGACTAAGGCGAAACAAATCGGGATAGGGGCTGCATTGTGCCTAAGGGTGCAGGTCCGAAACACCTCTTTGGCTGGTCTGATGGCATCCCGCTCGTAGGAGTCCTGAAGATAAGATTAAAGTGCGAGCTACGCATTGTAGATGCTTTGAGTGGACTACTCTCGGACGCGGGTTCGATTCCCGCCGCCTCCATACCCTTTCTATTCTGAAACCTGCGGGGACGAGTGCCCGCAGGTTTTCCGTCACAATTTCTCTTTGTCTGCGAAAGACGGCGTACCATTCGTACCGAGGCTGTCGCCTGCGTCCGTCGAAGGATCGAGAACCGCCGCCACGGTGATTTTTCCTCCCAAGGTTGTCTCGATCCACAGCTTCAGAGTTCGAATGCGATCTGGATTGAAGCCACCCACGGGCACGACCGCGAACTTAGCATGGTTACTCACGTCAATGAGACCGAGCTTTCGGGCGAACTCGCCTAGGACCTGGAAGTCCTTACCCTCTACAAATTCGGCTCGCCCCGTCTTGGCCAACTGCGTGAGAATAGGGTGTACGTTCGAGCCGAGAGGGGCGAAGACTTCTGTGAGTTCTGTGGGCTCTTTGATACGTCGGGCGGTCCGTCGACGTTTGTCTATCAGTACAATGTCGTCGGTCTCTGCTTCCGTGATTAGTTCAGTCGAGTGTGTCGCAATCAGGATATCCTGTCCAAGGTTCCTCAGAAGACGGAGCAGATGCCTTGGAAGGTCCGAATGAAGATAAATGTCCGGTTCTTCGACTAGGAATAGCGAAGCACAACTCGACTGAACCAAATGTGTGATCATCTGGCACCACACCTGAAAACCGAATCCTGCCCAGAAGATCTCCCGCTGGACCCGTTCCTCCGGGCAGAACATGTGAAGGACTGGTTTCTCATGAGACATTTCGACTTTGGGAGGCTCGATATCCATCCCTGGCCACGTCTGACGCAAGATCGCTCGGAGGGAGTCACACTGGTCCGGGTACTGGTACCAGATGTTTCGAAAGTTCCTCGCCGCCCCATAATTGAATAGGGCTAAACGACCGGCCTATTTCCATATAGTCTTTCGTTATGCTCAACGGGCCGAGGTTTGATACAAAACCTATGGGGTAATTGAAGCGGGACCGGAACAGAGTGCGTGCCGCGAACCGGTTCGTCATCTCGTCTGCGGTCAAGTAGCCGGCCCCTTACTCTGGGAAATAGAGTGTAAGTTCGTTCTTTGGGCCTGCCAGGATCTCGAAGTGGCGAAGACCCGGTGTGAAAGTCTCGAAGGCCGTGAACCCGCGGAAAATTACATGCGTGAACTGGTGGGTTTCAGCCATCGATTCTTGTCCTTTCTGACTATCTAATTATACCGCCAGGGCATCAATCTATAGCTATATGCTTCCGTAGCGAGCAGACAGGGGTCTGGCTCCGCGCCGCCAAGGAAGTATTGTCAATCGAGTTTTCGCCTATCCGCTATCAACCTCGCTGGTGTACTTGGCGTGCATGGTATATTCCGCTGAAAGTCTACCCACTTGACCGTCTACCGCTTGTCCCCCACGATTCAACAAGTGAGTATAGATCATTGTTGGGCTCGCGTTAGGATGGCGGAGTAACCCTTTCGCTTCTTGCTGCGTGACCACGACTGGCAGCCGTACAAAAAGAGTCCTCGATTAACTCAAGACGAAGGATAAGGCACAAACAAAAGGGGCGCACCGCAGTGCGTCCTCTACATGTTCTCGAAGAGTTTAAGCAAGACCCTACTCCAACACCTCCGCAACCACGAGTTCCGTGATCTTTTCCTCGTTATACCCCAGAATATTCTTCAGCACGTTTTGATTTTCGCGACCCAGGGTCGGGGCGGAGCCTCTGATCTGCGCCGGAGTGCGGGAGAATTTGAAGCGGGAACCTTCGACTGTGGTCTTGCCGAAATCTGGATGGTCCAGGTCAACAAAATGCCCGCGGTGCTGCAACTGCTTGTCCTCGTACTGCTCCAGCATGGTCTCCACCGCGCTGGCGGGAACGCGTTGCGCTTGCAGCTTATCTTCGGCGTCATACGGGCCGTGTTGGCTGGTCCATTCATTGATGGCTTTGTCCAACTCGTCTTGATTGGCCAGACGGCCTTTCGCTGTGGCAAAACGCTCGTCACTACCTAAATCGGATCGATTCATGACCTGACATAACGAGCGCCACTGGTCATCGGTTTCGACTCCAATCGCCACCCAACGGTCATCACCCGCAGCTTGGTATACGCCATGTGGCGCGAAGTTCATATCGCGGTTACCCATACGCGTTTGGGTGCGGCCATTGGCCGATTGATCCAAAAGGAACGGAGCAAGAAAGTGTAGCGATGCCTCCGCTTGGGCCAGGTCGATGTGCTGGCCCTTGCCGGTTTGGTGTTTGTGCTCAAGCGCGGCAAGAATCGATGCTGCGTTGTACCAGGGAGCGATGTAGTCGGTATACGCGCCGAACGGTCCGGCAGGCGCACGATCCGGCCAGCCGGTTGGATCAAAAAAGCCCGACACGGCAGCCGCCAGATTTCCAAACCCGGCAAAATTGGCGTGCGGGCCCGTTTGCCCCATGAGGCACGTGCTGAGCATGATGATGTCGGGTTTGATCTTCTTGAGCGACTCATAGTCAAAACCCCACGCATGCATGGCTTTGGGCGAAAACGATTCTGTCACGACATCCGCCCATCGCACCAGATCGAGAATCACCTCGCGTGACTCCGGCTTGGACAGGTTCAACGTAATCGGCAGTTTACCGGTGTTCAGATTATTGAACAAACCGGAATTATTCGGGCCGGGTTGTTTATTCTGGAAAGGGCCGACCATGCGCACGGCGTCAAACCGTGTGGTCGATTCGACTCGGACAACTGTCGCCCCGTAGTCGGCCAAAATGCGGGTTGAGCCCGGCCCGGCCATAGCCCACATAAAGTCGAGCACCTTAACCCCAGCAAGTGCTTGATTGCTTTCAATGTCGGTGTGTTGTCGGTCTGGCATGGCGTGGCCCTCCTTGTTGTGGCTCCCTCATATTATACCCTCGTTTTGGAGTTCTGCTACTTCCTGGTCACTCATGCCGAGTTCGCCGCCATACACCTCGGCATTGTGTTCGCCGATCTTCGGTGGACGACGCCGATAGGTAATAGGCTGTTCGCTAAACTTGGCGAAAGGACCGGGATAGTGAAACGCTTTCGCCAACTCTTTGTGCTCGACTGAGGTCCAATAGTCGCGTGACTCCAGCTGTTCACTGTGCGTGACCTCCTCAATTGTTGTCACCGGAGCGAGTAAGAGACCGCGATCCCGGGCGTTCCGGAACAGCTCTTCTTTGGTTCGGCTCTTTGTAAAGTCTTCAATGATGAGCTTGAGGCGTTCGTAATCTGCGATCGTTTTTCGATCAGCGCCGAACAGGAGGCCGCCCATCCCCACCCAGTCCATTTCCTGGACTTCCTTGTCACAGCCGCCTTCCTCGTAGATCCAGTCCATGAGCCGTTTGGTGAAATGGGCAAACGCCGAACCAAAAAGAAAGGCGATCGAAACATGGCCGTCCTTGGCCGGCCACAGCAGCCGAATCGCAAGCGGTCCCATTTTTGCACCGCCGGCCATGCGTCGGACATCGGCATCATGGAGCGGTGCGCACAAAACACTCGACTGCGAGGCCTGGGCCGCGGCTTGCTGAGCGGAAATGTCGATGTGCTGGCCCTTATTCGAGCGGTGAGATTCGTGCAAGGCAATCAAGGCGGCGGGAACTGCTGCTGCACTGGCATGCAGATATCCCTGCGGAACACTCAGGCGCACGGGCGGACGGTCTTCGTCTCCGGTAATCACCAAAGGGCCACTGCAGGCGAGGATGACTAAATCGCTGTCCGCGTAGCTCGCTTTGGGTCCATCCTGTCCAAACGGTGTGATGGATACATAAATCAGGCCGGGGTTTTCCTGCGCTAAGTCGTTGTAACTGAGGCCGTATTTTGCGAGGCTGCCTGGATTTTCAGATTCGATCAGAAACTGTGCGCTCTTTGCTAAACGGCGCAAAATCTCTTGGCCCTCGGTTTTGGTGATGTCCAGGGTGATGGCGCGTTTATTGCGGTTGTAGGCCCACCAATACAGCGAGTTTTCGGCTTCTTCCTGGTCCTGATAGAAGGGTCCTAGCTTTCGAGCCGACGAACCTCCGGGCGGTTCGACCTTGATAACGTCAGCTCCAAGGTCAGCCAGAATTTGGCCGCAGAGCAGCCCGCGTTCCGTAGTCAGGTCAAGGACACGATAGGGACTTAGCATGAGATCACTCTCCCCGCATTCTATCGAGATAATAGACCAATCAGAATCCTCCCCCCATAGCTGCCCCAATCAGAACAGGCAAGCCCCGACTTTTGCCGCAGTGGAAATTGCGCGTACCAGGTATAGTATTCGTCCGGATTTTTGCTACACACAGCACACTGAATAATGACCTGTCCACGCTGTCAAACAAAAATGAAAGTCGAGGCTCATCGGCCGCATAAACAGGAAAAGTGGCGCTGTCCGAAGTGCGGCAAGATTCGGATGAAACCTGCGGCCTATCGCAGACGTCGACAACGTGACCCGACAGAATAGGAGGAAAGAGGCGCGAGCGAAATTGGAGGAGTTCGGACGGCTGAGTCTGGTCGTCCTGATGGTGGCTGTGCATGGCTGCCAATCCTATGAGGCTTAGGAAGTGGCGAACCTGAAAAAGCGGCTTGCAAGTCCGGTAGGTCAGGTTGAAGACATGCGTAAAGACCTCGAGGGGCTACAGGGCAAGGAAGCGCAGACTATCGAGATTGAGGGGGGCATTGGAAGCCCATGAAGATGAGATTGATGTTTTACGCGCTCAGCCTGGGCAACATGAAACTCCAGCGTCACAGACCGCCACTCCACGAGAGACTGAGGTGCTCGCCCTTCAACCTAAGCTTGCAAAGCCTGTTGAGCCCGGTAAGCCTGTGGGGCAGCGCGTTGACGCGGACAAAGCGCAAGAAATTGTGAAAAGAACTGCGAAAAGAACGAACTGTAGCCCGGTCTGGCACTGGGAAGGGAAGGGCGAGAATGAAACCGGGATCGCAAAACTACTGAATTTCTCTGTCCAGGCCGTTCAGTTGTGTGATGAGCAAATCGGAAAAAAGAGATAGAGCGTAGACCGAAAACGCTAGGGTAAGGCGGCGGCTGTGCTGTTATTCTTCTGGCTAGCAACATGGGCCGCCATTAATCCTGGGAGGTCAATAAGGGGCTCGGTTTCCCGCATCATCCCACCTGGAGGGATAATTCTTTCAGAGCCGCCGAGAGAGATTTGTAAATAGGGACCGCCAAGCAAGCCTTTGGTCTGGATCGAGGCGATCGCATCATCCTGAATCTCGATACCGTGCTGTACAGTCAGCTTGACTTTTGCTCGGTTGCCTGTGAGTTGTACGGTATCGACGCGGCCCACCCGGACCCCGGAAATCTCAACCGGCGCGCCTGGGCCCAGGCCCGTGGCGCTCTCAAAGTCGGCATACAGGGGATAACCCCACGCGTTGTGGAGTGAGGTCTCTCCGAGACTAGAGAACAGGTACAGAAGGCTCGCGCTCCCAAGGAGGAGGAAGCCGCCCACGCTCAAACCTAAACCTAGCCGATTCATACTGTGTAAAATAGCAGGCCGTTGCCACTGTCCCAAGACCCCAACAAGACTGCCTCGCTCCCTATAGTGGATCCTCCGACTCCCGAGGTCTCTGGGTCACAATGATATTCGACTCAGACTCGACACGTTCCGTTCCTGCGCGGGGATAGCCCGGATCGAAGCGAACGTCTATATCTTCCACACTGACTTCCGTGTTTGCCGAAATGCATTCGAGTGTAGCATTGGGATCTTGGAAGATGGCGATGGGGTCGCCGTCATTAATCGTTCCATCTTGATTCATTCCAACCTTGTCAAGCAGAAACACCAGAGTGAGGTCGCCAACGGCAGGATTTCCACTAGTGAAGGTCTGGTCTGCCTGAACCAAAGCGACTTCTGCATCGTCAAATTCAAGAAAACGGATAGGATCCCGCAGATTTACATAAGCAAAGGCAAATATGGGTCTGGCAGTTGCAGGCCGTAATTTGAAAATATTGCCGTGAATAACAGTATCCTCAATCTGCGGAGTTCCACTGACTCCGTCCCTACTTTCCGATCCCGTACCGAAGTTAAGTGAGGGCTTGTCGGCTCCGATGCGGAGAGGGTTCTCAGTGCGGCCCGGTCCCAGGTCGGTGCGGTCGCCGCAGGCAGCACATATGAGCCACATAACGAGAGAGAGACAGAAGCGGAGCAAGGAGTGCGTTTCCCCGTCTCTGTCTGTAAAAGAAATTGAGGGCAGCGTCAGAAGGGTGGGTCCACCCTTAGAGTGAGTCCATGTCCGGAAACTTTTACACCTGTGCTTGTTTTTCGTACTTGCAGAGTTCCGATATGGTATACACTGTCCCGTAGCACCATGCAGATACTGCCCTTGCTGAGAGCTTGCATCGTTCTTCTTCTCCTTCTCGTTTCGCTGTGGTCGGGCGCGGTCCGAACTGTCTGGGCCGAAAGGCCCGACAGAGCTCCTGATTTGGCTCCCAATCAGGACCCTGACTTGGTTGCTCAAGGGCAGTACGTATTCTCTCTTGCGGGCGGGTGTGGCTGTCACACTGTTGCTGGGGGGTCGGTGAATGCCGGCGGACGTGCGCTGAAGACTCCGTATGGCACGTTTTACGGGACGAATATCACCCCGGACAAACGTTATGGCATAGGGGTTTGGACCGATCAGGAGATCATTGATTCGATCCGGCTTGGGGTTAAGCCGGAGGGCACTGTGATGAGCCCGGTCATGCCCTATCCGGCGTTTAATGCTATGACCGATACGGACGTGACTGCTCTGGTTGCGTTCCTGCGCAGCCTTGGGTCGGTGGCTCAGCAGAATACTCCCCACGAGGTTAGTATCCCATTTCCCGGGTTGGCCATGCGCGTCTGGCGCTGGCTCTTCTTTACACCTGAGGAAGCGGTGGTCGCCCGCTCACCCTCCCGCGGGCCTATCGAACGTGGACGCTACATCAGCGAACACTTGGCCCATTGCCAGGAGTGTCACACCCCCCGGACCGTATTTGGGACATTGGATGACACACGTGTGCTCGCTGGTAATCCAGATGGCATGGACGGTGAAGTGGCACCCAATATTACGCCCGATCCCGAGACCGGGATTGGAGAGTGGAGCGAGGCAGAGATTGTTTCTTTGCTGCGAACCGGCTTTCTGCCCAATTTTGATACTGTCCAGGGTCTGATGCGACTGGGCATTGAAGGCGTTCCGGCCGGTGGATACAGAGACATGTCGGATGAAGATGCGCGGGCTGTGGCCCAGTATCTGAAAAATGTCGTTCCACTTGTTCAGCAGGTGGAGTAATCAGAGGCTGCGATCAAACAGAAAACGTCGTGTTTTTCAGAAGTAAGGAGGGAGCGTAGCAATGAAATCATGTGTTGTGAGTATTGTCGTCATTGTTGTCGGCTTTTTAAGCGGATTGGGCCGTGCTCATGAAAGTCACCCCACGCATATGCCTGATCCAAAGGATGTGATCGCGTTTCGTTACTACCTGATGGAAAACATAGGCTCGAATGCCAAAGAGCTGAAGGCAAAGATAGACGCGGGTAAGCTCGAGGAATCCAAGCTGAATGCCCAAGTGCTCGCCATCCACGCCACCCGGATTGAAGCGCTCTTTCCTGAAGGCGTCACGACGGACGCCTCTCGGGCTAAAGCGGAGATTTGGAAAAATTGGGATGCCTTTCTTGCGTTGGCCAGCGCGCTGAGCACCGAGGCGGATACGCTCGCGGTCGCTGCGGGACATGGGGAGGAGGCCGAAGTAAAGGCCCAAATGAAAAAAATTTTTGGCACCTGCAAAAGCTGCCACGATCAATTTCGGAAACCGGAGAAATAAAAAAGCAAATGTTCACGTGACTTACCTCTAGGTTACCTTGCGTAGCAGAAAGAAACGTGAGATAAAAAATTCAACAATCTTCTTGCGAAAAAAGGAGTCTCCAGTGTCCGGTGCCGTGGGTTTCCAAGCGCTGACGAGCCGAAACGCCGTACTCAGTAGCGCAGAAAATTTCATACTGTACGTGCTTATGGAGACGAAGCCGCAACAAGGGGCGGGAGTCCGTTTGCCGCTCAATTTGGGCATCGTCCTCGACCGAAGCGGCTCTATGTACGATGAACAGCGGCTCGATAATGTGATCGAAGCCGTGAAATATCTGGTTGATAATCTTGGGCCGGACGATAAAGCCTCGGTCGTGGCATTTGCGGATACAGCTGCGGTTGCTGCAACTGCTGATCTTGTGACGTCTGACAAAGCTCGTGTGAAGAGCGCTATAGACGATCTGGACTTATTAGAGATAGGTGGTGGGACGCAGATGGCACTGGGGATGGAAGCCGCCCTAGCCGAGGTTGAGAAGTACTACTCGCCGAACCGGTTGAATCGGCTCCTTGTATTGACGGATGGACAGACCTACGAAGAGCGAAAATGTTTAGATCTGGCTCGGCAGCACCGCGACCGCATTTCGTGTAGCACTTTAGGGGTGGGGCTCGAATTTAACGAAAAGCTGCTCATGGAAATGGCGGAAGCGAGTGGGGCTAATTACCACTTCATTGATGATCCGGCTTCGATACCCGGCCTCTTCTCAAAAGAACTCCAGGGGCTGCGGAACGTTGCCCTGACGAATACGCGTATCGACTTGCAGTTGAGCGCTGGCGTGCAGGTCAAAGAGGCGTTTCGGGCGAGTCCTCAGATCTACCCGTTTAAAGAAGTTGCCCCCGATAGTAATCGGACTATTACTCTTCCGCTTGGGGATCTTGAAGCCGGAACACCGAGTTCGGCGCTTGCTGTATTAGTCTTGCCGCCGCGCCGACCTGGCCGAGTCCGTTTAGGACAGGCCGATTTATGTTACGATGCGCCCGACGCGAAAAACCAGCGAGAAAGTCTCGATGTGGTGGTGAACTACACGCTTGATCGAGCAGCGATTGGTAAAGCCAATGGCTATGTCATGAATCTCGTTGATCAAGTCAGCGTGGCCAAACTGCAAATGCAGGCCGAGGCCGCAATGGCGTCAGGCAATACGGATAAAGCCACGCGACTGCTCGGTAACGCGATTGCCGGTACCCAGCGACTCGGCAACTCCAAAGCCACCCAGGTTCTTGAGTCCCTGCAAAGTGAGATGAAGAAGACGCAGAGTCTCGCCAGTGGGGCCGCCAAAACTCAGTTGTTGAATGCTCAGGCAACCTTACGGAAAACACAACTGCTCGATCCCGACAGTGTGAAAGATGCCCTGCGTGACTAAGTCTAGTCCGGCCGGGTATCGACTCTCAGATGCATGAAGGAGGCCTTGCTATGATCCGCTGTGCTGAATGCAATGAAGAAAATATGGATGGACTGGAATACTGCGATAGCTGTGGCGCAAAACTTGAGGCCGTAGCCGTAAACGAGGCAGAAGCGGTAGCGCCAGCTCCGGCTGAAACTTCTGCTGCGGAGGAAGTAGCTGACGCAGATGTGCCAGCCGCAGCGGATGCGTCAGCAGACATACAGGAAACAGCAGAGGAAGCAACGACTACGGAAGCTGTGAACGCACCGGTAGAAGCTCCTGGTGAAAGTGAACCCGAAGAGGTAGCGCCAGAGGCTCCGCAAGATGTACTGGACGCACCGGTAGAGGCTCCTGCGAGTGAGGGGCAGAGTGCGGGAACGGCAGCCGCCTTAACGCTTACGCGCGGAGGGACGGTGGGCAAGGTGTTTGAACTTCAGGCCGGTGATAATTTGGTTGGCCGCTGGGATCCGGACTCCGGCTCTTTTCCTGAGGTTGATATGGAGAACGATGATCCCGAAGCGCGGATCTCTCGCAAACATGCCCTGATTAAATTTGCCGAAACGCTGACGATTGAAGACATCGGTAGCCTGAATGGCACGTTTGTGAATCGGGGGCCACGCCTGGAGCCTGGCTCGCCGGCTACACTCAAAGATGGGGATGAGATCATCATTGGAAAAACCTTCTTCAAGGTATCTGTGACGACATGACCCTGCGTCGTCCGACTTGTCCAATTGGGAACTGGTGATGCATGAGTTCTGCATCACTCTCGACCAATGCTGTGGGTGTGGAGGACAGCGCTGCCTGCACTGAGTGTGGACAAGCCAATCCGGTTGAGGAAACCTATTGTAGCGCCTGTGGAGTTTCTCTTGAGGAGAGCGAGGAGACTCTCTCGAATTCGTTGCTTGCTTCCCTCACGGTGGGGACGATCCTGGCTGATACCTACCTGATTACGGCGGTCGTCTCGACAGGTCAGGAGAATCGCTATCAGGCTATAGACCAGGCTGACGGCGATCGACTCTTTCTGATCTCCGAGCGCCTGCGGGACCGTTCTCCTGACTCAGCTGAGAACTCAACTGATGACTTGTTTGATCGTGTGCCTGACGGCCTGTTTGGGCTAAGTGGACACCTTGTTGACATACGGCATCCGGCTTTACTCCTGCCTGAACAGTGTATCGAAATCGAGGATCGGGTTTATCTGGCCTCGCCGATAATCTCCGGTATTCGTCTCAACAGTCGTATCGGCCGGACAACCGAACGAGAAGCCGTCGGCTGGGGGGTGCAGTTGTGTCAGGCGATCAGCGTCTTGCAGCGGCACGGATTGCTGTGCGTCGAGTTGCCGCCAGACAGTCTGGTGCTGGACAAAGACGGGCGTTTGCATCTGTCGCAGCTTGAAGCAGTGCGTTTGAAAGATGCGACCCATAACAACTATCTTCTGACCGATGGTTATGCCGCACCTGAAGCCTATAAATCCGGAGCCCTGGGTGAAACAGCGGACGTTTTTGCTATCGGGGCCTGTCTGTACGCCGTCCTGGTCGGGAAACGTTTGCCAATCGAAGGCTGGGCCGTTCAACCGGAACCTCCAGTATTCTACCCGGAAAAGGTCCTGACTCCCGATCTCGAGCGGATCTTGAGAAAAGCCCTCGCTCTTGATCCTACGGATAGGTATGCGGACCCTCAGGCGCTCAAAACGGCGCTGCTTAGCCTCAATCGGGCCGCGTCTATCCGTTCAGCGTGGCGGACTGATGTTGGGCAGGTTCGTGATCACAACGAGGACGCCGTCCTAGTCAAAGAGGTTGGGCATGGCACAATCGCGGGAGAGGATTTTAACGGACTGTATATTGTCTCGGACGGTATGGGTGGCGCTGAAGCAGGAGAGGTCGCGAGTCAAATTGCCATCCAGACGGTTGCTGAGCAGGTTGAAGAAGCTTGGGCAGAGAACGTGGGTGATGATGCCGCCTGGGAGACGCGTCTGCGTGAGGCGGTAGGGGCCGCGAACAATAAGATTGTTCAATACGGGAAAGATTATCCAGAATCGGCCGGCCTTGGAGCGACTATTGTGGCTGTCTTAGTCCGGGCTGAGCAACTGACCTTGGCCTGGGTCGGTGATAGTCGTGTCTATCTGTTCGAGCGCGGTGAGCTCTGCCAACTTTCTCACGACCATTCGTTAGTCAGTCGTCTCGTAGAGATCGGCCAATTGACACCTGAAGAAGCCCTGACACACGAACATCGGAATATACTCATTCGGTCGTTGGGGAGTAAGAAAGAGGTTAGAGTTGATACCCTGTCACGCTCGCTTAAGCGTGGGGCTCGGCTGCTGTTGTGTAGCGATGGGCTCACGGCCCATGTCGGTGATTTGGCGCTGGCCGACATCTTGAGTCGCCACCGCACACCCTACGATGCGGCATTAGAACTGACTGTTGCCGCCAATACTGGCGGCGGTAGTGATAATACCTCGGTTGTTGTGGTTTTTCACGAATAGTGAGGCCTGCGTCCATGTCTCGCAATGAAAGCGGTCAGCTTGAACCTGGAACGCTCCTCGCCGGGCGTTATCAAATCGAGCGCTTTCTGGCCGGTGGAGGTATGGGCGTTGTCTATATCGCCCAAGATCAGCGCCTGACCGACCGCCGTGTGGCCATCAAGGAAATCTTTGACCGTTTTACCAACCCGGAAGAACGCGCCCAGGCCATCGCGTATTTTCATCGAGAAGCGGACACCCTGGCTCAATTAACCCACCCGGCGATTCCCGCTATTTTCGACCGGTTCGGTGAGGGAAACTGCCACTACTTGGTGATGGACTTTATCGAGGGCAAGAACCTCGAAGAGGAGGTAGCCGTCCAGGCTGGGCAACTATCCGAAAGCCGAGTGATTGAGGTCGGTCGTGAGCTGTGTGACGTCTTAACGTATTTGCACAGCTTTTCCCCTCCTGTCATCTATCGGGATATGAAACCGGGCAATGTGATCATACGACCGGACGGTCGCATCGTATTGATCGACTTTGGCATAGCCCGAATTTTCTCTCCACAGGGGAAAGCCACGCTGATCGGGACGCCGGGGTTTGCACCGCCTGAGCAATACGCGGGGACGGTCGATGGACGCTCCGATATTTATAGTCTTGCCGCTACCATGCACTATATTCTCACCGGACGTGACCCCGAAAAACACCCGCCGTTTTCGTGTCCTCCGGTGCTTTCTGTCACGCCCAACGCGGCCCCATTTTTAGCTCAGGCGATAGACCAGGCACTGGCGTATAAAGCCGATGAGCGACCCGCGAGCGCCGAGGCATTCAAAGAAATGTTCCTGTATGGCCGTGGACTGAGTGCCAAGCCCAGTTCAGTGGGCTCTGCCCAATCCGCGACCCAAATGCTGGAGCCGCTGCCTGAGTCGCCTGAGCTGCTTGAACAGATTGAACAGATTGAGCAGATCGGGCTGCTTGCGCCGGTGCGTAGCAAGAGGCGCTGGGGGCGTATGCTGGCCGCCGTCTCCTTTTTAACACTCGTGGCTGGAAGCGCTTATGGGGTATACACAAGCCCAGAATTGCTTCATGGCAACCCGCTGACCCAACTTGGCGAAAAAATTCCCTGGCAGCAGATTGAGGTCTGGTTGCCCGAATCGCGGCGGGAGGCTTTTCGCTCCTTTGTGGCTAGTTTACCCTGGGAACGCGAGAAACGCCTGCGCGCTTTGCGAGCCGACCCACTCGAACTGGTCAGCCTGACCTTAACCAACACATCCCGAGATGGAACCCCGCTGGCCGAAGCTAAAGAGAGTTATATGGTCGGTGAGGTGCAATATCTGACCTGGGAGGCGGTGGTCAACAATCGACTCAGCGGCATAGAAGGCCGAGACTACAGCTTACAAGGGCGCTTTTTCGACCCGGAGGGCGGGCTGGCTGGGAAAAGTTCCGCTGGTCGATTTGTCCGGCCTGAAGAAGAACAGCTTGAACTGCGCGGCATTACTCTGCTGGACGGACTCAAGGAGCGCGCCAAAGGAGAGTATCAACTCGAACTGTATCTCGGCGATAAAAAACTCGCCAGCCAGACTGTTCGGATTGAAATGGACCCGCAGCAAGTGGCAAAAGCCGAAGGCTTGGAGCCAACGCTCGCGGATGGAGCCGTGGTCCCCGCAGCCAGTCTCCTTGCCTCTTCTGTCGCAGCTATCGAGGCAGAGGCGCAACGTCTCGCCCTGATCCAAGAGCGAAGTAAAAAACCGCTGTCGATCCTTTCTATCCGCTTTATCAACACAGCGAAAAACGGTAAACGCCTGTCCAAGGCGCGGACGTCTTTTGGGGCGTCACAGCTCCGCTTTGTGGCTTGGGAGGTCGATTTTCGGAATCAGCTGCAAGATCTGATGTCTTCTTATCATCGCGTCGAGGCCACGTATTACGCGCCGAATGGGCAACCGCTTGGAACCGTGCAGGACGGCAAGGAAGTTGGGGCAAAAACAAAAAATGCGACCTTTACCGGGCGCATTGGGAATTCGAGTGGTGGGGCCTTTGTGCCGGGCACGTACCGGGTCGATTTTTACGTGAACGGCTATCCGTTATCGTCCAAAGAATTTCAGGTTGAGGATGATCGAGATTTGACCTCGGTGCTGCATTCGCATCGGGGCAGCATGTTAGGACTTGTCTCCGGGCGTGAGATCCCACTCGAAGTCCACTTCCGCCCCCAAGGCAATGGTGGGTTACGGGGAAATCTAGTGGTTCACGAACAGGGCTATGGCGCGGCTCCACTAGAGGGGCGCCTGCAAGGTAGTCAAGTCGAGTTCAAGAGTCCGATTGGGAATAATGTGTATCATTTTCGCGGCTGGCGAGAGGGCGATCGTCTAAGTGGGACGTATAGCGGTGCCCCATTTGGCATGAGGGGGCAGTGGGCGGTGCAATTGTCGGGTGGATCGTCCTAGATTCTGTGTGTTTCGAAAATCCTAGTAGTGTCTATTGAGTGGTGTGTATGGAACTGTCTCGCGAGCGACTCGTACTTTTTAGCGGAGCTGGTTTGTTAGGCGGCCTCGCGGGATGGGCAGCGGCCGATCCTTTGGCTGGCGTTGGGAATGTCTATGTTCGGGCCATTGCCCTGGGCGCGATGATAGGCGTGTGCGTCGGGGCTTTTATCGGCGCGATCGAAGGGCTCAGCGCTGGCCATAAAAACCATGCGTGGCAAGGTGTTAAGCTTGGCGGCCTGGCCGGCCTGGTTGGCGGAGGGGTGGGGCTGCTCATGGGCGAGGTTGTTTTTGGTGTGTTTGGGGGGCTGGGTGGCCGTATGGTGGGCTGGGGCATCTTCGGACTTGCGGTTGGTCTGGGTGCGGGGTGGGTCGGGCATTCTCTGGTGCGTTTGCGCAATGGTGCCATAGGCGGCTGCCTGGGCGGCGCCATCGGCGGCGCAGTGTATCAGATCGTGACCGTATTGTTGCCTCAGACAGCGGGACGCGGGATTGCCCTGGCACTCCTGGGAGCACTCATCGGCCTAGGGATTGGATTGGTCAGCGAACTGCTTAAACGAGGCTGGTTCATGGTGATTCGGTCGCAAAGCCGCAACGCGCGCGAAGGCCGGGAGTATCATCTGACCAAGCCAAGAACGACCATAGGCCGTGCGGAGGAAAGTGATGTGGGCCTGTTCGGTGACCGCTCAATCGCAGATCTGCATGTCGTGGTGGAAAAGCAGAAGAGTCGTTTTGTCCTGGCCAGAGGCGACGGCCAAGTCAGTGTGAACCGTACGCCTGTGGGTCAACCGGTTCAACTCAAGAATGGCGATCGTATTGAGGTCGGTGGAACGTTGCTGCTATTTCGGGATCGGGCGGGGAAGTAGCAATCTGGCGTAGTCATTCTACAGGGAGTGTGAGGAGGCGTTTGAGTATGAAGTATTTCAAAGCAATTGCCGCCTGCCTTGTCTGCTGTCTTTTCGTCTTCCTCCTTGCAGCGCCTATCGTCCAAGCCGTGGACTCGGTCGTGGTCTCTGTGACCAACCCGCATCTTGAAAATTTTGCAAATGGCGGAGCGGTCGGCCTGTATTTTAGTGCAACCGACTTGCGAGGACACCCGGTTGGACAATTGACGCCTGAAAACGTCGAGGTGCAGGAGGATGGTCAGGCTGTTCAGATTATTGATTTTCGAGGGGAGCAGCAGGGACGACCTGTCGATATTGTGGTGGTTTTCGACGTGACAGAAAGCATGGGGCCATTTATTGACGGCATGAAAGAGGCCACGGTTGCTTTTGCTGATAGCCTAGCCACAGCCAATCGCGATTATCGTCTGGGGCTGGTGACGTTTGAAGACTATATCATTCGTGATGAAAAGGTTTTTACCCGCAGCGCACGCGAGTTTAAAAGCTGGGTCGGATCGTTACGGCCGTCGGGTGGGGGGGATATTCCGGAAAATTCTCTTGATGCCTTGCTGCTCGCGAGCCATTTCCCGTTTCGTCCGGATGCGCAGGCCGTGGTTATCCTGATTACGGATGCGCCAAATCACACCCGCGGAGACGGCTCAGAGAAAGACAGTCCCTACGGGCGGGAGATCACGCAACTCACCGGAGCCGAAGTCTTAGTGGAGATCAAGAAGGCGAATCTCAACGTCTTCTCAATCTCCCCACCGCCTTTTATCGCGCCGGACCTGCATAATATGGCTAAAGCAACGTCCGGCCGGCACTATAATATCGTGAGTGAGGGCGAACGATTCCCTGAGCTCATCGGTGAAATCGGACGCTCGTTAGCCTCGCAATATTTCCTGACCTATCTCAGTCCCCGTCCGATCGAAGACGGAACGGAACGGGAAGTCGCGCTCACATTGAGTCATCCAAACGGGGTGGGCGAGGCGCGTGTAGAGTATCAGGTGCGTGGGGTCGGTGGGGCTCGGGTTGTGGCGACCAGCGATGTCCCTGGCGCGACACCGTCGCTAGCCTTCGCCGCCTATGGCTGGTGGAATGTGGTGATTCCGCTGCTGGCTTGTGGCAGCCTACTGTTATTGGCGCGGGTTCGGCTGAATGAAATCCCAGCCGATGTGCTGAACATGATCAAGACCGCAACGGCTGGAGCAAGCTCCATAAGTTCCACGAGCCCCGGTTCGTCCGTACCCGTGGTTGCGCCTGAACAGACTGCTCCCTATGCCAGACTAGTCCGTCAAAGCCCTTTTGAAGAAGTGCCGCGTGAGATCGCCTTTTCTCGAGACGAGTTCATTCTCGGTCGGGGTGAAGAATGTGCAGCCATTATCCCTCACTCATCCATATCGCGTGAACATGCCCGGATCAAAAAGATTAAACAAGGCTATGTGCTGCTCGATCTGCACAGCAAAAACGGGATTCATGTCAACGGCAAGCAGACCTCCGAGAATCTGCTCAGGAATGGGATGAACGTGCGAATTGGGGATGTCGAGTTCGTCTTCTATGCTGCGAACGAGTAGCTGGAATCCTTTTTGCGGCTCTCTCGCCCGCCTTACTGGTAGAGATTTGCATCCTTGAGGTCTTGGTTCGGCAAACGGATGCGCGGGTAGAGTGAGGGCAAGCCGTTACGCCCTATCAGGAGAAAATCAACTGGGATAAGCGGCATAGGGACTTCGAGGCCCACATAGCTGCTGTACTGATTGTTGCCAAAGGCAACGCGGGTGCCAAACACGTCTTTAGGGAAGGTGCCGCGTACGTCAAACCCTTCACCGATACTACCGGTGAGTTGAGGTAGCACCCGCCAGCCGTCTTCCTCGTTTTTCTCAAACTCACTTTTAAGTACTACGTCTGTCGGCTCCGCGCCCTGTACGAGTCGAGCAATCTTTTTATCGCCGCGAGATACTGCGTTCTCATACCCCTTTTCCCGAAACCGGCGCCAAAACTGCTGCCAGGATGCGGTGGGGACGGCGTAGACCTTGGGCCGGGGTCCGCTCTCGCTTTCCAGCAAGAGCGTGACCTCACCGTGTGGTGAGATGATGATGCCGTCGTCCGCGAGCTCGACATTACGCCAATTGCCGTCGTATAGTTCTCGCTTGAGGCCCAACCCCTGATGGCCAAATAAGTCGGGATTTTCGCGCAGAAACATTTTGCTCAATTGCAGTCCTTGGTTCTCTGGACGGCTGACCTCGCGCAGTTGCTCACCCGCCTCCTTGGCAGCTTCGGTTTTTGGATAGCGTTCCATAAGCGACCGCAGATAGGCTTCTTTTTCGGTCTGATGTGCGCTGGTCTTGGCGTGTTCAAGCAGGGACGCTGCTGCGTTTTGTTGGAGTTCCGGAACCTGCTCTTGCATACCGGCTAAGGTATAATACTGGATGGCTTTTTCGACCTTGCCGTCTTTCTTATACGCCTTGGCCAAAATGGAATAGATCTCAGGTGCGCGTTTGTCCGCGGGTGTATCGTGCAGGTATTTCTCCCCTTCCGTGATTATCCCTTGGCGGGAAACGGCCTGGCCCATCATGACCTGCCACACTCTGCCTAAAGTTTGGACCAGAGTGAGGGCACCGAAGGTCGCTGCACCCACGAGGCCCTCGGTGCCAAGTTGGAGACCTGCGACAATAACATTGTCTTTGACAAAGGCACCGCCGGGCAGCAGATATGTCAGGGTCTGTTTGCTATGTTCCCATTGAGCCTGTTTGACCCCCGCAAGTGGGTCCTGAGGTTCCTGATTATTGAGTGCCTCATACTGCTGAAGCTGGGCTTCAACCTGTTGGATACCGGTCCGTGCTTCCGCAGCGTTTTCATCAACAAGCAGTGCGAGCTGGTAGTGAAAGTTGGCTTTCCAGTAGTCCCCTTGTTCCAAAGCGTGCTCGGCTTGGTCTAACTCGGCTTGGACAAGTGCTGTCTTGCGTTTTTCTTCAAGCCGGAGCATTTTCGTCTCGACTTCCGGGGCCCGCGGGTCCTCTGGCGCTTGGTCGAGGAAGCGCTGATAGAGGGCCAAGGCTTTGCGCTCGCGCGGGCTTGGGCCGGAGGTGCGGCCCACCTCCGACATGACGCCTTGGGCTGCGTACGGACTCGGGCTAGCTGGTGCGCCGAGAAAGAGACGGGCCACGTCAAAAGTCGATAACACCCAGTTGAATAAGCGCGCAACGCGATAACGTTTTTCGGCAGCACAGAGTTGATCGGCCCTGGACAGTATCTCGTCCGGCGAGGCATCTAGTTCGACCAGGGGCAGGTCTGCATCACCGTTTGTCTCTATTGGACGGTATAGGAGGGAATACACGAGAGGCGTAACGCCAGTGGTCAACTCTCCCTGGGATTCGAGTGTATCATCACGCTGGGACAGCTTCTCAATGCGCTGACGCAGCGCAATTGGGTCATGGAGGTAGCCGTCAATAATAGCCTCAGCAACGTCTTCCCCGACTGCATCCGGGAAATACCGCTCTGGCGGGAGTGGCGGAACAAACGGGCTATACGTCGGCAGAAATTCCGTCACGCGCTGGCTTAAGGGGTCGGCGAAATCGCGTGCTTCACTAGGTACGCGCAGTGCATTGGTCAGGAGGAGAAGGACCCACACACACATAATGAATCGACGCCACAGCATGCTGGTGTTCGCTCCGGGGTATTTAGCGTCCCAATCGTCCGATTTTGGCCATATAGGCTTCCAGCGCTTCGAGCTTGCCTTTTGCCTCAAGTTTTTCAACAATACCGTCCTCTTGCGCTACCGCTGCATAATGACGGAGGGCCGCTTGGCCAAGTGCCTCAAATATTGCAGTCTCAAAGCGTAAACTCTCAGGATCATTCTGGGCAGTATACTCTTGGGCCAGCATAGAATAGAAGTCGCCCAGCGCAATCTTGTAACTATAGCGGTTTTTACTCTCTTGGTGTTTATCAATTAACTGTTGATAAGCCAAGATCACGCTCTCATTGCCATCTTCAATCCGATAACGGTTAATTGCAAGAAAGGTGACCTTGGCGCGGTCTAGACGCTCTTCTTCTTCAAGAGCCAGTGCGGCATACGGGGTATCCATGTATTGCTGCGCCAGAGCACGCCACTGTTGCGCTTGTGTGTCGAGCGCTTCGACGTATTCCACCGCAGTTGTCGCCTGTGGCGTTTGTTGCCTGAGAGCCTGGAACGCGGTGAGGGCTTCGACCGCCTGCATAGCTTCAGGTTTAAGCCGGGTCTTGCCTTGGCTCACCAGCTGGTACTGGGACAGGGCTTGCTTATAGGCGTGTAAGCCTTCGTAGGCCCGGCCGCGAGTGAAGGCAATAATAGCGGCATAGGCACCGGGATGTTTGGTCTCAAAGTCTTGGAAGCGCCTCAGTGTTGCCTTATGGACATTCGCCCCAGTCACATCTTTGGGCAGCGGAAAACGATAGGTATCTTTTGCGGCCACGCGTTGAAACTCAGAGACCGCTTTTAAGAGATCTTGTTCTGTCCGGTACTGAGCGTTGCCATTGCTCGGCGCGTCGTCTGTGGAGACACCGGGTACCCAGGCGAGCCATCCCGAAGACTCGTTGTCCTGGGGCTTGCGCAGTGGGGGTAAAGGTGCGAATTCAGCTTCTTTTTGTGCTGCAGGGATAGATCGCTGAGGCTGAGAAAAGACTGGCGGTGGTGCAGGATGTAGTTCCCCTTGGTCGTTAACCTGGGCCAAAAAATCCCAGGCTAGCTCTGTCTCGGGGTCGCTGATGGCGCTTGTCGCACGTGTTTGCGGTAGAGGTGCATCGGTTTGGGCTGAAGAGCGCGCGGGTCTGTCTTGTATCTCGACGACAGTCTGCTTTGCACTGCAGCCTGCTGCACTGCAGCCTGCGAAGAGGATAAGTGTGGCAAGTCTGAAGCCGGAGCTGTGGCTCTGGTCGGAGAAGTGACTTCGGCTCGTGTAACCGGCTCCGTTACCGTGGGAAGAATATGCCAACATGTTACGGAGTATCGTGATGGATGGGCTAAGGCTAATCGGGAGAGAATTCAGACTCTCTCGCAACATACGCGTGCGTCTCTGAGTGAAATGCGCTGTCTTGCCCTTACCTTAAAATGAGATGGGCGTGGAGTCAAATCATAATCACCATAGAAGGTGAACGCGGCGGGTGGAGCACGTTCTCAGCCGGCCATCTTTCTGTCCGCAGCCGGTGGGGGGCTGCTAGCGGTTCTCCGCGCTTGATTTAGTACCCATGAGAATGGTTTGCAAAGTGAGGTGGAAGATTTCCAGCGAAAGCGCGCGAGTCATGCCGCTTATCGCGGCCTCAATGGCTTCCGATGACGTTCGCCTATCAAGTTGGCTGACGCGTCATGAGTGAAGTGTTACTATTTACGTGGGGCCAACTGGATTTGCACCTCGGCCCAGTATGGCTGGAAGTTGGTACTACTGAGACAAAGCAAGGCAGGCTGTTGTATTTGCCTAGCCTTCTACGCGGAATTCCTGAATGTGAATGGCGCGAACACCTTGAGCGCTGTCCTGACAGCTCATATGTGTCCCACTGTAGTGGTAATTGAATCTGATACCCGTATGTGGCCTGGAGAAGGGCTTGCACGGAGGCTGGTTTAGCGGGTAAGATTCCCACGACTTTCGGCGGACCGCCGTAAGAAATATGGTCAGGGCAGGTAGCCCAGAGCACGTAGCGATGGAAATCGCGGGTCACAAAACACGCAGTATGTTCGACCGTCGGCATATTGTCCCTGAGAGGGACCCCAAAGAGGCGGCTGAGCGCCTCGATCCATCTTTATCAAGCGCAAACAATGACTATCGACCATTCTGAGGCCAGCTTGCCTATCCTAAGTCATTGATTTTATTATCTTGCCGGAGTGGTGGAATTGGCAGACACATGGGACTTAAAATCCCATGAAGCATAGCTTCGTGCGGGTTCAAGTCCCGCCTCCGGCATCAATAAAATCAGGTACTTAGCGTCCATTGATATGCGTTGGGCTGACTGGAAGGGCTCTGATTGTGCCCGAATTGTGCCCTTCTAATCCCGGGTGTCCGTGCGCCCTTTTCCGAGCTGCTTCGCGCAGATCGTCTTCGCTCACGATATTGTAGCGGTCAAAGATCGACCGGGTCTTATGTCCAGTTATTCGCATCGCTATCGGCTCTAGAACACCGGATCGGAGCAATTCCCGTGTTGCCGACCGTCGGAAATCATGCAGCCACCGACCGCCAAGTCCGACACGTCGACACGCTGTGTTCCATGCATAGTAGTGCGAGCGAATATGATCACCCGAATATTCATTAGGAAAAACCCAGGGAATTACTCGCCCTTGTTCTAACTCTAGATCGGTCACCCAGAGTCTTTGTTCACGCATGATTTCTAGGAGTTCACCAGCGAGGAATATCACCTGGCCGGCATCATTCTTTGTCGATCCAGGGTCGAGCCGGACGTCACCATGGTCAAGGTCAACCTGTCGCCATTCGAGCGTATATAGATTGTTTCTTCTCCAGCCATTGTAGAAAGCAAAAGTCACTAGCGCTCTGTAACGGTGGGGGAGGGCGGTACGAACTCTCTGCAACTCTCGGTGCCGTTCTGATGTTCAAGCTCGTAGCTGTAGGCTCCGCGTGGACACTTATTGGTCACTCAGTTTACGAACTCTTCTATTTTTTGCTATGTCAATTAAAAACCCCCCCGCAAGAACAGGGGGTTAAAGAAGGCCACCCATGATAGGATTATAGTCAATGAGCGCCGTTTCCGTTTTAACCAGTGTATCACCGGTAGTACGGAATGTTCCGATGACCATCACATTTTCCATCTTTGTGCCCGTGACATCTGTCACTTCTCCGGTGAAACCAAAGTAATTATGCTGCCTCGACCACCCCCAAGATACTACTTCAAGGGGCGCCGTGTGACTGACAGAAGGCGCTGTTGGACAAACACGGGGATGGGACACAGCGGTACGGGACGGTGGTGCAGGACTTGAGGGCAAAGTAGCAATTTTGGGATTTCTCGTTGACGGGAAGGATTA
>CAZBUD010000020.1:0-59684 GCA_964495015.1 uncultured Enterobacteriaceae bacterium | reverse complement strand
GAGGTAAGCGACTGGTTTGACCAGTGAGACGTGAAGAGCTTTAAGCGTTTCCGGAGGACAGTTCCGGCTCGGTGGTTTGCTGAGAACGACCGAACGGAGAACTGACCATGACGGGACCGATGAAGAGCCGGGCGCACTCGC
Organism: uncultured Enterobacteriaceae bacterium; assembly: GCA_964495015.1. Taxonomy (GTDB): domain Bacteria; phylum Desulfobacterota; class Binatia; order Bin18; family Bin18; genus Bin18. The sequence continues at coordinate 59,543 of CAZBUD010000020.1, read as the reverse complement.
GCTGGGATTGCAAGTACCAAGTGGTAGTTGTTCCCAAGTATCGGCGCAGGGTGATCTATGGCGAGTTGCGCGACTTCTTGGGGGAAGTGTTTCCCGAGTTGGCGCGGCAGAAAGAGTGTCGGATCATTGAAGGGTATCTGCCCTCAGATCATGTGCATATGTGTCAGGAGATTTCGCCCACGTATGCGGTGGCGTCGGTGATTGGCTTTCTGAAGGGAAAAAGTGCCTTGGCCATTGCGCGGCGGAGTCAGGCGAAAGATCGGAATGTACTCGCGAGCACGTCTGGACGCGGGGCTCCGTGGTCTCGATCGTGGGTTTTGAGTGGGAGAGTGTGAAACAGTGCATTCTCGAGCAAGAGCTAGCGGATCAAGCCGGGCGCTTCTAGTGCTCCCTCTGAGGGAGCAACACCCAGCAAACCGGCCGCCTGCGGCCGGTACTCTGATTACCAATTCGTGGTTATCATCGATGTTTGCGAATTCCGTATCATGGGCGACGGTGACTTCTGTACGGTGAAGGGGGCGTGCGCGGTGGGTGAAGGTGACTGTGACGGCAACCAGCAGTGCCAATCTGGGCTTGTCTGTCATAACAACGTGGGGGAGAACTACGGCTTCGCGTCGTTTACCGATGGGTGTGAGCCACCCGTACTAGGCAGTACAAACTACTGCACGGTCACTGGAGCGTGCGGGGAAGGTGAAGGCGATTGCGACAGCAACGATGAGTCTGAGGTCGGTCTTGCGTGTCGGAACGATATAGGGGCGGACTACGGCTTTTTGGCCTTCATCGATGTGTGGGATCCCTACAGCGGGCAGCAACGACTTCTGTTCTGTTCGCGGGCCCTGTGGGGCGGCTGAAGGTGATTGTGGCGGCAATCATGAGTGCGAAGACGGGTTTGTCTGCGGCCTTAATGTCGGGGCTAATTACGGTTACCGCGACGTTGTCGATGTATGTGAAGTCGGTCCAAAAACGTCGGGGGAAGTTTTGTCATAGTGAGGCATTTCTTAATCCGGAAAACGGTTTTGTTTGGTTAGCCTCTGCCGTACATTTCACGTTGTGCATTGTTGTGAATTTTCGGGAGTAAACGGATGAAGGTCATCGCTGACCTGTGCGTCGCTCTTCTAGGAGTTGGGACCTCGGTCGCTGAATATGCGGCTGCTTGCGTGCGGATTTTGGAAGAAGCCGGGTTGGAGATTCCGCTGCATGCGTATGGGACCAATATCGAAGGCGAGTGGGACACTGTCTTTGCAAAAATCAAGCGCTGCCACGAAGTGTCGCACGCCATGGGCGTGCCACGTATCTCGACTAATCTACGAGTTGGCACGCGAACGGATAGAGATCAAAGCATGCAGGACAAGATCACCGGCGTGCAAAATATCCTGGAGCAGAAAACAGCATGACCTGTACTATTTTCTGCTGCTTTCTGAGTGTTTAAATTCTCTCTTTTATGAACTGCCCTTCACTCTGCCCACAATTTTGTACAATTTTACACAATCTTGTCTGATGTCTTGAGATACCCCGTCTGAAACTGATACATTTCTGCGTAGTTAAGTAGCCGTTCATCGATATTGGTCCGGGAGACCTGTAGGGTGAATGTCAACATAACTGTGACCGGTGACCAGACAGTAGGAAGAACCGGAGGGAACTATGGCTGATCGGCAGGAAATCGTAACCCTGGGAGCAGGCTGTTTCTGGTGTATCGAGGCGGTGTATCTGGAGGTTGAGGGTGTCCTTAGCGTCGTGTCGGGCTACACCGGAGGAGCGGTGGATAATCCAACCTACGAAGCCGTTTGTTCAGGCACAACGGGACACGCTGAGGTTGCGCATATCACGTTCGATCCTGATGTGATCTCATATTCTGAAGTACTCGAAATCTTCTGGCAAACCCACGATCCCACCACACTCAATCGTCAGGGAAACGATGTCGGCACGCAGTACCGTTCGGCCATTTTTTATCATAACGAAGAACAACGCGGTATTGCCGAGCAATCTCGACAGGAGACCGACGCGTCTGATTTGTGGATCAATCCGATTGTGACGGAGATCGTTCCGCTGACTACTTTCTATCCTGCCGAGGGGCATCACCAAGAATTCTACCGCCAGAACCCATACCAGCCGTATTGCATGATGGTTATCCATCCCAAGATGAGAAAGTTCCGTAAGGGATTTGCGCATAAGCTCAAACAATCCGTCTCTGCTGCCTAAAACACGGGTCGCGGGCACGGATGGGGAGAGATGGGGAGACTGAATGGCCGCCACCTTAGACTGGATGGGTTGTGCAACCTTTCGACTAACGCTTAGCGATCTGGTTGTCATGCTGGATGCGTACATCGACCGGGTGCCCAGTGCCGCGCCAACCGGTATTACCGTTGATGCCATCGGTAAGGCCGACTGGATAGTTGTGGGCCATTCCCACTTCGACCATCTGTATGGGGCTGAGCGTATTGCCAAGGCGACCGGCGCGAAAATCATCGGCGCGTACGAGTCGATTCGCATTATGGCTGCTCAAGGCGTACCCGAAGAACAACTCCTGCCGGTTGCTGGCGGAGAAAAGATTCGCTTATCACCAAGTGTCACCGTTGACGTCTATCCCAGCCAACACTCGTGTGTATGGAGCACGGAACCCCTGCCAGAATCTGACGTGGTGTGCATTGGCGAACTTGGTGTGACCTACCAAGAGCAGCAAGTGAAAATGCAGGGACTGTGGGGCCAACTCAAAGCGATGGGTGATGAAGTAGTCTCCCACCTCCAAGCCTCTGCGCAGGAGGCGCGTGGTGATGGTGGGGCGCTGGTGTATTTTTTCGACACGCCAGAAGGCAGCTTGCTGTATCAAGACACGTCCGGCCACTGGCAAGGTATTTTGCAGGATATCCGGCCTGATGTCGCCATCCTTGCGGCTGCCGGCCGGGGAAATATTGATGGCGAGCCGATCCAGGGGACGCTTGCACAGTTCGTTGCCCAGCAGGTCGGTTTACTGCGTCCGCGCCGAGTCATTCTCGGTCATCATGATGATTGGCTGCCCGGCTTTTCGCGCGAGATTGATACTGCACCGATTCGAGAGGAAATGGCTCGCCGGTCACCGCGTACTGAGCTTGTCGAGATGGGTTATATGGAAGCGTACCCGGTATTTGCCGCAGACTAACTTCCTTTTTGGCTCAGCAGTGCTAGGTCACTCCATGAAATGATAGTGGTAGCAAAGAGGACAACCCGTCCCCCAGGAGGAAAGCGTGTTTCTCGACCTAACGGCTGACCAAAAGCGCATTATCAATCTCGCCAAGGAGCTTGCGACTGAGTTTGCAGCACGGGCCGAACAGCACGACCGTGAAGGCAGCTTTCCTTTCGAGAATATCGCTCGGTTAAAAGAGACCGGCTATACCACGATGACCACGCCGCAGGAATATGGTGGCTGGGGCGCAAGCCCGCTGACCTTTATTCTTGCCCAAGAGCAGCTTATTCAAGGGTGTGCAGCCACCGCCTTTGCTATCAATATGCACTGCAATACGGTTGGGTTTTATACGCCGTTCATGACCCCGGCTCAGAAGGATCGCTATCTTGGTAATGTGGGTCATAAACAGATGCTCATGAACGGCTACTATACTGAGGGGGGCGGGGCACGCTCGATTATGGCTCCGTCTTCAACGGCGCGTAAAGTATCTGATGGCTACATCATCAACGGCCAGAAGGTTTTTGCCACCTTGGTGCCAGCAGTCGACTATTTTGGCATTAGTGTATCGCTCGAAGGCTATACCGGCCCAGCTTCCGGTGGCTGTGTGTTTTTGTTGCCACGCGACGCGCCAGGTCTCGAAGTCATTGAGAACTGGGATGCCATGGGGATGCGGGCCACAGGCAGTCACGCCATTACCATGCACGACGTCTTCGCCCCTTCAGATCAACGCGTGGGCGAAGAAGGCTATTTCTTTGAAGAGTTTGCCCAAGTCGCGCACTGGTACTGTTTGTCCTTTTCCGCCTGCTACCTTGGCATTGGCCAGGCCATGTACTCTCACGTCCTGGAATACGCCCGTACGCGCAAAGTGCAAAAAAAGGCTGGCCAGCGGGTTGGCGATCTCGCCTGGAATAGGTTTGCCCTTGGTGAGATGTATAACCGTTTAGAAGCGTGCCGGACACTGCTGTATACGACTGCCCGAGAGATTTCTGAACAACGTCCGTATGGAGAGCGTCAAGTGCCAACGGTGGAAATGCTCCGTACCTATATGGCGGAGGAGATGCTGGCGGTCGGCAATATGGCGACGCGTATCGCCGGTGGACTTGGCTATCTGAAGAGTAATTTTTTAGAGCGCGCTTTCCGTGATCTGCGCTCAGCGCCACTCCACTCGCTCAAACGCGATGAGGTGCTCGAAATGATCGCAGCTATGGAGCTAGGGTTTTAGAAGCTGACACCAGCTCGCCCCGCTCGTTGTATACGCGATCACCCATAGCGAAACTCGCCTCCAGGAACTTCTTCATATACGCCCCGCAGGTAATGGGTGGTTTTTTCGGAGGATTATCCGGTCCACAGCAGGTCGGTAAGCAGTCAATGAGTGTTTCCGGCGTAGGCTGAAAGAAGAACGACGTAGAATAGCGGTGCGTCCCGGATGCATTACGGACGCGATGCGGGGTTGAGAGAAAGCGGCCGTTTGACCAGCGCGTGAGCAGGTCTCCGGAATTGACGACAAAGGCGTCTGGGATCAACGGTGCTGTGAGCCAGCGGCCTGTCTGTGACAGAATCTCTAATCCTGGCTGGTCTGACGTCGCGAGCAAGGTGGCAAACGAGCCATCGCTATGCGGACAGATATTAAACTCATTGTCTTCAAGCGGGTCGGGCGGCATATGAGAAATGCGCAGTATGTTTAAGGCGCGGTCCGCCGGGAACTTATCCGCAAAAAAGTCTGGCGCTACATCGAGCGCCCGGGCATACAAAGGCAGCATACGCTGGCTCAAAACCGTTGCTGCTTCAAAGTACCCCCGCATGGCATGTTGAAATTCGGCCTCTTCAGGCCATTGGTTACGGTTCTGGGTAGGGCAGGGTGCCCAGTCTCGTTGCAGCAGAAAGGCTTCGCTCACATCGGGCTTCTTTTGCCCAGTGTAATAACGTGAGTGTTTGCCGAACTCACCACGATTGGGAATATAGCCAACGCCGGCGTGATTGATTTTGAGCGCCATTTTCTGTTCTAGGGGGAGAGCGTAGAAATCGGCTGTGGCTGCTATCACTCGGCCACGCAGGAAGGCTGGCACACCATGGTTGATTATGAAGAAGAATCCAATCTGTTCCAGGGCGCGGCACATCTCACGGGCGGCCTCTTCGGATGCACCGGACTCGCCATTCAGATATGGACCGAGATCAATAATCGGAATCTCTTCGCCGGCAACTGCATACGCTACCTGCAGCTCGCGTTTGTCCTGTACGGCTTGCATACTGCCTCTCCTCGCCCTTTATACGACTCCTCTTCACTTCACAAACGAAGCTGGATTCAGAAACCGCTGGAGCACATTACCCGTAATGCGCGCAACATTGTTATTGTAATTATTGTGTGACAAACTCCCCGCCCAGGCAATCGAGCTGGACGACCACACGGCCCCGCCATGCGGCGTTTCATAGAACACCATATCCGCCCGGACGAGTTCGTTCTCCGTTCCGCCTAACCCTGGCACTGTTGCCAATATTTCTTCACACACAACCATATACACATCCGTGTGTCCGCCCTGGGACGTTGCGAGTACGAGTGCATGTGGAGGCGTACCCAGCTTCTCATCGGCCCGATCTATCTCCAGACCGGATGCCCCGCCACCAATCAGGCCAAAATTACCGATAATTTCATCTTTGCCCACGCCTTTGAAGACAAAGGCTGCCCGCGGATCAAGGCTATCCGGTAAGCGATGGTAGGGTGCCGAGATATCGAAGCCCTGAGCGGTAAACCCCGTCCCCAGTATCGTTTGAGGCGGGCGTCCTTGGCGCCGCCACAGCCCGCCGTATTCGCCTGTGAAGCTATGGTAGTACTCGCCCGGCTCAGCAGCCCAGGTGCGAATGCCACCTTCATTGCGACGGATTTCCATGAGTCCCGGGCAGTCGCGGTGAAATGCAATGCGCCAATACCACCCATTGGCGCCCAGATACATGAGTCGTCCGCCTTGGTTCTGGTAAGCTTTCATAGCATCCCACATTTCTAGCGAGTGGTATTCCGGATGAGTACCGGTAAGAATCACGTGGTAGGGCTTCAGCAGTTCAAGCCCTTCATAATGCAAATCCTCGTCTGTGATGACATCAAAGCCATAGCCCATGGCCTCAAGCCAGTCTGTGATGTGGGTGTCGGCGTTGAACTGCCATAACGATGATCCATCTCCGCCCAGCGCGGAAATATGCTTGGGGCGCATATTGAGAATGGGTCGTAGGCGGGACGAGTAACATACACCAGAGCCGTCGGAATGTGAGTCGTAGCACGACGCGCCATACTCGCGGTGTTCGTTGAGAAACAGACTGTTCTTATCAAATGGAGCCAGCCGGCCACTGACGAGTTCGACCAGTCCCGCGTTGGTCGCCATATGCTCGTTGGCATAGGCCATATAACTGGCAGTTGGTAGAAGAAAGGCGATCTTCTTTTCCTTGCCTTTGGCGGGTTTGACAGCAAACGGAATATGGTCTTCTTCTTGGCCGGAGCGCAGTCGTGCGGCGTACAAACCACTTTTCAGATTAGCGGGGACAGTGAGCGAAAAGTCTACCTCCCAGCCTGCATCGTACAGGTCGTCCTCATGGAAATGAATCGCTCCGTACTGCTCCGGCGCGTGTTTCCAGTCCATGACCTCGCCGGTCCAGTTATAGCCCTTCATACCTCGGGCCGGCATATTGACCGTCTCTCCGTGGAGCCGATTCGGAGAGATGTCCGAGACCGTTGTTGCACTGATATCTCGTGAGAAATCCCACACACCAAGGACGACGTTGTGTAATCCAGCGGGGATAGCCCCACTCTTCAGCATTTCCATCTCAGCGCGACTTAGCGCTGTGTTAGCCAGTCGAGGACTATCGATTTTGCCGTTGAATTTATGGTCGAGTTTGCCTTTGCCCGCTCCTGTGCGTACTGCGGCAAACATCAGTGGCACTTGATTAGTTCCTACCCGCTTCAGGCCCGTCTTTTGCCGGACTGCGGCGTTAACCGATGCAAGGGGATAGTCAACCACTGGTTCTTGATAGAGAGTGATGCGCTGTGTTGCTGCATCATAGCTCGCCGCCACGAAATACCACTGTCGGTCGAGCAGTTGCTCTTTCGTGCTGAAAACCTCGACATTACCTTTGCCATCGCCGAGTTGAAGGGTGAGTGCTCCGTCGTGAATAAGCAACGCAAAACCCGATTGCCTGCGATCTTGCCATTTCGAGACAACGGCTTGGGTGCCTGTGCCTGGCGTGGTTGGCCACAGCATGGCCTGAAAAGTAAAACTGCTGAGTTGTCCAAGGAGGGGACGGTTAGGAATCGTCACATACGAGCCGAATTCGATTGTCTGCCTACGACCTTTGTATGACTTGTTCGCCGCGGTCTGAACGACTTGCTCTTTCACCCCAGGACCATCAGGGTTGAGGTCGCCACAAATGAGGCGAACAATCTCGGCCTTATAGCGCGACAGCTCGCAGTTGACCATGTATTGGATGGTTTCGCCGGGGCGGGCACTAATCTTGTCGGAGTAGCCGGTAATCTTCATGCGTGTGGCCTCTCGACCTAATCGGCTGCTTTTTCGGTATGCTGTTCCCAGCGCCGCCGAAAAATCTCACGTTCGGCATCTTCGACATTGGTGAACACTTGGTTCTTAAAAATCTTGACCGGCTTGCCGCGCTCTCCGGTGAGTTGCCCAAGCGTCCATTCTTTATGCGGCTTGGAGCAGATCAGGACATATTTGTCCTGGGTTGGACCACCGCGAAAGACGTTGAGCACACGCTGCAAGGCAGGGCTGTGATGGCCAATGGGTTTGGCATTAAATTCTTTAATTACGTGGTGATCGCGCGCGGCGACCTTATAGACCGTATGCATGGTCTGCCTCCTTTTTCAAAGACAGTCAGGACAGTAGCATAAGCGCCGATGAGAAGTCGAGAAAAACGCAGATCAGCTGGCAGATAGGCCGAAACATGCTTGGACCCCGGTTACTGCGTTTGAAATGATGTGGCTACACAGGAGGAAAAGAGGAGACCCAAGCTATGCCAGCCGTCCACGTTGACCCGTCTATTTTCAAGATCTCTATTGAAAGCGAGAAAAAAGACAAAGCCACGGTGTGCAGACTTTCTAGCCACAATTGTGGACTCACCGTCGACATTGCGGACGGGCATATCGAGAATATCCGGGCCAATGAGACCAGCTCGCTCGCACACGGCTATATCTGCGATAAAGGCTTTAGCGTTGACTACTGCGTCAACCATGGCCACCACCTGAGCCATCCGCCCAAACGCAAACCCAACGGAGGATTTGAACGGATCAGTTGGGATCAGGCCATCTCCGTAATCGCCTTTCAGCCGAAGCCGATTACGGTCGAACATTTTCTAAGTGCTTTCGCCCTGGTGGGCATAGGCGGACAGGCGAACCATCTTGACGTACCGTATGGCGTAACTTTTTTGCGGCTGATGAAATCGCGCCGTCTCTTTAATGCCCTGGCCAAAGAGAAGACCCAGCATTGGACGGTTGAAAAATGGATGCTGGATAACTCATCCGGCACCAGGCTGCGCCCCCGAACACAATAGCTCCAATAGAGAGCAGTAGCGGATTGTCCAGCTTGGCCAAATAGGCTGTTGTCCTGGCTCCTAAAAGCGCGGCAAGGTCAATGGGAAGCAGACAAAAGCCGACAAAGGCCGCAACTCCAATTCCAGTCGAGCACAAGGCTCGACGCAGACGTCATCCTTGTGATGGTGTCCCTGAACTGCTCTAGATTGCGGCAAGCAGCTGTTCAAAGGCCCCTGCCTGCGGTTCGATCCCTCGAATCTTTAGTTTTAGCCCTTCAGGCTGAGGTCTTTCCTGGAGTTCAACTTGCAGCCCTGCACAGCACTCCTGCTCAAGGGCACCCAACCTCTCGACCTTTGTTTTCAGGTTGGGTGTATCGTTGAAGTCTAGAACGAGTCCGTCCTCAAGGTTGTGTGTCTTTCGAATATGGGGAAGTATGTCGCGCCGAATCTCCGCAAGGCGGGTTGTGAGCTGGTCATCTGGAAGTCTACACATGTCTCGCACTGCACCTGCCGGGTCGCCGCTTGTCTGCATTGCCTGTGATTTTTGCATGGGTATACCTCTCCTTCTGTAAACAGTGTGGCTATGCTAAAAGTTCGAGTGCAGTTGAAGTTAAGGGGGTAAGAAGACAAATATTGCTGATCGGAGAAGTAGCAAAACGGGCGAGACTAAAAACCTCTGCTATCCGCTATTACGAGAGTGAGGCGCTCTTGCCCAAACCCCCGCGTCGAAGTGGGCGGCGGGTGTATGATGGATCAGTCTTGGATCGTCTGGCCCTGATCGAGCTGGCTAAGACTGCGGGTTTCTCTGTTGCTGAATTGAAACATCTTATCTACGGCTTCTCACGTCGAACGTCACCGGCCGCCCGCGGGCGCGTACTTGCGGCACGTAAATCTCAAGAACTGGACGAAGCGATCGCCCGCACGCAACCTATGAAACAGGTGCTGGGGATGGTGGCGAGTTGTGAATGTCCGACCTTTGACGATTGTGTTGCAGCAATGCGAAACTACCCGTGGCGAAAACCCATAGCTGCTCTGCGTACGGCATATGTACAGATAGAGGTCTCCGCTTGGATTTTGGTACTAGGAAAGAAAGCCGAAGGGTGGGCGGGTCGTTGACCCACCCTTGTCGGTGGGTGACGCTAGGCCTCTACCCACCCTATGAAATTTTTATATCGAACGATTGAGTCCATGTTGCATAGTCACGGACACAACCACGCTGCCCCTGACTTCAATCGCGCTTTTGCCATTGGGGTGGTGCTCAATGTCGTCTTCGTCGGGGTCGAAGCAACCTATGGTATCTTAACCAACTCATTGGCCCTGGTTGCTGATGCTGGACACAATCTGAGTGATGTTTTCAGTCTGTTACTGGCCTGGGGCGCCAGTCTGTTAGCCACGCGAAAACCCACTCCACGCCGCAGCTATGGGTTTCGTCGAGCAACCATATTGGCCTCGTTAATCAGCGCGCTCCTACTCCTGGTCGCATTAGGCGCGATTGCCTGGGAAGCAGTCGACCGCTTTAATCAGCCTCGACTATTGAGCGGGGGAACCATTATTGTGGTTGCCGGCATCGGGGTCGTTATTAATACGATAACGGCTTTGATGTTTCAGTCTAGTCGCAAGAGCGATCTGAATATTAGAGGGGCCTATCTGCATATGGCGGCAGATGCCGGCGTTTCACTAGGGGTGGCCATATCAGGTTTTATGATTATGCTGACCGGTTGGGTGTGGTTAGACCCCACGATCAGTTTGGTGATTGTCGCTATTATTCTTATCGGGACGTGGGGCTTGCTGCGGGATTCGGTGAATCTGGTGCTCGATTCAGTGCCGAGTGGTATAGATCCGCTGGCGGTTGAAACCTATCTGTCCCGACTGCCTAATGTGACTCGGGTGCACGATCTCCACATCTGGGGCATGAGTACAAGCGAAGTGGCACTGACCGCGCATCTCATCATTCCTGAAGCCCGTGTTGACGACGGCTTTTTGCAAAATGTGTCGTCCAATCTACACGATCAATTTGGGATAAACCACACTACCCTGCAGGTCGAAAGAGGCGATGGCAGTCGGACGTGTATATTAGAGCATCCTGGTAGCGTCTGACCGCAAAGAGGCACTCACAAAACTCCGTCTTCTGCCGTAGGCCTGGTTACATGCTTTTGCAGGTATGACACAACAAAGACTGTCATTCCCGTGGAAACGGAAATCAAGGGGCGGACTTTGATGCTGATAACGTATTCCAAGCAATTCTTTTTGCATTCTAGGGGCTGACTGACGAGATACATTTTATGCGTACGGCTCGACTGTCACGTGTTGAGAAAATCGAGAATATGGCTTCTCATTTTCCTGTCATTGAATATCTGCGAATGCACCGCTTGGCTTTGATATTCTGCCACGCCTGCCAAGGCATGCTTAAAGGCCGATGGTAATTGGGCTGACGAAACACTGACGGTCTCATCCCCATCTTCAAACAACGTCCCGTAGCGTCTTGTTGGAAAGTGTTTTGTAAATTCGTCTCTACGGAAGATCAAAGTCGGAGTTGCTCCCGCGTCGATGAGTGCTGCCCGAGCAATCGTGGCGTGCGAAGTGGCGAACGTGTGCAGCATTTGTGTACGCAGTCGAGGCGCATTCTCTAGTGGACTGTGCATCCTTTCATACAGTCTGCTGCCTTTGTGCAGCGCCTCTGTGACGAATGCTAATCTTCTTTGTTTGGTCTGTTCCGAGGCTGCAGTTGCATTATCCAAGAAGCCCCAGCCATAGTGCTGCCAAAGATCGCTTTCAAACAAAGTATGAGACAGGGGCTTGAGTTCTCCGTCGAGAAGAACCGGTGCATACGTCGGCATCATTTCATACGCGGATGGGAAAGTGGCAAAGGCATACGCTTTAATCAGTGTTGTATTGAGTCCGAATCTGGCGCCATGTTTCATATTGCGTAGAGCCGTCATGGAGCCTCTAAATGGAACCGTAGCGAGAACGACCTTCTCTATATGCGTGGCACCTTCCCAGGTTTCAACAGCCTCCTCCGGTTCCTGGTGTCCATAACGTAAGTAATAGCTTGCAATGAGACCGCCCATGCTATGCGCAATAATGGAAATTGACGTAGCATCCTTGTTTTTGAGTGTGGTAACGAGACGTGCCAGGTTTTTCGCTGCGACAAGATAATCATCTCGCCAATCGTAGGCGAAGAGGTGGAGCTGCGATCCAGGTGTAGATAGGCTGTCTCTGAGTTCGTGCAGAAAGCCACCACACACATCCACGCTATAGATGCCGGGTAGGATGGGAATACGATCTAACACCGTGCTCGAATCTAGCTCCATTGCCCCCGGCACCTCAAAACCAGTTCGCGCCGCTGTCTTTGATCCGAACAAGGCTTGCCGGGCAGAGAGCCAAACGATGCTGCGATCCGCTGCTTGTACGAGCCGCGTTCCGTAAAAACCGGGGATAAAGATGACGTGCTGCATGGCCGAATCAGGCTGATCGAAATTGGCGGTAATGCTCCTCGGCAAATGACACTACTGGAACCACTAACAAACCTCGGTCTTGTTCCGTAGGCCTGGATACATGCTTTCGCAGGTAAAACGCAAAAAGGATAGGCATTCCCGTGGAAACGAAAATCCAGGGAGTGGTCGGGGCGCTGACAACGTGCTCTAGGTAGAGGGTATTTTGCAGACTGCGCTCAGTACAAACCTAGATAATTCTCGACTTCCCACTGCGAGACCGAGTCGTGATAGCGTTTCCATTCGGCGCGCTTGACCTGAATATAATAGTCGGCATACTTACGACCCAGAGCTGCCTTGATGACCTCGTCTTGTTCGAGTTCATCCAGCGCTTCGATCAAATTCGTGGGTAGAAAACCGGTGCCTTCAGCTTCCAGTTCTTCCTCCGCAACTTCGTATAGATTGCGGTCGTTGCGGTCGCCGGCCGGCATCTTGTTCTCAACACCGTCCAGTCCAGCGGCAAGCATGACCGCTGGAGCCAGGTAAGGATTGGCTGCCCCATCAATGGTCCGGTTTTCTATGCGTCCAGGGCCGGGAATACGGATCATCTGGGTCCGATTAGAGGCGCCATAGGAGATATACACCGGCGCCCACGTTGCGCCTGAGACTGGTGCACCACGAATCAAACGTTTATATGAATTCACAATCGGCGCAGTGACTGCGGTAATGGCTCGGGCATGATGCTTGAGTCCGCCAATAAAATGGTAGGCGAATTCTGAAAGTCCGTTTTCGTCTGCTTTATCAAGGAAGAGATTGGCGTCCGTCTCTGCGTCCCAGACGCTGGTGTGAAAATGGCAGCCGTTCCCGGTCAGATGCGAAAAAGGCTTGGGCATAAACGTGGCGATATATCCCTGTTCTTCTGCAACAGTACGCACCATCCAGCGGAAGAAAGTGTGTCGGTCCGCAGTGGTGAGACAATCCGAGTAGGTCCAGTTGATCTCAAACTGGCAGTTCGCGTCTTCGTGGTCGTTGGCATACGGGTCCCAGCCGAGTTCCTGCATGTGGGAAAGCAATGCAGTAGTAAAGTCTAAGTTGCGATGGAGGGCGCGAAGGTCGTAACACGGTTTGCTCAGCGTATCGAGTGGATCAAGCGGCGCGAAGACTCCTTGCTCATTCTGGCGCGTCAGAATGAACTCCGGCTCAACTCCGGTCTTCAGCACGTAGCCCTTGTCTCGGGCCTGCGCTAATTGACGCTGCAGAATCGTGCGCGGACAGTACGGCCACGGTTCCCCGTTGACGGTTATGTCGCTCGCCACCCAGGCCACATTAGGACGCCAGGGCAGGATGCTGAGACTATTAAAATCCGGTATGGCCACCATGTCGGTATCGTGTGGACCCTGGCCCATATTACCGGCCGCAAATCCGGCAAACCCGGCGCTACCCTGGGCCATATCTTCAAGGTGAACAGCCGGCACCACCTTCGCTTTCGGAGCGCCAGTCATTTCCACAAAGGAGCACAAAAAGAACTCGATCCCTTTTTCTTGAACGATTTTGGCTACCTCTTGAACGGTTGGCATGTCTGACTCCTTTTTGCTGCCGCCTTCGAAGGCTCATCCCGTAGGTTGGATCCGCGTAACGTAATCCGACAGCGTATGGTCCTAATGCGACACCGCCGCAGCGGCTTTCTCTCCGACTAAGCGATCTTCATAAAAACGAGAAAAGCCGAAGGGTTCAATCAGCGGTGGCGTTTTGTTGCTCACAATAAGTTCTGCCACCATCTTGCCCGCGGCAGGTCCCGCTTTGAAACCATACGTCCCCCAGCCAACGTCGACGATAAAACCTTTCACGCCCGGAACCGTGCCAATAATGGGACTAAAGTCTGGGGTCATATCGCAGATGCCGGCCCATTGGCGCAAGACGCGGGCCTCTTCCAGCATTGGAAACAGCTCTAATGCGTGCGAGGCCATCATCTCCAGCGTGGGGAGGGTTGAAGCCATGTTATACGACGCGTACGGATCGATTTCCGCGCCGATGACAACCTCGCCTCGATCGGTCTGATTCACATAGACGTGCAAAGTTGCGGACACAATGACCTTGTCGAGAAAAGGTTTGAGCGGTTCTGTTACGCATGCCTGGAGTGGATGCGAGACTATGGGTAAATCCACGTCCACCATGCGCGCAATGGTCGAACACCAGCCCGACGTGGCATTCACGACGGTACCGGTCTTTATCCGACCCCGGTCCGTTTGCACCGCAGTGACCTTACCATTCTCCGTCTCAATTGCTTGGACTTCCGTATGCGGATGGATTTCTATGCCCATGCAATCCACGCCGCGGGCATACCCCCAGACCACGGCGTCGTGGCGAATAATACCCCCCGGCGGATGGTATAAGGCGGCTTGAATGGGAGCATGCATATCGGTGCTGACATCCATTGCCGGCACCAGACTTTTGATTTCTTCCGGAAAAATCAGACGACTATCCACGTCGAGCAGCGCGTTGGCTTCGGCACGCACGCGCAGGCCGTCCACACCGGTGTCCGTATGCGCCAGGGTCAGGTGGCCCTGCTGGGAAAACAGGACGTTAAAATCGACTTCTTGGGACAGGCCCTCGTACAGACGCAGGCTCTCCGCGTAAAAGGGAATCGCCTCTCGGGTGCGGTAGTTCGCCCGTAGAATAGCGGTATTACGGCCACTATTACCGCCGCCCAGGTAGCCCCGGTCAACAACGGCGACGTTTGTCACGCCCTGTTTGCCCAGATAATAGGCTGCCGCCAGGCCATGCACCCCCGCCCCAATGATCACCACATCATAGCGATCCTTGAGCTCGTGGCTGCGCCACATCTTTTGCTTACGAAACAGCTGCAGCATGGATTATTTCCCCGCGTATAACTGACGCTCGGCGGCAATACCAAATGGGACAACGCCAAACTCTTGTCCCGCATCGTGGAGTGTCTCCCATATATACTCCCCAAACTCTCTGCCGCAGTAAACCTCGTAGGCAAGTTGTGTCTGAACATCAGCTCGCATCACGAGCGCGTGGACTTTTGCAACGCCGCCCTGCGCGCAACTGAGATTAGGGAACGTGGTCGGGCTGAGATCGAGTGACGTCAGCTTGCGTAAGAGCTCGTAGCCTTGGGGACCAACAATCTGTACGGCCGTAAAGCTGGAAGTGACATCGGTCATATGGAAACAGGTGACGTTCGGTGAGGGCTCGTTTGATGGAGAGAGCGTTTGTCTCACCTCACCAGCCGTATTCGGCGGCGTAATCAGGAACGCGTGATCTTGGGTCAAGCAACACAGCCGTCCGTCCAGTCTGTTTTCCTCAGAGTCAATAGACAGTGACTGAGGGCTGAGACGTACGACCTGGCCTCCCTGGAGAGTCGCACTCAGCGATAGCCTCCGAACCAATACCGATAGAGTATCTTTTCCTTTGATGTCGAATTTTGTGACGGAGCTCACATCGCTCAGACCAACGCGTTCACGAATGGCCTGCACTTCGTCTTCAACTGCCGTGTAGTAATCCGGACGGTGCCAGCCGCGGTCTTTCACCATGCTGGCGCCGGATGACAGATGCTGGGAGTGAAGGGCTGAGCGCCGGATGGTCAGTGAATCTGCCATATATTTCCGGTCTTAGGCTCGAACTCTCTCGCCTTGAGGATCATAAAACGCCTCATTAACAATATCCGCTTTTGCGAGCTCACCGTTGATACGAATCTGAAAAGAGGTATGCTGGCTTGCCAACTCAATGGGAACCCAAGCCAAGCCGACACATTTACCCGCGGACGGACTAAAGCGCGCGCTGGTGACTCTGCCGGCCGGCTCGCCGTTCAGCACGATGGCCTGGCCGCCTTCGGCAACAGAGGAATCGCGCAGTCTAAAACCTACCAGCTTCTGACGCAGTCCATGCTCTTGAACGGTCTGCAACGCCTGCTTACCAATAAAATCGTGTTTGTTGAACTTCACGACCCACTCCAGATCGGCCTCGAGTGGGTTGGACAGAGCGTCGGTGTCTTGTCCAACAATCAGATGCTTTTTCTCCAAACGTAATATGCGCTGCGCTTCAACGCCAAACGGCGCAATATCAAATTCCTGTCCGGCGGTCAGCAGTGCGTCCCACACCAGCTCGCCACACTCGGCCGGAACATGGACTTCCCAGCCTGTCTCGCCGACAAATCCGATACGCAACAAAAGTGCGCTTACTCCGGCCACTTCAGTTTGGACACACGCCATGTACGGAAAGGCTTCCGAAGAGAGATCGACGTCGGTTACCCGACTGAGGACCTGTCTGGCCTGAGGACCTGCAATATTCATAGCTGCCAGCCCACCCGTGACGTTGGTGACATGGGCGCACAGGTCCGTACCCGCCGTCCACCACTTTAGCCATTGTTCAACAAACTCGATATTGCCCGTGGTTGTCGTTAAAAAGAAATGATGGTCGGCCAAGCGCGAGACCGTGCCGTCGTCAACAATGACCCCGCTGTCATCACACATGACGCCGTAGCGGATGCGTCCGACGCGCAGAGAAGAAAACGTATGCGTATAGACCTTGTCGAGTAGCTGGGCGGCATCTTGGCCCTTGACCTCCAGTTTGCCCAAGGTGCTGACATCGATAATGCCGACCCGCTCGCGCACGGCCTCGTACTCTTCAGCCGGTGTCGTATACGCGTAGGGGCGTTTCCAATTGCTCAGCAGCATCATCTGCGCGCCGAGAACAGTATGTCGATGATGCAGCGGGGTATGTTTTTCGGGTTGGTAGTGGCGGCCGGCCAAGACGCCCAAGGGAACGGGTTGAATGGGCGGACGCGCTGTCGTTGTGCGTGCCGCAGCAAGACGAGTGCCTGTATATTTGGCACAGATGCGTAGTGACGAAGTGGCGCACATGCGGCCTTGACACGGTCCCATGGAGAACGTGCTATAGCGTTTGAGGGTTTCCATTTCGTCAAAACCCTCGGCAACGCCGTGCGCGAGATCTGTTTCTGTGATATCTTCACACACACACACAAACTGCTTTTTTTCCGTCCCACGAAGCTGAGGATACGGCTCAACCTGCTGCCGATAGTCCTGCTCCAGTGCAGCGAGTTCGTCGCGTTCTCCCAGCTCTTTTTGATAAGCTACGCCATCAGTCTGTTCGGCTTCCGCTTTAGCTTGGCCAGCGCGTTGTGCCGCTTGTCGGCCGGCCAGGCGCCCTTGGAGCAGAGTCGCCGCGAGATCGTGAATCCCGGTTACATCGCCGGCACAGAAGACGTGTGATGGAAGCTGTTGCGGCACCATCTCCGCGAGCGCTTCGTCATACTGCAACTCGCCTCCGCTCTGGGCAATCAGCGCTCCGGCTGGCGCTCTGTCACCGGACACACACAGCAGATCACACGCCATAAAGCGACTCGCGCTAGGCAAGGTCTTGTGCTGGGCGTCCTGCGGGACGATGCGGACTCCTTCTAGCTGCGCGCGCCCGTGGGCTGCTTGGATGGTATACGAGGTGAGTAACTCGACGCCGCTGGCTCGAAGCTGCTTGGCAGCTGCACTTGCTTCCGGCAGACGAAAGCGCGCGTCGACAACGGCGGCAACCTGTATACCGGCATCCAGCAGTTCACACGCCAGAGCCAAACCCGCTTCGTCATGACAGACCACAACGGCTCGACGACCGGGCTTTACCCCGTACAGATGCAGCAGACGCCGCACGCCACTGCCTAACATGACCCCGGGTAGGTCGTTGTTGTGAAAGACGGGCGGATACTCGTAACTACCGGTGGCAATAATCAACTGCTGAGTGCGCACGTGAATCAGCCGCTTGGCCTGCATAACCCCTAGCAACCCTGCCTCATAAGCACCGAAGACAGTCGCCGACTGAATGAGTTCAATGTTCGGCTGGGCGCTGACTTGCCCGGATAATCTGCGGGCAATATCGAATCCTAACAGACCGCTGTATTCTCCATGGCCCTGACACGGGGTGGTTTGAGATCGGAGATGGCCGCCGAGTGCGGGCTGATCGTCAATCAACGTAACCCGCACGCCAAGCCGGGCTGCCTCATAGGCTGCGCTCAAACCCGCCGGCCCACCACCGACCACGGTAAGCTGAGTGTGGCGGTGTTCGTGGTCATAACCACCTTTTGGCTTGGCGCGTGGATCGATTTTTCCCAAGCCGGCTGCGCGGCGTAGAAACTTTTCAGCCAGCGGCCACATAAAGCGTGGACGAATAAAGGTCTTATAATAAAAGCCAACCGGCAACAGCCAATCGAATTTGTCAATAATGGATAGGGCATCCCGCTTCAGCGAATGCCAGACATTTTGCGGCTGGACGTGCATACCCTGTCGTACCGTTTGCAAACACGTCCGCACGCTGGGTGTTCCGTCCACATTCATCAGACAGTTGGGGCAATTGCCGGCAGCGCACAACAAACCGCGTGGTCTGTGATACTTAAAGCTGCGACTAAAAATGCGTCTGCCAGCAGCGTACAGCGCGGATGCAATCGTATCACCGGCCTGGGCCGTAATCGTTTCACCAGCGAAAGTGAACGTTACTGTTTTGTCGTGATCAATGACTTGAATAGGGTGGGGGGGGAGTCTAATCGTGCTCATAGAGATGGCATTCGTGTAGAGCGTAGGGGCGAAGCATTTATGTATTAAGTGCTTATCTGAATAACCATGGGCGCCCGGCTCTGTCATTCTGAGCGAAGCGAAGAATTTCTCCCCTAGGGGTGGAGGTGAGATGTTTCGCGGGGTTTATCCTGAGCGCAGTCGAAGCGCTCAACGATGACACCTTGAAGCCGTTATTCGGATAGCCTCTAAATAGACAAATCATAATGCCTCTCAGATACGGGCTACGCCTCTACCCACTGGTATCAAATGTCTCTTTAACAACATTCGTACGTGTATCCCGAATAGCGAAAAACCAGTTGCGGCAGCCCATCAGGTGATACCACCATTCTTTGTGTTCACCAGCTTCATTTTTCCGCATGTATAAATACTGTGCCCACGCATCAGGTACAGCTGCCGGGCCTGGACGCTGCTGAAACTCGCCACCGAACCGAAATTCATACACGCTGCGCTCGCCACAGTTGGGACAGTCTATAAGAAACGACATGGCAACTACCGTTGAGATGCTGGTCTCCAGCCTGGACCCCCAGCGAAGATCACGTTCGTCCCAGCCAGAGGAATACCGGTAATCATCGAGGATTCGAGGGTTAAGGCGCGCAGGTCTTCGGGTTCTAGGTCGTGCACGTCAGATTTACCACATGAGCGGGCCAGCATCTGAACTTCAAGTGTCATGGCATTAAAGAAATTCACCACCCGTTCAGCACCCGCGTCAATATCCAGCCGCTGCATCAGCTCCGGATCTTGGGTGGTGATACCCACCGGACAGCGCCCGGTATGACAGTGGTGGCAGGCGTAGGGTTCGGCTCCAATCTCATGATAGTCGTCGATGTATAAAGGTTTGTTGCAATTCAGCGCGATCAAGGCAGCCGTACCAAGGTAGACGGCGTCTGCGCCAAGCGCGAGGGCTTTCGCCGCAGCCGTTCCACTGTGAATGCCGCCCGCAATAATCAGTTGTACTTCACCGTATAAACCGCAATCTTCCAGCGCGGCCCGCGCTTCGCATACCGCGGCCAAGGTCGGAATACCGGTATGCTCAAGCAGGACGTCGGGTGATGCCCCAGTGCCGCCTTCCATGCCATCCACGACGACGACGTCGGCTCCAGCTTTGGCCGCTAGTTTGACATCGTCAAACACACGCGCGGCTCCCATTTTCACAAAAATAGGCACCTGCCAGTCGGTGGCCTCACGCAGCTCCTCGATTTTTGTGACCATATCGTCCGGGCCGAGCCAGTCCGGATGGCGACACGGGCTGCGCTGGTCCACACCTGGTGGCAGATCGCGTAATTCAGCAATTTCGTCTGAGACTTTGGACTCAAGCAAAAGGCCGCCAGTACCGGGCTTGGCGCCCTGTCCGACTGTCAGTTCGATGGCGTTGGCCTGACGCATATGATGGACGTTAATACCGTAGCGACTGGGTAAGACTTCGTACACGAGCACATTAGAGTGCTCACGCTCGGCAGCTAACATCCCGCCGTCGCCGGTTGTGGTCGACGTCCCGGACTGGGCTGCGGCTTTAGCTAGGGCGACTTTGGCGTTGTAGGACAGTGCCCCGTAACTCATGCCCGTCACCATGATAGGAATGTCGAGTTCAATCGGTTTCTCGGCAAACCGACCGCCCAGGACCGTTTTCGTCGAACACTTCTCGCGGTAGCCTTCGAGTGGCACGCGGGTTAGCGTACACGGGATAAAAGTGAGATCATCAAAAGAGGGTAGGGGACGGCTGCGCAGCGCGCTAAAGCCGCGTATCCGATATCGGCCTAAGTCTGCCTTGGCCTGGATGTCTTCGATCGTTTCCGGTTTCCATGTGGTGCTGTATCGGACAACGGGTCGTTCGCTCACAATGCCTCCCGCCAAGTGTCAAAGTCTCTTTTGTCAAAATGCCATAATCGTTTACCGGACACGACTTTTTGAAAAGTGGAAGGAGCATCAATGTCGTACTGGGCCAAGTTTGTCTTCAGAAAGGAGGCATCTTCATCTGTGACTGCCTCGATGACGGCATCATTGCCCAAGTCTGCGATCCGGCCGCCGACAAAAATGCGCCCTTCATACATGGAATCCCCGAGTGCCTCTGCCGTATCCCTACACACGATGATGGTCCCTTTTTGCATCATAAAGCCGGTCATATAGCCGCTGTTACCCTGAACTATGAGCGTTCCACCTTTCATCGCGATACCGGCGCGCGAGCTGGCACTGCCTCGGATCACGACTGTTCCGCCCCGAATGGAAGCTGCTGCGCTATTGCCTGCGTTTTGACCAACGATGACTGTGCCGTCCATCATGCTTTCTGCAAGTCCCCAGCCACAGCTGCCTTGGACTTGAATGGTGGCGCCATCCATGAGGCCGCCACAGTAATAACCCACGCTACCGGTGATAGTCAGTTTGATTTGCTGCAAAATGGCGACACCAAGATTGTGACGCGCCTGGGGGTGGAGAACCTGGATTTCCGTCTCTCCAGCTTGAATCAGCTGGCGGATTTCTCGGTTTATTTCGCGGGAAATTTTCCCCTGACAGTCCACTTCTTTCACGGCACTCCCCCTCCCGCCTGGATTCCCGTTTCCACGGGAATGACTTTCCGTTTTGTGTCATACCTGCGAAAGCAGGTATCCATGCCTACGGGACAAGACGAATTTTTGTTATTAGCCCTCAATGCGCCTGCCAGACTGCGACCTCATTGACTCCAGGCTCCCAGACCGGAAAGTCGTCTCCCAGGGCCGTCCGCAATGCCTGTTCTTCGGTCGCAATCGCAACGTAGGCCGGGGTCTCAGTCACAACCAGGGGTTTGAAAGCGAATGGGTCTTTGACATAGCCGAGGCAGTCGTCCGTTGCGGCAAGATAACTGAACGCGCCATCGAAATCTTTGAGAGACGTCTGCAACGCCTCTTCAAAATTGGCGCCCTGAGACATCTGATCGGCAATATACAGGCCGATAATTTCCGAGTCATTCTCTGTATAGAAATGATGCCTCTGCTGCTCATAGATGCGCCGCATCTTGTGGTAATTCGTAATATGTCCGTTATGGACCACGGCCACATCAGGCCGGCCATGCGCCCAAAAGGGTTGCGAGTGACTCAGGTCCACGCGGCTTTCGGTTGACATGCGGGTATGCCCAATCCCGTGCGTACCAACGACAGAAGAGATTGAGTACGCTGCCTCAAGGTTGGCTGGAGAACCGACCTGTTTGACGACTTCGAGCCGTTTGCCCATGCTGACGACTTCAAGCTGCTCACCCGCAGCTTCTATCCTTTGCTCCAATCGGGCAGCGTTCTCTTGAGATTCGACGAGCAGGCGGAGAGATGGGCCCTGCATTTTTGAGTCCAAAACAGAACCAACGCCGTTGACTTGTTCAATCACTTGGGCCGCGATGGTATCAAATGGACCCTGCTCGCCCAGCTTGATTCGCACAACACGGCGGTCTCTGCCGTGATCACCATACAGCGCCACGCCGCTTGAATCCGGTCCGCGGCGTGCGAGGGCCGACAACATATCGAGCAGCGTCTGGCCCACCGGCGCTTGCCGATTACCGGTCTTATCTAAAAATCCTACGATGCCACACATAAGAGTTTCTATTCCGTTACTACATGAAGGTTATCGGGCTGCTGGCTATCAGCGGCTGCAAGTTGCGCCGATACTCTTCCCGCCTGGCGACTGCTTCGACGAGCCACTCGATATCACGTTCATAAAAATTCGTCATAATCACGAACAGGCTGTTGTACGCATCCACATAGCGATTACACACAAAGGCAACCGTCTCTTCGCCGCCTAGCTCTGCCCGCCCTCAATAACGAGACGCGCCTGCTGGAGATGGCCGACGAGGCGCACCTTATAGCCGTGCTCGGTTAAGCCCTTGAAGGTGAGATACAGCAGCCAGAGGTGATTGAGGGCGGCACTTCCACGGTTGAGCCCGGCTGCTTTGATCTCGGTAAAGAACTCGTTGTCCGTTGTCTGGCTCATGGCCCTACTCCTCGATCATTACGCTACATCCAGCGATCAAGGAGCAGCAGGTTCGTACGGCAACTGGATCTGGTGCGATTCCTGGGGGTTAACTACCCTCAGCACCTTCACGACATAGAATAGGGTTTGTCCGGCAAGGGGATGATTGAGATCAATGATCACGGTCTTGTCTTTGACCTCATTGACTTTCACCAGTATGATCTGCCCCTGAGGTCCACGCGCCTGCAGCGCCCCTCCAGCGAAACGTTCTTTCTCCGGGACACTCTCTTTTGACACCTCTTGCAGACGCTTGGGGTCGAAATGTCCGTAGCCTTCCTCGGGAGGCACGCGGATTTTCTTGCTATCACCAACTTTTAAACCAGTCAGTTGTTTTTCGAGGCCTGGGATAATCTGTTTGTTGCCATGGGTATACACCAGCGGTTTTTTCCCCACACTTGTATCAATGACAGTCTGATCTTCGAGTGTCAGGGTGTATTGGAGCGAGACGCGCTTTCCGTCGGCAATGGTCTCTTCTGCATGACCAGAGGCCACGAGCACCAAGCCGAGACTCCATACCGTGACAAAAGCTTTCCATATCTTGTGCTCACGCACTGTCGTTTGCATAGTCATTTCCTTCGCTGTCCCACGCGTCATATGGTTCCCCTCAGAGTAGCGACCGGCCTCTCTTTTGGTTACGGCTTTATCATTTTGTGGTGGGCAAAAGAAGAGGTTTGGTAGCGGGTATTCTCTCATATGTATTGCAAACACGAATCAGCTATATATGGCGCGGTGTGCTGTGCTGAGAGGCATCTTTTGTGTCCCTCAGAGCTGAACGAGTGCCCGGGCAAGCAGTGGCCCGAACCCGCGAGAGAAGAGAAAGCATATACAGCAGGAGAAACAGGGCCAGTAAGCACTCTTTCACCTCTCCCAAGCGAGTCATCAGCTCTACCGGGAGCGCCAGATCAAACTGTTTCACGATTTTTCGTGGCGCAGTGGAATTGACCCCCAAGAAAGCTGCTGGCAGGCATGTGGCAGTTGGCCATAACCAGTATTGACAGCCCTTTGGGTCAAAACGAATGTTGGCAATGCGGAACACGATG
Source organism: uncultured Enterobacteriaceae bacterium (assembly GCA_964495015.1). GTDB lineage: Bacteria > Desulfobacterota > Binatia > Bin18 > Bin18 > Bin18. Next base: position 35,800 of record CAZBUD010000020.1, on the reverse strand, counting down.
GGTGCAATAATTCCGCCGCCAATAGCAAACAGGGTCAACGCATTGCGTGGCAGTTGGCCCGCAATTTCCCCAACTATGCCATTAATATTGTGGACGTTTGTTTCGTGTTGCGTGTTCAGCCCCTGCCAGCTGTCTGGCGTTTGCCACCCGATGAAGTGCTGGCCCCAGCTTAATTCTTCTCCTGCAAAATAGAGACAGCCAAGGGCCCAGAGGACAATAACCAGACGGACGCTTTGAGGCAGGTCGGCTGGAGCTTGGCGATACGTCTTCACACTGACGCTGATCGCGAGTAGCAAAAAGAGCACCGTCAGGTTTTCGATCACGCCAAATTCGGAGCGGACGAACCAAATATAAGCAGTCGGATCGATCAGCCACACACCGTAGGGAGCGAGTGCGACGCTCACCGGGAGCCATACATAGAGCCATGCCGCACTGTCGGTAAAAGAATACTGCGGCTGGTTACACACAGACGCATCATACACGAGCCGAAGATTGCCGGCGAGCAGCCCGAGACCTAACCGGGGCTCTCATCGCCGCTTCTTTCTTCGGCTAGGCAACGTTTTTATCTGCTTGGGCTGTCGGCGGCGAGGTCAGTTAGGCGGTAAAAAGTCCGCGGCATCAGTTCAAGAGCGGCTGTGGCAGTGCCCGAACCCGAAACCCGTACAGCACTTCAGGGATTTCGCCCGGCTGATCCGTGTACACCTCAAAACCGGCAAACGAGGGCCAGCCCCGTCGGACCGCCACTACTCCCGGATAACTTGAGAGGGTGTGTTCCGCTCTGAGGTACATTTTTCCGTATAAATCGTCCGTTGAGGTCATATAGGCGCGCTCGCCTCGACTCCGCTCGCGGTGGACATCCAACGGGCTTCTGGCTTGTGGACTTCTCGCATCTGTGGTGATGCGCCGCGTCGTCACGTACGGTTGAGCGGCGCAGGCGCAGCACAGCGTGGCCACAAGGACAAGCGTCAATTGAGCGTTCTTCATCTGCAGCTCGCCTTAATTTCCCTTAATTTCCTTGGCCCGGAGGCGGAAGCTGGTCTGGGGTCACCCATTCTTCTGAAAGGCCATTGGCAAACTCCGGCGGAAGCGCTGTGACCGGAACGCCTTCAAATTTTCTGGGAACCGCAGCTGGCTGGGTCGTGTACACATACACCACACCAACACCCGGTCGGACGGCAACCACCCCTGGGAGCTGCGTTAAGGCATGCTGCGTGGTTGCGTATTGTTTTTCAAATGAGCGTACCTCCGACGTCTTATACGCCTGCAGAGCCCGACGCGAGACGTCACGTCCCCGCGCGTCTTTCATCCCGCGCGGGATATCGGCTCGTCGTATCGCAGCCAAGTCTCCCTTGGGCTGCGCTGCGCAGGACCAGGTCGATACAAATCCCGCTATAAGGAGTCCAAACAACCATCTGTGCGTTTGTCTCTGCATAGACATCCTCCCTTGGCTATTCGGACACGACCGCTTTCTTCCATCGGACTCGGTAACTCGTCAAAACCCAATAATGTCGACACTCTCAAGCCGAAATTCCCCATCTCTTTGGGTATACCATGCGGTCAGTGCCAACGGGGTGCCCGGCTGAGATTGTGCTATTTTTGAGAGTAACTCCCGTGGTCCCGTCACATCCAAATCAATGCGGCGTTTCCCTTCTCTGTGGAGCAGAATCTGCCGTGGAGTTATCTGAGGAGAGTTGACCGCTTCAATTGCGGCAACCTCCAGCTGGTACTGTCCCTGGTAACCGGTAAGTCCGAGATTTAAGACGGCTATCGCCTCAGGTGCTGGGTCGGTGTTCAAAAATCCACTCAGCTTCACTTTGAAGGGTGCTCGTCGAGTTCTAGCACTCGGCCGATCATGTCCTATCCCCTGAGACCAAGCTTCCAAGTGCGGGCCGAAAGCAAAGCAACTTATGAGAAGTGCAAGAACTGCAAGCCTCAATGGATGTTGAAGATGTTGGGCGCCATGCGGGGTCATATACGATCTCCTTATTAAGAGCGAATGATCGTTCCATTAATGAATCTCCCCGACTAGAAGTCAAGCGTAATGATTTTTGTAGAGGCTATTCGCCGGACTAATGAGGCGGCTGCAGCCGAGTGCGACTCTCCATGAAATCCGGCCGTGTAGGTAGGGGCGGCTCATGCATGGCAGCCGCTGCGGGAGTTCTTCACGCCGGCCAGTGCTGTGGCGCAGGGCATGGGGCTGCGGACGTCGCGGGAGGGACCCGTGACTGGACCGGTGCGCGGAGTGGATCTGCTACGCGGTTGGGGCTACGAGCAGGCGCCGGCCGAGTCGCTGACGACCATGGGGTTCTTTATCGACAAGGTGCAGAACGCGTTGGGCGTGTGTTGTTCGCCGCTTCCGGATGTGGCCGCCGCGTTTCGGCCGATGTGAATGCCCTGCTGAGTGGCTGGGGGCTGACGTTGAACTGGGGCGATCTCACCGCGGGTGCGGGTACGGCCCAGATCCAGTTCGAGTGTGCCACCGGCGAGACGGTGTTGAGTGACACGCGTACCGTACGGTGGTCAAACTCGGCGGGTTTACGTTTCTGTCCGGGCTCAGTCTCACGGGGCCTCGGTGAGTATGGACGGGGAGGAGATCGTGCTGAGTGGGGTGACGGTGACCGATTCGGCCACGAGCACTACGGCCACGGTGACGTTGCGCTTCCGTTGGGACATTGGGGCTCAGGGCCTGCGCCTCGTTAGTGCGACGACCATGTCGCAGGAGCTATCCGTAAAGTCTAATGAATTCAGACGAAGAAAACGGAAGTGCTAACTGCCAGCCGCTGCGCCGTCGTCAATCGGACTATCCAGACCATCTGGATAGTCCGGACCATATCTCAGCGGACTTGTCGTTTCCAACTGGCTCGAAAAGCGGAGACCACTCCCGGACCAACCTTATTCCCGTATTCTTCCCCTCCTGGTGTTTTAAGCCGGGCTTGAACTCCAGATGTCTCATGAAAGCGTGTCCAGGGGCGGTCCTTCCCCGGGGTCTGTTCAATGGGCCGTCCCAATCGCCTTCATTCATATAGGCGTTACACATTTCGTTTAGAACCGGAAACTCACGAATGCCCCAGGGCACGCCCATGGGTGCGCCCGTATGGACCAGGAAGACGCAGCCTCTCCGTGTGGCAAACGGACCATGCCACCACTATTGCGCATGGCCCACCGCCGTACCCGGATCCATGACGCCTTCATCTGCAAGGAAGATATCGCCTTCTAAGAGCAATAGTTCTTCCCAGCACTCGTGGTGATTATGCTCAAACGGCGTAGCCATGCCCGGCGCCATGTATTCACGTCGTAGATGTCCCCCAGGGCCGCCTTCGTACCCGTCGCCATGCGGGTTCGGCACACGCTGGCGTCATACGAGGTCGGGCACCCGCAGCGCTCGGTTCTGGGTATAGGGGGAGGGAAGGCTGGGATGTTTGGATTCCAAGAGACAAACGCTTTTACCCCAACCTGAGAATGCAACCCTCCGCCCCCGCAGCGTTGTGGTAAATGGATATAACCACTCGGGCCTACGGTGTTGTCCCTTGAGCTGAGATCGCCTCAGAGTACGAACAGTTCGAGCGCGGCGTCTTTTCCTTTTAGGAAAAAAACTCGGCGCCCAAGACCCATCTGATCGGCCGGATTAGCGTACCGTAATCCGACACCTCACTGAAATCGTTCAATCCTGTAGCTGTCTAATAGTGCAACTTGTATCCCATCAACTATCTCAATCATACTCAGCTCGCCAACGAGTGGGGCCAAAGTCACACCACTATGCATCAGGGCAAGATACAGATTCGGTACCGCTTGCGCAAAGCCAAGAATAGGCAGCTCGTCCAGAGGCATAGGCCGATAGCCAACGGGAACTGGAATTGCCCGCGCACCAGCAAGAGTGGGCAAATAAAACGTCGCCCGCTTCAATAATTCGTCCGCGTGGGCTTGGGAATCATCGCGCGCCAGACTTTCCTGGCTGCCTTCGCCGATCATGACCGCGCCATGGGTCCATTGGCGCACGTGTATGCCCGGCCATTGTGCATTGCGCGCAGGCGTATTGAGAACGGCAATGTTTTTGAACAGGGGAGGGTGCGGGTCGGTCCGCACAACCACACCTGGGCTGTTTTGTTGCGGAATGTCGAGTCCGGCCAGGGCTGCCAATCGGGTGCTGCCTACGCCGGCGGCAAGCACCACCGCGTCACACGGGATCTCACCCCTTGTGGTACGGATCGCCTTGACCTGGCTACTACTCCGGCTATCGTCGTTCATGACAAAGTCCGTGACCGCTGTGTTACTAAATACCGTGCCGCCCTTTGCTTGAACGTGGCGTAGGCAGGTCTGAATGACTTTCGACGGTTCTACGATGCCGTCTTTGACACTCCATGCCCCAGCCAGGAATGCCTCTGGCTTAATGTTTGGCTCAAGCTGGCGAAATGTCGTCTCATCCAGTAGCCGACACTCGTAGCCACGCTGCTGCTGCAGCCCGACCCCTTGGCGTAACTCGTCCGCCTCTTCTTCTGTACTCGCCCAACGCAGTTCGCCGCCCCAGCGTAAACCAATGTCTGATTGCAGGAGCGATGCAAAACGAGACCACATGTCCACCGAACGCCGATTCAAGTCGTGATACGAAGTCGGCTCTTTCCCGATTGTGGCATTAATCCAGGCAAAGGAGTGAGTAGACGCTCCAGTCCCGGGCGGTGCCTGATCGATGATGGTGAGATCGACGTGACGGCGTGAGAGATGAAACGCAATCGATGCGCCGATTATGCCTGTGCCAATAATGATAACGTGGGGCTTCCGTTTCATGCAGGGCTCACGAGTTTTTTCTCTGGTAAGGACGCTCTGCATCGTCACACTTGCGCAGGACGCTCAGGCCGAACGGATTGTGCTCCCTCAGGAAGTTGGACACTGTACAGAATCTCCTGCGTTTCGATTTAACGAAAATGCGGCATGACCTTCTCGGCAAACAGACGCATGGACCGCTCGACCCGGTCTTGGGGCAGACCACCGAAATTCATCCAGCACAACAATTCCCCAACATGCGCCTCTTCCATTTCACGCACCCGGTCCACGATGCGCTCTGGTGAGCCAAACAGCACGGTTTCTTCTACAAGCTGCTCCCAGGTAATCGAAGCTAGCCGATCCGCCAATCCTCGGAACTGAGGCTGCAGGCTCGGTGGGGCAGCCTCAATGTTCTCCGGCACCAGAAATCGAGCCAGAGATTGTTGATACCAGACTTCGGCTTCTTGAGCTTCGCGCAGGGCTTGGGCATCCGTCGGCGCTACATAAATATGGCGCGATACACCCCAAAAGCGCAGCGCGGTCTGTATTGCGGTTTCGGTCTTACCGCCTTCGCGCATGGCTGCAACATACACGTCCCGATTATGCTCTATCTGACTAAACGGGCCGAACAGAATCGAGTTCAGCATAGACCAGCCGCGTTGAGCAGCAAGGCTGATCGTCTCCGGACTGACACATACGAGTGACAGGGGGGGATGCGGTTTCTGATGTGGCTTGGGAATGACTGGAATGCCGTCAATCGTAAAGAAATTCCCCTGATAGGAAACACGTTCCTGCGTCCAGGCCTGAATCATAACTTCTAAGGTTTCGCCAAACCGCTCCCGGTTTTCCTGCTGCGATACACGATAGCCTGCGAACTCAATAGGTCGATTTCCCCGTCCAAATCCGACGCGCAGCCGCCCGCGGCTGAGGATGTCGACAAAGGCGATTTCTTCAGCCAAGCGAATTGGATCATGAAAGGGCAGAATGACGGCGGCAAGTCCTATCTGTATGCGTTCAGTCCGAGCGGCAATCGCAGCAGCCAGGGGCATCGGGCTGGTTGAAATGCCATATTCGATAAAGTGATGCTCAGTCAGCCAGACGCTGTCGTAACCGAGTTCTTCACTCAAAAGGATCTGAGCAAACTCGCGGTGAATCACTTCTTCATGTGAGGAGCCCGGCGGAGCCTGCAAAAAATAATAGGTACCAAAGCGCATAGTGTTTTATGAGGCGTGAGGGCGCCACGGGCAGCGCCGCGAGACGAGCCTTCCAGCCTGTCAGCCAATCATTCTGCTGGGGACTGATTCCTCGTCCACAGAGCCTGGCTTGCGTTTCTACGGATTAATAGTCGTACTCTTATGCTCGACAATGAAGGCGTCGCGGCGCTCTGCAAAGTCACCCACCGCTGTACATAGCGCATCCGGCCGGTCTGTCTCAATGGTATGCCCAGCGTCATATACAAGGACGTAATAACAGCTCGGAATCTGCTCGACATAGCGCTGTCCTGTTTCCGGTGGAAGGATTTCATCGTTCGTTCCAACCAGGACGAGGGTCGCCACTTGGAGGTCTGCCAGCCTGCGTTCTAATTTCGGATCCCGACCGAAGCCGCTCGTCCCGCTACCGTCTTCAGGCAAGAGGACGGTGGGCGAGATCAGGACGAGTCCGTCTATTTGCTCTGGAGTATCGATAGCCTGCCATAGCGCGATAGACGTAATGGCCTCGCTGCTGACCAACACGTAGTGGTCCAGACCAAGCGCAACGCTTGCTCGGGTCAACGTACGCGCGACATTGTGCGGTGGTTGGACAACGTCTGGAATTTTCAACGTAATCACCCGGAATTGTCGGGCCAGTAGTCTGTGTAATGACGGCTGCTGTACTCCGCCAGTACCGTGGAGCACGACTACGGGACTACCGTGGCCGGCTTCCAGGTAACGCATCTGGAGCCCACCCACTTGTATAGAGTGCTCAGCAAATGCCACACTAGAGTCGTCTGGTCGCTGTGTCGTGTTGCTCATTTATCGCCTCTGATCGTCCCTCAGATTGTTGGTCTGATTGTCGAACTAGCTGCTCTCTGACTATGCGCTGGTTGCGGCATGTGCGTCTGGCTGCTCACTTGCAGCACTGGCGCCAATGTGTCGAATCCGGGGCAGCACCTCGGTCGCGAACAGCCGCATGGACTTCATGGCCTCCTTCGGGCTGAGGCCAGCGCCCCCAAAGGCGACGTCGATCACGCCAACTCCCGTCGTCTCATGGAAGTCGGCAATCTGCCGCACGACCGCATCAGGGCTGCCACAGAACCGCAGTTCGCCCAAGCCAAAACCCGCCTGCGTTTGCGTTGGCGGTGGTACTGCCGCCCCGCGGCCGCGGAATAAATCACCGGTTGGATCCCCGACGAAATACTTGGCCTCGAGCGCAGCTGCCTCCTGGTCGTCTTCACCGACTGCGACAAAGCAGCGATACAGGAGCTGATCAGGCGAGGGCTGCCAGCCGTGCTTGGCGCACTCCTGCTTGTAGTGGCCCGTCATCTGCGCGACCAGGGGCGGCCGATAGAATGACACCCCGAGTCCCATATGCTGGGCCGCGGCAAAGGTGGCTGACTCCAGGCTGTTGCCCGAATAATACAGCGGTGGGTGCGGCTGCTGGATTGACCCCGGCCATACCGCCACCGTACGAAATCGATAAAAACGGCCCTCCCAACCAAAAGGCTGTGGCTCGGTGAGCGCGCGGCTGATCAATACGCTGGCTTCTTGGGTACGCGCTCGCGTTTCGTCCGGGTTTGCTCCGTAAGCCAAAAATTCATTCGGCGTCCCGCGTAAGAACAACACCACCAGTCGCCCATGGGTCAACTGATCCAGCATGGCCATTTCCTCGGCAATCCGCACCGGGTTGTTCATCGACACCAGCGGCCCGAGCACCGCGATCTTGGCCCGGTGGACGACCTGGCTGAGAGCCGCGGCGAAGACATTCGCATTCGGCGTTTGCAGCAAGGGCGTATAGTGGTGCTCCGAGCAACTCACCCAGTCGAAGCCCAATTCGTCGGCTAGCATGGCTTGCTCCAGCGCAAAGTCCACCGAGCGCAGACCGACCTCCGATCGATACAAGGCCGGTGGCGTCGGCCAGACGTGTTGGCGGAACGCCTCTCCGGACAGGTAACTGTTGGTGCAAAAGAATGATACCTGCATAGGTCTTCCCTCCTTAGGCCGCCGTACTGAGCCGCTCTACTGTGTAGACTGTCGGCCTGGAGTCACCCCGCTGCCCGCTCAGCATTCCGTTTATGGCCCCAGATACTGCCTGAGGTGTGCATCTGTCCCTGCCAGGTGGCGTCATCCACCTCACGCGCCCCCCAAGCCGTATTCGACCGCAAAGCCGAACAGCGTTTGCATATAGAACGACGTCATATGGTCATTAGTATGCCGGCCCAAATTCATGACGATCGGGACGTCCTGGTGGTGACAGAGATCATAAGTCGAACCCACATCATCCAGCGATTAGGTCTGTAACATAAAATGATGCAACCGCTTGGGCGCGTTGAGTGCTGGAACGAAAGCCAGGGAATGATGGCGTGGATTACAGTGGAAAAAGGTGGCCTGGAAGGTTACGCCTGGAGCCGGAGCGGTCTGGACAAAGTCGCTGATCCGCATCTCGAGAACGTCCCGATAAAAAGGGATGCTCCGCTCTGCATCATCTACAGAGATGACACAATGTCCAAGACCTTGCTCGCCGGTTTTAAAGCCCGAGGGCGGTCGAGACGATTGAAACGGTTTGTCAAACGTGACCGGCGGGCCGTAGAAAATTTCTGATGGAATGCCATTGGGGTCGCGAAAGTGGATCAAGCTTGCCACCCCGCGTGCCGCTGCTTCGGCTGCTGTTCCGGGCTGCACGTGGAAGCGATGGTGGTATTCGTCCATGCGCAGGTACAATGTGCCGTCGTCATCTCGTCCATTGGCTTGCAAGCCCAAGACCTACGTTGCAAAACGTTCCCAGTCGTCGACGTTACTGACTCCGAGTTCGAGATAGCCCAATCGGGTGACACTCGCCATGATTCCCTCCTTTTTTGTCCAAACAGTCGCTCCTGCTTCGCCCGGTAGACCTCCGGGTTAGTAAATACACGGGGACTGCCCGTTCGTTGTTCAAGATCAATGAGAGCGCCCCAATCAGTCGTACTTCCCTCCCGAGAACATAAATCTCCGCACTAAATGAGAAACGTCAGATTGTTGATGACCTCATCATTGTTTATGAGCAGCACTTTTTTATACGCGATCTTGAAGCTGTCGCCTTCAGGCCGCAGCGTGTGGATCGTGCGACCGGCGAAGGTGTCCATTCTGCTACGCCGTAGAGCTGTCAAGTTGAAGTTAGAAGAGGCTGTCACCTCTCGGTTCTCCCCTTCCTCAATCTCGATATTGGAGACTACCCGCCGGAGACGTGACTTGGGATCCTGCGAATACGCCGCCCCGCTTTTCAGTCGCGCGATACGGTCAACAAGCCTTGACTTGTTCTCATACACAATCGACACGTGCCGCTGCGGGTCAATATCGTCTGCGTTCGCCGGTACCCAGTACAGGGCATCTTCCGCCCAGAGTGCGAGCCACTCGTCATAGGCGTGTTCGTCCATGAAGCGGGCTTCACGGTAGAGAAAATTTTCAATGGGGTGGCGGTCTATGGACATTCCGCGGCTCCTCATATTCTTCTTGTCGTTTCCTGCCTCATACGTAAATTTCGCCCTCAGTGCGCCTGCTGTTTCCGCACCCGAACGCGCTGGCGGCCCGGCGTCCCTTCGCGCTGTGACATCATTTTCTTCCACTGGCGCCAGATGGCCCGCTGTGTTAGCTCATCGGTCATTTGCCCGGCCATCACGCCGTCGCCATCCGGAAACTCTTGATGCAGGCCACGCGCGAGCAGCAACCAAGGATCCACCTGGGCGCTCAGGCCGATCTGATTGCGTTCGAACATCTCCAGGTCGTCGGTCGCGCCCCCGCCCGCCGGGCCGTAGAATGCCTCATGCCCACGTAGCCGAGCTGCATTCATTTCCGGTGGCACCCCCTTGAGCAGGGTTGGGTAGAGGAAGACTTCGGTCTCGTCCACCTTCAGCGGACGGATCACCCGGATCTGTATGCCGATGAGAGCCAGATTTGGGAACACTAGCAGATGGGTACCGCCGGCAGTGAGAAGCTCTTCGGACCGCTCTTTGCCGTATCGTTTTTGCATCGCGTCAACATAGGCTTGCCCTCCTGGTGTTGTTGGCAGGGCCGCGCGTATCTGAGGACCATTCTCCTTATTATAGGGTCGAAAATCGAGCATCACGTGGCCGTTCCCCAGATCCCGGGTTTTGCCGATGGAACGGTTGTTGAACAGACCGGTCAGCTTCACCCCGGTCTTTTTCTGCAGATTGGTGAAAAAGGTCTGATGGACGAAGTTCGGATGGTAGCCGTCCATGCCATTTTCTACTTGAAATTTCCAGTTTGCCCGGTAGCCGTATTTGTGGACACCGGCGGTCACATCAAGCTCGCCTTCGGGCGAGAGATCCGTGAACAGGTCAATCTGTTCTTTGACTGGTTGGCCTAGGTATTCGTCCAGACTTATCCCGACCGGATTCAGGCTGCCGAAGATGAAGCCCCGGTACATCTCCGTGCGCGGCACCTTGCGTAGGCCATAGTCTTGCTTGCGAAACGACTCGTCGTAACGATCTTGATACGTGACACCTTGTAGATCGCCGTTGGTGCGGTACGTCCAGCCGTGGTAGGCGCAACGGAACAGCTGAGTGTTGCCGCGCTCGGTTTGGCACACGGCGTTCGCCCGGTGGGAGCAGCGGTTCATCAAGAGCTGCACCTGCCCGGCATCGTCCCGAACCATGATGACCGACTGTTGGCCGATGGTTGTCACGCGAAAGTCGCCTGGCTGCGAGACCTCGCTAGCGTGGCCGACATATATCCAGCCCCGGTAGAAGATCTTGGCCAGCTCATCGGCAAAGATCTCCGGGTCTCTGTACGCGCTGCCATGCACCCGGTCTTCTTTGACCAGCACACCATAATCGATCTCCGTGGGTGTCGTTCTCATTCTGGCCTCCCTTTTCTCTATACCTGTAGCGCCTGAATGACCCGAAACGCAACAGTTCATTTATCTGAACTGAAACGACTTGTGCTTGGGTTTGTACGTTGCCCTCGGGCGCTGTCCTGACAAGGAGACTCTCAGAGGGTTCCGATATTTGAACGAGCTCGCGCTTCTTTTGACTACCCAGCCGAATTTGCGGATAGAATTACTTAAAATGCAACTAGAATTGGAGAGTGTGCAACTTCCTTGTCGGCGGTGTCAGGCTGCAAGAAGCTACAGTGTTTGCCAATTCTACTGGGCGGGCTAATTCATGTTGTGTATATCGCAGCGCGGGAGACAGAGCCAAATGCAGACGTCCATATGCGTCACAGTGATTACGGCTTTTCTTTCTGGGTTGGTGACCTTTTTCATTTCGACATACTTTTACGTTCGGCACGAGAGTAGAAAGGAAGAATTGGCCCTGCTCAAAGAGAACATGGATAATCGTCACGGTTTAACTCCTGGTGGAAATGCTGAGGTCAAGACGCGATTTTTTCAGGCACTGAATGCAGTATTTGCGCCATTTCATCATTCAAAGCAAGTTATTGAGGCGCTCCAGGATTTCAAGACGCACAAGAATCGAGCTTCTGACAATGTGACTCAGTTCATCAGACGGATGAGCCAAGATCTAAAGATTGACACGAGCTATTTAGAAGATGGTTTTTTGACGAGCCATTTACTCCGGGTGCGTAACCACGCTGAAAACATAACATCCGGCTTGAGACTAACCTTACCGCATACAACACCAGCTCTGAAGAATGGGACGCGGATCTAAAGACACGAAGGAGGCTACTATGAAGTTCTCAGTTTGCGGCGCTCGCTCCTGAGCCCCATTACCACTGGCTCATCCCTTAAGTGGTCAGAGGGGCGTATTGTTATCTTGAAGCAACTTTCAGTCTCGCAGTGCGAGGCATGCCGCGAGTCCCTGATCGAGGATGGGGTCACGGCGCGTCTTGACATGATGCTGGCGCGAACTGATGGCACGGCAGAACTAGAGGTGCATCAGTATGCAGCGTGAAGACTGCGTCAGCTCGATACAAATTTGGAGAATGCAACAACGATGAAATTTGAAGGAACTTGGCATATTCCTGAAATGGAAATATGGGACGAAGATTACTTTAATATGGAAGTTCAAGCCTATATTGAGGTAAATGACAAAAGGCTTGGAAACTTTCAATTTGGCTTGGTCAGCGGTTATCTTGACGGAGAATTGGTTGGTGGGGGGAATTAGTCTGCGGGGGCGGGCACTGGCCGAGCGGGGACACGGAGCGGAAGGTCACGGCCAGTTCCGTGCGGGGCTGGCCGCCCACCGGGCCATCGGGGCAGAGACCGGTCAGTCACTTTTTCTTGCCTTATTGGGCGAGGCCTACGGGGAAGACGACCAGGTTGAGGAAGGGCCCAGGACCGTGGTTGAAGCGTTGTCTCATGCCGAGAGAACCGAGGAGCACTGGTATGAGGCGGAGTTGTATCGGCTCCGGGGCGAGCTCCTCCTGCAACAATCCCCGGACAATGCCACGGAAGCCGAAGCCTGTTTCCACAAAGCTCTCGAAGTCTCCCGCCGCCAAAAGGCAAATCCTTAGAATTCCGCGTCGCCACGAGCCTTGCCCGCCTCTGGCGGCAGCCAGGCGAGAAACAAGAAACCCGCGACCTGCTCGCGCCGGTCTACCTTTGGTTCGCCGAAGACTTTGAAACCAAAGATTGGCAAGCGGCAAAAGAGTTGTTAGAAGAGTTGACCTGAAGCGATAATTGTAGGAAAGGGAGGAAGTCATGAGTACAGCGAATGAGCAGGTCGTAATCGATTTTTTTCACGCGTTCGATAAATTGGATCTGGAGGAAGCGTTAAGCTGTCTGACGGAGGACTGTGTGCATGATGATAAGCCGGTGGGGCGGCACGAGGGCACAGCGGCGATCCGGGAGTTTTTTGCCCCACAGATGGAGCAGCTCGAGAGTTTCCGGGCAGAGCTGAAAGATACGGTATCCGTTGGGAATATGGTCATGAACGAGCGGGTCGACTGGATCGGGCTGAAGGGAGGCAAGAAAGCGGAGTTACCCGTGATGGCGGCGTTTGAGATCAAGGGCGGGAAAATCGCCGTATGGCGCGACTATTATGACATGGCCAGTTTTCAAAAACAGATCAGTTAAGGTGGAGGAGATTGCTCATGGATATTGGAGTTTTCTAGACTAATCCGATTGCGGCTGCCGATCCGGCAGTGGTTGCCAAGCGGGCTGAAGAATTAGGTTTTGAGTCTTACTGGGTGCCCGACCACCTCATTTTCCTTGTGGGCGGTGAGGGTTATCGCCTCTGCTTCCGCCAACAGACCTATGCCGACTGCGATAAATCCAGTGCGCATGTGCGCTTCCTTTCGACCAACAGTATCAAGGGGAAGACCGTTTTTGCCGTAGCGACTTGTCTGCGAAAACCGTGCAGGCCTGCCTCCGGCGTTTCTGAGGTCGCCCGTCTTGTTTCACTCTTTATCTCTTCTTGTAAAAACACAGCTCAACGGTTGATGTGACCCGGCATAATGCCCTGTCCGGAGATGTAGCGGGTGCCAATCGCGCCGATGCGTGCGTGGGCGCGGTCCATGCCCGCATGCTCCCGAATCCGGTAGACGCACTCCAAGCCCGTGCAGTGCGAGCCTAGAAAGTAACCGAGTTGCCGCTTTGCTACGGCCTCGCTTGTCCAGCGCAGGACGTCCTCCGACGCCGCGTAGAGGTGGAAGCCGCCAATGGCTGCCTGAGGCGCTTGATGGGACACCTTGGTCTTGACGTACTCTAACGTATTAATTAGACCAGCGTGTCCACAGCCTGAGATAATGATCGGGCCGTCTGGTGTCACCAGCACGAGGGACTGACTTTCCGGGATGATGTCGGGGACAGTCTGCCCGTTTTGTTCTATGATCCATTTGGGGCCTTGAGGATAATTGCGTTCGTTGTGGGGCCTGGGCACCGGGCCGGTAACCCACACTTGCGGCACGACCTCGGTCGCGTGGGAGTAGAGGACGAAAGTGACTCCGGCGGCCTCAAGGCGCTCTCGCATCGCTCGCATCGGGTTCCGCTCGCTCCCCTCTGGGCCAGGGCGTGAAGCGAAGATCCCCTGTGCCACGTGGATCCGGGCTAGTGCCTTTGGGTTGCGCCTCGACAGCTCTGTGCGAAGGGTTTCCAGCCCGCCAACGTGATCGGGATGGTGGTGACTGAGGATTAAGTCTTCAGCCACTGAGAGGTCTATGCCGAGCACTTCCGCATTATCCAACACATTGCGGGGAGACCAGCCCGTGTCGAATAGGAAGGCACGCCCGGCCACCTCCACCCACGCTGAGAAGCTCCATTCTCCTTGTGTCGTGGCGAGTCCAGAGGTGCTGTGGATGTGAACATCACCCACGTTAGTAGCTAGGATGGTGACCGAGACGTGCGGGGCTGCTGCGGCCGTCCGTGGCGTCACCTCCGCCGCTTGTGTGTTACGTCCACACCAAGCGACAACGACGGCGATAGCAAAGATACGGAGAGGGGCGATGGATTGCATTGAGACCTCCTAACGAGAAACGACATTGCGTACGGAATATCTACACGATACGGGGAGAAAGGCTATCTACTGAGTACACTATTTCCCTCCGTGTGGAGTTGTCCTCTGCTCTATTTCCTGCTCTTATCTCAACCAGGTTTGTTATGTTCGCTAGGTTCGCCAGAAGAGCCTGGTGGCTCAAATTCTCGGACAGTGTGGATCAAACGAGCGAGTGGCAGGAGCGAGTGGCAGGAGCGAGAGGACCGGAAAGGAACAGAGCCATGGAATTGACTTCTTTATCGGCAACGATGTTAGCTGGTGCTATTCGGACGAAGATCGTCTCTGCAGTCGAAGTAGTTGACGCCTATCTGGCACGCATTGAAGTGGTCAACCCGAAGCTCAACGCCGTCGTGCAGCTCAAGGCTGAGGCGGCCAGAAAACAGGCCCACGAGGCCGACGATGCCGTGAATCGTGGCGAAGTCGTAGGGCCGCTGCACGGTGTGCCTGTAACCATTAAGGACTCGTTAGACACGGCAGGCATGGTCAGTACCTGGGGCACCAAGGGCCGTGCTGCCTTCGTCCCCCAGCAGGACGCGACGGTAGTGGTGCGCCTGCGCGCAGCAGGCGCCATCGTGCTGGGCAAAACGAACACGCCCGAGTTTACCCTGGCTGGGATTACCGACAATGCCGTCTACGGCCAGACGAGTAACCCTTATGATGTGACGCGGTCGCCCGCCGGGAGTAGTGGCGGGGCAGGAGCGATTATTGCAGCGGGTGGCTCGGCGCTCGATCTGGGCAGCGACACGGGTGGCAGTATTCGCATGCCGGCCCACTACTGCGGTATTGCTGGCATCAAGCCTACTTCGGGCCGGGTGCCGCGCACAGGGCATGCTATTTCGTTTGATATTGGCGCCCTGGATGCTTTGACCCAGATCGGCCCGATGTCTCGACATGTCGAGGACCTGATTGTCACGTTGGCCATTATAGCTGGCCCAGACGGGCACGATCCGGCGATTGTACCGGCTCCGCTAGGGCATCCCCAAGAAGTCAGTGTGAGCGCGCTACGGGTGGCATTTTATACCGACAACGGGATTACATCTCCGAGCCCGGACACGGCCAATACGGTGCGAACCGCTGTCAGTGTCCTGTCCGACCACGGGGCCTCAGTTACGGAAGCCAGGCCGAAAGGTGTGAGCGAAGCGGACCGGCTGTTTCGACGACTCTTTCTTGCCGATGGCGGGGCAGCGGTCCGCAAGCTCGTTAAAGCGGCTGGCACGGAATCTATGTCTCCAGCCTTGGACTGGACGCAAACGGCACAGACGCTGTCACTGACGGAGTACACCCAGGCTCTCGCCCAGTGGAACACCTACCGCAGTGAGATGCTGGAGTTTATGCAGCAGTATGATGTCGTGTTGTGTCCCGTGAGCGCGACACCGGCAATACGTCATGATGACTCCGCTGGCTCTGATTTTTCCTACACCTTAGCCTATAATCTGACCGGCTGGCCGGGGGCCGTCCTGCGCTGTGGAACGTCACCCGAGGGTCTACCGATCGGCGTCCAGATCGTCGCTCGCCCGTGGCGTGAGGATGTCGCCTTAGCGGTTGCGGGGTATCTGGATATCAATCTTGGCGGTTGGCAGCGTTCGTCTCTGTAATGCGCAGAGAATAAGGAGAAAAAGATAAAAGGAAAAAACGAAACGCCGCGCGAAGATAATCCCATGAGCCCCTTTCAATATCAAACCGTCCTGAGCACGGCGAGCGGTAATGGCGTTCGCACCATAAGACTCAACCGGCCGGAGAGCCTCAACGCCATGAACCGAAATCTGCTCAATGATGTAACCCGTGCATTCGACGAGGCGAATGCCGATCCAGAGACTCGGGCGATCATCTTCACTGGCGCGGGCCGGGCCTTTTGCGCGGGCGACGACCGCAAGGAACATGTCCAGCCGACAAACGAAGCCCAGGCCCGGGAGGCGGTGGACGCGGTACAGCGCGTAACCCAGGCAATCGTATTTGGTAGCAAGCCGGTGGTAGGCGCCATCAACGGCTGGGCGGTTGGGGGCGGGTTTGAGTGGGCGGTCAATTGCGATTTTCCTATCTGGGCGGAGAGCGCAAAGGGCTTTTTTCCCGAGGTGTCGCTCAACGCTTTTGTCACTGGGGCGGTCTCGTCGCTATTGCCTGCTCTTGTGGGTCTGAACAAAGCACGCGAAATGTTGTTTCTGGGCGAGCAGTACGACGCGAGCGCCCTCTTGGAAATGGGTGTGGCGTGGCGCGTGGTCAGCGATGATCGTCTGCTCGCAGAGGCCCACGCCGTGGCAGAAAAACTGAGTGGGCTGCCGCCCCTTGCGGTCCGATCTATGAAGCGTGTGCTCAACCAGTGTGCGGCGAGTGACATTATGACCGCACTGCGGCTTGAGACAGAGGCAACAATTGCGGGTTTTCTTGATCCGGAAACGACTGAACGGCTCAAAAATTTCTGACGGTGTGAGCATCAAAATAGGGACGAAAGCCGGTCTGAGGGTGACAGTTGATATATTCCGTCTCCACGCCTCCGGCAGGCAAGACGTGCACTTCGACCCGCGGATGCAGTCGCGGTGTAAAGGTCGCTTGCCTGTACATGCTGATGATCGTATCATGCACCGCCAAGTGGGTCGGCCGCATGCGCGCCGCGTGCTCGATATACCCCAGCGACAACAGGAAGGCGATCGATTGATCTGCGACACTATCGATTTTTTCAGCCGAGATCGCACGCTCTTCTTCTACACAGGCACTCCAGCTTTGTCCCCAGCGCAGGACGCATACGTTCTCAGGCGTTTTAACACAGAGCCGTTTGCCTTTCGTCTCCCGGAGTCTAGCTGCTGGGAGCGCGGAATAGTGGCTGCCGAAGGTGTCATGCGCCGACGCGGCTAATCGGTCACGATATCCGCCCCAATAGCCAAATCGGTGGCTTGGCACCATTGCTTGCGTTTTCAACATCTCCTCGGCCTGGTGCAGTAGCCCCTCCTTATTTTTTTTCGGTGATATCCCGAATAGAGCCTGCCATGCGCAATGGCCAGGCCGTCTCATCCCGGACGGCCTGGCCCACGAGCTGAATCAACGAAAGCGGCGCGTCTTGATTTGTCCGCGCTATTCTACATCAAAGGGGGTATGCCTGGAGAGTTGCGACCGGCTCGCTTCTATAACGCGACTGCGATCTTCGGGGTGCAGCACGGACTCAAAGGGCTGGTCTTGTGTGTGATCATGTGTCAATTTCCTCCTTCGTTTGTCAAGAAGTTGCCTGGTCTTCGGACACCGACGGATAGAGGCCCGTGGGTACAAGCCTCCCGGGCACCGTAAGGAGTGACCGGGGGAAGGCGAAAGAGCGTAGGCTGCTAGGAGGGCCATTTTCATCAAGCCTATGGCCAAGCGGAGCTAGAACCGTCCGCGCTTTTAAACTCCGACCTTGCCGCTCTCCTGCGCACCTTGTTTCTAGAGTAAGAGTCTGCTACACGTACAGAACTGGTTCATTCCGTCCGTTGACTGAGTTTAGTTCGAGATTGCTAAGGCCCCTGGAACTGTACTCGTGGTTCTTGGGGCCGTTTTGTATCTGCATGGAGGTTGTTATGGCGACGAATTTGTATATCGGAAATGTCTCTTTTGAGACAACGAACAGCGACCTTGAGGCCTTGTTCGCTCAGGTTGGGACGGTCTCATCCGTCAATATCATTATGGATAGAGACACCGGCCGCTCCCGTGGGTTTGGGTTTGTCGAGATGGGGGCCGATAGCGAAGCCCAAGCGGCCATCGAGCAGTTCGATGGTTATGAGCTCCAGGGCCGGGCCTTAAAGGTCAATGAGGCGAAACCCCGCGAGCCCCGTGGTGGTGGTGGTGGTGGGCGGCGCTGGTAGTAAAGGTGAGCTGGGCCGGTCAAGCGCCGGCCCCAAGAGTCTTTTTATAGCCTTCTGAGTGCCTTGCTCAGAAGCAGTCTACAGGCGGACAAGCCCCTAGAAGCACTACCGGTTTCTGGGGGCTTTCTTGTGTGCTGCCGCGTGTGTGGGTGGATTTTTGCTCAACAGGCTGCTTTCTTTATCTTTCTTGGTCTCTTCTGTATTGCTACACGAAACATGATTCTGTACCGCGATGACTGGTCTCATAACTTATGCAGGTCGGGAGTAGCCTACACAGACCAGACTGAAGAGGAGGATCGCGATGGCGAATGCAGTACCAATGGACAGCTGCAACCATATTGACGGCGTCTTCAATTATTTAGCGGATCCTACTCAGCCGCCCGCCAGCCATGTCA
The DNA here is from genome assembly GCA_964495015.1 of uncultured Enterobacteriaceae bacterium. Classification (GTDB taxonomy): domain Bacteria; phylum Desulfobacterota; class Binatia; order Bin18; family Bin18; genus Bin18. The sequence continues at coordinate 17,177 of CAZBUD010000020.1, read as the reverse complement.
ATCCAGATCGGCGTCAACCACTGCAGCGGCCGACCCAAAGCCAACACTGTATCCCAGTCTACGACGGCCGAGATGTCCAGGATCAGCTGTCGTTGGATGTGCACGGCCCCATGTTAAGAAAACGCGAGACACACGTCTCCAATTTCTACGATTCCGAAGAAGTCAAGAAAGTCTACTATTCAGAGGCCGCCCAGTTGGTCAAAGATATGACCGGTGCCTCAAAAGTCGTGGTGTTTGGCCACGACGTTCGGTGTGCCGCCGGGCCGGGCAGGGAGAGGCCGGAGTGAGCTCGGCTGTCTTGTTTGCCCACAACGACTATACGATTCAATCTGGCTCGACCCGTGTCCGAGACCTACTGCCGCAGAGGATGCCGAAGCGCTCTTGCAGCACCGCTTTTGTGTGATTAACGTCTGGCGACTGATTACTGTCCCGGCCCAGGACCAGCCCCTGGCCGTGTGTGATGCCTCCAGTATGGACCAAAAGGACTTGATCCCGACCGATCTTATATTCCAGAATCGGACGGGCGAGATCTATTCGTTAGCGTATAATCCTGAGCAGCGCTGGTTCTATTTCCCGAACTTGCAGCCCGGCGAAGCCATACGGCTGAAGTGCTACGACTCTATGGAAGATGGGCGGGCACGCCTCACCGCCTGCTCAGCGTTTGCCGCCCCAAGCCTCCGTCCGACGCGCCAGCGCGTGAGAGTATAGAAGCCCGTACGTTCGTCTTCTTTGCTCCAGAATCGTAGCCGCCGTCCGAGAAAAGGGCGCTGAATGAAAGTGGACATTGGAGACGTGCGGCTGTTTTTCGACGTTGAGGGCGCCAAAATCGTACCCGATGGTCCAGACATGTGAGAGAAGCCGACCCTCCTCCCCCTGCACGGCGGCCCAGGGTTCGACCATTCTCAGCTCAAGCCTGCCTTCTCAACGCTATGCGACGTAGCGCAACTCGTGTATGTGGATCACCGCGGTCGGAGCCGTGGCGATCGCAGTAGCCCGGCGCACTGGCATCTGGCCGAGTGGGCCGACGATATTCGCGCGTTTTGCCGCGCCTTGAGTATCGAGCAGCCGGTTAATTTAGGCCCGTCCTTTGGCGGGTTCGTCGCGCAGGCCTATGAGTGGTTCACGGAGGGCTTTGACACAGCAGACCTGAACGAAGCTATGCCACCAGCTTCAGTTCTTTCGCGACCCTGATACTCATATGAAAAATTCGATGTTCGTCCAGCCGCACGCGTCGCCCCGGCTGGATCAGCATGGTCGACGCCGGAGACTCAACCACTGCTGGCCCCGCGATCTCAGAGCCTGCGGGAAGTTTCTCGAGATCGATGATCTTGGCGTCGACCCAGTGTCCATTAGAGTAGATCGATCGCATGCCCTTCAGCGCTCCCGTGGACAGCCACGCATCGGCCGCCTTGAGTTCCTCTTGCGGCAGCTGGGGTTTCTCGATCTCGGTCGAGCCGAAGAGGATCACCCCGGTGACCATAAAGCCGAACTGCGGAGTCTTCGCACCGTGGCCGTAAATACGCGTATACAGATCCTCGAACGCGTCGCAGATCCGCTGCAACGCGGCTGGTGAATCGAGCTGATCGGTGTCGCTAACCACTTCGAGACTGTTGAGCTGACCGTAATAGAGCATGCGTACGCCGGGCCTGAAGCTGATTGCGTCGGCTGCGACTCCGCTCTTCTTGAACTCCTGGGTCACCTGCGCCTTGAGCTTCGCCCAAGCTTCCGCCACGGCGTCGCAGATCCCCTGCCGTGTGGCATCATCGGCATTGGGCAACAGTGGCAGGTCGAGCGTTTTATCGAAGCGGTATTCGTAGTCGCCGCAAGCACAGCCGAAAGCCGAAAAGCCGGGCGCCCACGCAGGTATCAAAATATCGTCGAAAGCGAGCCCGTCCGAATAGCCGCCGACATGCAGGGGGCCACCACCACCGTAGGACAACAACACATAGTTCTCTGGCGTGTAGCCCTGCCCAAGGATCTGTCCCAGCAGGCTGTTACGCAGATGGTCTTCGAAGAGCTCCAGCACACCGGCTGCGGCCTTATAGACATCCAGCCCCAGGGGTTTGGCGATCTGTTCTTCGACCGCCTTGATCGCGCGCTCGCGATCAAGCGTGATGTCCCCGCCCAAGAAAAAGTCCGGGTTGAGATAACCTAAGACGACGTTGCAGTCGGTGATGCCGACGGTGGCGATACCGCCTTCCGGCCAGCTCACCCCGATGCGCGCGCCGGCGCTGTCCGGTCCGATCTCGATGCGGTTTGACGTCGGGTTGATGCGGACGTAGGAACCCGTGCCGGCGCCGACCGAGTCGACTTTCACCAATGGCATCGACAAAATAAAACGTGCGATGTCAGGCGTCTGCGTCACGGCGAACTCGCCTTCGGTGATCAGCGCAAGATCGAATGAGGTCCCGCCGATGTCCGAGCACGCAACATATTTCAAGCCGATCTTCTCGCCCAGGTAGCGCGCGCCAATCACGCCGCCGATTGGCCCGCTGATCATGGTGCGCGCGAGTTCCTTGGAGTCCATCGAGATGGTGCCGCCGTGGCTCGCCATGACGCGCACGTCAAAATGCCCGCCCGCGTCGTTGCACGACTCGCGTACCGCCATGAGCGAACTGCGTGAAGGCTCTGCGGCATAGGCTTCCATCAAGGTCGAGTTAAGCCGGGGCAGATCCTGCCGCACCGGATAGAGTTCGCTCGAGAGGTAGATTGGCAGCCCGACTCCGCGCGTGCCCATGACTTCGTGTGCGATCTCCGCGATCCGGGCCTCATGGGCCGAATTCTTGTAGGAGAACAAGAGGCAGACCACGATAGAGTCGACGGACTGATCGATCAGATGGTTGACCGCATCGTGGACCTCGGTTTCGTACAGCGGGATGGCGACGTTCCCGAACATATCGATACGCTCGCGCACGCCGGTCACCCGATCGCGCGGCACCAAGGGTTCGTTGTGGTGGTGGGTCACTATGTGTATGCGATCCGAGTACGAATAACCGAGGTAGGTCTGGATTGCGCGCTCGGTGCGCAGATAGTCTTCCTGGCCGGCGGTGACTATAATCCCGACGCGTCGGCCGTTGCGCTCCAGCAGGCGGTTGAGCATGGCGGTGCCGGAGTAGATGCCCGTCTGCAAGGTCGGAAAGGCCTCCTCTACCGTCATATCCCAATACTTGAGGCCGTCCTTGGCCGAATCCATGAAGCCGATGGCTTCGTCCTGTGGCGTGGTCTGCGCCTTACCGACGATGAACTCGCCGCGTTCGTCAATGAGAAAGGTGTCGGTCATCGTGCCACCGGCATCAATGCCCAGAATGATTGGCGTATGCTTGGACACTTGTTTTTCCTTACGATTATTTCGTCAGTCTTATTTCATGTGGCAGTGGGTGGGCTGCTAAGTATCGGGCTGTGACCCCAACGGGCGTCCGAGCCATTCGGCGTAGAACGCTTCCAGATCGGGTTCGAAATTGTGGATGATGGGGTAGCCCGGCGGCACGGTCTCGACATATAAAAGCGTGCCGTCGAGGGGATCGTAGAATTCGCGCAGTTCCATCCAGTCCGGATGCGCGTGGGCATGCTTGGTATAGATCTCCTCGTACTTCTCATCGGTATCGCGCACGAACAGACGCGCCTTGAGTTTCCAGTTCTCGCGATAGTCCCCGAATTCAAAGCCGCTGCTGGACTTAGTCACGATCGAGCCGTTGTCTTTCATGACTATGAACAGATGTGGCCCCAGCGGCAGCAGGATCTGGTCGTCCCAAGGCGCCCGCTCCTGCAGCACGGCGATGTATTTGTCGAAGCGGTTCGGGTCCTTATAGTTGCTCATCATCTCGTGCAGCTCGGGCCAGCCGAGCTTGCCGTCGATGAGATCGGCGATGGTTTTCTTGTCGTAATCAGGCATGTTCGTCGCTCTAGATCAAATACTCGGCATGAAGTCCGCACCCAGGTTCCAGAATGCGTTGAACTCGCGCCGCCATTTCTCCGATAGCTCAGAGCTCTCGGCATACATGCGTCTGACCGGATAGATGAAGTTCATCTTCTCGACCTTAGGTTGTGTCTGCGCCTTCCATTCTTCGACCGACACGCTACGTGCGAGCCGCTGTTTGCGTATCTCGGCCCGCTTGGTTTCGGTCGCCTGCGCATCGAGTACCCATTTACCGTCGGCGCCCTGGGTTGCGACCACGCCGTAAATGGGCGCGGCGGAGCGCTCTAGCAGGAGACCTTCATCCAGATCCTGGATCACCAGCGCAGGGTCCCGTTCCAACACGTCACCCAGGCCGTGGCCGCCGGAGATGACGCTGAGATACATGTCGTATTCCTCATGCGGATCCGGGTGATGGTAGCAGTGCTGATCCTTCAGTATCTCACCGTTGCAGTTCTCTTCCATCTGACTGTTTTCCGAATCCTGGTCGGCGATCGGATAGGGCAGTTGTTTCTCAATACGTTCTTTGACGTCAGTCTTTTTGATGGAGTGTCGATAGCCGGTCGAGCCCGGATAGCCGCCGAACAGACCTGAGGTCATAAACATATGGCCCTCACGGCCATTGAACATCTCCTGATACGGGGTGTTATAGACCATGCGCACCGACTCGAAACCGAGACCGCCGCGATACTTTCCGGGTCCGCCGGTATTCGGTCGCAGCCGTCGTCCGAGGTAGAGCAGGGGCTCCAGCAGCTCCCAGGCTTCGACGTCACCCATATCGCCTTCAGGGTTCCACATGGCAGCAGCGGAGTGCTCGCCGTCCATCACGTAGCGCGCGGAGGTGCCGCACGAGCTGTGCTCGAAGTTCGACCAGCCGCCGTTCGGGTTGCCGTACTGGTTGGGCCCACCACCCTGTGTGACGTTGCCGGTAAACGGATACGCCGCGATGATCTCTTCGACATACCCGCGAGCGGCGTAGGCCATGCTCAGCCCGTGGAACATGCCGGTGAAGCAGGGGATCAGAAACATCCACGACAGGGTATTGGACACGCTCGGGTTGTCCGGATTTGCCCAGGTGCCGTAGGGCGTGTTGAATTTTGTGGCAAGATAGGCGCCATCATTGACCTTGTCGTTCGGGATCAGGGTCTGGGTGATGGCAACCCACAATCCGCCTTGCAGTCCTGACGTGGTGCAGTTGAAGGAGTGATAACCCCATTTGTTGGCGCCGTCGACGTCGAGCTCGAACGAGCAGTCCGCGCCGATGCGCATCTCAAGCGGACAGTTCATCATGGTGTCGATCGCCGCATACGCAGGCATGCGGCCCTTGTCCACGGAGTGCGGTACATCCATGAACGACGGGAATCGATACACGCCCGGCACGGTCATCAGCTTTGTGTTTTTCAGAAAGGCCAGGCGCGTGTCCTCGATGACTTCACGGATAAATGTTTTATACGTATCGAGGCCTTCTTCCCGGATCAGACGCAGCACCGAATCGCGAATCAGCTTGCAGCCGGCAATGCGGCATTTCTCGTCGAGCAGCCAGTAAAACGGCGTGCGGACCGCGGTAGTGATGCGGTTCTCGTAGTCCTTGAACAGGCTACCCTCCGCGCCGACTTTTTGGCACGACAGGATCCAGCCGTCTTCGTAGCGGCTGACCGTACCGATCGGCATGCTCGCGGGTTGTGGCGCGCCGACATCGATCTCGTGCGTGACTCCGGCCGCCCAGCCGACTAGCACGCCTTCCCAGAAGATGGGCAGGATCTCCTGGACGTCGGCATTGTGTACGTCGCCGAGCTGCGGATCGTTATTGACGAAGATGTCACCGGGATTGATGCCCGGGTCTTGATCGTAGTCGCTACGCACCATATGCTTGATGGCCTCGGACATGGTGTGCACGTGCGCCATAATACCGGTGGACAAGGTGATCGAATCACCTTCGGGCGTGTAGAGGCCGAAGCACAGCTCGCCAATCTCACGCACGATGGGCGAGGCGGAGATATTGAGCGCCGTCTCACGCGCGCCGACAATGCCGCCGCGCAGCCGCGACCAGATCTTCTCGAAGCGGATGGGGTCGGCTTCTTTCAGATCGAGCCCCTCGATACCGTAGTAGCGTCCGGTCTCCTCGAGGAGCTGATCGCTTTCCGCTAGCATCTCGCTCAACGTCTTGCTGTCCCAACCGATGGGCGTTGCGCGTTCGGCTGATTGTGCTGCCGCTGCCATAGTTCGGTCTCCTCACGTTGCCAGCGTCAATGCCTTTGCTGCCCTGACGCTCATATGGAAAATTCGGGCCACTGTCAATTTAGAAACGGGCTAGAAGCGCGGCAGTCGGATCTACCGAAATCGACCCATGTCCTCTATAGGTATTGTCAAGTTATCGGGGCCTTGTCAATCAATATCTTGTCCTGTGGCATCTGTCGGCAATGCCTCATCAGCACAGGGGTACGACCAGACGGTCTCTCCCCATCCGCAGATACCTGATCAGCAGTAGGGCTAAGAAGTGTATGACCAGCAGGTTGAGATCGTCCAGCAGGGATTGAAGATAAGGAAACCCGCGCTCGATGCGGCCATGACCTGCAGGCTAAACACGCCAAAATCATTAAACGCCTAGACTTTGAAACTATCCGAGGACGATAACTCTGGACCATCGCGAGGCGCAGGCTCGTGGCGTCAATCGTTTGCCGGAAATCGACGTATTCTATCAGATGTCCCCTTCTTACTCGCTTTGGATCGGGTCCGGTTGCTCGGAGGGCAAACGACTCTGATGGTGCGGCCGTTGGTAAACATGCTCGCGCCCGAGCAACCGGAGGCGCGTGCTTAATTCAGGCTCTGGAGATTGTCCAGAATATCTCCTGGCTCCAGGCGGGTGGTATAATTTGCGTCTACATAAGCCAGCTTGATGGTCCCGTCTGTCCCAATGACGTAGGTGCCGGGAATCGGCAGCTCCCAAGCGTCATCCCCGTTAAAGTCAGGCAGCTTAATCCCTAATACCCCCATTGTTGTTTGCAACTCATCCACGAGTCGGAATGCGAGTCCGAATTGCTTCGCGACGGTGTTGCCCACGTCGCTCAGGACTTCAAATTTAAGATCATTCTTTTCTGTAACGGTCAGCGAGCTGTCGGGGGTTTGCGGAGAAATAGCGATCAACGTTGCCCCCTGGGCTTGCATCTCGGCCAAATGTTTTTGGTACGCCTGCAACTGCAGGTTACAGTACGGTCACCACGCACCTCGATAAAAGGCGACGACGGCGGGCCCTTTGGCCAGGATGTCTGCGAGCGAGACGGACTCTCCGCGCACATTGGGTAAGGTAAAATCGGGGGCCTTGTCTCCAACCTTCAAGGCTTTGTCGGCAATGCCGGACTTTACCTGATCCTCGGTTGTGCGCATCAGCACCTCGACCACATCTTTGGGAATCTGGGGCAGCATTTCTTTTTGAAATGCTGCGATTTGTTGTTTGAGCTCGTTGTTGAGCCCGGCTTCTTGACCGCTCATACACATACTCCTTCTTGGACAAAATGACGGTAGACCACCAGATGCCATTTGCACGTTTTTGCAATTGACGGTGTAGAAATTTACAATGATCAGTGTAACAAATCAATTTTTAATTTTCTCGTGGTCTATTGTTACGGCCTTTTGGGATGTGACGGCACCTCCTCGGTGTGCTAGTCACATCCTACCGGGCGAGGATTCCAGTCGAACGGTTTCTTGCCCAGCTGTTGGCCGTTATAGACTGCGGGGTTGGCGGCAGCGTCGGGCTGGTGCAGGATACTGCAAAATCGTGTCTCAAACACTGTCCCGGTCACAGGGGCCCCGTTAGCGCCCAATGCGACCGCACTTTGGCCAATAGTCACGTGGGGTTGGTACTGACCATTCCACTTGAACCTCAGCGCTAAGATGTTCTGGGGTCGTACACTTGGCAATCTGGGGTGTAGCGTTCCGGCATGAAGCGCTTGATGTCGTGATTGTACAGCTCGATGTAGCGCTCGGCGGTTTTGACAACGGTCCTGCGCCTTCAATCACACTAGCGCCCCGCGTACCTTCTTCATTTCTGCCATTAGCGATTCGAAAACCGCGCGGTCGAAGTAATCGTGCCAGCGGCAGATCTTCCCGTCGCTATTAAATTCAAACATACCCATGGAGGGGAGCTGAATCCATTTTCTTCAGTATCACCGCGTCAACCCATTCGTTTAACATCTGACGGACACCCGCATGCCCCGTCGACTATGACATGCCCACATTTTGATAGTCCCCATCCTCGGACAGATATTGTACGCTTTTTGCCAGGTCAGCATCTTCTAAACAATTGCAGTAACTCGTTGCTGTCTATTCGTTCTCAGCACTCATGAGTTCCTCCTGTATTGCCGTCCGATTTCTTCTAACAGTGTTCATTCCTCCTTATCTTAGTGAGCAAACGCATCTACGAGCGTCCGCACTCCACGGTCACAATCGCCGTCAATCGCAATCGGAAAGAGAATGACGCGTGTTGCGCCGGCTATCTCGATTGCCTAGACTTTTCTTGATGTACTCCTGCTCCGAGCCGAACGGCGAGCAGCATCGCGATCAGCACTATACCAGCGTGTGCACGGTGGAATTGATCGCGATGTCTTGCGCTGACTGCCCAGCTTCCTGAGTACCTCCAGCAAGTCCATCCACGATTTTCTGCAGCATCCCAGCGCGATAGGGCCGTCGCCACTCCCGTAGTGGACAACGAACCCTCTAGACGCCTCTGCGCTTAGATCGCCCCATCCAGGGCCGTGATCATGTCTTGCACGACGCTGATCTTCTCGCGTGGTTTGCCTATAGCTTTCCCCGCGGCGACTTCAATCTCGTCTAGCCGTTTCCAGTCATCAAACGTGACGTAGCGGACGCCTTTGCTGGCTAATAGGGCGGGAATAGCCTTGGTATCTACGTCGAGCGTGTCTGGTAAAATGCCCTGCTTGACCTCTTCGAACATGGCCCCGACGGTGGCCACGGAATCAGGCTTATTGGTCCCGATCACCCCTGACGGACCACGTTTGATCCACCCGGAAACAAATACCCGCCTGAAAGCCGTCTGGGTGGCGAGATTCAGCACGTGACTATTTTGATTTGGGATGACGCCCCGCTGGTCGTCAAATGGGAGTCCCGGCAAAGCATTCCCCAAATAGCCCACCGAGCGAAAGATCATTTGGATCGGGAGGTCTTCATATTCGCCCGTCCCGCGCGCACGGAGGTTGCCTCGGTCGTCTTTAACCAGTTTGTTTTTTTCAATGCGTACTCCCTCAACCTTATCCGTCCCGAGGATTTCGACCGGGGAGACAAAAAAGCGCATCCGAATTTTTCGCCCAGCCGTGCCTGCTCCCTTAGCAATCTGCTCGGACAAAATATTGACATTCCGCTTACTCGTATCTGACGCCTGAGAGAGAAACTCTTGATTCACGTCATCCAAGGCAAGGTCTGGTTCGTGGACCACCAGATTGACGTTTGGGATCTCTGCCAACTCGCGAATCTCAGGATTCGTAAATGCGGCCTGGGCTGGTCCACGCCGGCCTAGGACGTAAATTTCCTTGACCGCACTTCTCCCCAACGTCTCTAAGGCATAGTTGGCGATGTCTGTCGTGGCCAGCTCTTCGACTGAGCGAGCCAATATCCTGGCTACATCCATGGCCACATTGCCGTTGCCGACAACGGCGACACGCTCGACGTGGCTTAAATCGAACCGTAGGTCTCTATAGTCAGGATGGCCATTATACCAGCCTACAAAAATTGTTGCGGGGAAGCTGTCCGCCAGGTCTTCCCCAGGGATGCCTAAACGCCGATCGGACTCTGCCCCCGTGCTAAACATGACCTGGTGATAATGGGCAAGCACCTCTTTCAGGGAAAGGTCAGTGCCAAAGCTGACGTTGCCAAAAAATCGGAACCCCGCTTGGCCTGCCGTTTTTTCATACTGCCGTATCACGGCTTTGATACGTTGATGGTCTGGAGCTACTCCACCCCGCACGAGTCCATACGGTGTTGGCAGCCGGTCAAAGAGATCGACCGTGACCGTATAGTCCTTTCGGCGCAGCAGCTCGGCCACCGCGTAGAAACCTGATGGGCCTGCCCCAAAAATTGCGGTCCGAAGCGGGTTGGTTGGACTCCCAATCTGTTCTGCCATACGCTCCCTTTCTCAAAAGACCGGCTGACATCCCGGGCGCTCAGACGGTGATTCGCCCGTGATGACGAGACGCTCGAAGACCGCGACAGGTAGGCTGGTCGCGTACCTGTCGCACGCGCTACGCTCACTTGACCATACGCGCTACAGCGGTGCAGCCGGTGCGACGATTTCTTCCGCAGGTTTGTCGATGTCGTCTTTCACTGGCTGGAGATCGGCTGGGAACGCCCCGATGATGATCTGATGCACGCCAGCGTCTTGGAAGCGCCTGAGATCATCACGCGGAACCGAGGTGCCTATCCCGGGCGAGATCGAGAATTGGTGTGCGCCCGGATCACGCACAGCGGCTTTCGCATAGTCTTTAATCTCGTGGATTTTCGGCTTGGCGTCGGTGACCGAGACATTCATTCCAAACCACCCATCTCCCACCTCGCCCACGCGCTTAAGCGCAAGGTCGCCGCCGGAAATAATCGACGGGTGTGGCGTTTGGGTGGGCTTGGGATACGAGCGAACGCCCGGGAAACTGCAAAACTCTTCTTCCAGCCACTCGTTGGCTACACCGAAATCGAACCGACCACCCAAGAGCTTATCGAGCGTTGCGTCCTCCTTCGCCGTCGTGAGCGGATTTCGCTTGGGCACCAGGCAAATGCCCGTTCCAATGCGCAGCGTTGTGGTCTGGGCTGCGGCAAACGTTAAGGTGGCGAACGGGTCGAGGATATCGACATGCAGGGTAGGGGACGGCATGATTTTCCCATCGGTAGAATAGGGGTATTTGCACGAGTACTGGTCGAGCAACCCGATATGCTCCGGCGTCTTCCGTTTCCAGTGGTTTGAGGATCAGCTCAATGGCGCGAACCATATAGCGGGTGAGGGCTTCACGAAATAAGCTGTGTTTGCTGCCGAATGTGTTAAACAGCCCCTTGTGCACAACGCCAGTCTCGCGTTCTAGGTCCGCGAACGACGCGAACTCATAGCCTTTACGCCAAAACAGGTCTAGCACGTGGTCGGTAACAATGTCCTTTTCAACCACTTCGGGGCCGCCCCATTACCATCCCTTGCTTTTACACCGAGCGGTGTACAGGTGCAACCTCTTAAGACTCGGCCTGGGATGGCCGCTAAAGCGGGTGAAAGAACAGTGATAGGCGAATATCTCGGGTTGTTGGTTGCGAATAACGTGACAATCCCTTTCTGGGGGATTGACTATTTTACACTAGTCATTGTAAATATAGGCTCAGGTAACGCCTAGACAGTTCGATACTGACGTCCTCATCACTCGCCCAGGTAATGCAGAAATAATTGCGTCATACTTCTCTCATAACAGGGACGCATAACACGAGAGGGGGAAGCCATGGTCAGCATCATTGATTCCGATGGTCATCTGTTGGAGCCGCCGAGTGTATGGGAAGACTACACTGAGCCGGCCTTTCGTGCGCAGGTGATTCAAATCGCTAAAGATGCCGAAGGCATCGACTGTCTCAAAGTGAATGGAGAGTTACGGCGTGATCGCAATATGGCCATCGCGGCTGCCTGCACGCCGGGCGGGCTGTCAGATGCCCACAAAGCACGCACCATGTCCTGGGACGAAGTCGTCCTCGGCGGTTATGATCCGCACCAACGCATCAAAGACATGGATCTGGAAGGTATAGAGGTCGCCTTTTTCTATCCTACCTTGTGGCTCTTGTACGGCGATATCACTGACGCTCAAGTTGCAGCGGCGGCCTGCCGGGCCTATAGCAATTGGTTGGCCGACTTCTGCAAAGCCTATCCCAATCGCTTTTACGGCGTAGCGCCGCTTCCTCTGCAGAGTGTCGATGAGGCGGTCACCGAGATGCGGCGGGTGGTCAAAGATTTGGGCATGCGGGCCGTATTCGTTCGGCCCAATCCGTTTAATGGTCGACGCCTCAACGACCCGGCCTATGATCCTTTGTGGCAGGAAGCCCAGGAACTCAACGTTCCAGTCGCCATCCATAGCAGCTTCGGCACCAAGATGGCGACCCTGGGCCAAGAGCGTTATAAAGACCCGTTCTTTTTCCATATGGTGTGTCACCCGTGGGAACAGCAGGGCGCGTGCATGGATATCATTTGTGGAGGCGTGTTGTCGAAATTTCCTAAACTCAAAGTGGCGTTTCTGGAGTCGGGCGTAGGCTGGCTCGGCTACTGGCTGGAACGGATGGACAGTCACTTTGAGAGTATGGGCCACTACGTGCCGTGGCTCAAAAAGAAACCCAGCGAGCACTTTCGTGAGCAATGCTATATCGGGATGGAAACGGACGAGAAGAGTATGAGTGGCATCGTGGACTGGGGGCTGGAAGAGCGTGTGATTTGGGGGTCGGACTATCCCCATTTTGATTGCACGTTTCCGGGCGTTGTTGACGAGGTGAAAGAGTCGTGTGCCAAACTCCCGGCGTACGCCCAACAGCAAATCCTCAGCGAGAATGCCAAGCGGTTATATAATTTGTAGGAATCGTCATCAGACACGTATGGGGCGCAGAAACGGGGAGCTGAATATGACGAGTGAAGGCCACCACGATGAGTTTGGCCTTGTTGGTCCCGCGCCCGTGGAGCATCCAGCTCGGCGTATTCCGGATCCGGATTTCCCAACCAGTCCGGCTGTGGGAGACAGCACGCCGGAGTTCCAGCGCCCGAATCGACACGGCGAGCTGGTCGACTTCCACGCCACCCCGGCCGGCACAAAGCCGTGCCCAGTTTTCAACGCTCGGCTGTGTGGTGACAGTTCTGCCTGACGAAAATCGTGGAGTTGCAACGTCGCTTACCCGACTTTGAGACCGCCGGGATGAAGGTCTTCGCCCTGAGCTATGATCCCCGAGATGGACTGGCGAAATTTGCCCGGACGTACGGTATTACCTACGATCTGTTGTGAGATAGCGATCTTGGGGTCATTACGCGCTTCGGCATCCGGAGCATCTTGAACGATCCGACGGAGCCCGACGCCGACGTGTTCTGCGGCATCCCGTTCTCCGGAACCTATATCGTCGACACGGCGGGAATAGTTGTGAGGAAATATTTCAACCAACACCGCGCCACCCGTGGCGCGCTCGAACGCTTCCTCGACAAAGCGGGTGGGCAGGCTGTCTTGAGTTCAAATGCGCCGCAGCAGGAATATCAAAACGGCGACGTTCGTGTCTCCATCTTTCTCCCTGGGACAGATCTGAAGATCTAGTTGACCCGTCAACTGTACTGTCGGCTGGACATCCGGGAAGGTCGGCATATCTATGCCGAGCCAGTTCCCAGTGGCTTTGCGGCCACGGAGCTGACTGTCACGGGGATGGCTGGCTTACGTGTGGGTGAGCCATAAGAATAAGTCCGTCCACTTGTAATCCTGCGATTTAATGATTCCACCAGGGGCGATCAGAATAAGCGCGCACATCGATTTCGTGAGTCCAGGTTGAGCGATGTTGCGTAGCAAGATGGAAAAAGATGTTCGCAACCTCAGCCGGCAGGATAAGTCCATCGCGTGCCAAGCCTTTACTCTCTCGCAGTTCTTGGAACTTCTCTGGGCCAAGCATCTTACCGAGCGTGTCAGGTGCATCCACGGCGCCATCGACGAGGATGTGGGCAACGTGGATACCCTTTGGCCCAAACTCAGCGTTGAGCGATTGGCACAGCATGCGTCGCGCCCCCATCGCCGCCGCGTGAGAGTGTTGCCCCGCATTGCCCCGGACGGCAGCTGTCGCGGAGGTGACCAGGAGCGTTCCCTGGCCGCGCTCTTCCATGCGTGGACACAGGGCCGAAGCCAGTCGAAACAGGCCAAAAGTAGCCATTCGCCAGCCCAGCTCAAATGCCTTGTAACTCGTATCCTTCAGTGCACGATCGCCAATTTGCGCGCCGAGGTTGTACACTGCGACTTCGATCGGTCCAATGTTAGATTCGATGTTGGTAACAAGATCTTCGATGCTGTTCTCCTCAATAGCATTCAGCATGAAGCCGGTTGCTGAGCCGGCCGCCGTCTCTATGTCTTTCACGATTGTGTCGAGTCCATCTGTATCAGTACGGCGGCACAGGCATGCATGATAGCCTTCCAGAGCGAAGCGTTTGCCAACGTGTCCCCCGATACCTGCACCCGCACCAATCACCAAACACACAGGTCCCATAGCCTAGTTCTCCTCTCATAACCCGACGATTATCTACTTCAAACGAGCATACCGTTTAAGGGATGGTCGGCCGCCAGGCTGCGAATAGCACGGAGTATGGCAAGGCGAAAGGTTAAGGTCAACAGATTCGAGACACGGCGGACTTGAAGGATGCCAAGGCGCTGCTCCACGCATTAGTCTGACTGAAATCCTTGTCCTGTCCTTCGTGTTTATCGCGGACGATCCTGCCCACTATAACCGCCGGAGACCGCGATGGAACTTGGTGTGAACGACATTCTTCATCGCACCAGACTTCTCAGTGTAGGGCAGGCAACAGGTGGGTCAGTGAGGCAACAATATCGTCAGGTGAATTGCTGATGCGTCCGACTCAGAAGAAACGATTCGGTGGACGCGGTAATCCGAGATTCTCGCGCAAAGTCGGTCCTTCATATTCGCGCCGAAAGATTTCGCGCCGCTGTAGTTCCGGAACAACGAGATCCACGAAGTCATCGAGCCCAGCCGGCAGATAGGGGAATGTGATGTTGAAGCCGTCACAGGCATCCGTCAGCAGCCACTCCTGCATGTGATCGGCGATCATAGACGGCGTGCCAACAAACGCCAACCCGCTATAGCCGCCGACCCGCTGCGCCACTTGCCGCACGGTCAGATGCTCCCGCCCCGCGAGCGCCACGATCCGCTCCCGTGAGCTCTTACTCGCATTGCTTTCCGGAATCTCGGGCAGGGGGCCATCTGGGTCGAAGCCCGACGCATCGTGGCCAAGCGCGATCGACAGGGAGGCGATCGCGCTATCGTAGTGCACGAGGCTGTCGAGCCGCGCTCGTTTCTCCAGGGCTTCGCTCGCGGTCTCACCCACGATGACAAAGGCAGCGGGTAATACCTTCAGACGGTCACGCGACCGACCGAGCTTTTCCATGCGCCCTTTGACATCCGCGTAGAAGGAACGCGCGGCGGTGATGTTGTTGCCGGCCGCAAAGATGGCCTCGGCGGTCTCCGCTGCGAGTTGGCGACCGGCCTCCGAGGCGCCAGCCTGGACAATGACCGGCCAGCCCTGAATAGGCCGTCCGATGTTGAGTGGGCCGCGCACTTTGAGGAACTCTCCCTTGTGGTCTAACACGTGGAGCTTGTCTGGATCAAAATAGACCCCCGTCTCCACATCGCGAATGAACGCATCGTCTGCCCAGCTGTCCCACAGGCCCGTCACGACGTGAAAGAATTCCCGCGCCTTGCGGTATCGGGTGGCATGCTCGACATGTTCCTCGCGACCGAAATTCATGGCCTCATCGGGGTTGCCCGAGGTCACCACGTTCCAGCCCGCACGCCCGCCACTGATGTGATCCAGCGTGGCAAACTTCCGTGCGAGATGATATGGCTCGTTATAGGTCGTGGAGGCGGTGGCGATGAGCCCCAGATGTTCCGTTACGGCGGCGAGGGCGGGCAGCAACGTGAGAGGATCAAAGGATGTGGCGGTCGCACTGCGCTTGAGGCCCTCCATGGGCATGTTGAGCACGGCCAGATGATCCGCCATGAAGAACGTGTCGAACCGGCCGCGCTCAAGCGTCTGGGCAAAGTATTTCAGATGTTGGAAATTGAAATCGCATCCGGCCACGCGCCAGGATAGCGCCAGGCCGCAGTATGGAGACTGACTGGCCGCATGAACGCGCCGAGTCGCAATGTCCGTGAGTGAGTCACACGACCGCCCTCGCTTGCAGCTGCGCCGGCTGCGGGTACCGACCTGTCAGATCTTTATAGCCATGCAGGTGCGTCGGCGTGACGTGCACGATCAGTTCTCCTGCACCGCTGTTTATCTTCCCGTAGGTCTCGGCTAACTCCTGCCCCATATAGCGCCCTCCAATCCGCGTTGCCCAATAGCGCATTTGGTGTGCATCGTTGGACAGGACAACTGTGCCTGCGAGTTCGACATACGTGAACGGTGTCACCTCATCATCTACACATATACTGACACGGGGATCGCGGCGCATATTCTTTGCCTTGATCGAGTCCCGCCCAGTCATAAAGACCAGAGTCTCCTCCTCAAGGTCATACCACACAGGCACGATAAGGGGCCGGCCATCTTTCCGCACGGTGGCCAGCTTGCCGGTCCGCACCGGACTGCGTAAGAAACCTCGGCATTCTTCAGGAGTCAATCGTTCCATACGCGCCCTTTCCTCTAAACAAACAGGCTGGGTTCCTCATTGAACGCCACCCGTCTGTACCATTGCCGGAACCACAAGTTGTGTCAATTGCTGGGGGCGGGTGTGAATATCACGTTTCGCTAGGTCGTAAACGCGGGCTCTTGAAACCGTCGATGATCCCAGGTGGGATCCGCTGCCTGACAAGTCCATCGATAATTTGACCCTATCCTCATTTGTCTTACGCCCCTTTTTTGGCTGTAATCAGAGGGAGCGTACCACACGTACTTCATCAAGGAGGATCACCACATGGCAGACCAAGGCAGCTCATCCAGAGGAAGTGTTGTATGAGCAATGATATCCCGGTGCGATCGACGCAGCACTCGCAGGGTGGCGGTTGGGCGGCGATGATCGTTCCTGCCGATCTCGCTCGGGTTCTGAGCGGCCTGCTACAGATTGCCGATCCGACCGTGCTGGTTGGCACGATGACCAACCAGCACGGTTACATCTGTACTGGTCTGGACCGCGCGCCCACGCAAATCAATCGAGATTTTGGCCCGGTCTGGGGGATCGGAGAATGGCTGATGCCCGCGTTCATGGCGAAGATCTGCCCTCAAGCGACACCGAAACTGCGTGAAAAAGTTGCTGCCGAGATCACCGCGATATTCGCAAGCGTGTATACAAATGAAGTCTCTTTCAGTGAGGTCTTAGAGCCTGATGCGATTGCCGCTTTCGGCAGAAAGGCGACTGGCGAAAAACACTTGATCCGTTCCCAGAAATAGTACCGATACCGCGTCGTGCCATCGCGTGGAGTTGGGTGTCCCGTAGATGGTGACATATCATAAATTGTGAGTCGTTCGGTAACGTTGCGAGCCCTTCAAGAATTTGCGAAA